>NZ_JBITGN010000003.1:0-22513 GCF_044457245.1 Nocardia sp. NPDC050630
TCGGTAGCTCCTGGACCAGAACCAGAATCCGAACACTCCCGAGAAGGAGATGCAGCGCAATGAATCCCAGCTCAACCTCTACCGGTAGTTACTAGCGCGAAGGGGCGACCCATGACAGAGTTGCCGACTATCCGCGCCCTGGCCGATCTCGTCGACCTGGTGACCGAGCGGCCGGTGTACTTGCGCTATTCCGACGGCCCCGATACCGATGACGGACCCAGCCTCGACTACGAGTCGGGCGTGGAACTGCCTGGACTGTCGGTGACAACGCTGGCTCCCGAGCCGTGGTGGACCCGCCCAGCCGAGGACTGGATAGCGCGCCGACTGTGCAAATACGCTGAACTCGGTTCCGAGCGGGGGCGATTCGCGTGGATACTGTGCGGTCGCGAGGTCGGGCGGGGGCCGGATCATGAGCCGGTGGTCACTGATATCACCCCGGTGGCGGCGATCGACGAAAAGGTGATCGATGAGGCGAAACGCGTGTATCGCAGCCGGTTCGAGGTGGCCCAGGACTCCCGCTGACACCAGATGTAACACGTTCTAGACAGAATTGCGATTCTGTCTTACGCTCGTGCCATGACGACAGAGTTGTCTCACCGTCCGCATTTCGAATTGAGATCCGCGCAGACCTGGCGCGACCCGTGGCAGATGTATGCCGAACTGCGCGCCCATGACCCGGTGCATCACGTTGTGCCCGAGGATGATCCGGCGAGCGACTACTACGTCCTGTCCCGCTATGCGGATGTGTATGCGGCGGCGCGGGATGTCGCGACCTTCTCCTCGGCGGGCGGTCTGACCGTCGACTACCGCGACCTCGGCGAGATCGGGTTGCCTGAACCGCGTCCGTTCGTCTTCACCGATCCGCCGGATCACACCACCTTCCGCAAACAGGTCATGAAGGGCTTTACGCCACGGCAGGTGCGCTCGGTCGAACCGCAGGTACGCGCTTTCGTCATCGAGCGGCTGGAGCGGCTGCGCGCGGCAGGCGAGGGCGATATCGTCGTTGAACTATTCAAGCCGCTGCCGAGTATGGTGGTCGCGCATTATCTCGGTGTGCCGGAACCGGATCGACCGAAATTCGACGAGTGGACCGATCACATCATGACCGCCTCCGCGGGCGGTAGTCCGCTCGATGCCCAAGCGGCAATCGGGGAATTGATGCAGTACTTCACCCATCTGATCGAACGCCGTCGCGCCGAACCCGCCGACGATACGATCTCGCATCTGGTGGCTTCCGGACTCGGTGCGGACGGCGACTATGCGGGCATCATCTCGATTCTCGGCTTCGCCTTCACCATGATCACCGGCGGAAACGACACCACCACCGGCAATCTCGGTGGTGCGGTGCAATTGCTGACCGAGCGCCCGGATCAGCGTCGGCTGCTGATCGAGGAACCGGCACTCATCCCGGATGCGGTCGAGGAGTTCTTGCGGCTCACGTCTCCGGTGCAGGGATTGGCGCGAACCATGATGCGCGATGTCGAGATTCACGACACCACTATTCCGGCGGGGCGTCGCGTGCTGCTGCTGTATGCCTCGGCCAATCGGGACGAGCGCGAATTCGGTGCCGAGGCAAGCGAACTCGATGTGCTGCGTCGGCCCAAGCAGATCTTGACCTTCAGCCACGGCAACCATCATTGTCTCGGCGCGGCCGCCGCGCGCATGGTCGCACGCGTCACGCTGGAGGAATTGCTTTCGCGCTGTCCGGATTTCGTCGTCGAGATCGACCGTGTGCGTTATGCCCCGGGCAGTTACGTGCGCTGGCCGGACCGCGTGCCGTTCCAGGCGTCGCGATGACGGCGGCACCGAGTGGGGCGGGAGATTGGTTGCGCCCCAGGCGCGCCGATATCGCGGCCGAGCAGATCCTGGATGCCGCCGCGCAGCTGTTCGTCGAGCGCGGCGTTACGAACACCGGCATGGGCGATGTCGCGAAGGCGGCGGGCTGCTCCCGTGCCACCCTGTATCGCTATTTTCCGAACCGCCAAGCGCTGCGAATCGCGTTCGTGCACCGCGAAGCTCGTCGCGTCGGCGCCACGGTCGCCGAGCGGACCCGTGAGATCACTGATCCGCGCGAGCGCATCGTCGCGGTCATGCTCGCATCGCTGCGCGAGGTCCGCGCCGACCCGACACTGATCGCGTGGTTCACTGCGGGTGATGCGGGCATCGCCAATGAAATCGGACAATCCTCCGAGGTCATCGAGGCCATTGCCGCCGGGCTGCTGCCGCCGACGGCCGATCCGGAGCGCTCCCGGCTGGCCCGCTGGTTGGCTCGTATCATCATGTCGCTGCTGACCGCGCCCGGTCGCGACGAGGTCGATGAACGGGCAATGCTGGAACAGTTCGTCGCACCCGTCGTCATGGGCGCATTCGCGAACTGAACCTCCTTGCCCTTGACTTGGAGCGCGCTCCAAGTCGTAGCGTCGATGGGGAAAACCGTCGACCAAGGAGGAGAGCCTCGCATGATTCCGACCAGGAAGCTCGGCCAGTTGACCGTTGGCGCACAGGGGCTGGGCTGCATGGGCATGAGCCAGGCCTACGGCGTGCGCGATAACGACGACGAATCCATTGCCACCATCCACCGGGCGCTGGATCTGGGCGTGACGCTGCTGGACACCGCGAATGTCTACGGCCCGGAGACGAATGAGCGACTGCTCGGCAAGGCCATCGCCGACCGCCGCGACCGGGTGGTGCTCGCGACCAAATTCGGCATCGTATGGGGTGAGGACGGCAGCATGGGCGCCCGTGGCGACGCCGCGTATGTCAAGCAGAGCTGTGACGCCTCGCTGGCCCGGCTCGGTGTCGACCACATCGACCTCTACTACCAGCACCGCGTTGATCCGAATGTCCCGGTCGAGGAGACCTGGGGCGCGCTGTCGGAGCTGGTGCAGGCGGGCAAGGTGCGCCACCTAGGCATTTCGGAGGCCTCGGCGGAGACCATCCGCCGTGCGCACGCGGTCCATCCGGTGACTGCCCTGCAGAGCGAATGGTCGCTGTGGACGAGGGATATCGAGGCCGAAGTGCTGCCGACCTGCCGTGAGCTCGGCATCGGCATCGTGCCCTTCTCACCGCTCGGCCGCGGCTTTCTGACCGGCGCCATCACTTCCACCGCCGATCTGCCCGCCGACGATATGCGCCGCCGCCTACCGCGATTCGCCGAGGACAACCTGGACAACAACCTCGCCATCGTCGCGGCGCTGCGTGAGTTGGCCGCCGAAAAGGGCATTACCGCAGGACAATTGGCGCTCGTGTGGGTGCAGAGTCGCGGCGACGATGTGGTTCCGATTCCGGGCACCAAGCGCCGCACCTACCTCGAAGAGAATGTGGCCGCCGCCGAGATCACGCTGACCGCAGACGATCTCGCGCGCATCGATGCCGCCGCTCCCGCCACCGCATTCGCTGGTGCGCGTTATCCGGAACACCTCGCCAAGGTCGCCGGGCGCTGACATCCTCGGGTCTCGCACACGGTCCGCGCACCTCGCATAGCGACGCACCGCATGAAACGCCGTGCCTCGAAGACGAAGGTCTGCGACGGCACATAGGTCGGAGCCGACCAGATCGGTCGGCATGGTCGCGACGACTGGCAGATCTTGTAACGTACGTGGAATCGGTTCGAGCGCACGGCTTTCGGTGTCGAGGACATACACACCTGTTGTATTCGGCGCGGTAAATTGCTACGGTTGCGTTGTATTTGCTGCGAAAAGTGTGCGGTGGCGGGGCGCCACGACGGTAGCTGCTCCCGACCTGTACGGATCGAGCATTAGAAGATCTGGTCCACGACGGAACGAGGCAAGTCGATGAGGCCGACGCCGACCGCGATCGGATTCCTCCGTCCGGACGTGTCGGGAGATGCCATGGACTTCGAGATTGCCCAGATCCGTAAATTGGCAACGCGATATGGATACGACCTCGCCGAAATCGTGCAGCGCGCCGGCGCGGGCAGGGATATTCTCGCGGCACTGCACGAGGTAATCCGCAAGACGGATGCGGAAGCGGTGATCATGCCGAATCTCGCGCATTTGGACGATCGACCGGAAGAACTCGTGCGGGCCTGCGATGTGATCACGGTCAACCCGGCGAATACCTATGCTCGACGAGCATTTCCCGAGGAACGGGTGTGGGCTGATTAGCCTGCGCCGCGCGCGGCGTTTACGATCTTCGCGTTTGCTTGTCGTCAGCTGCTCCATCAGATCAAGTTCGATCCAAAGGAGAAGGTATTCGTCATGGCAATTTTCCGGAAGATCGCGACAGCGGCGATCGCCGTCGCCGCACTCGCCGCCGCATTCGTCGGGGCTCAACAGGCTGCCGCCGATCCCATTGCGGGAGGCTGCTCCGGCGGCCAATTCAGTTACAGCACAAGCCCACTCGGGATAACGGTCGCGCCCGCCACGGCCACCTGGGAGGGCAACCTCACCGGCTGCACGGGTACGCCCGCGGCCGGAGCAACCGTGAGCGGCACCTTCAACGGAAGCGGTAGCTGCGCCGATGTCGACGGTCAGATCGACGGCAAGCTCAACTGGTCCAACGGTGCGGTCAGCCGGATCAGCGGGCCGTGGCATGTGGGCGGTGGCGTCGGCGGGTCGATGTCCAACACCGTGACCATCATCGATGGACCCGGGGCGGGTGGCCATCTGGTGGTCGAGCAGGGGCCGATCGGCAACGCTCTGGCCATGGCTGGGTCGTGCATCGCGGGCGAGGCGCGCGGTGCCGACGTGCCGATCCTCGCGGCGCGTTTCAGCTGAACCGATGAATAAAAACGGGTACCGGGCAGTGCGCCCGGTACCCGTTTTCAGTCAATTGCCAAAGGCTGGCGCAAACTCAGAAGCAGTAGGGGAACTTGCAGGTCGAGGGATCGTTCGGCCCGAAGATAAGCGCGATCAGCCCATTGATGACGGTGTCGGCAACACCCGATCCGGTGCTGATCGCTACTTCCTGTGCGGTAGCCGGCTGCTCGATGGCGGTCACCTCGGCCGATGCCGTCGCGGGTGTGCTGATCAGAACACCGGCCGTCACCGCCAGCAGAACCTTCCGGATCATATTGCTACCTTTCGCTTTTCGGCTCATTGCCTCCGTAGCCTATCGAGAACTCGAGAGGGCTGATCCCCGCCAGCGGTGAGCACGATTTTCTCCACCCTGTGCGCCCGATCGGGCATCGCCCCCAAATGCCGGTGCGTCGCGAATTGTTCGGCAACACCGACCCAAGTGCACGTGCCGCACATGGCATCGACCAGTCGAGCCGCGAAACCTCTAGTGCCGCGTCGAGTCACGTTCCGGACAGACGCGGGAGCGCCGACGGTCGGCCGGAGCAGCTGCCCGTCGCGGTGGCATGCCGTGGTGGGACAGGTGGATGATCGGCGGTCAGTCGGTGCCACACAGGGTGTACCAGAAGACGAACGGTTCCGTGCCGTCGTTGAACCAGCCATGTGCGGAGCCGTTCTGGATTACGCAGTCACCAGCGCGCAGCGCCACGTCGATCCCATTGTCCGTTCGCAACCGGCCCTCGCCGGACAACACGACCACGAAATCGACAGTAGGGGTGGTGTGCATTCCCGGTCGCGTCGCATCGAAGGTGGCCATCATTCCCGGCAGCTTCGCGTCCGCTTCGGCGATGACCGCTTCCATGTCCGAGGCGGACACATCCGCGGGCGGCTCATAGGACAGCCCCGGTGGGATGCTGATACAGCCGAACCGCAGCCCACCAGGGCCGGGAAAATACGTGCCCGTTGGCGCGGCCTGCGTTGTGGTCACCGGCAGCACCGGAGCCTTGTCCAACTCCCACATGCGGTGCACCGTCGCGCCGGGCAGCAGGGCGATGGTGATCGGGTCGATGTCCGTGTCGGACAGGACCTGCGTTTCGCCGGAGTCGTTGTGGCCCATGACTACCCTGCGCATTCGACACTCCTCACTTTCTGGACGGCTGCGGTGCTCGACGCTTGCCGCACTTGCTTGGCAACACCAGTCACGGTAGGAGCGGCGCGGGTACCCCGGTTGTCGGTGGACGCAGGGAAATTGCGCCCACGCGCAGAGTTCTTCGGATGCATACTGGCGGCCGTGCAGTTCGGGATCCTGGGGCAGGTGGAGGTGCGGGGGACCGATGGGACTCCGGTCGCGGTGGGCGGATCGCACGGATAGCGAGCGCCGAGGGGATGTCACCGCTGACAGCGCTGGATCGGCCATCCGGCAGGAAACGCGATCGTCGGGCGGACCGGTTCGTGGGTACCTGCCTCGTTGGATCAGCCGAGATAGGTCGATTCGAGCACGAGGTCTTTGATGACCTTCTGGTATTCGGCGTGCGTCCGATGTTCTCGGGTTTGCCACTGGGCGCCCTCATGGCGGCGCATGAATGCTCGATACCCAGGGACGCCGGGGTATTTGACGTTGTCTGCCACGACGACCGAACCGGGGTGCAGCCAGGCTTGGTCGAGGATCCGGCGGAGATCGGGAAGATATTCGTCCTTCTCGTGGTCGAGGAAGACGAAATCGAGTGTGTCGGGCGCGAACTCGTGTTTGTCGCCCAGTGCGGTGAGGGTCTTTCCGCCGTCGCCCAACGTGCCGACGAGCACGACGATGCGCTCGCCGATGCCCGCGTGGTCCCAGATCCGTCGGGCAACGGCGGCATTCGCCGGATTGAATTCGATCGAGTACAAAACGGCATCGGCGGGCATGACCCGCGCGATGCGCAATGCGCTGTAGCCGCAGTAGGTTCCGAGCTCCAGCAGGCGGTGCGGATGCGCAGCGGCGACAGCGCGGTCGAGGATCTTTCCCTTCTCGTCACCGATGTTGATGAGGTAACTCTTGGTGTAACAGAACTCGTCGATCGCCCTGATGACGTCGTCGATGTCGTTTCGGTGCGCATGCGCGCATACATAGTCGGCCAACGCTTGTTCGCGGCCGTCACCGACCTGCCAGGTGGCACCCATGTGCCGTAGGCCGAACAGAAACCGCACATACGACCATCGCAGAAACATAACCGGTTTGCCGACGCACTCGTTGGCGGCAACTGCCAAGGCGATTGCCGCGATGGCGGCCAGCACTGACCGCGGTAGACCGAATACTCTCGGCCGACGTGCGGTCAGCAGGATCGATGAAGCAACCGACACCGTGGCTGCCACGATGGCAGCGGAATGCTTGCTCACATGTCCTTCCCTTCCCCTTGCCGCCGATTCAATTCGGCCTCCAGGATCGGCCCGATGACCGCGAGCGCCTCGGGGTTGGTCATTTGGGCGTGAGTTAGGTCGACGGAGTGTTGCGTGATCTGTCCGGAACAATAAGGTCGCCATATATCGCCGGTCAGTTCGCCGGTGATGCCTTCGCGCGCCGAGAAGTACAGCAGATCGCCGTCGTAGGATGTCGGCCGGTAGCACGTGGACATGGCAACGCAGTCGACATATCCCTGATGCAGGCGTTCGAGCTGCTGGCGGGTCAATCCACGACCAGGCCCGGTGCTGTCGGTGAGCAGGTCGACGGCTTCGTCGAGGGTGAGTGGCCGGGTGTCCGGAGTGGCTGCCTCATTGCCCTGTAGGTGGGTGACCAGATCGCGTACGGTGGGCGGCTGCGGCTGGGAGGCACCGTCGGCGAATGCCACGCTGTCGAGCATGACGAGCAAATCCACGTCGTGCCCTCGGGCGCGCAGCTCAACGGCGAGCGCGTGCGCGAGTTGCCCGCCCAGGGACCAGCCCAGCAGGTGGTACGGCCCCTCCGGTTGCACGCGAGTGAGTTCGTGCAGATATATCTCGGCGAGTTCCTCGACGGTGCGGTATCGCCTCGATTGTCCGGAGATGGCTGGGGACTGCAGCCCGTAGACGGGCCGGTCGGTGACGTATTGCAGCAAGCCCGAGTAGCACCACGACAGCGGAACAGCGGAATGTAGACATATCAACGGCGTCCTTGAACCGTTGCTACGCAAGGGAAGGATCGTCTCCAAGGCCGAACCGCCGAATAGCACATCGCTGTTCGCTCCGACCGCTGTGGATTCGATGGCAGCGGCCAAGGTTTGCACCGTTGGGGTGAATAGCAAAGAGATCGTCACTGTGGTGCCGGTCCGCTCCGATAACCGCTGGCAGAGTTCGAAGCCCAGCAACGAGTTGCCGCCGAGTTCGAAGAAGTTGTCGTCCAAGCCGATACGCGTCTGCCCGGTCACTTCGGCGATCGCCGCTGCCACCGTGTGCTCGATTTGTGACGTCGGTGCGCGAAATGCCGGACGCGCCAGCGCCTGTGGATCCGGCAATGCGGATCGATCGGTCTTGCCGCTACTCGGATTGATCGGTATCTCGGGCAGCGGTACCAACACCGCCGGAATCATTGCGGCCGGCAAGACTGTCCGTAACCGTGCCAATACGGCGGCGCGGTCGAAATGCTCCCTCTCTGCCTCCGCGGGGACGACATAACCGATCAACCGGTCGCCGAGTGTCTCGGACGTCCACATCCGCACCACGGCCTGATCGACCGCCGCGTCCGCGGCCAGCGCGCGCTCGACCTCGGACGGCTCGATGCGCTGCCCACGTAGCGAGATCTGGACATCGCCTCGGCCGAGGTACTCCAGCGTGCCATCGGGTTGCTCGCGGACTATGTCACCCGTGCGATACATCCGGGTTCCCGTCGGCCCGTACGGATTCGCCACGAAACAATGCGCGGTGATCCCGGGCCGTCCCAGATACCCTCGCGCCAACGCGTCACCGGCGAGATACAGTTCGCCGCGGGCGCCGCGCGGAGCTGGGCGCAGCCGGGCATCCAGCACGAGAGTCTGCACTCCGGGCAGTGCCCGGCCGATCGTGATCGTGGAGTTCGGGTCGAGCGGTTCGGTTTGGGTCACCACGACGGTCGCTTCGGTCGGGCCGTAGGAGTTGAACATCGGTAGCCGACCGGCCCAGCGTCTGGCCAATGCAGGCGGGCATTTGTCTCCGCCGACGGTTACGGTCTGCAGCGACGGCAATCGGTTCGGGTCGAGCGTTGCCAAAATGGCCGGTGTGACCACCAGGTGCGTGACCGCCTCGTCCTGCATCACCTGCGAAAGCCGTTGGCCGGCCACGATGTCCGGCGCCAAGGCGACCAGCTTCGCCCCAGGAGCGAACGCGGAGAGGTATTCGAGCATCGACGCGTCGCAATATGGTGAATGTGCTTGCAGCACTACCGATTCGCTGCTGATGCGATTACGGGTGCGCAGGTCGTCGGCCAGTGTTGCCAGACCTTCGTGAGTGCTCAGCACGCCCTTGGGCTCTCCGGTGGATCCGGAGGTGTAGATCAGATAGGCGGGGTGCGCGGCACGCAGCGGTCCTATCCGATCCGCGTCGGTCACCGCAGCGACCGACCGTGACGCGGCGGCGCAGGCGAACTCGTCGCTGTCGAGCATCAACCAGTCGACCGTCGTGGCCGCCAGCGATGTGCGCCACCTGGTGAGGGTGATTCCCAGCCTCGCGCGTGAATCGGTGATCAGCTTCGCCACGCGCGCCGGCGGATCGGTGGGATTTACCGGGAAGAACACCGCGCCCGCCCGGGCTACCGCCCATAACGCCATGACCGATTCCACCGACCGGGTCAACGCCACGGCGACAACGACTTCCGGACCTGCTCCGTGCGCGATCAGCTCACGCGCCCACTGGGCGGTCAACTCGTCGAGTTCGCGATACGACACCGACCGGTCCGGGCCGCTCAGTGCGATCCGCGCACCGGCACCGATTCCGCCCGCGAGCAACTCCGGCAGCAACCGCTGGCGGCGTCGCTGCCGTGGGGCAGCGATTGTGCGTTTGTCGGCGATAGCCGCGAACACCTTCTCCGCACCGGAAGCACACAGGAATCGGGACAGGCAGTCCATGAACTGCTGTCGATACCTAGCCACCTCGTCTGCTGTGTACAGCTCAGGATTGGCATGAAAGTCGATGGTGAGCGGCCCGGTACCGAATCGGTAGCAGCTGATCGCCATATCCTCCACCGGCCCAGCCGAAAGCAGGTGCGTTCGACCGCGGACGGCGCCGAAGCCGATGCTGTCGGGCAAAGTGAGGACGTTGATCAGTGGGCCGTAGCCATGGCGACCGGCCTGACCCACGCCGTGGTCACGGAGCAAGTCTTCGTGCCGATACAGCTGGTGGCGCAACGCGCCGATCATGTTCAGGCGTACCTGCTGGACCAGGTCACCGACCGTGCTCTCGGCCACGCCCCGCACGCGTAAGGGCACCACGTTCGAGACCATCCCGGCCGATCGCCGTAGCGCCCCGGTGGTGCGCGCGGCGACCGGCAGTGACACCGTGATATCGGTATCACCGGTCATTTGCGCTAGGAATCCGGTCACCGTCGCGACCAGCACCTCGGCCATGCCGGTGCCGTGCCGGCCGGCTGCGGCATCGAGCCGGGCCATTGCCGCCGCATCGAGAGTTGCGTGGGCGCTATGTGGCCGTGCCGACGGTGCAGCGTACCGATCACTGAGCCGTGTCACGTGATTCAGGCCGGCGAGATGCTTTCCCCAGTACTCGCGATCGGCTGCGAACCGCGGCGAGGACCGATATCGCTGCTCGGCCGCCACAATCTCGGTCAGAGACACTGCCCGGCACGGTGTCGCGATCCGCCCTTCGCTTGCCGCGGAATGCAATTCGGCCGTTCGCTGCAACACCTGAGCGGCACCGAAGCCGTCGACCGCGATGTGGTGGCTGCGCGCGTACCAGCGGTGTCGGTCGGGGCCGAGGGTGAACATCACCGTCTTTGTGACGTCGGTGCCGGTCAGGTCGATGCCGCCGCGATGGTCGTGGCTCATCCACACTTGCGCGGCGTGTTCCGGGTCGGGGTGATCGCTCAGGTCTATGCAGTCGAATCCGGTTTCCAGGTCGTGGTCGAGGTATTGGCGCGGTTGTCCACCGACGATGGCGAATCGCACATGCTGCGATTGCAATTCGCGACCGGCGCGGCGCAGACAGTGCTGGAGCAGTCCGAGGTCGAGGTGACCGTGCAGGTCGGTGTATTGCGAGATGGAAAACGGAACTGTCGGATGCAATTGTTGGGCAAGCCACAGTTCGGACTGCGCGACCGACAACTCGAAGAATTCCGCGTCCGGAGTCGTGCTGCCATTGTGACGCCTGGTACTCGACAGGTCTACCACCGCAATTCCTTAATTCTCGACGGAGAGGATGTCGGCGAAGGTAATCACGCAGATAGCGAGAGACAGCACCGTCACGAACCGACGCTTGTGCCGAGGAAGCCTTTTACCTCATCCATCATCCGGCTGACCGAATCGGCGACGAAGAGGACAGGTTGACAAATGCTGTCGTCGATGCCGCTGGCGACTATGTCCTCGACTCGGAACTCCCTCAAATCCGCATCCATGAAAGACTCCATCTCCGTGACCGAGGACAAGATGGCAGCTCCATACGCTCGCGGGTGACCCTTTTCGGAGACCACGCCGACCTCCAGGGTGAACCAGAACAACCGCGCGATCGCTGTCCTGGCCTCGTTCGAGGCGGCGTCGTTGGCGGCTCGTCCGAAGCAGCGATACAGTTCCGCGAATTCCGGATCGGCAAGCATTACCGCATGTCCGACCAGTTCGTGGATGACATCGGGCTCAGGCGAGAACGATTGCTCGGTAGCCGGGCGCACATCCGGGGTCGCGTGGAGGACGCCGTCGGCAAGAGGGCCGTAAAACAGGCGGCCCGGTAGGCTTCCGATAGCCGGCGCAAGCTCGAAGCCGGTCAACGAACGAAGCGTGCGCGAGACCTCACTCAATTGCGGTACCCGGCCGGCGGGCAACTTCACGCGGCGAGCGGCCGAACGATAGTGCGCGCAACCGACCTGCTCGTGCATAGCGCACAGCGTCGCGAAAACACGCGACCACAACGCGTCCTCGTCGCTGCTGTAGACAAATTCGGGCAAGGGCTGCCCCGGACGGCACGCGCGGGCAATGCGCTCACGCTCGGATCGAACGTCGAGACCAACCGTCATCGCAATCAATCCTCTCCTCGAGCTGCCTTGGCTGCGCAGGTCATCACCACTCGAAATCGATCGGCGCTGACAATAGGGACGTTCTGTCTGCGCGTACCCCCGCCGATTCCCGGCAAACAATCGGCAACGGTGGCCCAAATAAAGGAAGATATTGCTTCCACAACACATTTGGCGGTGTATTCGCGATTAGTCGACGCTGCCCGAGGTCGCCCGCTACGAGCGAAACGGGGGTGTCCGGTGAGCGATGGGTTCGCTGTGTGAATGGTCGCTTTTGGGTGATCATGCGGTCTTCGGAACCGATCAGGCGCCGATCGCGACCGCGAACATGGGCCACGAATCGTGCAGTGCATCTTGCCGATATCCCCATGCATGGGTCCCCGTGGGCCGGAAGACGATCCGCGCCGGCACACCAGCAGCGCTCAACTCCGCAGCGAGCCGACGCGTGCACCCGTTCGATTCGAACCCGCCGCCGATGACGACGCGATCGGCCAGCACGATCGGGTCGCCCGCAACGTCGCGATCGCTCGACGGCCCGTGCGCATCGATGACTGGCGGCAGCTCCCTGGTCAAATAGGTTGCCCACTTGTTGCTATCCAATGCCGGGTCGTTCCACTGCCAGTCCGTGCCATAACTCGTCCGGCCTGCCGACACCGACACGACGTTCACGTTCTTGTCGGCGAAGAATGCTGCCGCGTCCGTGCGATCGACCCACCCCGACCCGATCTCCGCACCGTCCGCGCCGTCGAGCAGGCATAACGTCGGCCGGGGCGTCGAGGCCTCCGCCGGCCGCAACGCCCGCACGGGAACGAACCGGTTCATCGCTGCTGATTTCAGGCTGACCTGCGCGGTGACCGGCGAACAATCCGCCGCGATCGGATCACCGCCGGCTGATGTCGCGCCCACGATCGTCGTTGAAAGCAGTGAGGCGAAGGCCGTGGCGAGCCACCGCACACCTCCCGCGGTCAGGTTCGGCATCGACCACTCCGCTCTTTCTCGCACCAGCGACGGTAGTCAGTCAAACTACTACAAGGCCGTTGGCAATTCGGGGGTTTGCCAATACATTGCTGAACACCGCACTCGGTCGCTGAGGGTCGACCGACCGTGCTCATCGATGTGACGCGGCGACCATGCGCAGGTTCGCTTGATCGTGTGACACCTCCGACGTCGAGAAGATCACCGGACAGCAGCCATCCACGGTTGGGCAGTACATAGCCGAACACTCGGAACTGTTCTCATAAAAGGGTGCCAAGTGCGGCCTCGCGCGGTCGGGGACATGACAGCCAGGCAGGACTTCGTCGCGTAGTCGATCACCGCGCAGATCCGCCGGATCCCACCGCCGCTGGTTTCGAGCTCCGAAAGTCGGTTTGCCACCCGGCTACGGCTACTACACCTGTCAGCCGCAACTCCATCGCGTCGGCAACTCCGAGGCGTACGCCGATCACCCCCCACCTGTGTACGTGCGCGAAGACGCGCTGCTGAAAAGCGTGCAAATCTTCTTCAACGGGCGCAATCGGACCTCCCTTCGGGACCACAGCCGGAATCCGGCTACGTCTTATCGCAGCTCGTTGCGTGGTGTCGTCGGCCGTGACCGACCGGCACCACGATGTCAGTGGGCGATGCCGCCGGTGGCCGGGGTGCGGCCGTGCTTCATTAACAAGGCGAGCGCGAGGGCGAGCATCGAAGCGGCCGCGCAGACCCAGAAACCCAACTGGTAGCCGTGATCACCGAACAGGTCCGGCAGCGGTGTGGTCGGTTGGGCTTGCCCGCCGACGCTCACCAGGGCGCTCATGCCGTTGTTGTGCAGGAATGCGGTGACGATGGCCAGGCCGATCGCGACTCCCATGGATTGCATGACACCGAGCATGCCGAGACTGATGCCCTGTTGTTCCTGTGGAACCGCATCGACCAGCAGGATCGGCATGCAGGCGTAATACATCCCGAATCCGATGCTGAAGATCGAGTTCACGATCAGGAAATTGGTGGTGGTCAGCGGCAACACCGCGAAGGCGATCCCCGCACCGGCGAAGATGAACAGGGCGACAACCAGCGGCAGTCGGGCGCCGACGCGCTTGGCCAGCAGGGCTGCCACCGCGCCGAAGATCATCGTGATCACTGAGCCGAGCAGCGCGATCCGGAAGGCGAACTCGAGCAGGGTGTACCCACTGCCGTAGGTGTACCCGGGATCGAGGCTGACCTGCACGGCCTCGGGCGGCAGCACCCGACCCGTCATCTCCTGGATCTTGGCCAGCGTGCCCTGCTGGACGCCGGTGACGACGATCGGCTCGGGTGGGGTCTGGGCCATGTAGGCGATGGCGTAGGAAACGATGCCGATTTGCAGGGACGCGAAGAGCGCACCGGCGAGCACCAACGCGACGCGCGGATGGAATAGCAGGTTCATGTCCATGACCGGTGTCGAGACGCGTTTTTCGACAACGACGAATAGTACGAGCAGCGCGATGCCCGCGATCAGCCAGGCCAGCGTGGTCGGCCTCGCCCAATCCCAGTCATGACCCTTGTCGACGTAGATCAGGATGAGCGCGGCGCCACCGGACAGCAGCGCGGCGCCGACGACGTCGATCCGCTCGGACACCCGCAGCTTGGATTCGGGCACGATCAGCCACACCATCGGCAGCAGCATCAAGCTGAACGAAGCGAGTACCCAGAAGATCGCACGCCAGCTGTAGTTGTCGACCAGGTAGCCGCCCAGGATCGGGCCCGCGATGGAGGCGACACCGAAACCGGTGGCCGTGAAACCGAGTGCGAGGGGCACCATGTCGCGCGGCATCAGGTCTCGGATGAGGCCGTAGGCGATCACCGCGGTCGCGATGGCGGTGGCCTGCAGGCAGCGACCGAACACGAAGACGGCCCAGTTCGAGGTGGTCGCGTCGAGCACGCAGCCGATGACGAATAGCGCACCGCAGATGAGGAACATCCGCTTCTTGCCCCACACGTCACTCATCTTGCCGATCAACGGAGACGCGGCCGCACCGACCAATCCGAACACGATGATGGCCCAGTTGATGTTGGCCCCGACGCCCGGGAAGCTCGGCGCGATCTTCTGTAGTGCCGCCGCGACGATCGTGTACTGCATCGGGGCGATCTCGGAGAACAGGACGATCACCGCGAGGACCGTGAAAATCCTTGTGCGCGAGGCACCGTCGAGCCGACCGGTGTCATCGTCGATGTCGAGTTGAGAGGTACTGGTGGACATGGCCACGCTCCGTTGTTCGGGAACTGCGTTCGAGATGGTCGATCAGAAGGGGGTGTAGATATAGGCGGTGTGGGGGAGATCGGCGACCGAGGTGCCCACCTGGGCGGTGAACTCGCCGGGCTCGGTCTCCCAGCCGGCTGGGCCCCAATGCTGGAAGGCGCGCTCGGGCAAGGGGATCGCTACGGTCCGGGATTCGCCTGGCGCCAGGGTGACGGCGGTGAAGCCAGCCAGCCAGCGGACCGGTCGATCCACGGCGCTGTCCGGGCGCGAGAGGTACACCTGGACGACCTGTTTGCCCTCGCGATCTCCGGTGTTGGTCACCGTGATCGAGACGGTGCGCCCTTCGACGACCAGGTCGTCGGTCGACCAGGTCGTGTAGCCGAGGCCGTGGCCGAAGGGGTACGCGGGTTCGGTGCCTGCCCGCAGCCACGCGCGGTAACCGATGTGGATGCCTTCGGTGTAGTCGAGGACGCCGTCGACGGGTGCGGTGTTCAGAACCGGGACGTCGGCCATGGTCTTCGGCCAGGTGGTCGGCAGCCGGCCGCCGGGTTCGGCGGTGCCGGTGAGCACGTCGGCCAGCGCCGCGCCGAACTCTTGGCCCGGGAACCAGGCCAGCAGCACCGCGGCGACCTCGTCGCGCCACGGCATCTCCACCGGCGCACCGGAATTCACCACCACGACGGTGCGCGGGTTCACCGCCGCGACGGCGGCGACCAAGTCGTCCTGACGGCCGGGCAGCCCCAGGGAGGTGCGGTCGACGCCCTCGCTCTCGATCTGCTCGGTGGTGCCGACCACGACCACGGCCACCTCGGCCGCGCGCGCCAGTTGGATCGCGGCCGCGAACTCCTCGTCGTCATCGCGCTGGGGCCGCCGGATACCGAGGGTCGCGCCGAGAATGATGCCGAGGCCCGGCATCGCCTCCTCGATGCTGGTCACGAGCCGTACCTCGACCTCGTCGCCGAGGGCGAACGTGCGAGTCACGTGACGCTGGGGCGGGTTGAGCAGCGCTGCCGCCGGATCGCCGGAATCCAGGGCCACGTTCTCGTCCAGCACGGTCTCGCCGTCGAGGTCGAGCCGGATATGGCCGACGCCGCCGAAACCGATCTGCCAGTCACCGGCCATGTCGGCACGCAGCCGAGTGCGCATCTCGACCATGTTCGATCGTGCGGCCAGCGGTTCGCCGAGCAGCACGAGGCGGCTCGTGGTGCGGTGCTGGGTGCCGAGGACGGTGTCGCCCGTCAGATACCGCACGGACAGTCCCGGTTCGCCGGTCTCGGGATCGGTCATGATCGCCGGCGGGGCGGGAATCAGGTCCTCGGACAGGTGGACACCGGCGGTGTGAGTCAGCGGCAGCCGGCCGGTCAGGCCCTCGACCGGAGTGGTGGTGTGGCCGGGGATCACGGTCGCGCTGCCACCGCCGAGGAAGCGAGGTTCGCCCGCCGACGGTCCGAGCAGAGCGACGGTCGTGTCCGGTGCCAGTGG
The DNA here is from genome assembly GCF_044457245.1 of Nocardia sp. NPDC050630. Lineage (NCBI taxonomy): Bacteria > Bacillati > Actinomycetota > Actinomycetes > Mycobacteriales > Nocardiaceae > Nocardia > Nocardia sp. NPDC050630. The sequence goes on from NZ_JBITGN010000003.1 coordinate 16,613, forward strand.
CAGAGCACCGTCGTTGCGCACCAAGACCATTGCTTGCGCGGCGACCTGTCGAACCAAGTCCTGTGCTTGCTCGTCACTGAAAACCGGTGTGGGCCGGGGTGTTCCGTCCAGCGCGCCGACGCGCTGGGCGAACCGCAGGATGCGGCGCACCTTGTCGTCGATGGCCGACTCGGCGACCTCGCCGGCGCGGACGGCCACGGCCAGCGGCTCACCCCAGAGGTAGGGCGGGCCGGGCATGCACAGGTCGGTGCCTTCGGCCGCGCTCTCGGTGGTGCGTACGGCGGTCCAGTCCGAGACCACCACGCCGTCGAATCCCCATGTGCCCTTGAGTGGTTCGTTGAGCAAGGGGCTCTCGGTCATGGTGGTGCCGTTGACGGAGTTGTAGGCGTCCATGATCATCCACGCCCCCGCCTCGACGGTGCGCTCGAACGGGTAGAGGTACAGCTCACGCAGTGCCCGGTCGTCGACACGGACGTCGACGGTGAAGCGATCGGTCTCGGAATCGTTGGCCACGTAGTGCTTCGGGCACGCGCTGACCCCGTGCGCTTGCACGGCCCGCACGTAGGCGTCGGCCATCTCGGCCGTGAGAAGCGGATCTTCGGAGAAGCACTCGAAATGCCTGCCGCCCAGCGGGGAACGGTGCAGGTTCATCGTCGGGCCCAGGACCGCGTAGACGTCTTTGCGGCGGGCCTCGGCGGCGATGAGGGCGCCGATCTCGGTGAGCAGCGCCGGATTCCAGGTCGCGGCGATCGCGGTGCCCGAGGGCAGGCTCACCGACGGATCGCGCTCGTCCCAATTCTCGCCACGCACACCGGAGGGACCGTCGGAGACCGGCATCTCGGCGAGGCCGATCGAGGGGTCACCGGCCATCCGGAACAGGCTCGCGCCGGAGATCAGTCGCAGCTTGCCGTCCAGATCCAGCTTGGCGAGTAGTTTCTCGATGTCGTCTTCCATGAAAAATGCAGCCTTTCGGTCAGGGGGTGATGGTGCTGGCTTGATCGGACCAGTGGGGGTTGTGCAGGAGCTCGCCGGTGTCGGCGAGGAACGCGACGCGGGCGGTGCAATCGCCGCGCAATCGGTCCATGAACCAGGCGGTCAGGTAGCCGAGGTAGCGGTAGACGCCCTCGGTGCAGCTGAAATTGGTGCAGTCCGGCTGGCCCTGGACATCGTTGTGCTGGGCGCCGACCACCGCCGCGCGGGCCTTGGGTAGTCCGGGGGGCAGCGCGTCGTAGTACGCCTGCATCGACTGTGCACCGATCAACTCCGGCGGGACCGGCTGGGTCGCGGGCGAGATGCCGTCGGCCGAACCGTTCACCAGCAGCACCGAACCCGAGGTCACCGCGGCGGGGTCGATACAGGCGCCCTCGCCCTCGACGGATGGCAGCGAAGCGCAGACCGCCGACAACGGCATCTCGAGAGTCACCGCGGTGCTGACGGCGCCGCCGCCGCGCGCGAGCGCGTTGATCGCGCCGAGACCACCTTGCGAATGCCCCGTCGCGCCGGCCCGGCCGGTGTCGATCTTGCCCCCGAAGATGCTGTTCGGGTCGCTGTTCTCACCGGCCAGGTACCGCACCGCGTCGAGCATCTGAATGCCGGTGCCGGTGTCGGTCCGGTCGGCGGCGATGACCACGAATCCCCACGACGCGAGGTGCGCGAGCAGATACGCGTATTCGCGCGGGTGGGCCATAGTGCCGTTACCCCAGGTGATGATCGAGTGGACGACGCCGTGCGCCCCGAGATCGGCCGGATACCAGATGTCGTAGCTGTCGCCGGTCGACGTGCAGCAGTCGACACCGGTCCGCTCGGCCACCGTCCAGGGGCCTGGCGCGTAATAGGTGGCTTCGACCTGAGCGGCGGGTTGGTAGGGAGGCGTCGCGGCCGCCGGTGTCATCCCGGTCGCCGCGGCGACGAGCAGCGCGAGGATGGTCAGCGCAACCCGGGCGCCGTTGCGCGGGCGCCGATCGGACAAGACGAAGTTGTTGCTCACGATGTCGGACGATAGGGAGACAAATGGCTGCGCAAGGCGGGCAGCGCGGTCTTGCAGACTCTTTGCAGACACCCGCGCTGCAAAATGCCGGCGACGTATTCTCGAAGCGATGTACGAGTCGACCTGCACTGTCGCGGACCTCGCATGAGTGAGCGCAGCGAGCGAGCAGTAGGCGCAGTCGAGCCTTCGCTGGTGGCGGAGCTGAGCGCTAGCGGGGTGGAGGTATGAGTGAGCGTAGCGAGCGAACAGCAGGTACAGCCGAGTCCTCGCTGGTGGCGGAGCTGAGCGCTAGCGGGGTGGAGGTATGAATAAGCGTAGCGAGCGAACAGCAGGCTCAGCCGAGTCCTCGCTGGTGGCGGAGCCGAGCGCTAGCGGGGTGGAGCCATGAGCGAGGTCGGCTCGGCGCTGCGTGTCGCACGAACGGCTGCGGGGATCAGCCTGCAGGGCATGGCCGCGCGCACGAACTATTCCAAGCCGTACCTGGGCCAGCTCGAGACCGGGGCCCGCGCGGTGCGTGCCGAGCACATAGCCGCCTATGAGTCGGCGCTGGATACGCCGCTGGCTCACCTGCGCGTCCGGCTGACCGTCGAGTCGGTCAGCGAGCTCGACGATCTGCCCAGCCAACTGTCGTCGCTGCTGTTGCCGCCCGTCGCACGCACGCGCGCTCGACACCCCACCTTCGCTGTGACCGAGCTGGCGGCCGCCGAGCAGCTCGCGACCTGGGCGCGTAGCAGGCAATGGGGCGACGGGCAGACGCCGCGCCGCGTTGTCACGGCATGGCTGGCCGCGAATCTGCCTCGATTGCAGCAGCTTTCGGACTCGAACAGGTATGGACGCGCCTTGCGTGTCGGCGCGGAGCTTGCCGATATCGCCGCCGCCATGAGCTGGGACGTGGAGGACATCACCGCCGCGCGCAGGTACTCGGTCGTCGCCGCGCGGCTGGCCCACGCCGCGGGAGACTCGCTGCTGACCGCCGCGATCCTCACCGAGTCGACCTGGCAGCTCCTCGATAGCGGCAGGCCGGCGGAGGGACTGGAGATAGCTCAGCTCGCCCAGTATCTGGCGCGCCGCACGGCGACGCCCCTGCTGCGGGTCGCCCTCGCCGAGCTGGAGGCGTACGCGCACGGCATTCTCGGCGAGCAGGCCGCGTTCCAGCGCGCGATCGTCGTAGCCGCGGAATGCCGTTGCGAAGCCGCCGAGACCGCGGCTGGTGATCGCGCCGCCGACCGCAGCCTCACCGCGGCCACCATTGGCATGCTCCTCGGGCCGCGCCGCGACTGGCCGGGGCCGGGACAGCAGTGGCGGCTACTCGGCAAAAGTTACCGTCAGCTCTTCGCCACCCGACCCGACCTGGCACGGATCGCCTTCGGCGATGTTCGTCCTCCGGTGCCACCGGAATTCGTGACACCGGCGATGGCCGCGATCTCCTCTGCCCGCCTGCAGTTGATGCTCGGCGAGCCCGAACACGCGGCCGAGCAGGTCGGTCCGGTGTTGTCGCTGGACGGCCGCCCCACCGGACGCACGGCCGCCCGGCTGTCGGACTTCTGGCACGAGTCGGTCGAATTCGCCACGGTCCCGGCAGTCGGCGAGGTGCGCACCACGATCCGCGAGCTGGTCGCGCCCGCCTGAGCTCGGGTACTCAGCCGGCTGCTGTCGCGCCGTGCTGGGTGATCAGCAGGCCGATGATCCCGGACTCCTGGCTCTGCGTGCTGATCATGTCGCGGGCCGCCTGTTCGACCGGGCCGCCGGTGGCCAACTGGTCGAACGTCTGGGCCATAGCGACTCCGCCCTGGTGGTGGCGATACATCAGGCGCAGAAACAGCGTTTCGGCCTCGGCGCCGTGTGCCCGAGTGAGGGCGTCGAGGTCGGCGCGGGTAGCCATGCCGGGTATGGTCGCCGGCGCGGCGCTGTGGTGACCGGAGGGCATCCACGACATCGGGTGCGGGTTGGTCGGGGTCGCCCCGGCCAACCGGAGCCAGCCGAGCATCGTGCCGATCTCCAGGCGCTGGACATCGGCGATCTGGTCGGCCAGCCGCCGTACGGTGGGGTCGATATCGGGGGCGAGGCGCTCGACCAGGATCAGCGCCTGCTGATGGTGGCCGGTCATGTCCTGTACGAAGCCGATCTCGGTGGACGTCAATATTGGTGCGGCAGTGGCGGTCTCGGAGAACACAAGCGGGCGTGCGGCCGCGCCGAGCACCAGCAGGAGCAGGATCGACGCGGCGACCGCGGCGCCGAGCAGCACTCGTCGGCTCATGCCCGCGCCTCGCTGACGCTCGGCTCCGGCATGCGCACGGCGCGCCGGCACATGATTCGCGCCCACCCGTCGCTCGGCCACCGCCCCTCATCGAATCGCTCCGCGATGCGGTACTCGAGTAGCTCGCTCATGAGCCGACCGTCGAATGCTGGTCGGCGGGTGGGGTGTACACCTCGGGGGACAACTCCAAGGTGAGCAGCCCGTTGTCGGCACAGGCGGCCCACAGCTGATTGCCGCGCCACTCGGGAGCGGAGAAGCACCAGTCGGTGGAGAGGTCGCCGAAGGCCACGTCGCCGGTGCGCGAGCTTTGTGCCTGCTCGGGATCGAAGGCGCCCGACTCGACGGCCTGCATCACCGAGGGCGCGCTGAGCAGCGGAACTCCGATGATCGATGCGAGCGCATGCGGGGAGTTCCACAGCTCGCTGTTCTGACCGGTATGCGCGGGTGGGTTGTAGTAGGCGATCTCGCGCACGCGCAACGGGTCGCGCACGTCGAACACCCGGATGCCGGAGGAGATCCAGCCGCATGCGAGCGCGGTGGGGTTCACCGGGCGGTCGGCGGAGCAGTAGTGGGCGTCGTAGGCGAACAGTGAGCCGCCCATGCTGGATGCCAGCGCACTGTCGCGGTGCTGTGGCAGGTTGATCTCCAGCTTGATCGTGTTCGCCACGCGCGGATGTGCGTCGTCGGAGATGTCGATCAGTTTGACGCCGCCGGATCCGGCCTCGTCGGCGCTGAACAGGTAGGGCACGCCGTGATAGGTGACGGGGACGTTCTGCTGGGTCGCCCAGCCGTCGGTCCAGGTCAGCTGGGCAAGGATCGGCACTTGCGGATCGGGATCGCGCCGCTGTACCGCGGAGGTGTCCAAAATGGTCAGCCCGCCCATGTTGTTGGCGAGATACAGGCGGTTGCCGTCGGCGCGCAGGCCCATGCCGTGCATGGACTGGCCCGGCATGCCCTGCCAGATCACGCGGGGGTCGGCCGGATCGGTCAGGTCGATGGCGCTGACGATCCCAGGGATGACGCCCGAGGCCCAATAGGTGCGGCCGTCGGCAGAGAATCCGCCTTCGTGTGCCGTGATCGGGACCGGCAGGCTCAGATCGGTGCCGGGGCCCGGGTTGAGCAGGCGCGGATGCGCGCAGTCGGAGATGTCGTAGACCGAGATCAGCCCGGCCCCGGTGAATGCGGGAACTCCCGTGCCCACCAGCAACTTTCGCTCGGCGTTGACCTTGAGGCTTTCCCAGGTTCCCGCCAGCATGGCCGGTTCGGTGAGCGTGGCGGTGAGCACCGGGTTCGCTGGATCGCCGACGTCGACCACCTGCACGCCCTGCGCGGGACCGAGCAGATTGCCGGGGAAGAAGCTGCCCAGATAGACGCAGTGCTCGAACTGAGTCGAGGTGATCCCGGCGCCGCGGCCCGCGTAGCCGCCGATGCGGCTGATGTTGCACCGGTAACCATGTGTGCTGCTGCGGCTGTCGCGTTCGCCGGCAGGAACGTCGCCTTGGAGGCCGGGTTCGGGTAGCGCGTCGGCCCCCCCGGGGGGGGGGGGGGCGGGGGGGGGGGGGGGGTGGCGGGGTTTCAACAACCCCCCCGCGGCGGGGGGGGGGTGGGTTCCCCCGGGGGGGGGGGGCAGCACCCCCACCGCCCCCCCCGCGCCCAG
>NZ_JBITGN010000003.1:22522-328947 GCF_044457245.1 Nocardia sp. NPDC050630
GGGGCGCCGGCCGCCCGGGCGGGTGGGGGGGGGGGTGGGGGTCGCGCGGCGCCCGCGCTGGGGGGGGGGGCCACGGCGGTCTCGGCGATGTCGCGGTTTTCCAGCACGACCCCTGCGGAGTCGGGCTGTGCGATGCCGCTGGCGGCGGGCGTCAGCAGCACGACCGCCGCCACGGCGAGCAGGCGGCGATAGGAAGTTCTCATGTCGTACTTTCGTGGTGGACGGCCAGGGTGACCAGTGCCGCGGCGGTCTGGCGACAGAATTGTTCGCCGTCCTCGTCGCCGCGGGTGAGGGCACGCAGCAGCGTTGCGCCGCGCAGGAATTCGAAGATCAGGTCGGGATCGCAGCCGGGGGAGACCTGACCGGAGTCGATCGCCGCGTCGATGGTGGCGCGCAGCGCGACCCGGGCGAGGCCCTCGCCGCGTTCGCGCAGCCTGCGGTAACTCTGCTCGTCGTCGTGGTAGGCCGAGAGCAGCCCGGGGATGCCGGAGCGAGCCGCGGGATGGGTGGCGGCTGCGAAGAAGAGGCGGGTCCAGGCGAGCAGATCCGCGCGGATGTCGCCCGTCGGCTGCGGGACGACGCCGCTGTCGAGGGCGAAGATCGCGTCTTCTACGAGCTGGATCCGGTTCGGCCACCGGCGGTAGATCGAGGTGGCGACCACCCCGGCCCGGCGTGCGACACCTTGGATGGTGGTTGCCTGAAAACCTTGCTCCACCAGCAGTTCCTGGGTGGCGCGCAGCACCTGATCATCCAGTTGCGGGTCCCGGGGGCGGCCCGGTCCCGGTCGGGCCTCGCGGCGTTCACTCACCCTTCACTCCTCCTTCGGTGTCGGCCGAGCGTAGCTGAGAACGGGTCTTTTTTAAAAACGCTTCATAGTGTATTCGAATTAGCTAACTTGAACGTGTTCCACCCCCACTCTCGAAGGAAACCCCGCATGCTGACTCCCCAGGACGAACTGCTCTGCCATCAATTGCCGACGACGTTCGACCATGTCGTCCAGAGTGATTTGCGCTGGACCGAGCGGATCGTGCTCTACGGCTTCGACACCACCGGCCGGGTGAGCGTGATGACCGGCATGGCCCGCTACCCCAACCGCAATGTCATGGACGCCTACGCGATGGTCACTGTCGACGGCAAGGCGCATGTGACTCGCCTGTCGCGCGAGATCGGCGGCAACTACGACGACCTGGGCGCCTGGCAGGTGGGCCCCTACCGCTACGAGATCACCGAGCCGCTGCGCGGGGTGCGGGCCACCCTGGGTGCCAACGACCACGGTGTCCGCCTCGAGCTGAACTTCGCCGGACAGTTCCCCGCCTACGAGCAGGAACCCGCCTTCTTCCGTACCCACGGCCGGGTCCGCGAGGATGCGCGGCGCTACTACCAGAACGGCGAGATCTCCGGCTGGCTCGAGGTCGACGGCGAACGCATCGATATCGATCCGAGCACCTGGTGGTTCGGTCGCGACCACTCATGGGGTACCAGGCACGGCGGCGGTGGTGGCAGCCTCTCCGAGGGCGGTGGCCTGCAGCCCTCGGAGATCCCCGAGGGCGTCCTGTACTTCATGGGCATCTTCCAGTTCGACGACGAGTTGGTGCATTTCGCACAGCGCGAGACCGCCGACGGTCAGCGCTGGCATTTCGAGGGCTCCATCCAGCAGCCGATCGAGGCGCAGGCGGCGATTGTGCCGATCGTCAGCGTGACCCACGACCTGCGGTTCCGTGACGACTTCCGGATCGTGTCCGAGGGTTCCTTCACCACGAACGCCGCCGACGGCAGTACCCGTACTTTCACGGTCAGCGCGCTCCAGGACTTCTGGCCGGGATTGGCGGGCTACGACATGTACCGCGGATACGCGTCGGGTATTTGGAAAGGCCCGTTCTACAGCGACGGCTTCACCGTCGACCTGACCGATACCGACGAACTGCGCCAGGTCGGCATGCTCACCGAGACCTTCTGCAAGATCGAGAGCAGCGAAGGCAAAGTCGGGTACGGGCTGGTCGAGATGGTGTTCATGGGGCGCAACGCTCGCTACGGATACGAGGGCTACTGATGACCGCTCGACCCACGGCAGCCGATCTGTCGACCGCCGTCGTCCCCGTCCTGCGGTCCGGATTTCCCGGCGCGAACTCCGTCCGGGTGACGAATTGGTCGGCCAGCCCGCGCGGGCTGGCGACCGAGACCTTCCTGTTCGACCTCGAATGCGACGACGCCGAGCCGGTGTCGCTGGTGCTGCGCCGCCCGCCCGAGGTGGCGTTGTTTCCCGACTACGATCTACTGCGACAGGTGCTGGTCATGCGCCGGCTCGCCGACACTGCCCTCCCTGTTCCCGCCGTGCGTTGGCTGGATCGCGGCGCCGAAGCCCTCGGCAGTCCGTACTTCGTGATGGACCGGATCGAGGGCAGTGCGCCCGGTGACCTCCCGTCCTACCACTCGGCCGGGCTGTACTTCGACGCTGAGCCGGCCCAGCGCGCGAAGATGTGGCGGGGCTGTGTCGACACCATCGCCGAAATCCACCGGCTCGACTGGCGCACATTGAATATGGACTTCCTGTCGTTTCCGCAATTCGGCACCGCGCCGCTCGAGCAGATGATCGGTTACGTCGACGCCGCGCTCGACTGGGCTTCGACCACTCAGCCGCCCGCGCTGCGCCGGGCCGTGGACTGGCTGCGCGCCAATCTGTATGTACCCGAGCATGTCACGCTGTGCTGGGGCGACGCCCGCATGTCGAACATCCTCTACGACAGCGATTTCCGGGTCACCGGTGTCCTCGACTGGGAGATCGCCTACATCGGCGACCACGAGGCCGACCTCGCATGGATGCTGTTCCTGGATTGGGCGTGCTCGGAATTCCAAAACACCGAACGACTTCCGGGAACGCCTACCCGGGAGGAGACGATCGCACGCTACGAGGAACGCAGTGGGATGGCGGTGCGCAACCTGCGCTACAACGAGATACTGGCGGCCGTCCTGCTCAGCATCCCGTTGCTACGGATGGCGCACCGGCTACAGCTGCCGCCGGAGATCGATGTGACCGCGTTCTGCGTCGCACGGATCGAGCAACTGCTCGCCGGCGTGTAGGTGCGACATCGGATTTCAGTGGGCTCGAATAACGTTACAGGTTACTATGTAATGGTGACTTCGCAGACCTCGCCGCGCCCCGGTCGGCCGCGTGATGCCGACAAAGACCTCGCCGTGCTCATCGCGGCGCGGCAGTTATTGGCCGAAGTGGGATATCCGCAGACCACGGTCGTGGCGATCGCCAAGCGCGCCGGGGTGAACACACCGGCGATCTATCGACGCTGGCCGACTCGGCAGGCCCTGCTGGAGGAGGCCATTCACGGTCCGGGCGCGTACGCGCCGCCGGAGCCGACCGGGGACCTGCGGGCCGACCTCGCGACCTGGGTGCGCATCTTCCTCGCTCGCGCGGACAGCCCCGCCGCGCGAGCTGGAGTGCCGGGCCTGCTGGCCGATTCACAGACCGAAGAGGCGCGGCGGCGGCTGCTGGCGATCGGGGCCCCGGTGCGCAAGGCGTTCGCCGAGCTGCTCGGCGGCGCGGTCGACGACGGCCGGATCGCGCCCGGCGCCGATGCCGAACTCGTCTTCGAGATACTCGCGGGGACAACGACATTCCACGCGCTCTCGCGTGGCAGCGAGGAGGCCGAGCTGTTCGTGTCGAGGATGGCCGACGCGCTGTATGCGCTGGTGGCCGCGGGGCGGACGGCGCAACAATGAAGATCGATCTCCAGCTGAACGGTCGTCCCGACGAAGCGGTCTCGCGGGCAGCCGAATTGGTCGCGTGCGGCGCCGACGGTCTGTTCACCTTCGAAGGGCCCCACGATGTCTTCCTGCCACTGACCCTGGCAGCGACCGGTGCCGAACCCGTCGACCTGATGACCAACGTCGCCATCGCTCTCCCGCGCAGCCCCGTGCACCTGGCGCATGCGGCCTACGACCTGCATCTGCTCAGCCGCGGCCGGTTCCGGCTCGGCCTGGGTTCGCAGACTCGCGCGCACATCGACAAGCGGTACGGCGGCCAGTGGTCGCAGCCGGCGGCACGGATGCGGGAAGCGGTGCTGGCGGTCAAGGCCATCCTCGGCTCCTGGCAGTACGGCACGCCGTTGCGCTTCGAGGGCGAATTCACCCGGCATACCTTGATGCCGCCCACCTTCGACCCCGGCCCCAATCCCTATGGCATGCCGGAGATCTGCCTCGGCGCGCTCGGCCCGATCATGACCAGAACCGCGGCCGAGGTGGCCGACGGGCTGCTGGTCATGCCGTTCAACAGTGTCCGGCATTTCGCCGAGCGCACCCAGCCTGCCATCGCCGAGGGCCTGGCGCGCGCCGGTCGCGATGCCGCGGAGCTGGCGATCTATCCGCAGGTGATCGTCGCGATGGGCCGGACCGCCGGCGAACTCGAGGCCGCCGCCGTCGGTGTTCGCCGGCTGCTCGCCTTCTACGGATCGACGCCCGCCTATCGTCCGGTCCTCGATGTCGAGGGCTGGGGTGAGCTCCAGCCGGAACTGAATACGCTGTCCAAGCGCGGCCAAGTCACCGCGATGACCGAAATGATCGATCACCGGATGCTCGAGACTCTCGCCGTCTACGGCACGCCCGAAGAATGCGCCGCCGAGATCATGGCGCGCTTCGGTGCTGTCGCCGACCGGATCTGTTGCTATTTCCCGGGTTACGCCGTCGCCGACGCGCACATCAGGGACCTGGTCGCGCAATTGCAGGTCGCATGAGCGAGCGCAGCGAGCGAACATCAACACAGCTGACAAGGTCGGTCATGGCGGAGCCGAGCGTCAGCGAGGCGCAGGTATGAGCGACGTGCGGATCGACATCGCCGAGGGCGTCGCGGTGGTGACATTGGACCGGCCTGAGCGCCGCAATGCCTTCACCGCCGCGATGGGGCGCGCGCTCGGCCTGGCCTACCGCGATCTGAATGCCGACGACGATGTCCGGGTCATCGTGCTGACCGGCGCCGCCCCGGCCTTCTGCGCCGGAGCGGATCTGGCCGGCGGTGCGACGACGTTCGAAAAGCCCGACAACGCGGCATTTTCCGCATCACCGGTCGACCCGCCCGCCTTCGCCCTGCGAAAACCGGTGATCGCCGCGGTGAACGGGCACGCGATCGGCATCGGGCTGACCCTGGCGATGCAGGCCGACATCCGCCTGGTCGCCGACGCCGCCCGCTACGCCATTCCCCAGGTGCGCCTCGGCGTCGTGCCCGACGCGATGGCGCACTGGACCGTGGCCAAGGTCGCGGGCATGTCGGTCGCGGCCGACATCCTGTTGTCGGGACGGACTTTCGACGGCCAGGAAGCAGTGCGACTCGGCCTCGCCACCCGCTGCCTACCCGCCGCCGAGGTGCTGCCCGCCGCTCTCGCGATGGCCGCCGATATGGCCGCAAATGTCGCGCCGATGTCCGCGGCTTTGAGCAAACGACTGCTGTGGGACACCGCGATCCACGGCTACGACCCCACCCGCGTCGCCGCGCTCGAAACCGAACTGCACCTGCGGGTCATGGGCACACCCGACGCCGCGGAAGGAATGCGCGCCCGGCTCACCCGTCGCAAACCGGCGTGGTCTGCCCGACTGTCGAGCGAGTGGGAGGACTTGCCACAGTTCTGACCGCCCGGCCGGGCTATAACTACTTGGGTGTGGCCGGGGGAGCGGCTGCAATACAGACCGCAAGGTCGTTGCGCAGCCGACATTGTTCTTCCGCGGACAGCGGGGAGAACATTTGCCGTTCGATGGCGCGCACGGCCACGCTGGCGGCGTGCAGCTTTTCCTGCCCAGAGCTCGTGAGCTGTGTGGGCCGCACCCGGCCGTGGGGGGCTCGCTCGGGTCGGGTGAGCAGGCCGCGATCTTGTAACCCGCGCAGGACGAGGTTCATCGATTGGCGGGTGACGAACGCGCCACGGGCGAGTTCGGAGTTGGATATCCCGGGGTACTGGCCGAGCAGTTCGAGGCAGGCGTATTGCGACACGGTCAGCCGCAGCGGGCGCAGCACCGTGTCCATCGCGGAGTGCAGCGCGGCCTGGGCCTGTTTGAGGACGTAGCCCACCGACTGCTCTAGTTCGCCCACGGTCGCCTCTTGACTCATGTCAGTATGTTGACACAGAATCTGTATGTCAACATGCTGACATGCCGGAGGTGTGTGATCCTCACAAAAGGGTGCGGTCGCCCGGCTTTGGCTCCATATTCACGACAGCAAGGAGCAACGATGGCTGAGATCCGCAACAAGGCGGACGATATCGACGACATCAACCGGCGAACACGCAGCAGGAAGACACGGCCTGCCACGATCTCCAGCAGCCACGCCGACATCCTCTACAAGAAGGGCTTCGCGCACCTCGCGTCTCTGGGGCCCGACGGTGAGCCGCAATCACACCCGGTATGGTTCGACTTCGACGCCGCCCACGAGCAGCTGCTCGTCTCGACCGGCACCGACCGGCAAAAATACCGCAACATCCAGCGGGATCCGCGGGTGTCGGTCTCGATCCTCGATCCCGACGACCCCTATCGCTACCTGGAAGTCCGCGGCCGTGTCGTCAAGATCGAGCCAGATCCCGAGAAGGCATTCCTGGATCAGCTGGCGCGCAAGTACCTAGATCTGGACACCTACCCCTACGAGCAGAGACGGAATGTCGAGCGGGTGATCCTCCACATCCAGCCCGATCACGTCATAGCCTGACCTTGCGCCCCAGACCCCCGCAGACATGCTTCTCGAGCGGCGCCCGCGCGGCACGATGATCCGATCGATTCGGCCTGGCGTCCCGAGCTGAAGTTGCCGATGATCCCGTTGAATCGTTGACCGCCAAGCCAACTAATCGGTTGTGCCGCATGATGTTCGATTCGTGACCGATGAGTTGTCGAAACGCCTTGTGCCGGACGAGTTGTGGGCGCTGGCCGAGCCGTTGTTGCCCGAGTTCGCCCCGCGCCCGCCGGGCGGTGGTACCGCGCCGACGGACGAGCGAGCTGTATTCACCGCGGTGGTGTTCGTGCTGACCAGCGGCTGCGCCTGGCGGAGGCTGCCGCCCTCATTCGGGATGACGGTGCCGACGGCGCATCGCCGGTTCAGCGTGTGGACCGAGGCCGGCGTGTGGCGGCGCCTGCACCGGGCTGTACTCGAAGATCCACGTGCTGTCCGATCGCGCGGGAATCCCGCTGTCGGCGGGCATTTCGGCGGCCAACACCAACGATTGCGCTGCAAGAATGCTGCTGCTACGGCCGCCTGACTGAGGCTCCCCCGCCTCGCTCGCCGTTGTTCTCGGCATTCCTCGATCGACAGACCTGCGAATCGTTCAATCTCGTTCGGTTGGCCGAGATCCCGAAAGACTTGCGCGGCCTCCCCGAAGAAGTAGGCGCGATCGATGAATCGAGCCCATTCCGGCTCGGCGTCATGATCGACACTGTCGAAGATGCGCTCTGCCCGGACGATTGATTTGTTCGCGGCCGTCGCGTCGCCGAGGCTGGCCAGGGCGCGCGCTTCAAGGACGCTCAGATCGGCGTAGCAAGCCGGAGAGTTCTCTGGGGCAATGCCATGCAGCCCCGCGCGTGCCAGTGCAACAGCCTCGTACTTGTGCCCGAGCAGGTTCGCTTGATCCGCCATGCCAGCCAGGACGTGAGCGCCCAGGACCGGGTTCTCGGCGGGCTTGTGACAGTCGGAGAGATTGAATGAGGTATCGCTGAGCAAGTCCGTGCTCACCGTCGTCGTATGCCATCCAGCCGATCAGATACGCCTGCTCGGCAGCTGCGTCATAGAGGGCCTTCTGTACATCGGGCTCATGCTCGCGCCTGATCAGTGGAATCACAGTGGAATTCATTTCGGAAAATGCCGAGCTGACCTGCGGAAATGATGTGCCCTCGGCAGGATTCGAACCTGCGACACCCGCTTTAGGAGAGCGGTTTAGGTCTGATTTGCCCGAGTTGATAGGTGCATGCATTGTTGGGGAGCATGCTCTGACCTGCACATTTACCGTTGGTAACGTTGGCCCGTTTCGGCTATCTGCGGTAGTGCTGCGTACTCCTTGCGTACCCGAGCCACCCTTCTGGGACTTCTTGTCCGATGCCCGGCAGTTTGATGGCTGCCGGGCATCACGCGCGTTTAGCCGCCGGAGATGTCGCATCAAGAAGTGTTGATGAGTGAGTCGGAGTGAGATCAGACAATCGGCCGATGAAGACGCCACGGCCACCACCGCATCTTGGTGATCGTCGTGCCGCCTTCGTCGTATGAATGCGCATCGACATCCGCGCGGGCACTTCTTTGAAACTCGGATAATGCACTAGCGGCTGCCTCAAGCAAGGCGCCCGCCTCTTCGTCGTCGTGAGCCATTGTGTCGCGCCACCAGATACCGTCTTCGAGTGCGCCCAGCGACTGAGCGAGAACACGGCCCGAGTCTGCGACGACGGTCGATCCGATAAGGTCGACGATCGAAACATGATCACGGGTCTCATCAAGCAACTCTTGTACGCGCTGTGCGTTGGGTTCGCGCCCTTCGTCGACGACCAAGTACCACGCCCAAACCTTGAGCTCTTGGAGAGCCGCGGCGGCCGAAGTTAGCAGTTTGCCGTACGCCTCAAGCCGTTCGCTTCTTGATCGGGCACGTTGCTCCTGGGCGCGGTGCACTATTTCACGTTTGCTGGTTGCAAATGCGGCTAATGCCTGGGCTCCCAGTGAGGCACAGATCGTAGTGCTTGCCGTAACCGCTACCACCAGCCACTCAGCCATGCTGCGAGGCTACTCGGCGTATTGCGTCGGTCCGATGGATTGCCCGATGCAGGGCCCATACCCGCCATCGCTATCGGATACGAACCGTTCGGGGACTTGGTGCATGCGCATCACACTCAGCCTGACGCTGACTCGTCTGTTGTGGTCCTGCTATGAAACCGTCGCCTACGCACTCGACTTGTCTTCCGCACTGGGCGCGCCCTGTCGCGCGAACACGCCGCCTCCGGGTGGCGCAGCTCTAAACGCAATCCGCACCTGACGCAACCACTGGTCTGGCCGTCTACGGGGTCCACGCCTCCAGCCTCAGGGGTGGCCCGTTGGTCGTCAATGCAGGCACGTCCGGACCGGCGGTGCGCGACCAGCATTGTGCCGAGTTTGTCGATCTCGAGCCGGTATCCCCTGTGCACTGGTGTCAGTGAGGACGGTTGTCGACCAACCGGATCCGTTGCTACTCGGCGTTTGCCATCACGGCGTCGACACCCCAACTTGCCCAGCGAACGCCAGCGTCGCGGTTGTTGGTCTCGACGTGCTCTGGTGTCGAGTTGTCAAGCAGCGCAGCGTATTCCATGGCGAACTAGCCCCATGGTGGCATACTCCGCCGCATGGTTCTGTTTTCAGTCGAGATCTGGGGCACTGTTGGCCAGTGGTTCGGAGCAGTCGGTACAAGCGCCTCCGTCGCGGCAGCGGCAGGTTACTACATCGCCGACCAACGGCGGAGCAGTCGTGAACAAAGCCGCCAAGTAAAGATGTTGTTGTTTGGCACAAACCCAACCCTTAGAGTGAAGGTGCATAACCACTCGGACAAACCTATCTATGGAGTGAAAGCCTACTCCGAGATGGTTTCATTCTCGAAAATGGTCGCTCGCAAAGATATGTGGATATACGATCTCGACGAGCACCTTTTGGGCGAAAATGAATATGAGAGTGACGCTGATTTTATGTATAGGTACTGGCAGTCGGCACCTTCTCTATCAAAAGCGATCGGCAACATAGGTATAAGCGATTATCTCGATCCTGGCAATACGGTTGAGTTCGATTTCGGTGAACGGCAGCACGCTGCGATGGATTACTGGGTCGAATATACCGACGCCAGAGGCCAGCGGTGGAGAATTGAGCTTGGCGAAACGAAGCAAAAGAAGGTCCGGGGAGTCAAGCCGTTCGGCACCCGTGAGCCTACATTTGTTAGGCGAATAACCGACAGCTATTACTCTCAAATTTGGCGCGCCAAGGCATGGTGGTGGTGGTGGAGTAACCGAGCAGAGTGGGACGAGGGTTCCCCTCCGGACGAGCCGACGCGTTCCGACCATCTTGAAGCATAGATCAATGTCGGCTCGCCGCCCACCCTCCTTTTGATCAGGCATGGTGTCGCCTGACCTGCGTGTTCTTTGTTGGCAACGTTGGTCGGGTTCGGGCATCCGCGACAGTGTTGCATACTCCGTGCGTACCCGATTCGTAGGTCACCGATGCCGCCGCTGGGTAACAATGAGCAGGTGGCCGATGAGGAACCCGATCGAACAGCTGAGCTTGAGCATCTGATCTCTCTGGGAAAAAACGTGATTGCGTTTATCACAAATTCAGTTGACATGCTCAATAGAACTTATTTTGCAATCAATCTAGCGAACAATGCAAAGGCGCTAGCCTGGGGGACATCGAAGGCGATTTCCGCAATTTCTGACGCGCCTCAAGAGTTTCTGGACCTTCTGCAGACCTTGAAATCTTACTCTGACGAAATGGCTCAACAGCTAGAAGAAAGAGCGGGATGGCTGGAACTTCCATCCGATGGACTTCCACTTCTTCACGCAACCCAGCTAATCGGCGTATGGGGTGCGCTCGAAAGCTTTGTCGGGGACGTATTCAAGGCATCGATCAAATACCGGCGTGATCTTCTTGAGGGTAAAGCGTTTGAGAAGATCAGTCTCCCGGTCGGCCTCATCGCAAAGAGGGCGGACGACCTGTACTCGACGATCTACCAGCGTGTACTGCCTCCTGGAAGCGGCCAGATTGGCAAGCTGGAGGATGTGTTGAACATGGTCGGCCTGGGCGGGCCGATTGATCCCGACCTCAGGCGGAATTTGCTTAGCGCACATCAAATCAGAAACGTTTGGGCTCACAACGTGGGTCTTGTAGATGCGCATTTTGTTGAGCAGTGCCCGTATCTGGGATATGAAATTGGAGACGTCGTCGAACTTTCCGCTGATAGGTTCGGGGAACTAAATCAGGCGATCCTTGACTATGTCACGGTCATATTAGGCCGAATCCATGATCGCGGATTTGACCAGCAAGGCGCATAAACACCGCCGCCTAAACGGGAGGCCGTTGTGGTCCGGGATCTTCAACTTGCTTGATGCTTGGCGTCAAGGGTTCCCTCTTGCGCGGTAAATCTCTCCGGGACTGTGCCCTCCCACGGGTCCCCCGTTGTGGTCCGGTCCTCAAGTCACGACCGTCGCTTACGCGGACGACTTGCCTACCGCCCTGAGTGCGCTCGGCCGCACGAACACGCCACCAGAGGTGGCGCAGCACTTCCTAAACACAACATGCGCACCTGACGCAACCACCTACCCCACCCCTTTGTGGTCCCCTCTTCTCTCTCTCAAACTCACTTCTCACAACCTAACTTGACACACACTCGCTCTCGCTCTCCCCGTTCCTGATTCTCTATGAACAGCGAAGCCATAGAGAATCAGGAACGGGGAGAGCGAGAGCGATGCGCCGAAGGCGCAGGTAGGACTAGGTTTCGAAGTGACTCAACACGGGACCAAACAACTTCGGGCACTCTTCGGGCAGACTTCGGGCACTCTTCGGGCAGATAGGAGTTCGGATACGGACGAACTAGTCGAGCTGGGCGTGCTCTGCGGCGAAGAGCCGAGTCATCAGCGTGTCGCTATGCGCGGCAATGTGATCCGCGATCAAATGCCGTCTTGGAAACAAAGGGACTACTGATGGTTACGCCACGAGGCCAAGCATCAGCGAGGCATCGCGATTGAACTCTTGCACCTGGGGCACGTCGGCATACGGCCGCAACTTACGCTGCAGATCCGTTACGGCTTCCAGGGAACGTGATGAGTTGACCGTCGAAGTGAGTTGCACGACGACCTTCCCCCGGTCGGCTGCCGCCTCAACTTCATTGCGCTGCAAGAATGCTGCTGCTACGGCTGCCTGACTGAGGCTCCCTCGCCTCGCTCGCCGTTGTTCTCGGCATTCCTCGATCGACAGACCTGCAAATCGCTCAATCTCGTTCGGTTGGCCGAGATCCCGAAAGACTTGCGCGGCCTCCCCGAAGAAGTAGGCGCGATCGATGAATCGAGCCCATTCCGGCTCGGCGTCATGATCGACACTGTCGAAGATGCGCTCTGCCCGGACGATTGATTTGTTCGCGGCTGTCGCGTCGCCGAGGCTGGCCAGGGCGCGCGCTTCAAGGACGCTCAGATCGGCGTAGCAGGCCGGAGAATTCTCTGGGGCGATGCCATGCAGCCCCGCACGTGCCAGTGCAACGGCCTCGTACTTGTGCCCGAGCAGATTCGCTTGATCCGCCATGCCAGCCAGAACGTGAGCGCCCAGGACCGGATTCTCGGCGGCTTGTGACAGACGGAGAGATTGAATGAGGTATCGCTGAGCAAGTCCGTGCTCACCGTCGTCGTATGCCATCCAGCCGATCAGATACGCCTGCTCGGCAGCTGCGTCATAGAGGGCCTTCTGTACATCGGGCTCATGCTCGCGCCTGATCAGTGGAATCACAGTGGAATTCATATAGCTGATCAGCGCAGTTCGGGCATGTCCGCCACCGCGCATGACATCCATCTCCTGGAACAAACTGAACATGTTCCGGATGCCTGCAACTTGGTTCATACCGATCGCACGCGGACCGCGGTCTGAAGAGACCTCCTCGAAGGTCGCGAGTAGCCAATCACGGCTTGGCGCAGCGAGTGCGGCAAGGATGAAGGGTGCGCTGAACTGCCCGTTCGTGTAGGCGGTACCGAGGTCTTGAATGGTTTCGAGACTGGCGTCCGGATCGTGTGGGTACTGGAGGCCGCGCGATGCCACAGACTCGACTCCTTCCATTCCGATATCAGCTGGACGGATCCGCCGGCCAAGTCGCTCGGAGAGCACTCGACAGATGATGGTCGGCGTAATACCTCGGGGTTTCTGCCCCTTGGTCACCCAGCGGTTCACTGCCGTGTAGTCGTACCGAAGAGCCTCCCCCTCGTCGGCGCCGAGGTCGTTGATACGCTTCGCAAGCCCAGCCCACGAGATGCCAGCTTCGGTGATCAACTCGCGAAGTTCGAAGTTCGGCTCACTCATCAACCCACCTCTTTCACGATGTCCGTGACCTTGGGCGATGATACGCCCAAGGTGTTGGCTATCGCTGGGGATGACTGTTCGCATCGGATAGCGCTGTCGCACATGGGGTTTCACATGGTGTGCTGGCTATGCGGGGTGGGCTTTGCTGAATGCATGACACAGAACCCGATCGAACGAGCGGCTCCGAACCTACTGCGGTTCATTGCCCCGACGGGTCGGCGGGCGTTGGTCCAGCAGCTCGAACAGTTCTGCGACCTGAGTTTCAAGCTGGTGAACGCGGGTTCTCAGGTCCGCC
Organism: Nocardia sp. NPDC050630; assembly: GCF_044457245.1. Taxonomy (NCBI): domain Bacteria; kingdom Bacillati; phylum Actinomycetota; class Actinomycetes; order Mycobacteriales; family Nocardiaceae; genus Nocardia; species Nocardia sp. NPDC050630. Next base: position 35,851 of record NZ_JBITGN010000003.1, read on the forward strand.
TCTTGCACCGGTTCTTTGGCGCGGACGAACGTACCAACCCCTTGCTGCGATTCAATAAGACCGAGATCACGCAGTACATCCAACGCTTTGTCGACCGTGTTGAGGGCAACGCTGTATTGGGCCATCAGCTCGGCTTTGGTCGGCAGCAAGCCGCCAACTTCAAACGCCCCAGTGGCGATCTTCTGTCGAAGATCGTTTGCAATGGCCTGGTACTTCGTCGAGGCAGCAGACTCGCTCATGAAGTCAATGGTAGGGGGTGAATCAGCGTCACTCACGTTGCGCACTTGTCGACACATAACTGATTGACCTATGATTGACCTAGTTGACAACGATTGAGGCGTTGCAACAAAAACTCCCCGGCAGCGCGAACTACCGGGGAGCTCAGACGATCGAGTTGGGCGGCTACCCACTCGGTCATTACTTCAGGATTGGAGACCTTGAAGCATGTCCAGTGTAGATCGATGGTCAGCACCGAACCCCGTTGCTGGTGACGCATATGTAGGTGCGGGGGAATCGCATCGAACCGCGCCGCGTCGTGGTGAACCGGGTTTCGCCGAGCGGGAAGCCGTGGCGAAATGGATGGCCAGCAACGACGGCCGTGACCTGTCCGAGGTCCTGGCTTGGGTGGACAAGACCGCGCCCATCAAGGAGCGCGATCTCCGCGCCGCACCGACCAGCTGTGACCGCAAGGCGGATCGGAGGCGGTCGCGATGAGCCGCCCCTCGGATAAGCCGGGAACGGTACTGCGTGCACTTTCCCGGCGTCAGGATTGGACCGAAGACCGTTTCGCGCTCGAATACGACCGGGCGGCAGCGGCAGTCTGGGGCGATCGGGCGGGTTTGGCCCCGAACCATCGGACGATCCGCCGTTGGATGTGGGGCGATTCCAAGCCCCAGGAGCATCACCGCCCGGTGCTGAAACGAATGTTTCCCGGTTACGAGGTCGAGGACCTGTTGCAGCCGTTCGACCGGCGCAGCGGTGCACCACTTCCGGCCCCACATGCCGGACCGACCCGGACGGTTTCGCCTGATTCGACCGCTGATCTCGGGTCGTCGGCTCGGATGCAGGCACTAATTAGTTACGTCGATGCCTCCTCGCCGATCAAGGAACACGACATTCACCCGCCCGTCCCGGTGCCGAGAATGCCGTTCTACTCCTACACGACCGGCGGGCCTTGCTTTACGAGTTCAGTGGTCCGCGGTTACCTGCGCGACGGTGGTGTGGAGCGTTCCCGATGAGCACTCCGAATGAGCGTTTACGAGCCGCGATGCGCGAGGCGCAGCTGACACCGCAGACAGTGGCCGAAAGGCTGGAAGTCGACCCGAAGACCGTCGAACGCTGGATCAGTAGCGGTCGGGTCCCGTACCCGAAGCATCAGCATTCGGTATCGGTCATGGTCGGAGTATCGACCGATGATCTGTGGCCGGATCGGCCGAACAAGCCAGTTAACGAGCAGCTGCAGCAAGCCGTGCTCGACGCGGGAATGACTCCAGAACAACTCGCCCAGAAACTCCACGTCACTTCGACTCAGGTCCGGCGCTGGATACAACGAGGAACGGTTCCTTACCCGCGTCATCAGTCCGCGATCGCGGAGGCGGTGCAAGTGCCCGAGGATCAGCTGTGGCCAGACCGTCTCAGCTACCACGTTCGCGCCAAATCCGAATTTCGGCTCCGCACTGCGCCTCTGGAACCACCGAGCGCGCCGAAGCCCCACGTCGATCACCCGACGCGATATCCGGACCACGGATTCCGTGTCAGCGCGCGGATCAGGAACACGCCCAATGTTCTGACGCCTGCTCGTGAGCGGCCGCAACTGCCCGATCCACACGTGGCTGCCCGCGATGCCCAGACCCGGATGCGGGAGTTGATGAGCTGGATCGATACGAATTCGCCACTCAAGGAACGCGACATCCACCCACACCGGGAACCGGAACGGCCTCATAACAACTACAGCCGTGGATACGGCGTGGAGCGCAGCCGATGAGTCACCTACCCGCACAAGGTAATTCGTTAATCCATGCAGGAAGGGGGTCTACTCGATGACGACTACCCGTCAGGGTGGTCCGGCGTCGGACTCGCAGCACAGCGGGTCCGGCACCGCCGGTACCGCTAACGAAACTCCGCGCCGCCGTAGGGACCACAAGAAGAGGGGCAGCACCGCCGGTCGCAACCGGCTCATCCGCGAAATGCGTGCAGATGGAGCCTCCTACCAGGACATCCGCGACGCACTCAACATCTCGGCGAAGGTCGTCGAATCCGCACTCGGCGAAGTCGCGGCCCTGCACGCACAGGGTCGCACACACGGCGAGATAGGTGAGCTGGTCGGCTTGCCCCGCACCACCGTTCAACGACTGCTCCGCAGCGGTCGAGAACGCCGCGTGAACGCACGAGTGAACGACGCTGTTGCGTTCGCGGTCGATATGTACGGGGTTCAACTCGATGTCCTCGCCGAGTTCCTAGGAATGGATATCAGCCATACCTGGACCCTCGCTCGGCAGCTGCGTATGGACCGGTTGATGCTGCCGCAACTGATTCAGGTGCAGGCAGGGGAGAAGTGGTTGGTGCCGACGCGGGAAACCGCGGGCAGCTTCTTGGGCTGGATGCCTGCCACGCTGTGGCGCCCACCGCTCAAGGACGCCGAGCACTACCGGGCCGTGGCTCAGGCCCGGGTCATGTTTGTCGGCACCGATCCGCACGCGTGGATATCGGAGCGCCGGTTGCGTCACGACGCGGAAGTCGCTGCGTGGCAGTCGGGTTCGCGTCGTCGGCGCGAGACCGGCCACATCCACGACGGCCGGTTCCTCGGCGTTGTCGACGGCACCTACGGGTGGTGGGCGCTGGAAGTCGAGTTGACCGCCAAGAGCACCGCGAACATGGACAAGGCGCTGAAGGGCGCTCTTCGTGCCGCCCGCGACGCGGACCCACCCATGGTCGGACTGCTGTACCTGTGCCGAGGCAAGGACGTCCTGCGCGTCGTCGATGCCGCGCACGACCGGCTCCCGCGTGAGCTGCGCCCGGCGTCGTTGCTGTTCGCGGTCGGCGACTTCGACGAGGAATGGGCGAAGTTCCGTGCCACCCGCGCCCAGATGAAGGCCGCCGGCCGAACCCCGAACCCAAACCATCGCCGCCGCCGACGCGGCGCGAAAACCACCGAGGACCTTCGATGATCATCTCCTTTTGCGCCACCATCGGGCGCTCGGCCCGACACCTGGGCCGCCGGACTCGCTACGAGTTGACCCACCACATCCGATTGCGACTGTGGCTGCTGCGCACCGAACTCGCCGCACGCGGCATCGCGCATGCCTACCACGGCGGCGACGGCATCGCCGTCTACAGCGACAGCCAATGGTTTGATGTCTACCCCTTCATAAGGCACGGCCGCCGCCTCACCTGGGTCGTCGACCACCCCCACACCGACCCGGACGATGAGCATCCCGGTTGGGAGATCGGCTGGCGCAATGGTTTCCGATTCCCCGTCTCCGCGCTCCCGCAGATGTGGGCGGACTTCACCGGCGACAACATCAAAGTGGAGGCGAAATGACCGGCTCCGCTGTCCAGAAAACTGGACACCGCGATATCCGCACCCAACGGGAAGACCGCGCACTCTGCGGGCTGGTGCAGCAGCGGGCCATGCAAGTCGACGTGCTCGCCGAGTTCCTCGGCACCGGCCGCAACCACGTCTACGAACTCGCCGCCAACTTCCGGACCGCGGGCCTGGTGCATCCGCTGCGACGCATCGGCGCCGGACCGAAGTGGATCGTGCCGACCCGCCGCGCGGTGACTTGGTTCTTTGGCCACTCCCGTCCGGACTGGCAACCCTCCCCCTTGTGGTCGATCCGCGGTCGCGCCGTCGCCCGCACACGCATCGCACTCGGTGCCACAGCACGCGAGGAATGGGAGTCCGAGCGCGAACTCAGCTACCGAGCGCACCACCCACGCCGCTACCCCTATGACGGCCAAGTTCTGCGCACCGACGGTGTCAACGAGGCCGTACTGGTGATCACCACCGCCGACACCAGCGCCGCCGACCTGGTGCAGCAGGCGACACGAGCGGGCCAACGCGCCGTCGACGACCGGTGCGCACGGCTACTGATCGTGCACACCGAACCAGCCGGTGCTGCCCTGGTACGCGCCGCTGTCACCTCCGCACCACTGTCTGTCACCCTCGGCGTCACCACCGTGACACTCGAGGCGCTCACCCGCGACGGCCGCGCCGCCCTCCGGGATATCCGTGCAGGTCAACGCATGAAGTCGGTGGCGTAATGCCATCGAACGAGCTGCGCACCACCGCAAACTACCGGCGGGTAACACAGTCCATCGCGCGAGTTGTTGACACGACAAGCAGCACCGCGCGCACCGGGGGTGACAACCCGCGCACCACTCTGCGCACCGGGTGTGACACCGGCGCGCACCACACAACATCTGCTGGTGCGTCATGCACCACCAAACGCACCGGACGTGCCAGCAGCGCACCGGCTGTGGCACCCCACGCACCAAACCGAACCGAGGAGACCACCATGACCGAGCGCTACCTCCAGGCCGCCGACTGCGAAGCACTGACCGGCATCCCCGCCGCAACCTGGCGTTACTGGGCACACATCGGCAACGACATCGGCCGCCGCAGTTTCAAACTCGGCCGCCGCCGCGTCTGGCGGCTCAGCGTCGTCGAAGCCTGGATCGCCGACCAGGAAGCCGCCCAGATCCAGACCGGAGGAGCCGCGTAACCATGGCCGCACGACGGAACCGCCGGGCCGGAGTCGAAGACCTCTGGACCAAGGACGAGCGCCAGCCAGACGGCACGGTCCGGCGCGTTCCGTCCAAACTGGACGGCAAGGGCAAACGCTGGCGCGCCCGCTATGTCGACGGCGCGGGCAAGGAACACACAAGGCGATTCGCCCGCAAGGCCGACGCGCAAGCGTGGCTCGACGGGCAGACCGCAGCTGTCGTCACTGGCGTACACGCTCCACCCTCAGCGGGCCGCGTGACGGTCGCGGTCGTGGCCGAAGCGTGGCTGGGGGCCAATCCCGACTGGGAAGAGTCGACGCGCTCGCGCTACAAGTCCGTCGTACGCAAGCATATCAAGCCCACGTGGGGAACTGTGCGCCTAGCGGACCTGGACCACGACGCCATTCAGAACTGGGTGAACGATCAGGTCGACGGCGGCACTGCGGGCGGCACCGTCCGGAAGAACCTCGGCGTGCTATCCCGAATCTGCGACTACGCGGTCAAAACCCGTCGTATCGCTGTCAATCCGTGCTCCACCGTGAAGCGGCCGAAACAGCGCCTCGCCAAACGTCGCTACCTTTCCGGTGTCGAAGTGGAACGGCTGGCCGAATGCGCGGGCGAAAACTGGCTGATGGTCATGGTTCTCGCCTACTGCGGACTACGGTTCGCCGAACTCGCAGGGTTGCAGGTGTCCGCAGTCCACATGCTCCGGCGGCGACTCCAGATCGAACGCACGATCACGGAGGTCGACGGCGTGCTCGTGGTCAAGGCCCCGAAGGATCACCAGCGGCGAAGTGTCCCGTTCCCGGAATTCCTCACCAAGCCGATGGCCGCGCACCTGGCGGGCAAGGGCCTCGATGCTGAGGTTTTCACGTCGAGCCGCGGTGCCGTCCTTCGTGTCCGAAACATGCGCCGCGCCTGGTGGAACAGCGCTGCAGCGGCGGCAGACCTTCGCGGGTTCACTCCGCACGAGATGCGGCATACCGCCGCGTCCTTGGCGGTCTCGGAGGGTGCCTCAGTGCTCGGCGTGCAACGGATGCTCGGGCACGACAAGCCCAGTACAACCCTGGATTACTACGCCGATCTGTTCGACGACGATCTCGACGAAGTGGCGAACAGATTGAACTCGGCGCGAACCAACTTCGCTACTGCGTACTCTCTGCGTACTCAAGGCGGTGCAGAGGTGGTCGACCTTCGGAAAATGCCGAGATGACCTGGGGAAATGTTGTGCCCTCGGCAGGATTCGAACCTGCGACACCCGCTTTAGGAGAGCGGTGCTCTATCCCCTGAGCTACGAGGGCTTAACTGGTGGTGCCGGGGCACCGATCGGGACGTCGGGGAGTCTACCGGGTCGGGGGCGAGGGGGCCGCATCGATTTGGTTGGGGGCGTCATCGGGGTCGAGATCGGTTGGGGTTGACGGGGAGAGGGGGTCTGTCTGAGACTGTTGGTGGCACGGGTCTGTTCTATCGGAGCGGCAGGCATGCCGGGGTGGTCGGTCCCGGTCGTGGGTCGGCTTCCGAGGTGTGGCGGCGAGAAGAGTGCCGAACTCCGGAGCTGTCGACCCTGCAGTCGCCTCTGGTGCGGAGCCGACCTCCGCCAGGCGTCGGCCCCTGGCGTGAGGTCGGTTTCTGGGATCCGGCTCGCGAAAGTTGTTCCCCGTTTGGGATCACTCGCGAGACAAAGGCGTCTCAGACAATTAAGGGTCGGTTGTGCTCAGGGAGCGACTCGTGCCGCTCAGTGCATCAGAAACCGCCATCGAACCCGCCCCCATCGAACCCGCCGCCGTCGAAGCCCCCACCATCGAACCCGCCGCCGGAGTCGTACCCACCGCCGGAGTCGTATCCACCGCCGGAGTCGTATCCACCCTGATCGTCGGAGTACCCGCCCTGATCCCCTGAGTCGTAACCCTGATCCCCACTCGGCGCGTCGAGCGCGTCCTGATACCCCTCGCCGTAACCACTTTCGAACCCCTGCACGTCATACCCCACCCCGGACATTCCGGAGAACAGTGAGGAGAACAGCAGTGCCGACCCCAAACCCCAAGCGCCGCCGAGCAATGCGGGCCGCCACCACGGCTCGGAATACCAGCCCGCGGGCACCGGCCGCCCGGCGACGCGCCCGCCCGGATAGTAATTCGGCGTCTCCGTGGAGGGATTCGGCGATGCGGCGACTTCGCGGCCCTCGTATTCGACGACGCGCTTCTCGGTGACCCGCCCGGCGGTGTCCTGACCGTCCAGCGCCGGAATTATCGGGCCTGGATCCATCAACATCGCGGTGCGCGCCGCGCGGATGTAGTACATGCCCTCGACCGCGGTCTGCTTCGCCAGCCGCGCCTGGGCAGGCGTGCGCGCCTGCTCGATCTGTGATCCGGCCGCGATGTGTCGCTCCGAGGCGTCGGCGAGTGCCTGCTTCGCCGCCTCGTTGCTACCGCTGAGGTTGTAGACCTGACCTGCGAGCCGTTCGATCATCTGCCTGGCGTCGGCGGCCGCATCGTCGAACTCGCGTGCCGCGCGCTGTCTGGTCTGCTGCGTCTGATAGATGACGTAGGCCGCCGCGAGCAGGATCACAACGCCGATCAGTACCCACAGCATCGCTCGTGCCCCTTCGTCATCGGTGCAGGTCATCGCCGAGTTTACTGGTGGATTGCGGAGACTCGGCTGAGCTTGGCGGCGGGCGGTGTCCCGCCGTGTCCATTGTCCGGCGAGCTGGCGGGCGATGACCAGACGTTGGATCTGATTGGTGCCCTCGAAGATCTGCGTGCCCCCCGGCCTCGCGCATAACGCCACCGGGAAGTCCCGCGTGTTGCCGTAGCCGCCGAAGGCCTGCACTGCATCGGCGGTGACTTTCATCGCGGCGGCGGTGGCGATCAGTTTGGCGACACCGGCCTGACGCGAGTAGGGGAGTCCGGCATGCGACGTCGAGGTAGGTCGCGCGCCGAATCCAGCGCGGCGGCGATATCGGCGAGAACGAAACCGAGGCCCTGATGGTCGATGATGTGGCGGGCGAAGGCCCCTCGTTGCTCGGCATAGCGGGGGATTGTCGATGGCGTGCTGCGCGAGGTCGTCGCGATCGTCGCGATGCCGAGGCGACCTGAGTCCAAGCGGTGTATGCAATCGAAAGTCGTTGTCCCTCAATGACTTTCAGTCAATTGATGGGTAAATAGGCGGCGGCATTCCGCGCAGGCCAATCCTTCTCCTCGACCTTACGTGAACTCAGACCCGCGCTGGGTGCCAGGAACAGGAGATGCCGCGCGACGCCTCGTCGGTCCCGGTGAACGGGGTGTAGAAGTCGGTGCGGCCGCCATGGAGGTTCACGCCTTCGAACCTTGGTCCTGTACCCGCCCTCTCGCACGTCCGCTGATCGCGGCGGCGATCGGGCCGGCCGGTCCGCCCCGATGCGGCGCAGTGCCTCCAGGATGGTGCCGAGTGGGCGAACCCGGGCTGCTCGTCACCGTCGGCGGTGCGCCGGGTCACCTCGATCGGTTCGGTGCACGAAAGGATTCGACCACGCGAGTCTCGAGACATTGTCAGCGATTTCGCGGTGAGCTCGATCGGATCGCAGGCCTCCGGCGTCGGCAATATCCGGTCAAGGGGCATATCACCTGTCTTTCCGTTCGATGGGGCGCGCCAGTGTGCCGGGTGTGTCCAATTGGACACAGCTTCGCCGCCCAAATCGCGCACAACGCACGCGCGCGCGTAAATGGCGGGTCCGCAATCAGCGGGAATTCATCTTCACTATGCGAAACTTGGGACCGCCACAGTTCTGCACTCCTCACCCCCGGAGGATTGTCCATGAAGAATTCTGTTGCGCCACTGGAACTACCCGAGCCGTTGGTCATAACGCTCGGAAATCTCAAAGGCGGCGTCGGTAAGACGACATCAGCGTTTTTCTTGGCCGCATATTTCGCACAGGTCCACGAATTGCGTGTGCTCGTCATCGACGCCGATCCGCTCAGTCAGACCGGATATTCCTGGTACCGGCGCCTGCGCAAGGGCGGGATCGAAGTGCCGTTCAACCTCATCGCCTTCCCTTCGCGACATGTCGACGACTGTATTACCGACAATGCCGGGAAGTTCGACGTGATCATCATCGATGCCGGTGGTGAGTCGGCCGAGATATTCAAGGCCGCGATACCGCAGACCGATGAGCTGATTCTGTTGACCAGCGTCAGCCCCTCGGAGGTCAAGCGGGTGCCGAGTACCTATAAGGCGGCCGAGGAGGCCGCTGCCGATAGCGGCCGCGAGATCCGGGTACGGGTACTGATGACCAAGGTTCCGGTGACGATGAAGAACGGCAGGAACGTCTCGACCGAATACCGTACGCAGCGCGGAAATCTGGAGGATGCGGGCTATGACGTCTTCGAATCCTATTTGAGCGCGTGGAAGTGGTATCGCGAGGCCGCCGACGGGGAGGTCGGTGAGGGCGCCGAGAATCCGATCATGGATCTCGGTGAATATCGGCAGGTCGGCGAGGAGTTGGTGAGTCCGTACCGGGTCGCGGTGGAGGTACCCGCCTGATGCCTCCGCAACGTAGGAAGGGTTCGATCGGTAAGGGCTCGATCGGCGGCGCGAATCCGTTGGCCGATAGCGCCGAGCACACGCCCCCGGTGTCCCCGTTGCGGGATGCCCAGTGGCGAACGGTCCCGCTGAGCACGGCGTCGCTGGAGGTGATCGCGCCGCCGGCCGAGGCGAATGTTTTGACGATGCCGCTGCCAACGCCGAACGAAACCGCGCCGGATGGTCCGCTCGACGAGCGCGAGCAGGCGCAGTTGACGACCTGCGAATCCTCGATCGACGGCCTGCGGGTCGCCTTCTGGTCGGCCGGACGGGCACTGCAAATAGTTCGCGACGGTCGGCTCTACCGAGATCGGTATGCGAGCTTCGACGAGTATGTGGAGCAGCGCTGGGATATGCAGCGGTCATACGCCCACAAGCTGATTCGGGCCTGGCCGCTCGCCGCCAAATTGCATCCGGTCGCGCCCGCCATCAATGAGGGGCAGGTTCGAGAACTGTTGCCGGTGGCCGCCCAGCACGGCGACGATGCGGCGGTCACGGTGTACACCACGATTGCCGCTGCCAAGGATATGAAGGTCACCGCGGGCAAGCTTCGCGAGGCCGTCGCGCTGCTGCCCGAGCGGTTCGACAAGGATGAGGTGGTCGAATTACTGCAGGCGTGGCTGCGCGGAGATTTGCGCGAGCGATCGAATGAGCGGGCCGTCGATCTGTTCGCCGCGGTGGAGTCGCGGTTCGCCGCGCTGACGCGACGAGTTGTCAAGAGCTCGAACAATGATCCGGCGGCGGCGCGCGAATTCGCTGCGAAACTGCGCACTCTCGCCGAGCAGATCGAGGAGCAGATCATCGCCTGAGCCAATTCGGTGTGCCGTAATGCCTCGTCGCGGAAGCGGTTCCGCGGCGAGGCATTTCATTTTAGTTACACTTTCGTTATCGTTAATGCGCGTGTCGTGTCGCGGAATTGGTGATTATTGCGCGAAATATGGCGATCGGATCCGCTGGACGACAGATCACCGTGATGGTTTTCGAATTCATTCGAGGTCTTGGTGAAGTCCTACACGCCAATGCAGTTCGGCGTCGCACGGCCAGCCAGGAACTTCGATACGAGCATCGGAGGACCGGATCATGGCATCAACTACGGAGGGTCGATATTCTCGTTTCCTGCGGCGCGTGCTCCCATGGGCCGTCGGCGCGGGACTCATCGCAGGCGCGGCAATCGCCGCGACACTGCTCGCAGGAGGTCAGGCGTCAGCCCAACCGCTGACCGTTCCGGGTGTCGGAACATTCGAAGTCCCGGATCAGTTTTCGATTCCCGGCACAGAGGTCCCGACGGATGGGCGAGCGTTGCCCACACCGATTCCCGCGGTAGCGGATTCCGTCGCGCCTTCGGAAATAGCGCCGGCTGAAGTTCCGGGGAAGGAACTTTCGGCGCCACCCGCGGTGCCCGGTGCGGAACTCGATATGCCGCTCGGGGTTCCGGCCGATGAACTTTCTATTCCACCAACAATTCCGGGCGCGAAGTTTTCGACGCCTCTTGCATTTCTGAATATCGAGCGTTCAGCACTTCCACTGGCTTCTGCTATCGAGCTCGCTCCTTCGGGGCTCGCGCCTGTTGCGGTGCAGGGCAAGGAACTTGCGGCTCCGCTTCCGCGACCCGGTCTCGCGGTGCCCATGCGGGCCTTGGGCATCGCACGTTCGGCGTTTCCGCTGATTCCCGCTATTGAGGTTGCTCCTTTGGAGGTCGCTCCTGTTGCGACGCTGGGTAAGGAGCTTTCTGCGTCGTTGACTGTTTCGGATCGTGGGTTCGCGGTGCCGCTGCGGGCCTTGGGTGTCGAGCGGTTGCCGCTTTCGCTGATTCCCACTATTGAGGTTGCTCCTTTGGAGGCCGCGCCTGTCGCGACGCTGGGTAAGGAGCTTTCCGCGCCGCTGACTGTTCCAGTGCCCGGACTCGCGATGCCCATGCGGGCCTCAGGGGTCGAGCGGTCGGCGCTTCCGCTGAATCCCGCGGTTGAGAACCGCGCTGCTCCTTCTCGCGCCGCGCCTGCTGCGGTGCAGGGCGAGGAGCTTTCTGCGCCGCTGACTGTTTCGGTTCCCGGGTTCGCGGTGCCGCTGCGGGCGCTGGGAATCGAGCGGTTGCCGCTCCCTGTGATCCCCGCGGTCGAGAATCCCGTCAATGTCCCGGGGATCGCGCCTGTCGAGGTCCGCGGGAAGGAATTTTCGATTCGGCTGGCTATTCCGGGTACGGAAATTTCTATACCCATCGGGGTGCTCGGATTGGAGCGGTCGGCTCCGCTCGCGATACCGGGTACGGACCGGTCGGCACCGTCGGTGGGGCCGGGGGCGGAGCGCTCGCTGCCCCTTGCGATCCCGTGGGGTGACCGATCGGCTCCGGTGCCTGCCGTGGTTCCGGATGCTGAGCCTCCGGCACTCGCGACGATTCCGGGAACGGGGATAACTTTCCCCGCAGACATGTTCCGCAACGAACTCGCATTCCTCACCGGTGTTCTCGGCGTCAAGCCGCCTGTTGCGACACCGGGACCCGCGGTGTCGCCGCAACGCACCCACGGCGCGATCGCCGTCGAGGCGGCACGCGGCAAGGTAGGCACCGGATACAGCATGGGCGCGACGGGGCCGGATGCCTTCGACTGCTCCGGGCTGGTGCAGTGGTCCTACCGGCAGGCCGGTGTGAAGGTGCCGCGCACCAGCTATGAGCAGCTGTCGTCGGGAACCCCGGTTGCCAGGGACGAGTTGGAACTCGGTGATGTGGTGTCCTTCTACGGCGGTAGCCACTCGGCGCTCTATGCCGGTGACGACAAGGTCATCCACGCGTCCACCTATGGGACCGGCGTGATCATGTCGCCGATGTCGTCGATGCCCTACGCGGGCGCCCGTCGGTACTGACGCTGAACCAATGAGCTGGGACGGACCGGTCTGTCGGCGGGTTGTTGCCGTCAGGTCGGTCCGAAGGGGCCGGTTCCATCGAAGGCGGTTTAGTTCTATTATCTGCGTATGAATGCAGATATTGAGCCGATGCGACCGCCGATCGCGGAGGACCAAGTCCGCCTGGTCGTCGAAGTATTCCGCATGCTGGCCGATTCGACCCGCGTACAGATCCTGTGGGCGCTGGTGGACCAGGAGCTCTCGGTCAACGATCTGGCCGACCACATCGGCAAACCAGGACCCTCGGTATCGCAGCACCTGGCCAAACTGCGCATGGCACGCCTGGTCCGGACCCGCCGTGCCGGAACCACCATCTTCTACAGCCTGGAGAACGAACACGTCCGCCAGTTGGTCGTGGATGCGGTGTACAACGCCGAGCACGCGGGCCCCGGCGTACCCGCGCACCACCGCGGCGAGGGTTCCGTACGCCAACTGCCTTCTCGCGATCAGGCGGTGGCGGAATGAGTCACGAACGCAACCCCGAACGCTGGCAGAGCATTTCGCATGGCCACGGTGCGGACCGCGATCACGGGGACCACGGTGCTGCCGATGATCAATGGAAGGCGCGGGGTGCGGGCGATGACCACGGGCACGCGCATGGTGCGGATCACGACCACGACCGGGGTGCGGGCGATGGCCACGGAGCGCGCGGTGCGCATCTTGATCGCGGACACGCGCGCGGGGTGGGCCATAGCCATAGACACAGCCACGGTGTAGGCCACGATCACGCGCACGGTGCGCACCATGACCACGGTCACCCGGGTGGATTGCGCGGGGCGCTGCGCGAGATCTTCGTGCCGCACAGTCACGATGCTGCCGACAGTGTCGACGATGCGTTGGAGTCCAGTGTGGTCGGGATACGGGCGGTGAAGATCAGTCTGGTGGTGCTCGGGCTGACCGCGGTGCTGCAGGTTTTGATCGTGCTGGTTTCCGGCTCGGTCGCGTTGGCGGCGGACACCATTCACAACTTCTCCGATGCGCTGACCGCCGTGCCGCTGTGGATCGCGTTCGCGCTCGGTCGGCGGGCGGCGACGCGACGGTATACGTATGGGTTCGGGCGGGCCGAGGATTTGGCCGGGTTGTTCGTGGTCGGGATGATCGCGTTGTCGGCGATCATCGCCGGGTACGAGGCGGTGCGCAGGCTGATCGATCCGGTGCAGATCCAGCATCTGAGTTGGGTTGCGGCGGCGGGGCTCGTCGGGTTTGTCGGCAATGAGACCGTCGCGCTGTATCGGATCAGGGTGGGGCGGCGGATCGGCTCGGCGGCGCTGGTGGCCGATGGATTGCACGCGCGGACAGATGGATTCACCTCATTGGCGGTGTTGGTCGGTGCGGGTGGTGTCGCGCTCGGCTTTCCGCTCGCTGATCCCGTTGTCGGGCTGCTGATTACGATCGCGATTCTGGCCGTACTGCGCACGGCCGCGCGAGACGTGTTCCGCCGCTTGATGGATGGCGTCGAGCCCGTCCTGGTGAGTACCGCCGAGCAGGCGCTGGTCGCTGAGCCCGGTGTGCTCGGCGTGCGCAGCCTCCGGATGCGTTGGATCGGCCACCGCCTGCACGCGGACGTCGAACTAGATGTCGCTCCGACCATCACCTTGGCCGACGCCCACCGCTTGGCCCACGGTGCCGAGCACACCCTCACTCACGCCGTGCCCAAACTCGACACCGCCCTCGTGCACGCCTACCCCGCCCACGCCGCGGTCTGACCGGCCTTCGGCGTAGTCGAATGGCGGTTTTGAGCCGCGGGGGAACCGCCATTCGGATCGCCCCGCGAGATTGCGGGCGGGCTTGGCGAACTGATGGCACCTGCCTGCTGATGTGATCGGCGATGGGGGCGCTGGGCGCCCTACTCTTGGGTAGCATCCCCGGTGTGATGTGGCTCATGGTCGGCAGGCCGCCGTAGCCACCGAAGAAAAGGAGTACCGATGTTGAGCACCATGCAGGACGAGCCGTTGTCGCTGGCGACGTTGCTGCGCTACGCATCGACGTTCATGGGCGATTCCACCGTCTCGACCTGGACCGGCACCGGCGTGCGCACCATGACCTACCGCGAGCTCGGCACCGAATCGGCCCGCCTCGCAAATGCATTGCGCGGCTTGGGGATTGGTGACGGCGATCGGGTCGGCACCTTCATGTGGAACAACAACGAGCATATGGTCGCCTATATCGCGGTACCCGCGATGGGTGCGGTGCTGCACGCGCTCAATATCCGGCTCTTCCCGGAACAACTCGTCTTCGTGGCCAATCACGCCGAGGATCAGGTGGTGATCGTCGACGGCACGCTGGTGCCGATGTTCGCCCAGTATCTGCCCAATCTGAAGACCGTCCGCCACGTCATCGTGGCCAATGGCGATGCCGCCGCGCTGCAGGCCCCCGAGGGCGTCCAGGTGCATTCCTACACCGAACTGCTCGCCGCGCAGCCGGATACCTTCGACTACCCGGTGACCGACGAACGATCCGCTGCCGCAATGTGTTACACCTCCGGCACCACCGGTGACCCCAAGGGTGTGGTGTATTCGCACCGCTCCAACTGGCTGCACGCCATGCAGGTGTGCCAGCCGACCAGCATGGGCTTCTCCAACCGCGACTATGTGCTGGCCATCGTCCCGCTGTTCCATGCCAATGCCTGGGGCCTGCCGTACGCGGCGCTGATGTCGGGGGCGAATGTCCTCATGCCAGACCGCTTCCTGCAGCCCGGTCCGCTGTTGGAGATGATGGCCGCCGAGAAGCCGACCTTCGCCGCTGCCGTCCCGACCATTTGGGGCGGTGTACTCGCCGGACTGGCCGCCAAGCCGCAGGACATCTCGCATCTGCGTTCGGTGGTCGTCGGCGGTTCTGCGGTGCCGCCGTCGATGATGCGCGCCTTCCAGGAAAAGCACGGCGTTCGCATTCTGCACGCCTGGGGTATGACCGAGACCTCACCGCTCGGCAGCGTCGCGCATCCGCCCGCCGGGGTGGAGGGCGAGGACGAATGGGAGTACCGCTTCACCCAGGGCCGTTTTCCGGCGAGCGTGCAGGCCCGCTTGGTCGGCGATGACGGCCGCGTGGTCCCCAATGACGGCGAGTCGCTGGGCGAGTTGGAAGTTCGCGGGCCCTGGATCACGGGGTCGTACTACTCGCCGGATGGTGCGGTGATCGATCCCGATAAGTTCGACAATGGCTGGCTGCGCACCGGCGATGTCGGCAAGATCAGCCCGGACGGCTATCTCACCCTCGTCGATCGCTCCAAGGATGTCATCAAGTCCGGCGGTGAATGGATCTCCTCGGTCGATCTGGAGAACGCGGTGATGGGGCATCCCGCCGTCGCCGAGGCCGCGGTTATCGGTGTGCCGGACGAGAAGTGGGACGAGCGCCCGCTCGTCGCGATCGTGCTCGCGGAGGGGACCGAGACCAAACCGGAGGAACTGCGCGACTTCCTCGCCGACAAATTCGCCAAATGGCAACTGCCGGAACGCTGGACCTTCATCGCGGAGGTCCCCAAGACCAGCGTGGGCAAATTCGACAAGAAGCGCCTGCGTGCTCAATACGCCGACGGCGATCTCACCGTCACCACGCTGTCCTAGAACGACGAGCCCGCGTCACCACTTCAGCATCGGCAGTGGTGACGTGGGGTGCGTCCGGATTCGTTTGGCGGCCAGTTGGACCAACCGGCGGTGGAAGCCCTTGTCGGGGTATCGCTTCGCCAGTTCGCGGTAGGTGGAGCGGGGTATCCCGAAGCGTCCGAGCAGGCCGTATTCGAGGTCGATCGCGTCTGCTCGGCGCAAGATTTCGATCGGGTCGGTGGCCGCGCCCGCGGATCGGATCTTGTGGTGCTCGTCGATCATTGCGACGACCAGGTCCGCTAGGTCGGCGCGGTCGATCTGGTCGAGCCATTGCAGTGCTAGGTCGGCGGATGGCGCCAGGTAGTCGAAGGTGCCCGCGGTCCAGATGCCCAGATCGTGGAAGGCCGCGGCGGTGCGGAACTCCTCGCGAGTGCTCGGCAAGCTGCTCGAGCCGGTGTCGAGCAGATCGCATAGCTCCAGCACACGCAGCACATGGTTGGTGTAGGCACCGCGATCCGAGCCGAGTTGCGGCAGCCAGGGATGCAGCCGCCGATCGATCTCGTCGCGAAGATCGTTGCCGCTCATGTCCGTTCACATTACGCGTGGTATCGGACGTGACGTTTCCACTTCGAGGACTGAGAAGTCGATCTTGCCTCCCTCGACCATGTGGTGCATGCGCTCCACAGCGGCAGCGCGACGTCGACGGTCGACGATTTCACGCGGGGCTGCGTTGACCGTGTCTGCTCGGTGCTGGTGCCGAGACGCCTTGCTGCTTCGGCGAGGGTCTCCGCATCCAGGGCGATCGGATGCGCCATGGGGACCTCTGATATCCACTACGCGAATGGGACATCACCGCGGCGCGATCCGGCCACCATTGGCATGTGGCCGGACGCAGGTCGGCGCGACCGAAATCTCGGCCGCGCCGACCTGTCAACTGATCAGCAGTTGCGGAGTTCAGGGCTCTGGTTCAGCAGTTGGGCGCGAGTCCCGATGAAGGTGGTGTACGTTTCGCCGCCGACTGCGGCGATGGGGAACGCGGCGACGCGGTGGCAGTTCTGGAAGGCCAGTTTCACCTTGAAGTGGCGTTCCAGGCCGCCGCGGATGGCATCGGAGGCCATGGCGCGCAGCAGTTGTCCACGCGCCACCTCGTCGGGTGGCGGAACGACATTGTCGGCGAATTCGGCTGTGCCGGAATGCAGCTCACCGGCCACCCGGCTGACGACCTCCCAGGCGTACGGGAGGGAGACCCGCACGACCTCGACGAAGTCGGCGTCGTCGACCTCGCCGCGTTCGGCGCGTTCGAGTAGGGCGGTGGGAACATCGAGGGACATAGCGCTCTCCTGACCTGGATGGCTGGTGCGATGCCCCTCGATTCTAAACGGAAACTGTTGTCAACAAGACTGGATTCGTCCCGAAAGCGCTGTGGTCAGCGCGGTTTTCGCATCGGCGGCCAGGGTACGGACCAGTTCACCAGCCGGTAGCTCGGGTGCCAGTGGGTAGGTCTGGCCTGCCCACATGTTCACATTGGCCGGATTGCCCGCCGTCCGTGCGGCGGCCCGCAACGGCGCTGTGGCGTAATGGATTTCCGGATAGGCGACAGGTGCCGTAGCGGAATGTTCGTCCATGAACCGATTGCGCAGCCCGCGCGCCCGGCGCCCGGTGAAGGCGCGGGTCAGCATGGTCGGGGTGTCGGCGTGATGCAGTGCGGCGCGATGCACCGGATTGGTGCCCGCCTCCGGCGAGCGCAGGAAGACGGTGCCCAGTTGCGCGGCCGTCGCACCGGCCGCGAGTGCCGCCGCGATCCCGGCACCGGTGGTGATGCCGCCGGTGGCCACGATCGGCCGGTCGACGGTCGCGCGGAGAATCTGCAGCAGTGCGAGCACGGTGAGCGGATCGGTGGCGTCATCGTCAACACGATCGATGAAGGTGGCGCGATGCCCACCCGCCTCCGCGCCCTGTGCGATCAGCACATCGGCACCCGCCGCGACCGCGATGCGGCCCTCGGCGGCCGAGGTCACCGTCACCCACACTTCCGAACCGACCTCGTGCAACCGCGCGACCTCGGCGGCGCTCGGGCAGCCGAAGGTGAAGGTGACCACCGGGACCGGCGCTTTGACAAGCAGCTCGAGCTTGGCGTCCCAATCGTCGGTGTCGTACTTCGGCGTGCCGAGCTCATGGGTGTGTCCCAACTCGGCGAGGTAGTCGGCGAAATCCTCGGGTGCGGTCGCGGGACCGGGGGTGAAGAGGTTCACGCCGAATGGCGCGGTGGTCAGTTCGCGGGTGGCGGCGAGTCGCGCTGCGGTATCGGTCGCGGTGAGGTATCCGGCGGCCAGCAGGCCGAGGCCGCCCGCCGCGGAGACCGCCGCCGTCAACTCGGGCGTGGACGGCCCGCCCGCCATCGGCGCAAGCACGATCGGAACGCTCAACTCGTTGAGGATCACCCGTCCATTGTGGCCTATCGGTCACGGCTGCGTGACACCGGCCCAGGGGTCTGACCAGGTCTTAAACGGGGATTTTTGCCCAATAGGTTGCGAAATGGTCACGACGCGGTAGAGTTCCCGTCACAACGGATGCCGAAACGTTACAAACGTCGGAGCCCGTTCAGCCACTGTAGGTCGAGCGCTAGGACCAGCTTTGTCGCAGCATCGGGTAGGCCCCAGTTCCATAACCGTCATGAGCCTCATCGGCGACGGCGTTACGGGTCGGCCGACGCGGCATCGCGCCGAGCCGTCGACCACCGAACGTGTGAAGATCGCCGCCGGTGCGGCCGTCGCCGCCGGCGCTCTCATCGGCACCGCGGCTCAGGTCGCGCCTGCCATTGCCGCCCCGCTCCTGCCGGGTGCGCACGACGGGGACGAGGAATCCGCCGCTCCCATCACGTTCAAGGGCACGGCGGAGTTACCTGTCGAAGAGATCAAGGCCGCGGCACCGGTCGCCGAAGTCGCGCAGGCCGACGCGGCCACTCCGGTGGCAGCGCCGATCGCGGACGCGGTCGCCAATCCGTTCGGCATCAGCAATCTGCCGCCGGAGATCGCGGGCCCGCTGGCCCAGGTCGAACAGATCCTCAAGGGCGCGCAGCAGCAGTTCGCTCCGGCTCCCGCGGTGCGTCCGGTGGCCGGTGAGATCAGCTCCGGATTCGGTTCCCGCTGGGGCGAATTCCACTACGGCCTCGACTTCGCCGATCAGCTCGGCGCGCCGATCCATTCGGTGAGCAGCGGCACCGTCATCGAGGCTGGCCCGGCCTCGGGCTTCGGCCTGTGGGTGCGGGTCAAGCAGGACGACGGCACCATCGCGGTCTACGGCCACGTCAACGAGATGTTCGTGCACGCCGGGCAGCATGTGAACGCTGGCGATGTCATCGCCACCGTCGGTAACCGCGGCAATTCGACCGGACCGCATCTGCACCTGGAGATCTGGGATCAGGGCGGCAACAAGGTCGACCCGATGCCGTATCTGGCGGCCAAGGGTGTGCCGCTGCAGTGGGGCCCGTCGGCGCACTGATTTTGTTGCCCGGCTTGATAATCCGACGATCACAACGGTCCCGTGGGGACCGTATGGTCGTTAGGCTCAGGCGATGACTGCGCTGGGCGATATCTTCGAGCCTGGATCACCGCATGGGCGCACCTACGCCGTGCTGGTGCATCATCCGCGATCGAGCCTGGGCGAGGTCGCCGAATATCTGGGCGTCTCGAAGGAGACCGCCGCCGCATCGCTGGAAGTATTGACCCACCTGCAGGCCGCGGTCAGTCAACTGTCGGTCGACGGCGAGGCCATCTGGGACGCGCACGCTCCCGAATCGCTATCCGAAGCCGAGGCGCGGCGCAGGCAGCACGAGATCAACCAAATGCACGCCGCGGCCGCGCGACTGAGCGAGACGTTCCGATCGGTGCGCCGCTCACCGCGCACCAATGGCGCGATCGTGCCGGTTTTCGAACGCCTGGAGATGCTCGCGGATTTCGAGGAGGTCCAGACCTCGGCCCGCAGCACGGTCAAGGTAATCGAACGCGGTCCCTATCTCAGCGATCCGGAACGCGAGCGACAGCTTTTCCTGCTCAAGCGCTCTCGGATCGGTGACGGCATCCGCTACCAGACGCTATATCAGGACACTATTTACCAGGATGCTGAAAGATTGCGGCATGCCCTGTCCACCAACGCTAGTGGCGCACAGGCACGCACCCTACCCGAGCCGCCGTTCAAGCTGATCATCAGCGATGACGAGCGAGCGAGCCTGGTGCTGCACGCGGACGAGCGCCGCCCGGATCCGATGGGTTTGCGCATTACCGGATCGCCTGGATTGCGGTTGCTGGTGAAGACTTTCGATGTGCTGTGGTCGCTGGCGGCGCCGATTTCGGTGAATCCGTCCGCCGACGAACTCGATGAGCGGGATAAGGCGATTCTGACCCTGATGGGCCTGGGTGCGACCGATGACACCATCGCTCGCCGACTCGGCATGTCCCGTCGAACCGTCGTGCGGCGCACCGCGCGGCTGCTGGAGCGGCTCGGCGCGAGTACCCGGTTCCAGGCCGGCGTGCAGGCGACCAGGCGCGGATGGCTGTAGCGCGATCAAGTGAACGCTCGAGTGGACAACATGGGACGAATGCTGAACGATCAATGTCCCGGGAAGTTTGAGGGCTTGTGTCACAACGGATTCGGAGCTAGCACCGTGCACTCCGTGTTCGCGGACAGTTAGCTCTCTTCGATACGGTTACCCGATTGCATTGCGCAGGAGCGGATGCGGCGGCGGAATTCCGCGTGCCTCGATTCGCCTCTGGCATATGTTCGATGTGAAAGGCTAATGGTTGAGAATGGATAGAGCGAGTAGATCTGTTCGGACCAACCGTCGGCGCCGCGTCAGCGCCCCACTCTTCGGACAACTGCTCACCGCCGCCGTCGAATCCGCTGCCGATGCGGTGGCGGTTCGCTTCGACCCGACCGGTGATCCGGCCGACCAGCGCGAGTTGACCTACCGCGAATTCGACGCGGCATCTTCGCGGCTGGCCTGGGAATTGATTGCGCGGGGCATCGGACCCGGTGACATCGTCGCTACCGCGCTGGCCCGCTCGGTCGAGTCCGTGCTCGCGGTGTGGGCGATCGCGAAGACGGGTGCGGCCTACGTTCCGGTGGATCCGGCCTATCCCGCGGAGCGGATCGCGCATATGGTCTCGGACTCCGGCGCAGTGCTTGGCCTGACCACGTCGGCGCATCGCGCGGCGCTGGGCACATCGGTCGATTGGGTCGAGCTCGATGATCCGGTGGTGTCCGAACGGATAGCCGCACAGCCGGAGCGCCCGGTCTCCTATGCCGATCGGGTGCGGCGGCTGGACGAACGACATCCTGCCTATGTCATCTACACCTCCGGTTCCACCGGGCGGCCGAAGGGCGTCGTGGTGACGCATGCCGGGTTGGCCGGGCTGGCCGCCATCGGTCAGCGGTATGGGCTGACAGGTGACTCGCGGGTGACGCATCTGAGTTCGCCGAGTTTCGACTTCTCGCTGATGGAGCTGCTTTTCACATTCTCGGCGGGTGCGACGCTGGTGATCGCACCGCCGACGGTATTCGGCGGTGCCGAGCTCGCGGACCTGCTGCGCCGGGAACGGGTTACCCATCTACTGATCACTCCGGGTGCGCTGGAGTCGGTCGATCCGGCCGGGCTGGACGAACTGCGGGTCGTGGTGACCGGTGGCGACAAGCTCGGCGCCGAACTCGTCGAACGCTGGGCGCGCGACGGGCGGGCCGTTTTCAATGCCTATGGCCCGACCGAGGTCACGGTCATGGTCACGACCGGTCAGATGGAACCCGGTGCGCCGGTCACCCTCGGCGGCACCGTCGCCGGGGTCGCGGCGTTTGTCCTCGATTCTCGCCTGCGGCCGGTGCCCTCGGGTGTTGTCGGCGAGCTCTATTTGGGCGGACCCGCGCTCGCACAGGGCTATCTCGGACGTCGCGGGCTGACCGCGCAACGGTTCGTGGCCAGTCCGTTCAGTGCGCAAGCCGGTGCGCCGGGTACACGGCTGTATCGGACCGGAGATCTGGTGCGGCGCAATGAAAACGGCGTGCTGGAGTATCTGGGCCGGTCCGATTTCCAGGTGAAGATTCGCGGTCTGCGCATCGAACTCGGCGAGATCGATAGCGCGCTCACCGCGCATCCGGATGTGGATTTCGCGGCCACGCTCGGCAAGACATTGCCTTCGGGGACGACCGCACTTGTCTCCTATGTGCTGCCACGTACCGGTGCCGCCGTCGATACCGCCGAGCTCGTGGCCACGCTGGAGCGCAAGCTGCCGAAGTACATGGTGCCCACGGCCATCGTGGTGCTCGACGAGCTGCCGCTGACACCGGTCGGCAAGCTGGATCGCGCCGCGCTGCCCGATCCGGTTTTCCAGGCGCGGGAGTTCCGTGCGCCGTCCACCCGGGAAGAGCAAGTCGTCGCTGAGGTATACGCGGACCTACTGCGTGCCGACGGTGTGGAAGTCGGTGTCGATGACGACTTCTTCGAACTCGGCGGCAACTCGCTACTGGCCGCGCAGGCGGCCGCGCGCATCGGTACCGCGTTGGGCACGCGGGTGCCGGTGCAGTTGGTATTCGAGGCACCCGGAGTCGCCGAACTCGCGCAACGGGTGCGGGTACTTGCGGCGGCCGGACACACTTTGCGCGCACAGCCGCGCCCGGATCGGATTCCGCTCTCCTACGCCCAGCAGCGCATGTGGTTCCTCAACCGCTTCGATCCGACCAGCGGCGTCAACAACATCCCGCTGGCGGTGCGGCTGTCCGGGGCGCTCGATTTCGAGGCGCTGCGTGCGGCGGCACGCGATCTGGTGGCGCGGCACGAGGTGCTGCGGACGGTGTATCCGGCGATCGATGGTGAGGGCATCCAGGTCGTCTTGCCGGTCGATGATGCTCGCGCGGTGCCGGAGCTCGAGATCGTGTCCGCGAGTGCGGCCGAGCTGCCCGAACTGGTCATCGGCGCGGCCGTCGCCGGTTTCGATGTCGCCGTCGCACCGCCGATCCGGCTGCGTTTGGTCGAGCTGGGTGAGACCGAGCAGGTGCTGGTGTGCGTGGTGCACCACATCGCGGCCGACGGTTTGTCCATGGGGCCGCTGGCACGGGACCTGATGTCGGCCTATTCACTTCGGGTGCGTGGCGCGGGGCCGCAGTGGCAGCCGCTCGACGTGCAGTACGCCGATTACGCGATTTGGCAGCGGGCGGTGCTCGGCGCTGAGGACGACGCGCAATCGCTACTGACGCAACAGATCGACTTCTGGCGCACCGAATTGGCCGGACTGCCCGAGCAATTGGCGCTGCCCACCGATCGGCCGCGCCCGGCGGTACTGTCCAGTAGCGGCGCCGTCTTCGCCTTCGAAATCGACGACGAGGTGCATACCGCGCTCGAACGGATTGCCCGCGAGCACCATTCGACGCTGTTCATGGTGGTACACGCCGCCTTCGCGGTGCTGCTGTCCCGACTGGCGGGAACCACCGATATCGCCGTCGGGACCCCTGTTGCCGGTCGTGGGGATGCCGCACTCGACAATGTCATCGGAATGTTCGTCAATACGCTGGTGCTGCGTGGCGAGGTCGACCCCGAACTATCGTTCGCCGATCTGCTGCGCAACTTCCGGCGCGCCGATGTGGCGGCCTTCGGACATGCGGATGTGCCGTTCGAGCGACTTGTCGAGCTGCTCGACCCGGTGCGTTCGATGGCGCGGCATCCGCTGTTCCAGGTGATGCTGACCTTCCAGAACATGGACCGGCCCGAGCTGGAGTTGCCCGGCCTCGCGGTATCCGGCATCGATCTCGGTGTCGTGCAGGCGAAGTTCGATCTCGAGCTGACCGTCGTACCGCGTGCGGACCACGGTGCGGCGAACGGTCTTTCGGCATCGTTCACCTATGCCACCGACCTTTTCGACGAGGCTACGGTGGCCGGGTTCGCGCAGCGCCTGCATCGGGTGCTCGCGGCGGTGGCCGATGATCCGCACCGGGTGGTCGGCGAGCTCGAGCTGCTCGCGCCCGCCGAGCGGCAGCGGATGCTGTGGGACTGGAACGACACCGCGCATCCGGTCGTTCCGGAACTGCTGCTCGACGGATATCGCCGTGCCGTGGCGGCACATCCGGATGCGGTCGCGGTGGTCTACGCGGGAACCGACCTCGCCCACCCGTCGCCCGAGGACCCCTCATCGAGTCGCTCCACGACCCTGACTTATCGCGAATTCGACCAGCGGGTCAATCAGCTCGCGCGCCTCTTGATCCAGCGGGGCGTCGGTGCCGAATCCCTGGTGGGACTGGCGGTTCGCCGTTCGATCGACCTGGTGGTCGGCATGTATGCGATCGTCACCGCTGGCGGCGCGTATGTGCCGTTGGATCCGGATCATCCGGCCGATCGGATCGCGCACATTCTCGACACCGCCGCACCCGTCTGTGTGCTGACCACGACTGCGGATGTCGTCGAGGTATCGGATACGCCGCTCATTTATCTGGATACCGTTGAGCTGACCGGATTCTCGGGCGATCCGGTGCTGCCGACAGAACTGCTGCGTCCGGTTTCGCTGGACAATCCCGCGTATGTCATCTTCACCTCGGGTTCCACCGGTCGCCCGAAAGGTGTCGCGGTAACGCACGCGGCCATCAATAACCAGATCGAGTGGATGCTCGCGCATTACCCGCTCGGTCCCGATGACGTGTATCTGCAGAAGACCGCCACCACATTCGACGTATCCCTGTGGGGTTACTTCATGCCGCTGCGCGCGGGCGCGAAGTTGGTAGTGGCCACACCCGACGGTCACCGGGATCCGACGTATCTCGCGGAAACGATTGCCGCGCAACGCGTCACAGTCACCGACTTCGTGCCGTCCATGCTGACGGTATTCGCCGCACATCTGCGGCACGGGTCCTGCCCGACATTGCGCGATATCTTCGTGATCGGCGAGGCATTGCCGCCCGAGACGGTGACCGCGCTGCGTGCGGTATCGGATGCGGCGGTGCACAACTTGTACGGTCCGACCGAGGCGGCGGTATCGATTACCGCATGGCGCGCGTCCGCGAGCGAGCAGACGACCGTGCCGATCGGCCTGCCGCAGTGGAATTCGCGAGTCTACGTGCTGGACGCGCGATTGCGGCCGGTGCCCGCCGGGGTGGTCGGTGAGCTGTATTTGGCCGGGGTGCAGTTGGCGCGCGGGTACGTCGCACGACCGGATCTCACGGCTGATCGTTTCGTCGCGGACCCGTTCACCGCTGGGTCGCGGATGTATCGCACCGGTGATCTCGTGGTGTGGCGGGAAGATCCGCGCCGATTGGAGTACTTGGGCCGCAGCGACTTCCAGGTGAAGTTCCGTGGTCAGCGCATCGAACTCGGCGAGATCGAGACCGCGCTGCTCGGCCAACCCGCGGTCAGTCAAGCTGCCGCGCTCGTGGCGACCGGTGATCAGCTGGTCGGATATGTGGTGCCGCGGCCGGGTCAACAGGTCGAACCGCAGGAGTTGCGGACGGCGGTGGCCGGAGTGCTTCCGGCATATATGGTTCCGGCCGCCATTGTCGTGCTGGACGCCTTCCCGCTCAACACCAGCGGCAAACTGGATCGCAAGGCACTGCCCGCGCCGACCTTCACCGCACGCGAATTCCGTGCGCCGATCACTCCAACGCAGGAGATAGTCGCCGCTGTCTTCGCCGACGTGCTCGGCATCGAGCGAGTCGGCCTCGATGACGACTATTTCGCGCTCGGCGGTAATTCGCTGCTGGCCACCCGGGTCGTCGCGCGCATCAATGATGCGCTCGATACGAATGTCGCTGTGCGCGACCTATTCGAGACCTCGACCGTTGCCGCGCTCTCCGCCGGAATCATCCCGGGTGCGGGCCGTGTCGCCGCGCGCGTACCGCTGACTCGGACCGATCGTCCGCAGCTGATACCACTTTCCCTTGCCCAGCAACGGATGTGGGTGCTCAATCGGATCGATCCGGAATCTGCGGCATACAACCTGCCGTTCGCGATCCGGTTGACCGGCGAACTCGATGTCGCGGCACTGCGACAGGCCGTCGAGGACGTGCTGGTGCGGCATGAGGCGCTACGTACCCGGTTCCCGACGGCAGGTACCGGCGGGCAGGCGTATCAGGAGATTCTGCCCGCCGCCGAGGTGCTTCCCGATGGACTCGAGGTCGAGACCAGCACCGATGTGCTCGGTCGGGTGGTCGAGCTGGTGTCGGCCGGATTCGATGTGACCGAACAGGTTCCGGTGCGGGCCCGACTACTGGCCGATGGGGACGAGTATGTGCTTGTCTTTGTGGTGCACCATATTTCGGCCGACGGTGCCTCGCTCGCCCCATTGGCGCGTGATCTGGTGACCGCGTATCTCGCCCGTCTCGGCGGTGCGGCACCCGGCTGGTCGCCGCTGCCGGTGCAGTATGCGGATTTCGCGCTCTGGCAGCGCAAGGTCGTCGGCACCGATGACGATGAGAACTCCGTGGCCGCAGGACAATTGGCGTACTGGCGCGAGCAGCTGGCCGGACTGTCGAGCGCACCGGTGCTGCCGCTGGATCGGCAACGTCCGGTAACGCCGTCGGGCCGTGGCGCATCGGTCGGCTGGACCATGCCAGCGCAGGTGCACGAGGGTCTGATACGGATTGCGCGCGAGCATCGATCTTCGGTGTTCATGGTGGTGCACGCGGCGCTGACCGTCTTGCTCGCCCGACTGTCGGGTGGTTCGGATATCGCCATCGGCACGCCCGTCGCCGGGCGCGGTCAGCGGGCGCTGGACGAGCTGGTCGGCATGTTCGTCAATACGCTGACCTTGCGCACATCGGTCGAGCGCGGCATGGCATTCGACGAGCTGGTCGAGCAGACGCGTGCGACGGATCTGGCCGCATTCGCACATGCGGATCTGCCGTTCGAGCGGGTGGTCGAGGTGGTCTCGCCGGGGCGGCCGTTGTTCCAGGTAATGCTCGTCTTCCAGAATCTCGAACAGCCGAGTCTGGAGCTGCCCGGACTGACCGTCGCGGCATTGGATGCGGGCGATGTGGTCGCGAAGTTCGATCTGCAGGTGGTCGTCGAACCGCGCCTGCGGGCGGATGGGACGCCGGACGAGCTGGTCACGGTATTCACCTACGCCACAGATCTATTCGAGGAATCGACGGTGCATGGGCTCGGGCGCATGCTGGAGCGCATTCTGACCGCGGTGGTCGCCGATCCGGGCGTGCGCATCGGCGGCATCGATATTGTCGACGGGCAGGAGCCGGTGCCCACCGCGACCGATGCCACGACGACCACCGATGGCACCGAACTGACCCACCTGCTGACCGCCGCGGTAGAGGATGATCCAGACGCACCCGCGCTGGTGTTGGGTGCGGAGGAAATGCCCTACCGCAAACTCGACGCCAAGTCGTCACAGCTGGCCAGGGTGCTGATCGGGCGTGGTTGCGGTCCGGGGACGGGGGTGGCGATACGGCTGGATCGCGGCGCCGACTGGGCGGTGGCTGCGTGGGCGGTGCTCAAGGCGGGCGCGGCGCTGGTACTGCTGCCTCCGTACGCCGCGCTGCCGGATGAGCCATCGGTGCGGATCGGCTTGACCACCGGTGCGCGTCCGGTCGGTGACGGCATCGAATGGCTGCACCTCGACGATGCCGCGACCAGCGCCGAAATCTCGGCGCAGTCGCTGCGACCGGTCAACCACGCCAATCGGACCGGGGTGCTCAGCGGGTCCGATCCGGCGCTTGTCATTGCCGCGACCGGGGTGCGGATGAGCTACGACGAACTGGCCACCGCGGCCGATCGCCTGCGCGTGCGCACCGGCCTGACCTTCGAATCGCGCACCTTCCAGCACGGCCGGTCCGATTCGGCGGCGAGGTTGCTCGAGGTGGTGAGCGCCGGTGCGACCGGGGCCGGATTGATCGTGGTGCCGAGCGTGCAAGACCTGGGTGCCTCACTCGCCGAGGAGTGGGTGACGCATCTGATCGCCGATCGGGCCGCGCTGGCCGCCATCGACACCGCCCAGCTGGCGGATCTGCGGGCGGTGGTGCTAGAGCAGGTCGGCTCCGCCGAGGTCGTGGTGCCCGAATCGGCCGAGATTGTGCCGTTGGACGAGCTGCTGCCGGTGGTGTCGAGCTGAGTAGATGACCGTGCATGGGGGTGGTGGAGATGTAACGACAAACGCTAGGAAGTAGTCCCGGAAATGTTCGGCTTGTTCGAAGGTGTGTTGGCGTTCGCGCGCGGTGCGCGACAGGGGTTCGGCGCATGACGCGGCCGAATCGCGAGCGGCCCAACCGGACTCGACGCCCCCGGATCAAGACCCTGCCGCAATTGCTCACCACCGCCGTGGAGGCCAATCCGGCCGGACCCGCGGTCGTATTCGCGGATGCGACGACGACATTGGCGCGGTTGAGTTATGCCGAACTCGATGATCGGTCGAACCGCTTGGCGCGCTTGCTGATCGAGCGCGGTATCGGGCCGGAGGATTTGGTCGCGGTCGGTATTCCACGCTCGGTGGAATCGATCGTTGCGGTGTGGGCGATCGCCAAGGCCGGCGCCGGATTCGTGCCCGTCGATCCGAACTATCCCGCCGATCGCATCGCCCACATGCTGTCGGATTCCGGTGCGGCACTCGGCCTTACCGTTGCGGCGGTGGAGCTGCCCGATGGTCCGGAATGGCTCGCCATCGATACCTTGGACATGGCGGCATATTCGGCGGAACCGATCATCTACGCTGATCGGCTCCGGCAGCTGCGCGCCGAGCATCCGGCCTATGTCATCTACACCTCCGGATCGACCGGTACGCCCAAGGGCGTAGTCGTCACCCACGCGGGGCTGTCGAATTTCTGTGATGAGCAGCGCGAGCGCTACACACTGACACCCGATTCGCGCACACTGCATTTCGCCTCACCCTCCTTCGACGCATCGGTGTTGGAGTTGCTGCTCGCGTTGAGTCGGGGCGCGACCATGGTCGTGGCCGCACCGACGGTGTACGGCGGTACGGAACTGGCCGCACTGCTGCGCCGAGAGCGAGTGACGCACGCCTTCATCACCCCGGCCGCGCTCGCCTCGTTGCCCGCCGATGGGCTGGACGAGCTGCGTGTCGTGGTCGCGGGCGGTGAAGCCTGTCCGCCGGAATTGGTGCAGCGCTGGGTATTACCGATCGCTGATGGCCGCATCCGGGAATTCTTCAATGGCTACGGTCCGACCGAGACCACGATCATGACGAATATCAGCGCACCGCTGGTGCCGGGCGAACCGGTGACCATCGGTGGTCCGATCCGCGGGATCACCGAATATGTGCTGGACTCCGAGCTCGCGCCGGTGCCGGGCCGGGTCGTCGGCGAGCTCTATATTTCCGGTGCGCAGGTGGCCCGCGGTTATCACGACCGACCAGGTCTGACCGCCGCTCGGTTCGTAGCCGATCCGTTCGGTGCGCCGGGTTCGCGGCTCTATCGCACCGGCGATCTGGTGCGGTGGACGGCCGAGCGCGAGTTGGAATACCTGGGGCGCAATGATTTCCAGGTGAAGATCCGTGGTTTCCGCATCGAACTCGGTGAGATAGACGCGGTGCTCGCCGCACACGACGGCATCGATTTCGTGGTTACCGTCGGTCACGAACAGGACAGTGGCGCCACGATTCTGGTGTCGTATGTGCGTGCCGTCGATGGTGTCGTGATCGATACGACGGAGCTGACCGAGCTGGCCGCAAGCAAACTGCCCGCCCATATGGTGCCGAGCGCCATTATGGTGCTCGATGAGATCCCGCTGACCCCGGTCGGCAAGTTGGATCGCCAGGCGCTGCCCGCGCCACAGTTGCGCACCAAGACTTTCCGCGCGCCGTCGGGTGCCATCGAGCCGGTAGTTGCCGAACTCTTCGCCGAGGTACTCACACTCGAAGTGCCGGTCGGTGCCGATGACGACTTCTTCGATCTCGGCGGCAATTCACTGATCGGCACCCAGCTGATGGCGCGCCTCGGTGCCGCGCTGGATGCCAGGATTCCGGTGCGTCTACTTTTCGAGACGCCGACCGTCGCCGGGCTTGCTGCCGCAGTGGCGGAACATGCCGGGGCTGGTGACCGCAAGGCATTGGTTGCCGGTCCGCGTCCGGAGGCGATTCCACTGTCGCTGGCTCAGCAGCGGATGTGGTTCCTGAATCGGTTCGATACCGGATCGGCGGCCTACAACATTCCGATCGCGGTGCGTTTGAGCGGTGCGCTGGACGTGGCCGCGCTGCGCGCTGCGGTCGCGGATCTCGTTGCGCGACATGAGGTTCTGCGGACGGTGTATCCCCACACCGACACCGGTCCGGTGCAGTTGACTTTGCCCGCGGATGAGTCGGCGCCTGAGCTGACGGTTCAGACCGTTGCCGCCGAGCAACTCGAATCGGCTGTGCGCGAATTTCTTTCGACAACCTTCGATGTGACCGCAGAGGTGCCGCTTCGGGTCGGCTTGTTCCAGGTCGAGGACGCGCAAGCCGAGTTCGTATTGGCGCTGGTGGTGCACCATATCGCGGGTGACGGCACCTCGATGGGGCCGTTGACGCGCGATCTGGTGACCGCTTACGCCGCACGGTCGGCCGGTTCTGTGCCCGGATGGGCACCGTTGCCAGTGCAGTACGCCGACTACAGCATTTGGCAGCGCGAACTACTTGGCCGTGAGGACGATCCGGAGTCGTTGGCGGC
This sequence comes from Nocardia sp. NPDC050630, assembly GCF_044457245.1. NCBI lineage: Bacteria > Bacillati > Actinomycetota > Actinomycetes > Mycobacteriales > Nocardiaceae > Nocardia > Nocardia sp. NPDC050630. Next base: position 66,204 of record NZ_JBITGN010000003.1, read on the forward strand.
CGGACAGATCGCCTACTGGCGCGACGCACTCGCCGAACTGCCCGATCAACTGGACCTGCCGACGGATCGGCCGCGCCCCCCGGTGCAGTCCTTCGCCGGTGGCAAGGTTCCGGTGCATATCGATGCCGAAACCCACCGGGCGCTGGTCGAATTGGCGCGCGTCGAGGGCGCGACGCTGTTCATGGTGGTACACGCGGCCCTTGCGGTATTGCTGGCCCGGTTGTCGGGCACCGATGACATCGCCATCGGTACGCCCATGGCAGGTCGTGGTGAGGCGGCGCTGGACCAGCTGATCGGCATGTTCGTCAACACCCTGGTGTTCCGGACCAGGGTCGATGAATCCGTGCCGTTCACCGAACTGCTCGCGCGGCAGCGCGAGACGGATCTCGGGGCCTTCGCCAATGCCGATGTGCCGTTCGAACGACTCGTCGAGGTGCTGAATCCGGTCCGCTCGACCGCACGTCATCCGCTGTTCCAGGTGGGGTTGTCGTTCCAGAATCTGGCCGCGACGAGTCTGGAACTGCCCGGACTGACCGTGTCGGCGGTGGACTTCGATGCCGCGGTATCGCAGTTCGATCTGCACTGGATCATCGGCGATCACTACGACGAGATGGGCCAACCCGCGGGCATCAGTGGCGCCGTCACCTATGCCCACGATCTGTTCGACGAGCGGACGGTGCAAGGCTTCGTGGCTCGATTCGCGCGTTTGCTCGGCGAGATCACGGCGGCACCGCGCGCTGTCGTCGGTGAGTTGGAACTGCTCGACGCCGCGGAATGGACCGAACTGGTGTCCGGCCGCAATGCGACCGACCACGCGGTGGATGCGACGGCGACACTGGTGTCGCTGCTGGATGCGACCGTGGCCGCCACACCGGGCGCGGTGGCGCTGATGGCCGCGGACGGCGAACCGATGACCTACGCCGAGCTGGACGCGCGGGTGAACCGTCTTGCGCGGCACCTGATTTCCCGGGGCGTCGGGCCGGAGTCGCGGGTGGTGCTCGCCTTGCGCCGGTCGGTGGATCTGGTTGTCGCGATGTACGCGGTTGCCAAGGCCGGTGCCGCGTATGTGCCGGTGGATCCGGACCAGGCCGCGGAGCGGACCGATTACATTCTGGGTGCCGCGGCACCGGTCTGCGTATTGACCAATGCGGCAGCGGATTTCGATACCGAGCTGGCACCTGTGGTGCGACTGGACCGACTCGATCTCGGTTGGGTCGACGCGACACCGATCGCGGACGACGAGCGGGTCCGGCCGCTGCGCGCGGCGAATACCGCGTACGTGATCTTCACGTCGGGTTCTACCGGGCGGCCGAAGGGCGTGACGGTTTCGCATGCCGCGATTGTCAACCAATTGCTCTGGAAGACGACCGAATTCGTACTCGGCCCAGGCGACGCGGTGTTGCTGAAGACGGCCGCCACCTTCGATCTGTCGGTGTGGGAGTTCTGGTCGGCGGCCGTATTCGGCGGGCGTTTGGTGCTCGCCCACCCGGACGGGCATCGCGATCCGGATTATCTGAACGATCTGATGGCCCGGGAGTCGGTGACCACGCTGCATGTGGTGCCGTCGATGCTGGACGCGCTGTTGACCGGTCGGCTGCCGTTCACCTTACGACGGGTGCTGGTCATCGGTGAGGCACTGCCCGCGGAGTTGGCGCAGCGGTTCCGGGACACCTATCCGCAGAAGGAACTGTTCAATCTGTACGGGCCGACCGAGGCCGCGGTGTCGGTCACCAATCATCGGGTGACCGACAAAGATGCGGTATCGGTGTCGATCGGTGCGCCGGAGTGGAACAGCCGCGTCTATGTGCTGGATTCGCGGTTACGTCCGGTGCCGGTCGGCGTTTCGGGTGAGTTGTATTTGGCCGGTGCGCAGTTGGCGCGCGGATACTTCGGTCGGGTCGATCTGACTGCCGAACGGTTCGTGGCGAATCCGTTCGAGTCGGCTGCGCGCATGTATCGCACGGGTGACCTGGTTGCCTGGAATGCTGATGGCGAGCTGGAGTATCGCGGTCGCACCGACTTCCAGGTGAAGATCCGTGGATTCCGGATCGAGCTGGGTGAGATCGAGGCGGCACTAGTCGCACTGCCGCAAGTTACGCTGGCGGTAGTGCTCGCCGATGCCGATCAGCGGACCGGTGATCGACTCGTCGCCTATCTGGTTGGCGATGATATCGATGTGGCACAGGTGAAGTCGGCGCTGGTCCACGTGCTGCCGTCCTATATGGTGCCCGCTGCCTACGTGGTTCTGGCCGCACTGCCGCGCAACGCCAACGGCAAGCTGGATCGGAAGGCGTTGCCCGCGCCCGAGTTCGAGACCCAGGTCTTCCGTGCGCCGTCGACGCCGATCGAGGAGATCGTTGCCCGGGTGTTCGCCGAGGTGCTCGGGGTGGATCGGGTCGGAATCGATGACGACTTCTTCGCACTCGGCGGCAATTCACTGATCGCCACTCAGGTGGCGGCGCGGCTGGGTGCCGCGTTGGATACGCAGGTGCCGGTGCGGGTGTTGTTCGAGGCGACCACCGTCGCGGCACTGGCGGTCCGGGTCGAGCAGCGGGTCGGCTCCGGTCGCAGGCCGCCACTCGCCGCGGCTACGCGGCCGGACCGGGTGCCGTTGTCGCTGGCACAGCAGCGGATGTGGTTCCTGAACCAGTTCGATACCGATTCGGCCGCGTACAACGTGCCGGTAGCGGTGCGACTGTCGGGTGCACTGGATCTCGATGCACTGCGGTTGGCGGTTGCCGATGTGGTGGCCAGGCATGAGGTGCTCCGCACCGTGTATCCGACTCGCGACGGTATCGCCTACCAGGTGATTCTGCCTGTGGGACAGGCCGTTCCGGATCTGACAGCGGTCGATGTGGCTGCCGATGAGCTGCGGGATCGAATCATCGAACTGGTCAGTGCCGGATTCGATGTCACCGCCGAAGTGCCCGTGCGTGCTGAATTGCTGTGCTGTGCAGGCGAATACGTGTTGGTGCTGGTAGCCCATCATATCAGCGCTGATGGCTGGTCCATGGGCCCGCTGACCCGTGACCTGATGCTGGCCTACGTCGCTCGAACGGGCGGATCCGCTCCCGCATGGACACCGTTGCCGGTGCAGTACGCCGACTTCGCGCTGTGGCAGCGGGCGGTACTCGGCTCGGAGTCCGATCCGGAGTCACTTGCCGGACAACAGGTGTCATATTGGCGACAGGCTCTTGCCGAGCTGCCGGATGAGCTGAACCTGCCATCGGATCGGATTCGGCCTGCCGTCCCGTCGTTCGTCGGCGGCCGGTGCGATATCCCGATCGATGCGCATGTGCACGCGGGGCTGCTGCGCTTGGCCCGCGAGCACAATGCGACCCTGTTCATGGTGGTCCACGCCGCGCTCGCGGTCCTGCTGGCGCGCCTGTCGGGCACCGACGATATCGCCATCGGCACACCGGTCGCCGGGCGTGGCGAGGCCGAACTCGACGATGTCATCGGCATGTTCGTCAATACGCTCGTGCTGCGTACCGAGGTGCCGGGCGGCAGTACCTTCGCCGAACTGCTGGCCCATGCCAAGGATGTGGATCTACAGGCCTTCGCGCACGCCGATATTCCGTTCGAGCGGTTGGTGGATCTGCTCGAACCGGAACGATCGACGGCACGGCATCCGCTGTTCCAGGTGGCGCTCTCGTTCGAGAACCTGCCGGACAACTCGTTCGAGCTGCCCGATTTGCGGGTCGCCCCAGTGGATTTCGATTTCATCACCGAGAAATTCGATCTGTCGCTGGCGATTCGCGAGTCGAGTGCGGGTATGTTCGCCGCATTCACCTATGCGCGCGACCTTTTCGACGACGCGACGGTGCGCGGCTTCGCGGACCGGTTCGTGCGGCTGCTCACCGCGATCGTCGCCGATACGGAAACACCGATCGGTGATCTGCCGCTGCTGGCCGACTCCGAACTCGCCTTCCTGACCAGGGTACAACCGGATCACGTGATGGCTGGTGGGCTGCTGCCCGATCTGCTGTTGCGCGGGCTGCGCCTCGGGGCCGACCGTGTCGCGATCCGGTACGCGGGCCGCTCGATCAGCTACCGCGAACTCGATCGGTACTCGTCGCGGTTGGCCAGGGTGCTGATCGAGCGCGGTGTCGGCCCGGAAAGTCTGGTCGCGCTGGCATTTCCGCGCTCCTACGAGATGGTCGCCGCCGTGCTGGCCGTCGCGAAGGCCGGTGGCGCACATGTGCCGGTCGACCCGAACCACCCACTGGAACGGGTCAGGTACCTGCTGACCGACTCGGCCGCGGTCATCGGACTGACCTCGGTCGAATACCTCGCTGACCTCCCCGACGACGTGCCGTGGCTCGCGCTCGGCGATCGGGCGACGGAGGCATTGTGCGCCAACCGATCCGCCGCGCCGATCACCGATGCCGACCGGATCACCCCGCTGCGTCTGCACAACCCGGCCTATGTCATCTACACCTCGGGTTCGACCGGTATCCCCAAGGGTGTCACGGTGACCCACGCCGGACTCGGCGGCCTCCTGGAACATGCCATCGAGCTCTACCGTTTGGAGCCCAACCGCCGTTTCCTGCATATCTGTGCGCCGAGCTTCGACCCGTCGGTACTGGAATGGCTGTGCGCATTCTCTGTCGGCGCGACTCTGGTGATCGTGCCGTCCACCGTGCCCGGTGGGGACGAGCTCGGTGAACTGCTGCGCACCGAACAGGTCACGCACGCGATCATCACTCCCGCGGTCCTCGGCACGGTGGATCCGGCCGGCCTGGAGCACCTCGAGGTGCTATCCGTCGGTGGCGATGTCACGACACCGGAACTGCTGGCCAAGTGGCAGCCCGGTCGCAGGTACTACAACGGTTACGGCCCGACCGAGACGACCATTATTTCGTCGTATGCGCAATTGTTCGCGGGACAGCACATTACGATCGGTCGTCCGGTGCGCGGCATGTCCGCGCTGGTGCTGGACTCCCGGCTGCACCCGGTGCCGCCCGGAGTGACAGGTGAGTTGTATCTGGCGGGCGGCGCGCTTGCCCGCGGTTATCGGAACCGAGCCGGGCTGTCCGCGGAGCGTTTCGTGGCCGATCCGTGGGGCGAGCCGGGGGGTCGGATGTACCGCACCGGCGATCTGGTCCGGTGGTACGCGACTGCCACAGGGACCTGGGAACTGGATTATGTGGGGCGCAGCGACTTCCAGGTGAAAGTTCGCGGCTTCCGTGTCGAACTCGGTGAGATCGATGCGGTGCTCGGCAGCCACGACGATGTCGCGTTCGCCGTCACTCTCGGTCGCGAAACTGCCGCTGGTGCGACGGCACTGGTGTCCTATGTGCTTCCAGTGGCCGACCGTATCGTCGACCAGGACGGACTAACGGAATTCGCGGCGCGAGTACTGCCTTCGCATATGGTGCCCTCGGCGATCGTCGTCCTCGACGAGGTGCCGCTGACCAGCAATGGCAAGCTCGATCGCACAGCGCTACCCCAACCGCAGTTCACCGCCGCGGTATCGCGGGCACCTTCCAGCCCGCTGGAATCGCGGATCGCGGACTTGTTCGCGCAGGTCCTCGGCGTGCGGCAGGTCGGAGCCGATGACTCCTTCTTCGCCATCGGCGGCGACAGTATCGTCTCGATCCAGTTGGTTTCGCGGGCCAAGGCGGTCGGAATCGGCTTCACGCCGCGCGATGTCTTCGAGCAGAAGACCGTCGCCGGATTGGCGCGGGTCGCGGTGCTCGGTACCGATCCCGCGCCGGTCGTGCTGGCGGAGTTGCCCGGTGGTGGTGTCGGCGATATCCCGCTCACCCCGGTGCTCGCGGGCTTCCTCGAGAACGGTTCGTTCGGCCGATTCGCGCAGACCCTTGTGCTCGCGCTGCCGGAAGGCATCGACAGCACCGGACTGACCACCACGCTCACTGCCGTGCTCGATCACCACGACATGTTGCGGGCGCGGGTATGGCAGGTCGACGGACGGTGGTGGCAGCAGGTCGCCGCGCCGGGAACCCTCGACGCGTCGACGCTGTTGTCCGAGGTGCAAGTCTCCGACGAAACCGAGCTCAACCGAATCGGCAATGCCGCTGTGGCTTCCGCGCTGGCGGCACTGGATCCGGCCGCGGGCCGGATGGTCGCGTTCAGTTGGCTGCGCAGGTCGAATGCACGCGATCTGCTGGTCTTCGCGGCGCACCACTATGTGATCGACGGCGTGTCGTGGCGGATCCTGATTCCGGACCTCATCACCGCATGGGCCCAGCGCTGCGCGGGGATGGCCATTGCGTTGCCGCCGGTCGGAACATCGTTCCGGCGTTGGGCGCACGGCCTGGTCGAGGCGGCTGGTTCGCCGTCCCGGACGGCCGAGCTCGACTACTGGCGCACTGTGCTGGCCACACCGGATCCCTTGCTCGGTACGCGTGCGCTCGATCCCACCGTTGATACGCACGCGACGGTACGGCAGTTGACGGTCGAGGTGCCGGTCGATGTCGCCGATGCGATGCTGACCGCAGTACCCGCGCTGTACCGGGGCGGGGTCAACGACGGTCTACTCGCGGCACTGGCCATGGCGGTGCGGACTTGGCGCGCGCGACGCGGTATCGACCTCCCGGTCACCAGAATTCGACTCGAGGGCCACGGTCGGGAAGAAGCGACCGTGCCCGGCGCCGATCTGACTCGCACGATCGGCTGGTTCACCAGCGTGTACCCGGTTGCGCTCGATCTCACCGGCGTTGCCGACGAGACCGCGGCGGTACTGCGCTCGGTGAAGGAGCAATTACTCGCGGTTCCGGATCGGGGGATCGGCTTCGGGCTACTGTGCCAACTGAATTCGGGTCTGGCCGGTGATATCGGACAGATCGGCTTCAACTATCTGGGCCGGATAGCCGCCGGCGGCGCACCGGAGTTGTCCGATCCGGCCTGGCTCCCGTCCGGCGATCTGGGTGACCTCGACGACAGCCAGGATCCGGCACTGCCCGCATCGGCCGTGGTCGACATCAATGCGATCGTCGTCGATACCGAGGCCGGACCGCGGATGGACGTGGTGTTCAAGTACGCCGCTGAAATCCTCGACGCGGCGGCGGTTCAGGAACTGGCCGACGACTGGCTCACCGCACTGACGGCGGTGGCCCGGCACGTAGCCGACCCGGACGCTGGTGGTCTCACACCCTCGGACGTGCCGCTCGTGTCCACCACCCAGCACGAACTCGACAGCTGGCGGACGAACTATCCGGGCCTGGTCGAGGTACTGCCGCTGTCGCCGCTGCAAACCGGCCTGCTGTTCCTGATGGAAATGCTGGCGGAGTCGGTCGACCCCTACGTCATTCAGGTGGCCGTCGAACTCTCGGGCGAATTCGAACTCGACCGTCTGCGCCGCGCGGCACAGGCGGTGCTGGACCGGCACGCGAATCTGCGCAGCGCCTTCACGTTCGGCGCGAACGGTAAACCGGTGCAGCTCATCGCCGACGCGGTTCGGGTGCCGTGGCGGGTGGTCACCGAGGTGCCGGACACCGACCTGCCCGATCTGCTCGCCGCCGACCAGCGCACCGGATTCGATGCCGCGCTGGCGCCGCTGTTGCGATTCACGGTGTATCGCACCGCATCCGGGCGCACGCACCTGGTGCTGACGGCCCATCACATCCTGCTCGACGGCTGGTCCATGCCGCTGCTGATGAAGGATCTGCTGATCCTCTACGCGACCAGCGGCGATACCGCGCTGCTGCCCGCCGTGCGGCCGTATCGCGACTATCTGGCGTGGCTGTCGCGCCAGGACCGCGAAGCCACACTGCGCGCGTGGGAAACCGCGCTGACCGAGGTCACACCGACGCTGCTCGCGCCCGCGCTGGTGCGCCCGGCTGTGCTGGACGACGGATTCGGCCCGGACAACGGATTCGGCAGGGCCGCATTCGAACTGTCGGCGACCGAGACGGCCGCGCTGAGCTCCTTCGCCGCGGCGACCGAGGTCACCGTCAATACGGTGCTGCAGGCGGCGTGGGGCGTGGTCGTCGCGGGTATCACCGACCGTGATGATGTCGTCTTCGGCGTCACCGTTTCCGGACGTCCACCGCAGCTCGACGGGGTCGACGCGATGGTTGGCCTGTTCGTGAACACCATCCCGGTGCGGGTCCGATTCGATTCGGCCACAACGGTTTCGGAGCTACTCACCGCGCTGCAAGGCGAGCAGGCGGCGCTGCTGGAGCATCACTATCTCGGGCTGGCCGATGTCCAGGCGATCGCGGGTGGCAGCGAGTTGTTCGACACGCTGGTGGCCTACGAGTCGTACCCGATCGATGCCGATGGCCTGCGGCAGGCGGGTAGCGCCGTCGGCGGGCTGGTGGTCAGTGGTGTGAGTTCGGTCGACTACACCCACTATCCGGTCACCGTGCGGGCGGAGTTGGGCAGCGAGCTGCGAGTAGAGGTGTTGTATCGCCGCGATGCCGTCGCGGATTCGGCGGCGCAGGCGCTGACCGAGCGGTTGCGCACTGTGCTCGGTGCATTCGTCACCGCCGATTCGGTTGCGGCCGTGCGTGATAGCGCGGGGTCCGATGTAATCACCCAGGTTCGATACTGGCGCACCACGCTGGCAGGACTGCCGGATGAGTTGACGTTGCCCATGGACCGTCCGCGCTCGACCGTGCCCTCTTATGACGGCGGGCAGGTCGTGCTGCAGATCGGGGTGCACCTGCACCACGAACTGCGTCGGCTTGCCGAGGCCAGGAATACCTCGGTATTCGTGGTGGCGCATGCGGCTTTCGCGGTGCTGCTGGCGCGATTGTCCGGCATGAGCGATATAGCCATCGGTGCGCCGGCCTCGGGAATCACCCTCGACAACGCTGTGGTGCTGAGCAATCCGAGTGCGACCTTCGGTGAATTAGTCGCCGTCGGTCCCACCGACGCCGCCGGGGTCCCTGGGACCTTCGAGAACACCGTGGTGCTGCGCACCGAATACCACCCGAATGCGACGTTCGATGAACTGCTGGCGGCGGTCGGTCTGGTCGATGCCGCCGCATTCGCGCACGTCGATGTGCCGTTCACACAACTGGTCGAGATACTCGATCCGGTCCAGGTGACCGGCAGGCATCCGCTGTTCCAGGTCGCGATGGGGCATCACGCAACGGATCCGTTCACGGTGGACCTGCGGCTCTCGCTGAACGAGCGGATCGGCCCGCGCGGTGAAACCCAAGGCGTGCTGGCCGAATTCACCTATGCGACAGATCTTTTCGACACAGCGACGGTACAGGGCTTCGCCGATCGATTCGCCCGGATCCTCACCTCGGTCGTCGCCGATGCCGCCGTGATCGTCGGTGATATCGAGCTGCTCGGACCCAACGAACGCACCAGGGTGCTGCACGAATGGAATTCGCGCGGTGCGTGGGTGCCCGCCGCGACATTGCCCGATCTGATTGCCGATCAGGCCCGGCGCAGGCCCGACGCGGTGGCGGTTCGATTCGGCGATACCGCGCTGAGCTTCGCGGAGCTGCGGCGGCGGGCGAACCGGGTGGCCAGGGCGCTCATCGCTGCCGGTGCCGGGCCGGAATCGCTGGTAGCCGTCGCGGTTGCCCGTACCGAGGAGTTGCCGGTCGCACTGCTCGGCGTGCTCATCGCGGGTGCGGCGTATCTGCCGATCGATATCACCTATCCGGCGCAGCGGTTGGCCTTCGTGCTGTCGGACGCGGTGCCGGTCTGCGTGCTCACCACTGCCGAACAACGTGCCGATGTGCCGGTCGGCGAGTTGCCGGTGATATTGCTCGAAGAGACAACGGAATTCGATGACCGACCGGTCAGCGATGCCGATCGCATCGCACCGCTGCTCCCGGATCATCTCGCCTACGTCATCTACACCTCCGGTTCGACGGGTGTGCCGAAGGGCGTTGGTGTGGCGCATCGCAATGTGGTCGAGCTGTGCGCGAATACCCAGCCGCTGTTCGGTTTCGATGAGACTGATGTGTGGACACTGTTCCACTCGTTCGCCTTCGATTTCTCGGTGTGGGAGCTGTGGTGTGCGTTGGCCACCGGCGGCGCGGTGGTCGTGGTCGACTATGCGACCTCACGGGCACCGGAACTTTTCCGCGAGTTGCTGATTCGTGAACGGGTGACGGTGCTGAACCAGACTCCGTCGGCCTTCTATCAGCTCATCGAGGCCGATCGGGCGGCCGATGGGGATCGCGAATTCGCACTGCGGCATGTCGTATTCGGTGGCGAGGCATTGGATCTGCGGCAGTTGCGGCGCTGGTACGAGCGTCATGACCCGGATGCGCCGCGGCTGGTGAATATGTACGGGATTACCGAAACCACGGTGCACGTATCGTTCCTTGCGCTGGACAAGCAGCTCGCGGACAGTCCGGACAGCCACATCGGACGTGCGCTCCCCGGTTTGGACGGGTATGTGCTCGATGAGCGCCTGCATCCGGTGCCGGTCGGAACACCGGGGGAGATCTATGTGGCCGGAGCCCAGCTGTCCAGGGGATACCTCGGCAGGCCGGGGCTCGCGGCGGCGCGTTTCGTTGCCAATCCCTTCGGCGCGCCGGGATCTCGCATGTACCGCACCGGTGACCTCGGTCGCTGGGGCCACTCCGGACTCGCCTATGCCGGGCGCAGTGATCAGCAAGTTCAGTTGCGCGGCTTCCGAATCGAGCTCGGCGAGATCGAATCCGCGCTGCTGCGCTGTCCCGGTGTGAGCCAGGCGGTGGTGCTGGTCCGCTCGAGCGAACGTCTCGGGGATCAGCTCGTCGGGTATGTGGTGCCCGCGGCCGGTGCCAGCATCGATGCGGATGAATTGCGTGTGCAAGTGGCCGAATTCCTCACCGGGTATATGGTTCCCGCCGCCATCGTGGTGCTCGATGTCATGCCGCTGACGCCGAACGGCAAGCTGGACCGGCGCGCGCTGCCCGAACCCGCATTCGAGGCACGCCAGTACCGCGCACCGGCGACGCCGATCGAGGAAACAGTCGCTGCCGCCTTCGCGGAGGTGCTCGACCTCGACCGATTCGGTATGGACGACAACTTCTTCGAGCGCGGCGGCAATTCGCTGATCGCCACGAAGCTGACCGCGCGGCTGAGTTCGATACTCGGCGACAAGATTCCGGTGATGCGGATATTCACCGCGCCGACCCCATCGGACTTCCTGGCCGAGCTGGCTCGCCGGGCGGGTGGGCAGGTCGAGGGCGAGGTGGCCTTCGATGTGGTGCTGCCGCTGCGTGCGACAGGTAGCGCCGATCCGCTGTTCTGCATCCATCCGGTCTCAGGTATCGCATGGTCGTTCGCGGGACTGGCCGCCTACCTCGATTCCGACCGGCCGATCTACGGCATCCAGGCACCGACCCTGGCCGCACCCGCGGTACTGCCGGACACGATCGAGGAGTGGGCCGCGATCTACGTCGATGCGATCCGATCGGTCCAGCCGAAGGGGCCATATCACCTGATCGGGTGGTCGATGGGCGGTGTCTTCGCCCATGAGATCGCGGTGCAGTTGCAGCGAGCCGGACAGCGGGTGGCCACGCTCGCCGTGATGGACAGTTATATGGCCGATCCCCCCGACGAACGCGCGCAAGGTGCGGGCTCACCCGTGCCGGTGGCCGAGCTGATCGGCGGCCTGCTCGGCGAACAGGCCGGTGACCTCGGCTTCGCCGCCGATATCGACTTGGCGCAACTCGCCGAGCGGCTGGTCGAGCTGCCGGAGCCGTTCGCCTCCTTCGGCTCCGAGCGGTTCACGCGGGTGCTGGATACGGCGGTGCACTCGGTCGTGCTGCGCAATGACTACCAGCCCGCTCGATTCCACGGCGACGTCATCTACTTCACGGCGGCGTTGGACGATCCCACCGGCTCGATCGGCGCGTCGATTTGGGCCGAGGTGGTCGACGGCGCAGTCGACAACCGCGCCGTGCCAACAACCCACTGGCGCATGACAGCCGCCGAAGCCCTCGCCGAAATCAGCAACGTACTCACCGACCTCTGGCACCAACCCCTCTAGGCATCAAGATCAAGTGGCACTGGTGGCGGTGGCTTTTCGAGCGATGCCGCCCCAGTTTCCACGTGATCATGTGTCCAACCTGGGCCCGTCTGGGTGGCGGTGCGTGATAGTCAAGATGAGGTGGCGCTGGTGATGGTCGCTTCTGGCTTGGGCTCGAGGGGTGGTTGCAACAGCACCGTCGAGTTGATCGAAGGGGTTGTTGGATGGAGTCGTTGGGGCCGAGCCGGGGGGTGGTGCGCCGGTTCTGGGAGTTGGTCGGGGCGGGGGTGGGGCCGTCGGCGGCCGGGGCGGCTGTCGGCGTGTCGGAGACCACCGGGCTGCGGTGGTTGCGCGAATGTGGCGGGGTGGCACCAGTATTCACTGATCCGGTCACGACCGGGCCGCGGCCGCGGCTGAGCTCGACCGAGCGGGAAGAGATCGCTATCGGTGTGGCGGGCGGGGAGTCGATCAACTCGATCGCGCGGCGGCTGGGCCGCTGGCCCTCGACGATCTACCGGGAGATTCGCCGCAACGGCCCCCAGAACAAGGCGCGCCCGTCAGGGCGGGTCCGGTATCGGCGCACCCACCGGTTCGGTGCCCGCCGCAGCGGCCGGATCGCGGTGGTGGGTTATCGGGCCGGCATCGCCCAGCGCCGCGCCGAGATGCGGGCACGGCGTCCCAAACCTGGCAAGCTGGCAACCAACCGCGGTTTGCACGCCGAGGTGGCCGACCGGTTGGGACAGCGGCACAGTCCCGCCCAGATCGCTGGTGCGTTGCGCGTGGAATTCCCCGACGACCCGGAGATGCGCGTGTCCCACGAAACCATCTACAAGGCCCTGTATCTGCAGGGACGCGGCGCGTTGCGCCGCGAACTCCTCGCCAGCTTGCGCACCGGGCGCGGCCTACGCAAACCCCGCCACCCTGGCGAGGTGGTGGTCGCTTCTCGGGGGATGCCGCCCTGGTTCCACGTGATCATTTGTTCAGTTGTGCACCTTGGGTGGTGAGGGCGGCGCGGACGCGGTCGAGGACTACGTGGGGGCGGTGGTAGAGGAGGGTTGCGTTGATGCGGATTACGCGCCAGCCCAGGGCTTCGATGCGGGCTATGCGGTCGATGTCCTTGGTGCGCTGGGTGGGGTCGGTCCAGTGTTGGGCGCCGTCGTATTCGACGGCAACCTGCCATTTGCGCCAACCGAGGTCGACGCGCGCGACGAATTCGCCGTAGTGATTACGGATCACTAATTGTGTTGCGGGACGGGGTAAGTCGTCGTCGATCACGAGCAAGCGTGTGTGTGTCTCGGGTGGGGATTCGGCGCCTGGATCTACGACGAGGAGGGTTGTGCGCAAACGGTTGAGGAAACGTGCGCCCGGATGTTTCGATGCCAAGACCGCGACTTCACCTGGTTCGAGTCCGGTGGCCGCACACAGTGCGTCCAGGATCGGTACGGCCCGCTCGCGTGGCAGCCGCCGACCGAGGTCGAATGCAGTGCGCGCCGGTGTTGTGACCGTGAACCCGTCGACCTCACAGCATTCGCTCGGCTCGATAACCGAGCGGACGGCACGAATCCCGCAGGGCGGACGACAGTGTCCGCGCCTGGCGATCTCTGCTGCTTGATCTGCATCGAGCCAGCGAGTGCCGTGCATGGCGGCCGCCGAGCGCCCGATCAGAACACCATCACCCTTCGCCCAGTGCGCAGCGGCACGGGCGCGCCCTCTCGCATCGAGCGAGCACCCTTTGCGCACATAGACATCCGGAAACACCCGCACAAAGTTGTGCCGCAGCTCCCAGCGCGTAACCACCCCCGCCGCCACTGCCCAAGACCCCACAAACGGCTCATCCAATACCCCCATCCCCCCACTATCCCCACCCCCACCGACAACCCCCTCAACCCCCAGCTCGAACCTCTGCGACCCTCCGGCCTCGCCCAACGATCAAGATCAGGTGGCGCTGGTGGTGGGGGCCTCTCGGGCGATGCCGCCCCAGTTTCCACGTGATCATGTGTCCAACCCGGGGCCGTCCATGAGGGTGGTGGGGCTCAGGTGGTCGAGGGGGCGGTGGTCAGCCGTGGAGTATTGGCCACTCACTGGCAGATGATGGCCGCTGATGGGCTCGCCGAAATCGGCAATTGCTGACCGAGCTGTGGTGGAATCCGCGTCCGACTCATGACCGGAAGTCCCTGATGCACTGAACCCTGTACCGCGCAGGTGTTTTCACGCCACGCACGAAATCGTGGGCAAAAACGTGCGTGGCGTGCGAACTGATGCGCGGGAGACGGTAGTCGAGCGGGGGTGGGGGTGGTGTCGTGCAGGTTGGCGGTGAAGGTGTTCGATTCGGGGGAAGGTCAGTGGGGCCCGAGGGTTGGTTGGGCTGCGGTGGGTCCTGTTGTTCTGCAGTGACTTTCGGGGAGCGCCGGACCGAGAGGGTTTGGCGTTCGGTGGTTTTGCCGTTGCAGTGCTGGGCGCGTCGTGTGCCGTACCCGACTTACCTTCCGCAGTCAGATGGGCTCCTTCGGCTTCCAGCGGGGTCGACTGGCTGTGGTTGCGTGCTCGAGAAGGTATTGGTGGAGGGGATTCTCGGGGTTGCGTGCATGGATGCGTGGTGATCGGTTGTCCAGGAGGCTGTGAGGGCGGGTTGGATTCGCCAGCCTTTGTGTCAGGGATGAAGGTGTCCCATTCCGTGGGGACAGGTTGCGCGGACCTCGCCGTGAGGTTTCCGAGGGCGGCGGCGAGGAGCCCGCCACCGCATCGGCGCCGACGATGGGCGCCAGCGCGGCCTGGTGATGATTAGTACGGGGTGGTTGGGTTTTGGAGTCGCGGATTCCGACGTGGCCGGTTTCGAGCCAGGCGACTTCGACGCAGTCGTTGCCCGGACCCCGCTGCGCGAGGACTTGAACCACTGCGCGTCGGTCAGGTTGATGGTCACGAGTCGTATCTCCTTGCGTCGGCTAGGCGGAAACGACTATGCAGGCGGCTCGAACCCACGGCGGTGCGGATTCGGCAACTCACGGCCCGAGCGGCACGGGCGGGGTATCGGCTCGAACGCGCGTCGAGGGTGCCCTACGACTGGATGCTCCTCGACGCCGAAGACGGTACGAACATCTACTCGGGCGCGGACCTCGATCAGATCGAGCGGTGGCTCGACGAATGAGCTGGAATAGTCCGACCAGTATGTGATGTAGGTCACCCTGGTCTGATGGGTCCGCAACATCGGTCATCAGAGACCGATACACAGCTGTGCCGTCTGCGCCCTTCGGGCGGAGACATAACCGCGCGTGTTTCAGGCTTATATGATGACTCGGACTGGTTTGGCCCCCGGCGCACGACGCCCTGCAGCGGGGTCGGGGGCAGGTCTCAGCTCGACCCGAGAGGTGATTACACCCGAATGGAAACTGCTCGTCGTTCCGCCCGAGGTAGTCGCCGACGCAGGTCGGGCAGCCCGCTGTTCGCTCAGCTGCTCACGGCCGCGGTGGAGTCCGCGGCCACCTCGATCGCACTGCGTTTCAACCCGACCGGTGATCCCGCGGACCAGCGCGAACTCACCTATCGCGAACTCGATGCCCGCTCTTCACGGGTCGCGCGCGAGCTGATCGACCGCGGGATCGGCGCGGGCGATTACGTGGCGATGGGCATTACCCGTTCGGTCGAATCGATCGTCGCGCTGTGGGCGATCGCGAAGACGGGTGCGGCCTATGTGCCGGTCGATCCGAATTATCCGGCGGAGCGGATTCAGCACATCGTCACCGATTCGGGTGCCGCACACGGTCTGACCACCTCGGCGCATCGGGCCAAGCTCGGCACCTCGGCCTATTGGATCGAATTGGACGATCCGGTGGTGTCCGAGCGCATCGCCGCCCGGCCCGATCACCCGGTCTCCTATGCCGATCGGGTGCGGGCGGTCAATGAAAACCATCCGGCCTACGTCATCTATACCTCTGGTTCCACCGGTAAGCCGAAGGGCGTCGCGGTCACTCATACCGGTCTGGCGGGGCTGGCGGCGATCGGCGAACACTATCTGATCGACGCGGACTCCTGCGTCTCGCATCTGAGCTCGCCCAGTTTCGACTTCTCGATAATGGAGACGCTGTTCACCTTCTCGGTGGGCGCGACGCTGGTCATCGCGCCGCCGACGGTATTCGGCGGGGTCGAACTCGCGGATCTGCTGCGCCGCCAACAGGTCACCCATCTGCTGATCACCCCGGGTGCGCTGGAATCGCTGGATCCCGCCGGTCTCGATGACGTGCAGGTCGTGGTGGCGGGCGGGGACCGGCTGCCCGCGGAATTGGTGGCGCGCTGGGTGGATAGCGGGCGCGCGGTATTCAATGCGTACGGGCCGAGCGAGGCGACCGTCATGGTCACCACCACCGAGGCCATCGCGCCCGGAGAGCCCGTCACTATCGGCTCGGCCATCGCGGGCGTTGGCGCCTTCATCCTCGACGCGCGGTTGCGACCGGTGCCCGCGGGAGTCGTCGGTGAGCTCTACGTCTCGGGCGCGGTGCTCGCACAGGGTTATCTCGGTCGACCGGCGCTGACCGCGGAACGCTTCGTGGCCAGCCCGTTCGGCGCGGACGTCGATAACCCGGGTGCACGCCTGTACCGCACCGGAGATCTGGTGCGGCGCAACGAAACCGGCACTCTGGAGTACCTCGGCCGATCCGATTTCCAGGTCAAGATCCGCGGGCTGCGCATCGAACTCGGCGAGATCGATAACGCGCTCAGCACACATCCGGATGTCGACTTCGCGGCCACGCTCGGCAAGACGCTGCCCTCGGGTACGACCTCGCTGATCGCGTATGTGCTGCCGCGTGCGGGGGCCACCCTCGACACCGGCCAGCTGGTCGCGCATCTCGGAGAATCGTTGCCGGACTATATGATTCCGGCCGCCATCATGGTGTTGGACGAGATCCCGCTGACCCCGGTCGGCAAGTTGGACCGGGCGGCACTGCCAGAACCGGTCTTCGCCGCACGTCAGTTCCGTGCTCCGGCAACGCCGGTCGAGGAAATCATCGCCGATGTATTCGCGGCGCTGCTGCTCGGTCCCACGACGGATGCGCGCGTCGGCGTGGATGACGACTTCTTCGACCTTGGCGGCAACTCACTGCTGGCCACCCAAGCCGCCGCGCGCATCGGTTTCGCACTCGGTCTCCGGGTGCCGGTGCAGCTGCTCTTCGAGGCGTCGAAGGTTTCGGTACTGGCCCAACGTGTCGAGCAGCACGCGGGTTCGGCGGACGGCCGGGCGCTGACCGCGCAGACCCGACCCGATCGGATTCCGCTGTCGTATGCGCAGCAGCGGATGTGGTTCCTGAACCGTTTCGATACGGCGAGTGCGGTCAATAACATTCCGCTTGCGGTGCGACTGTCCGGGCGACTGGATGTCGATGCGCTGCTCGCGGCGACGCGCGATCTGATCGGGCGGCACGAGGTGCTGCGCACTATCTATCCGGATATCGATGGCGAGGGTTTCCAGGTCATTCTGCCCGTCACCGATGCCCGCGCGGTGCCCGAACTGCCGGTGACCGCCGCTGTAGCACAAGAACTTTCGGAACTGATCCGGGCCGAGGTGCTGGACGGATTCGATGTGACGGCCGCACCGCCGGTGCGGCTGCGGCTATTCCAGCTCGGCGAGTCAGAATATGTGCTGGTGTGCGTGGTGCACCACATCGCGGGTGACGGTTTCTCGCTCGGTCCGCTTGCCCGCGATCTGATGGCGGCATACAGCGAGCGCGTGCGCGGCGGACGGCCCGAATGGCCACCGCTGGCAGTGCAATACGCCGACTACACCCTTTGGCAGCGCGAAACCCTCGGCAGCGAATACGACCCGGAATCGGTCTTCGCGCAGCAGATCGAGTTCTGGCGCAACGAATTGGCCGCGCTGCCGGAACAATTGGATCTGCCCGCGGATCGGCCGCGTCCCGCCACCGCATCCAACAATGGTGCCGTCCTCGCCTTCGACATCGATGCCGACATTCACGGCCGTCTCGACCAGCTTGCGCGCGAACACAATTCGACCCTGTTCATGGTCGTGCACGCCGCGCTCGCGGTACTGCTCGCCCGACTGTCGGGCACCCGCGACATCGCGATCGGCACCCCGGTGGCCGGTCGCGGCGAGGCGGCGCTGGACGATCTGATCGGCATGTTCGTCAACACCCTGGTGCTGCGAACCGAGATCGATCCCGCCATGACCTTCGACGACCTGCTACGTACGGTGCGCAAGGTCGATGTCGCGGCCTTCGGACACGCCGACGTGCCGTTCGAGCGGTTGGTCGAACTGCTCGATCCGGTGCGCTCGGCCGCGCGGCATCCGCTGTTCCAAGTAATGCTGGTCTTCCAGAATCTGGCGCGCACCGAACTGGAGCTGCCGGGTCTGACGGTCGCGGGTGTGGAACACGGGGTGGCGCTGGCCAAGTTCGATCTGCAGCTCGAGATCGCGGAATCCGACACCGCGGCGCGAGGCATGTCGGCGACATTCACCTATGCCACCGACTTGTTCGATGCCGCCACGGTGCAGGACTTCGCCGATCGCTTCCTGCGGGTGCTGTCCGCAGTGGCCGCCGACTCCGATGCGGTGCTCGGCGATATCGATCTGCTCGCCCCCGGCGAGCGCGAGCTGGTTCTGCACGAATGGAATTCGGCCGGTGCTGCGGTGCCGGATGTGACACTGCTCGATCTCATCCAGGCGCAGGCACGGCGCCGTCCGGATGCGGTCGCGGTCCGATTCGGCAGTACCGCACTGAGTTTCGGTGAACTACAGCGGCGCGCGAATCAGGTGGCGCGGGCGTTGATGGCGCGCGGTGCGGGACCGGAAGCACTGGTCGCCGTTGCCGTCGCACGCTCCGAGCAGCTGCCCATCGCGCTGCTCGGTGTGCTCACCGCCGGTGCCGGATATCTGCCGATCGACATCACCTATCCGGCGCCGCGACTCGAGTTCATGCTCAGCGACGCGCGGCCGACCTGTGTGCTGACCACCTCGGATCTGCTGGGCGAGCTTCCGGCGACGGATGCCCCGGTGGTGCTGCTCGATGAAACCGCGGGCTTCGGCGAATCGCCGATCACCGATATCGAGCGCACGTCCCGGCTGCGGCCGGACAACCTGGCCTATGTCATCTACACCTCGGGCTCCACGGGTGTGCCGAAGGGCGTGAGCGTTTCACATCGCAATGTGGTGGAACTGTTCGCCAACACCCAGTTGATGTTCGAATTCGACGACACCGATGTGTGGACGCTGTTCCACTCCTTCGCCTTCGACTTCTCGGTGTGGGAACTGTGGTGCGCGCTCGCCAATGGCGGCACCGTGGTCGTGGTCGACTACCTGACCTCTCGCTCCCCGGAACAGCTGCGCGACTTGCTGATTCGCGAACAGGTCACGGTGCTGAACCAGACGCCGTCGGCCTTCTACCAGCTCGCCGAGGCCGATCGCGCCTCACATACCGGGGACCAGGGCAAATTCGCGCTGCGCTATGTCGTATTCGGTGGTGAGGCGCTGGATCTGCGTCAGCTGCGGCGCTGGTACGAGCGGCACGCCTTCGATACGCCGTGGCTGGTCAATATGTATGGCATCACCGAAACCACGGTGCACGTGTCGTTCCTGGCGCTGGATGAGCAGCTCGCCGAGAATCCGGCCAGTGCCATCGGTCGTGCGCTGCCCGGCCTGGAGAGCTATGTGCTCGATGATCGGCTGCATCCGGCTCCGGTCGGAGTGGCGGGCGAAATCTATATCAGCGGTGCGCAGTTGTCCCGCGGCTACCTCGGGCGGCCCGGATTGGCCGCGACCCGTTTCGTAGCGAATCCGTTCGGGGCGGCGGGATCTCGCATGTACCGCACCGGCGACCTCGGTCGCTGGGCCGGTTTCGCGGGCCACGCGAACCTCGAATACGCCGGGCGCACTGACCAGCAGGTGCAGCTGCGCGGCTTCCGCATCGAACTCGGTGAGATCGAATCGGCGCTGCTCGCCCAGCCGTCGATCAGCCAGGCAATGGTGCTGGTGCGCTCCGACGAACACACCGGTGACCGTCTGGTCGGATATGTGGTGGCCAAGGCGGATTCGCAGGTGCAGGGCACGCAGCTGCGCAGCATGATCGCCGAATTCCTGCCCAGCTATATGGTTCCGGACGCGATCGTCGTACTCGACGCGCTGCCGCTGACCCCGAACGGCAAGCTGGACCGAAAGGCGCTGCCCGCACCGGAATTCGTCAGCAGCGCCACCTACCGCGCCCCGCAGACCCCGATCGAGCAGGCCGTCGCCGGGGTATTCGCCGGACTGCTCGGTGTCCGCGATGTCGGTCTGGACGACGATTTCTTCGTCCTCGGCGGTAATTCATTGCTGGCCACCAGGGCGGTGAGCCGGATCAACGAGGCGTTGGACGCCAATGTCTCGGTGCGCGAGCTATTCGAGGCATCGACGGTTTCGGCGCTGGCCGCACGAATCGTGCCCGGCTCCTCGACCGGAACCCGTACCCCGCTGGTTGTGACGGCGCGCCCGGAACGGGTGCCGTTATCGCTGGCGCAGCAGCGCATGTGGGTGCTCAATCAGTTCGATACCCGCTCGGCGGCCTACAACATCCCGCTCGGCATCGGCCTGACCGGTGCCCTCGATGTGCAGGCGCTGCGCGATGCCATCGCCGATGTGCTCGAGCGGCACGAGGCGCTGCGCACCCGCTACCCGTCGACGGGGCCGGGCGGGCTGCCGTACCAGGAGATCCTGCCGGTCGCCGAGGCCTGGCCGGGCGGGCTCGCGGTCGAATCGAGCACCGATCCGATCGTCCGCATCACCGAGCTGATGTCGACCGGATTCGATGTGACCCGAGAGGTTCCGGTGCGCGGCGTGCTGCTGCGTGGGACCCCGGAGCGTCATCTGCTCGCCATGGTGGTGCACCACATTTCGGCCGACGGCGCCTCGATGGCACCGCTGGCCCGTGACCTGATGCTCGCCTACGCCGCGCGCTGTGCCGGTGATGTCCCGACCTGGACGCCGCTCGAGGTGCAGTACGCCGACTTCGCGATCTGGCAGCGTGCGGCTATCGGTACCGACGACGACGAGAATTCCGTCGCCGCACAGCAATTGGCCTACTGGCGCGAGCAATTGGCAGGACTGTCCGGCGCACTCGAGCTGCCGCTGGACCGGCCGCGTCCCGCGGTACCGTCCATGCGCGGCGCGTCGACGGCCTGCACGCTTTCACCCGAGGTGCATGCCGGACTGATTCGCATTGCCCGGGAACATAATTCGTCACTGTTCATGGTCGTGCACGCGGTGCTCGCGGTGCTGCTGGCGCGACTGTCCGGCAGTTCCGATATCACGATCGGCACCCCCATCGCGGGCCGCGGTGAGCGCGCGCTCGACGATCTGGTCGGCATGTTCGTCAATACCTTGGCACTGCGCACCACGACAGAATCGGGAACCACCTTCGACGCGCTCGTCGAACACGTGCGCGAGACCGACCTTTCGGCCTTCGGCAATGCCGATATTCCGTTCGAGCGAGTGGTCGAGGTGGTGCTGCCCAACCGGGCGACCTCGCACAACCCGCTGTTCCAAGTGGTGCTTTCCTTCGACAATCTGGAGCCGCCGAAGCTGGAATTGCCCGGTCTGACGGTCGCGGCGCTGGATACCGGTGCGGTCGCGGCGAAGTTCGATCTGCAGTTGACCGTCGAGCCGCGGCACGGCGCGGACGGCGCTCCGGGCGAGCTGGTCGCGGTATTCAATTACGCCACCGACCTTTTCGACGCATCGACGGTGCAGGCATTCGGCCGCAGGCTGACTCGGATCTGCACCGCCGTCGTGGCGGACCCGCAGATCAGCGTGGGCGACATCGATATCCTCGATGCCGCCGAACGCGATCGCGCACTGGCCGCGCCGGAAACCGTGCCGCAGCCCGTCGATGATGGTGTGCCGGTCACCAGTGGTGCGGCGCTGACTCAGGCGCTGGCCGCCGCGGTGGAGGAGGATCCGGACGGGCCCGCGGTGGTCTTCGGCGAGGACGCGGTGTCCTTCCAGGATCTCGACGCGCGGTCCTCGCGGTTGGCTCGGGTGCTGATCGGCCGCGGCTGCGGTCCGCGCACCGGTGTCGTGATCCGGCTGGATCGTGGGGTGGACGCGGTAGTCGCCACTTGGGCGGTGCTCAAGGCCGGTGCCGCATTGATCCCGGTGAGCGGTCTCGAGCGGCCTTTGCCGGTTGGCCTCGAGGTCAAGGTCGGGCTTACCACCGGTGCATGGCCCGCTGATAGCAGTATCGACTGGCTGGCCCTGGACGATCCGGACGTGCTCGCCGAGATCGCCGCCGAATCGCCGCGACCGGTGACCTACGCGAACCGGACCCAGGCGCTGCGCGGCGAGGATCTTGCCTTCGTCGCCGGAGTTGCGTTGTCCTACAACGACATTTCCGTCGCGACCAAGCGGCTGCGGGCGCGCACCGAACTCACCTTCGAGTCCCGGCTGTTCCGGCACGGCCGCGCGGATTCGGCGGCGGCGCTGTTGGAAGTGGTCGCGGCCGGTGAGAACGGCGCGTCGGTGGTGGTGACCGCCGGTGACCTGGATGCCGTAACGCTTTCGGCGCTATTGGCCGACGAATGGGTGACGCATCTGTTCATCGATCGGGCCGGACTCGGGCCCGTTGAGGTGGCAGGGCTGGAAGATCTGTACGCGGTGGTGCTGGATGACGGCGCGCCCGCGCCGGAATTCGGGGCCGTCCCGGTTGTGGTCGACCTCGGTGCGCTCTTGGGCGTCCAGGACCCGAGTTGATCTTCCACCCGGAAGATCGGCGGCCGGTGCTCGCACGGGCCGTTACCGGTGGTGACCGGTCCGGGTAGTGACGAGCGGGAGGGGAGGAAAGTTCCTATGCCGGGATATCGGTCGATGGGAGAGGTTCGGGTGCGGCCGCGCGATATCGGAGGGGGGTCGTTCGCGTGACCCGGCCAGCGCGTCGCCGCCCGGTCCGGACGCGTCAGTCGCGGGTCACCACGCTGCCGCAGCTGATGGCGGCTGCTGTCGAGGCGAATCCGGACGGTATCGCCGTGGTCTGCGCCGATGCGAGCGCGACCAAGGGGCAGCTCAGCTACGCCGAACTCGACGATCGGTCGACCCGGTTGGCGCGGTTACTCATCGAGCGCGGTGTTGGTCCGGAAGATCTTGTCGCCGTTGGTATCCCGCGGTCGCTGGAATCGGTGGTCGCGGTGTGGGCGGTGGCCAAGACCGGCGCCGGATTCGTGCCGGTCGACCCGAATTATCCGGCCGAGCGCGTCGCGCACATGGTGACCGATTCCGGTGCCGTGCTCGGGCTCGCGGTCGCCGAGGTGGCGGCGGAGTTGCCGGATCGGGCGGAGTGGCTGGTCATCGATACGCCGGAATTCGCATTGCGCCTCGAGGAATACTCGGGCGAGGCGATCACCTATGCGGACCGGGTCCGCGCGGTGCGCGCGGAGAACCCGGCCTACGTCATCTACACCTCCGGCTCCACCGGTAAACCGAAGGGCGTCGTCGTCACGCAGGCCGGACTGTCCAGCTTCTGCGACGAGCAGCGCGAGCGATACCGCGTGACAAATCAATCGCGCACACTGCATTTCGCGTCGCCGTCCTTTGACGCATCGGTGCTCGAGCTGCTGCTCGCACTCGGTGGCGCGGCGACCATGGTGGTGGTCGCGCCGAATATCTACGGCGGCGACGAGTTGGCGATGCTGCTGCGCCGGGAGCGGGTGACACACGCGTTCATCACCCCGGCCGCGCTCGCCTCGGTCGATCCGGCGGGCCTCGACGATTTTCGGGTTGTCGTCGCCGGTGGCGAGGCCTGCCCGCCGGATCTGGTGCGGCGCTGGGTGTTACCGCTCGCCGACGGTCGCACTCGTGAGTTCTTCAATGGCTACGGGCCGACCGAGACCACGATCATGACCAATATCAGCCCGCCGATGACACCCGGTGCGGTAGTGACCATCGGCGGTCCGATCCGCGCCATTACCGAATATGTGCTCGACGATCGGCTGAATAAGGTGCCTCGCGGCGTGGTCGGCGAACTGTACATCTCGGGTTCGCAGGTGGCGCGTGGTTATCACGATCGACCCGCGCTGACCGCATCGCGTTTCGTAGCGAACCCGTTCGATCCCAGCGGTTCGCGGCTCTACGCCACCGGTGATCTCGTGCGTTGGACCACAGCCGGTGAGATCGAATATGTGGGCCGCAACGACTTCCAGGTCAAGATCCGCGGTTTCCGCATCGAACTCGGTGAGATCGATGCGGTGCTCGGTGCGCACGACAGTGTGGACTTCGTCGTCACCGTCGGGCACAAACTCGACACCGGCGCAACGATTCTCGCGTCCTATGTGCACGCGGCGGCCGACGCGGTCGTGCAGACCGATGAGCTGACGGCCTTCGCCGAACGCTCGCTACCCGCGCATATGGTGCCGACCGTCATTACCATGCTCGATACGATTCCGCTGACCCCCGTCGGGAAGCTGGATCGTCGCGCACTGCCCGCACCGGTGCTGGAGACCAAGAAGTACCGGGCACCGGAGACCGAAATCGAACAGATCATCGCCGAGGTGCTCGGCGAGGTGCTCGGTATCGAGCGCATCGGTCTCGACGACGACTTCTTCGCACTCGGTGGCGACAGCATCACCTCGATCCAGGTGGTGTCGCGGGCCAGGGCGCGCGGGGTGATCTTCACGCCTCGAGACGTATTCGAATCGCGTACGGTCGCGGTCCTCGCCCCGCTCGCCACTCAGGGAGCCTCGGTCGAGACCGGTGTGCGGGGTCCGCTGGTCGAGCTGTCACAGGCCGATCATGACCGGCTGGCACGGGAATACCCAACGCTGGTCGAGGTGTGGCCGCTGACCCCATTGCAGTCGGGCATGCTGTTCCACGCGCAGTTGGCCGAGCAGTCGGTCGATGCGTATATGACCCAGTTCATGGTCGATCTCGGCGGTGACGTCGATGTCGAGCGACTACGTGCGGCGGCGGTGGCCGTGGTGGGTCGGCATGTGAACCTGCGGGTCGCGTTTGCCGAGGATGCCGCGGGCAATCCCGTGCAGGTCGTGCTCGACGAGGTCGAAGTGCCATGGCGTGCGGTCGATCTCACCGATCATGCGGATGCCATCGGCGAGTTGCAGGTCATCATGGCCGCGGAGCTCGCCGACCATTTCGATATGCGCAGGGCGCCGCTGCTGCGGTTCACCCTGATCCGTACGAGGGCAGCGGCCTATCACCTGCTGGTCACCAGTCATCACATCCTCATCGATGGTTGGTCGATGCCGCTGCTGACCCAGGATCTACTCACGCTGTACGTGCTCGGTGGTGATGCGAGCCAGTTGCCGCAGGCCCGCTCCTACCGTGACTATCTGGCCTGGCTCGGCGCGCAGGACCACAGTGCCGCGCGCAAGGCCTGGCGTGAGGTGCTGGACGGTATTACCGAGCCGACACCGCTGGCTTCCGTCGATCCGGCCCGCGAGATCTCCGCGGGCGCAGGCGAAGTCGCCTTCGAGTTGTCCGAGGCGGATACCAAGGCGCTGAGCCGCTCGGCCGCCGATGCCGGAGTGACCGTCAATACCGTCATCCAGGCGGCTTGGGGCTTGTTGATCGGCCGCAGTGTAGACCGCGACGATGTCGTGTTCGGCGCTACCGTTTCCGGACGGCCGCCGCAGCTCGATGGCATCGAGACGATGGTCGGCTTGTTCCTCAATGCGATTCCGGTCCGAGTGCGTCTGGATGCGAACGACACGCTCGCCGGATTGCTGCGGCAGTTGCAGGCCGAACAGGCGGCGTTGCTGGACCACCACTACCTCGGCTTGAGCGAAATTCAGGAAATCGTCGGCGTGGACGGGCTTTTCGACACTCTGGTGGTGTTCGAATCGTTTCCCGTCGACGAGCAGGCGCTGACAGCGGCGGCTGGTGCCCTCGATGGAATGAGCATCGACGGCGCGGTCGCGGTGAACGGCACGCACTACCCGGTCACTGTGGTGATCGTCCCTGGCGCGCGCATGCACTTCACCCTGAAGTACCTGCGCGATGTCCTCGACGAGACGGCGGCCCAGGGACTGGCACAACGCTTCTCGGTACTGATCGGACGGTTCCTCAGTGATCCGTTCGCCAAGATCGCCCAGGTCGATGCGCTGACCGATGCCGATCGCGCCGCACTCGACGCCGTCAATGCCACCGACTTGATTGAGCTGCTGGATGGTTCGACTCTGCTGACGCTGTTCGACGCGCAGGTCGCCCGCACTCCGGACGCACCCGCGATTCTTTGTGGCGATACCACGCTGAGCTATCGCGAACTCGATGCGCGTTCGCGGGAGCTGGCACATGTCTTGGTCTGTCGCGGTGTCGGCCCGGAATCGCTGGTGGCGGTGGCGATGCGGCGCAGCATCGAAATGTTCGTCGCGATCTACGGTGTGTTGCGGGCCGGGGGTGCGTATGTGCCGATCGATCCCGATCATCCGGCCGAGCGCAGTGCATATGTTTTGTCCAGCGCGGCTCCGGCATGTGTGCTGACCACGACCGGGACCGGCTTCGAAACCGAGATCGCGGCACCGCTCGTTTATGTGGACCTTTTCCCCCGACCTGATGACGTCTCGATACTCGGTGGCTTGCCGACCGACTCCCTCGCGGCACCACTTCCCGACAACACCGCTTACGTCATCTACACCTCCGGCTCGACCGGTCGACCGAAGGGCGTGGCGATCACGCATCGGCAGATGGCCAATCAATTCCGGTGGGCGCAGCTGACCTATCCGCACGGTCCCGGCGATGTGGTGCTGCACAAGACGCCGATCACCTTCGATATCTCCACATGGGAGCTGTTCTGGCCCTTGCAGACCGGTGCGGCGGTAGTCATCGCCGAACCGGACGGTCATCGCGATCCCGCGTACCTGGCGCGCCTGATCCGCGAATACTCCGTTAGCACGGCGCATTTCGTGCCGTCGATGCTCGACGCATTCCTCGACGGTGTGGGAAAGGCGGCCTACCCATCGTTGCGGCGGGTATTCGCGGCCGGTGAGGCATTGTCCGCGGGCACCGTCGCACGCTTCACCGCGTCCCTGCCGAATGCGGAACTGTTCAACTGGTACGGCCCCGCCGAGGCTACCGTGGTCACCGCTCGGCGCGCCGAAGCCGGTGGGCGGTTCGCGATTCCGATCGGTACCGCGGTCGCCAATACCCGAGTGCATGTGCTCGACCGGCATTTGCGGTCGGTTCCGGTCGGTGCGATCGGCGAATTGTATGTCGCTGGTGTGCAACTGGCGCGTAGCTATGTGCACGCCCCGGCGCTGACCGCCGAACGGTTTGTCGCGCATGCCGACGGTGCGCGGTTGTATCGCACCGGCGATGTGGTGCGCTGGGTGCCTGTCGATGGCGGATACGCTCTGGAATATCTGGGGCGCAGTGACTTCCAGGTCAAACTGCGCGGTCAGCGCGTCGAACTCGGCGAGATCGAGTCGGTGCTGCTCGGTCTGGATGCCGTGCAGCGTGCGGCCGTGGCGCTGATCAAGGGGAGCGCCGGTGATCGGTTGGTCGCCTATGTGGTGGCCGCGTCCGATGCGCGGATCGATGATGATGCGCTGCTCGGCCACGCACGCGCGGCGCTGCCGTCGTATATGGTTCCGTCCGCGATCGTGCATCTGGATGCCCTACCGCTCAATGCGAGCGGCAAACTCGACCGCAAGGCGCTGCCCACACCGGAGTTCATCGGACGGACCTACCGGGAGCCTTCGACACCGCTGGAACGCACCGTCGCGGAGGTATTCGCCGATCTGCTCGGCATCGAGCGCGTGGGTGCCGACGATGACTTCTTCGACTTGGGCGGCAATTCGCTGGTCGCCACCCGCGTAGTCGCCCGACTGGGTTCGGCCATCGGTAGCCGCGTCGCGGTGCGGGCTGTTTTCGAGGCACCGACGGTCACCGCTCTGGCCGCAGCGGTCACACCCGCTGCGGGTCAGCGCCGCGATGTGCCGCTGGTGGCCGGCTCACGGCCGGAACAGATCCCACTGTCGCTGGCACAGCAGCGGATGTGGTTCCTCAACCAGTTCGATATCGGATCGGCGGTGAACAATCTGCCGGTGGCGGTTCGGCTGACGGGTGCGCTGGATAGCGCCGCATTGCAACAGGCCGTCGGCGATCTGATCGAGCGGCACGAATCCCTGCGCACCGTTTACCCGGCCGACCGCGACGGCGTGCCACATCAGGTGATCCTGCCCGCGGCACAGGCGGTTCCGGATCTGACCCCGCAGCGCGTCGCGCCGGATGCGGTGCACGCGAAGGTCGTCGAGATCATCGCCGCCGGATTCGATGTCACCGATCAGGTACCGGTGCGCGGTGCGCTGCTCCAGGTGGGGTCAGCGGATGAGTACGTGCTCGTTTTCGTGGCCCACCACATCAGCGCGGATGGCTGGTCGATGGGGCCGATGACCCGCGACCTCATGCTCGCCTACGCAGCGCGCGCGGCCGGTACACCGCCCGCATGGCGGCCGCTGCCGGTTCAGTACGCGGATTTCAGTCTCTGGCAACGGAAAGTGCTTGGTTCCGAAGAAGATCCGGAGAGCCTGATCACCGCGCAGGCCGACTTCTGGCGCGCGGCACTGGTCGGTCTGCCCGATGAGCTGAACCTGCCCGCCGATCGGCCGCGTCCAACGGCACAGTCGTTCGCCGGTGGCACAGTCGGTTTCCGGGTGGACCCGCGGGTGCACCGAGGGCTGCGGGAGATCGGCCGCGAACAGAACGCGACGATCTTCATGGTGGTGCATACCGCGCTCGCGGTTTTCCTGGCCCGCCTGTCGGGCACCGAGGACATCGCGGTGGGCACGCCGGTGGCCGGTCGTGGTGCGGCCGAATTGGACGATGTCATCGGCATGTTCGTCAATACGCTGGTGCTGCGAACCCCGGTGCGCGGCAGTGCGACCTTCGCGGAATTGCTTTCGGTGGTGAAGGACGTCGATTTACAGGCCTTCGCGCATGCCGATATCCCCTTCGAGCGCCTGGTCGATCTGCTGAATCCGGAGCGGTCCACAGCGCGGCATCCACTGTTCCAGGTCGCGCTGTCGTTCCAGAATCTGCCGGACAATTCGTTCGAGTTGCCCGAACTGCGGGTCAGTGCAGTCGATCTCGAGATCGATACCGCGAAATTCGATCTATCGCTGGCGATTACCGAGCTGGCGGGCGGTGCCGAGGGCATGTACGCGGTGTTCTCCTACGCGCGTGACCTGTTCGATGAGTCCACGGTTCGGGTGTTCGCCGATCGGTTCGTGCGGCTGCTCGAGGCGATCACGACCAGGCCGGAGCTGCCGGTGGGTGATCTGTCGCTGCTCGCCGAATCCGAGGCGAAATTCCTGACTCGGGTGCAGCCGGATCATTTGACGGCCGGTGGGCTGCTACCCGATCTGCTGGTGCGTGGGCTGCGTCGCGGTGCGGATCGTACGGCCATTCGCTACCAGAACCGGTCGATCAGCTATCGCGAACTCGATGAGTACTCCTCGCGGTTGGCCAGGGTGCTGATCGATCGCGGTGTCGGTCCGGAAAGCCTGGTGGCGCTGGCTCTGCCGCGCTCCTACCAGATGGTGGCCGCCGTATTGGCGGTGTCGAAGGCCGGTGGCGCACATGTGCCGGTCGACCCGAATTATCCGGTGGACCGGGTGCGGCACATGCTGACCGATTCGGGTGCGCTTATCGGCCTCACCGCTTCGGAATTCCTGGGTGATCTGCCCCATGACGTGCAATGGCTCGCGCTCGACGATGCCGAGACGGAGACGTTGTGCGCGAACCGATCCGCGGCGCCGGTCACCGACGTCGACCGGATCATGCCCTTGCGACCGCACCACGTGGCCTACGTGATCTACACCTCGGGCTCGACCGGCATGCCTAAGGGTGTCGCCGTGACCCACACCGGACTCGGCGGACTGGTCGATCATTCAGTCGGCCTGTACCGACTGGAGCCCCGGCACCGGCTCCTGCATATCTGTTCGCCGAGTTTCGACGTATCGGTGCTGGAATGGCTTGTCGCGCTTTCGGTCGGCGCAACCCTGGTGATCGTGCCCGCGGCCATTATCGGCGGTCCGGAACTGGGTGATCTGCTGCGCAGCGAGCACGTCACGCATTCGATCATCACCCCGGCGGTGCTCAGCTCGGTGGATCCAGTCGGACTCGATCAGCTCGAAATGCTCATGGTCTGCGGCGATGCCACCACACCGGAGCTGCTCGGCAAGTGGCAGCCGGGCCGCAGGTACTACAACGGCTACGGTCCGACCGAGGCCACGGTGATCGCTTCCTACGCGGCGTTGCGGGCGGGTGCGCCGATCACGATCGGCACACCGGTATACGGCATGTCGGCGCTGGTGCTGGATGCCCGGCTGAACCCGGTGCCGCCGGGCGTCGCGGGAGAGCTGTATCTGTCCGGCGGAGCATTGGCACGCGGGTACCACAACCGCCCGGGGCTTTCCGCGCACCGTCTCGTGGCAAATCCGTGGGGCGAGCCGGGGGCGCGGATGTACCGCACCGGTGACGTGGTGCGCTGGTTCGCCGCACCCGACGTGCGGGCGGGCAATGCGGCGCTGCCGTCGATACCGTGGGCACTGGAATACGTCGGCCGCTCGGACTTCCAGGTGAAGATCCGCGGCTATCGCATCGAACTCGGTGAGATCGATGCCGTGCTCGGTGGACATACCGATGTGGAGTTCGCGACCACCATGGGCAGGCAGAGCGACGCGGGTGTGACGATCCTGGTGTCCTACGTGCTGCCGGCGCCCGGTCGGGTCATCGAGCCCAGCGTGCTCGTCGAGCATGCCGCGCGGCGCCTGCCGCCGCATATGGTGCCGTCGGTGATTGTCGTGCTCGACGCGATCCCGCTGACCCCGGTGGGCAAGTTGGATCGCAAGGCGCTGCCGGAACCGGTGTTCGAACAGGCGGCCTTCCGTGCGCCGAAGACCCATACCGAACAGATCGTGGCGAGCACCTTCGCCGCGGTGCTGCGCATCGGCACAGACGACAGTCGTTACCTCGGCCTGGACGACGATTTCTTCGCACTCGGTGGAAATTCGCTGCTGGCAACGCAATTGGTGGCGCGTCTCGGTGCAGCGCTGGATACCCGGGTACCCGTGCGGCTGCTCTTCGAGGCATCCACGGTCGCCGAACTCGCGGCCGAACTGGAACAGCTCACCGGTACCGGCAACCGCAAGGCACTGGTGGCAGTCGAACGACCGCAACACATTCCGCTATCGCTGGCCCAGCAGCGGATGTGGTTCCTCAACCGGTTCGACACCGAGTCCACGGCCTACAACATCCCGATTGCCGTGCGACTCACCGGCACACTCGATGTAGCGGCGCTGCGCCAGGCGGTCGCCGATGTGGTCGAGCGACACGAGATCCTGCGCACTGTCTATCCGCAGACCGACGCCGGTCCGGCCCAACTGATCCTGCCCTCGGATGCGGGCGGCCCTGAACTAGCGATCCGCGAGGTCGTGCCGCATGAACTCGAATCCGCCATCGTCGAGCTGACCGCGACGATCTTCGACGTCACCAGCGAGGTGCCGGTCCGGGTCGTGCTTTTCGATGTCGCCGGTGCAGCGGATCCGGCGGCAGTACCTGGCGTGGCTGCGCAGGGCTCCGCGGACGCCGCCATCGAACACGAATATGTGCTCGCCCTGGTCGTACACCACATCGCCGGTGACGGTTCGTCGGTCGCACCGCTGACCCGCGATCTGATGCTGGCGTATGCGGCCCGCGCCGCGGATACCGCTCCAGGCTGGGCACCGCTGACCGTGCAGTACGCGGACTACAGCATCTGGCAGCGCGAACTGCTCGGCAGCGAGGACGATCCGGAATCACTGGCGGCCGAACAGATTGCGTACTGGCGCGACGCACTGGCCGATCTGCCCGAACAACTGGATTTGCCGTCGGACCGCCCCCGCCCCGCAGCGCAGTCCTTCGCGGGCGGTACCGCCGAGGTGCGCATCGATCCCGAAACCCACCGTGCCCTCATCGAATTGGCCCGCGCCGAGGGCGCGACGCTGTTCATGGTCGTGCACACCGCGCTGGCCGTACTGCTTGCCCGGCTCTCGGGTACCGATGACCTTGCCATCGGTACCCCGGTGTCGGGTCGCGGTGAGGCCGCGCTGGACAATCTGATCGGCATGTTCGTCAATACCCTGGTGTTCCGCACCCGGGTGGACGCCGGTGCCACCTTCACCGAGCTCACCGCACGTCAGCGGGAGACCGATATCCGGGCATTCGCGCATGCGGATATCCCGTTCGAGCGGCTGGTAGAGGTGCTCAACCCGGTCCGCTCGACCGCGCGGCATCCGCTGTTCCAGGTCGGGCTGTCGTTCCAGAATCTGGAGCGGTCCAGCCTCGAACTGCCCGGCCTCACCGTTTCCGGTGTCGGTATCGACATCCACGTGGCGCAGTTCGATCTGAACCTCATCGTGAGCGATGCCTACGATGCGGACGGCGTGCCCGCCGGTATGGTCGGTCAATTCGTCTATGCCGAGGATCTTTTCGACCAGGCGACGGTCGAGGGCTTCGCGAAGCGCTTCACCCGCCTGCTCGACCAGATCATCGCCGCGCCGCGCATCCCGGTCGGCGACCTCGACCTGCTGGCCCCGGCCGAGCGGGAGCGAATCCTGATCGACTGGAACCAGACCGCCGATCCGGTGGCACCGGAACTGCTGCTCGACAGCTATCGCCGAGCGGTGGCTGACTATCCCGATGCGATCGCGGTGGTCTACGAAGGCACCGACCACCACCCCCCATCGAGTCGCTCCGCGACGCTGGCCCACCCGTCGCCCGACCACCACCCCCCATCGAGTCGCTTCGCGACGCTGACTTATCGCGAATTCGACCAGCGGGTCAACCGTTTGGCGCGGCTGCTGATCGAGCGGGGTGTCGGCACGGAATCCCTGGTGGGCCTGGCGATTCGGCGTTCGCTGGACCTGGTCGTCGGCATGTACGCGATCGTGACGGCCGGTGGCGCGTATGTGCCGCTGGATCCGGATCATCCGGCGGAGCGGATCGCGCACATTCTGGATACCGCCCGGCCCATAGTCGTGCTGACCACCACTGCGGATGCGGTTGCGGTGCCCGGTGATACGCCGTTGCTGCATGTGGATGCGTTGGAGCTGGACGAATTCGATGCGAATCCGGTGCGCGGTGATGAACTGCTGCGTCCGGTGCGTCCGGAGAACCCGGCCTACGTCATCTTCACCTCGGGCTCCACCGGTCGCCCCAAGGGCGTGGCGATTTCGCATGCGGCCATCCACAACCAGACGACCTGGATGTCGGCGCAATATCAGCTCCGCGTCGGCGATGTGTACCTGCAGAAGACGGCGACCACCTTCGACGTCTCGCTGTGGGGCTATTTCATGCCACTGCGCGCGGGCGCGAAACTGGTCGTCGCCACCCATGACGGCCACCGCGACCCGAGCTATATCGCGGAAACCATTGCCGCACATGGCGTGACTGTCACCGACTTCGTTCCGTCGATGTTGACGCTCTTCGCCGCGCACACTCCGGCGGGCTCCTGCCCGACGCTGCGGGACATCTTCGTGATCGGCGAGGCGCTGCCGCCGGAAACCGTCGACGCCGTGCGCGCCATATCGAATGCCCGCGTGCACAATCTCTACGGCCCCACCGAGGCCGCGGTCTCGGTGACCTACTGGGAGGCGCGCGGCAATGACCGCCCCACCGTCCCGATCGGCGTTCCGCAGTGGAACACCCAGGTATACGTGCTGGATTCGCGACTGCACCCGGTGCCAGCGGGCGTCGCCGGTGAGCTGTACCTGGCCGGTGACCAGCTGGCCCGCGGCTATGTGCGGCGACCCGATCTGACCTCGGACCGGTTCGTTGCCAACCCATTCGGCGACGGCGCCCGCATGTACCGCACCGGTGACCTGGTCGTCTGGCGTGCGAGCGGTGTGCTCGACTACCTCGGCCGCACCGATTTCCAGGTCAAATTCCGCGGCCAGCGCATCGAACTCGGCGAGATCGAAACCGCGCTGCTGGCCGAGGCTTCGGTGAGCCAGGCCGTTGCGGCGGTGCTGCCATCTACCTTGGGCGACCAGCTGGTCGCGTATGCCGTGCCAACCCCTGGTCACCA
Organism: Nocardia sp. NPDC050630; assembly: GCF_044457245.1. Lineage (NCBI taxonomy): Bacteria > Bacillati > Actinomycetota > Actinomycetes > Mycobacteriales > Nocardiaceae > Nocardia > Nocardia sp. NPDC050630. The sequence goes on from NZ_JBITGN010000003.1 coordinate 100,149, forward strand.
GATCGATCAGACTGAACTACTGACCGCGATCGCGGGATCTCTTCCGGCATATATGATTCCGGCCGCCATCGTGGCACTCGACTCGTTCCCGTTGAATACCAGCGGCAAACTGGATCGCAAAGCCCTGCCGGAACCCGCTTTCGCCAGTCGCGAATTCCGTGCTCCGGCAACACCGGTCGAGGAGATCGTGGCGGGTGTCTTCGGCGATGTGCTCGGCTCGGCGCGGGTCGGCGTCGACGACGACTTCTTCGCCCTCGGCGGCAATTCGCTGATCGCCACCCAGGTGGTGGCCCGGCTCGGTGCCGCCATCGGCGGTCGGGTGCCGGTGCGCACCTTGTTCGAGGCGTCGACGGTAGGTGGGCTCGCGGTCAAGATCGAACAGCACGCTGGAACCGGTGGTTATCGCCCGCTGAGCGCCCGTCCGCGTCCGGAACGGATTCCACTGTCGCTGGCACAGCAACGGATGTGGTTCCTCAACCAGCTCGATCCGTCCTCGGCGGTGAACAATATCCCGGCCGCCGTGCGCCTGACCGGTGCGTTGGATCTGGTCGCGCTGCGGCTGGCCGTCGCGGATCTGATCGAGCGGCACGAGGTACTGCGCACTGTTTATCCACAGACCGATGACGGTCCAGTGCAAGTGATCGTGCCCGCCCGACAGGCGGTGCCGGATATGACGCCGGTGCCAGTTGGCGCGGCTGATCTGTCCATGCACGTCATCGCGACGGCCTCGGCCGGATTCGATGTGACGGTGGAAGTTCCGGTGCGGGCCAAGCTCTTCCAGGTCGAGACCGACGAGCATGTGCTCGTGCTGGTTGCCCATCACATCAGTGCGGACGGCTGGTCCATGGGCCCGCTGACCCGTGATTTGATGATCGCCTACGCATCCCGATCGGCCGGTGCGGCACCGGCCTGGGCGCCACTTGCGGTGCAGTACGCCGATTTCAGCCTCTGGCAGCGCGAAGTGCTGGGTTCGGAAGCCGATCCAGACAGCGTCATCACGGCGCAGGCGAACTACTGGCGCAACACACTCGCCGGATTGCCGGACCAGCTGAATCTGCCTACGGACAGGCCGCGGCCGACGACGCAGTCCTTCCGCGGCGGTCGGGTGACCTTCACGATCGGCACCGAATTGCACCGCGAGCTGCGGGAACTCGCCCGCGCCGAGAACGCTACCATGTTCATGGTCGTGCACACCGCGCTGGCGGTTCTGCTCGCGCGGTTGTCCGGTACCGATGACATCGCGATCGGCACCCCGGTCGCGGGTCGCGGTGGGGCCGAACTCGACCATGTGATCGGCATGTTCGTCAACACCCTGGTGCTGCGCAGCGAGGTACCAGGCGCCCTTGGTTTCACCGCGCTGCTGGCGCAGACGAAGGATGCCGATCTACGGGCTTTCGCCCACGCCGACATTCCGTTCGAGCGACTGGTCGACCTACTGAACCCGGTGCGCTCGACCGCCCGGCATCCGCTGTTCCAAGTCTTGCTTTCGTTCCAGAATCTGCCCGAGAACTCGTTCGAACTGCCTGGCTTGCGCATCGGCGCGGTCGATCTGGAGATCGATGCCGCGAAGTTCGATCTCTCGCTGACCATTCAGGAATCCGCCGGGATGGTCGCCGAATTGACCTTCGCGAGGGATCTTTTCGATGACATCACTGTCCAGGGATTCGCGGACCGGTTCGTCTGCCTGCTCGAGCGGATCGTCGCGCACCCGGACGCCCCGGTCGGCGATATGGATCTGCTCAGCGATGCCGAACGGGCGGTGGTGCTGTGGCGGTGGAACGACACCAGCCATGAGCTGGGCGTGGTGGGGACGCTTGTGGATGAATTCGCGAGGCAGGCAGCGCGCACGCCATCCGCGGTCGCGATCATCGAGCCAGCGACCAGCACCTCGTTGGACCATCCGTCGCCCGACCACTCCCCATCGAGTCGATCCGCCACCCTGACATATGCCGAATTCGGTGCGCGTGTGCACCGGTTGGCGCGACGGTTGATCGAGTCCGGTGTCGGTCCGGAAAAGCTTGTCGCCCTCGGCTTGCGGCGTTCGGTCGACTTTGTGATCGCGGCGTACGCGGTGCAGGAGGCGGGTGGCGGTTATGTACCGCTCGATCTCGATCAGCCCGCGGACCGGCTCGGGTATGTGCTCGAGTCGGCCGCGCCGGTGTGCGTGCTGACCACCTCGCGCGACGCCTTCGCGACCGGGCTGCCGACGTTGATGATCGACGAGCTGGACCTGTCCGGCTACTCGGGCGAGCCGGTCACCGATCGGATCGCGCCACTGCGGCCGAGCAACACCGCATACGTCATCTTCACCTCCGGTTCGACCGGTCGTCCGAAGGGCGTGACGGTACCGCATTCAGCGGTCGTGAACCAGATCCGTTGGATCACCGGCGAATACGGCATCGGTGCCGATGACGTCGTCTTGTTCAAGACCCCTGCCACGTTCGACGTGTCGGTGTGGGAACTGTTCGGCCCGCTGTCCACCGGTGGTCGAATCGTCGTGGCCGGCCCGGACGGCCATCGTGACCCGCAGTACCTCGCGGAAGTCATTGCGGCCGAACAGGTCACCATGACCTCGTTCGTGCCTTCGATGCTGACCGTCTTCGCGGGCGCAGTCGACGCCGCAGCCTTGGCGTCGCTGCGCACCCTACTGATCGCAGGTGAGGCCCTGACCGCCGACGCGGTACAGGCCATCCGCATGGTCAGCTCGGCCGAGCTCTACAACCTCTACGGCCCGACCGAATTCGCCGTCCACGCGACCCATTGTCCGGTGGCCGCCGATATCGATAGCGCGGTGCCGATCGGCCTGCCGGTCTGGAATGCCCAAGCGTACGTACTGGATTCCCGGCTGCACCCGGTCCCCTCGGGTGTCGCGGGCGAGTTGTACTTGGCCGGTGCACAGTTGGCGCGCGGCTACGCCGGTCGCACCGACCTGACCGCGGAACGCTTCGTCGCCAACCCGTTCGGTGCCCCAGGCTCCCGGATGTATCGCACCGGCGACCTGGTCACCCGCGAGGCCGACGGTTCGATCGGCTACCTCGGTCGCACCGACTTCCAGGTCAAGCTGCGCGGTCTGCGTATCGAGCTCGGCGAGGTCGAAACCGTACTCATCGGACATGATTCGGTGGCACAGGCGGTGGCAGTGGTGCGTTCAGATCAGCTCGTCGCCTACGTCGTACCCGCGACCACCGTCGATGCCGAGGCACTGCGGACCCATGTCGCCGAACACCTTCCGTCCTATATGGTTCCCGCCGCCATCGTCGAACTCGATGCCATGCCGTTGAACCCCAACGGCAAGCTCGATCGCCGAGCGCTGCCCGCCCCCGTCTTCGCGGCCAGGGAGTTCCGCGCGCCGACCACGCCACTCGAATCGACCGTCGCCGATGTCTTCGCCGAGGTGATCGGCGTCGAGCGGGTCGGCCTGGACGACGACTTCTTCGGCCTCGGCGGAAATTCGCTACTGGCCGCCCAGGTCGTCAGCCGACTGCGCAAGGTGACCGGCGCGCAGATCAAGGTCGCCTGGTTCTTCACCGAGCCGACAGTGCTCGGCATCTCGAAGCAGATCATCGCGGCACTCGAGCACGGACACGATGTCGAATTCGGCGCCGCGGCCGCACTCGGCGTGCTCCTGCCGATCCGCGCCGCGGGCACCAGGCCACCGCTGTTCTGCGTGCACCCGCTGGCCGGACTGTCGTGGTCCTATGTCGGACTTGCCCGGGTCCTCCCGGCCGACCAACCGATCTACGGCATCCAGACGCCCGCGCTCACCGAGGACGACTACCACCCGGGCTCGGTGGCCGAGATCGTTCGCCGCTATGTCGCCGAGATTCGGGCGGTGCAGCCCCAGGGTCCGTACCGGATACTCGGGTGGTCGCTCGGCGGCAAACTCGCCCACGCGGTGGCGACCGAACTGCAGGCCGACGGCGCGCAGGTCGAGTTGCTCGCGATCCTGGACGCCTACCCGGGCGGCGACTTCACCGATTTCCGGAACCAGATCCGTCAGGCCTTCACAGAATTGGGTCTGGACGCCACGGCCCTGCCCGCGGCGGAAAACCTGCAGGAAATCGGTGACGAGGCCGTGGCAGCGCTGCACGCGATGGCCGTCGGCCAAGGCGTCGACGTGCTCACACCCGAACGACTACGGCTGATCTACCGCACGGCCATGCGCACGGTCGAGCTGGACTCGCAGTACCGGCCGGGGGTGTTCGAGGGGACGCTCGAGTTCTTCAGCGCGTCGGTAGCTGCCGAGGCTCGAGGCGATCGCACCCCCGCCGACTGGCAGCCTTTCGTCTCCGATGAGATCATCGATCGCCCGATCGGGTCGACGCACGAGTTGATGACCTCTGCCGAAGCGTTGGCCGAGATCGGTCCCCGGCTCGCTGAGCTGCTCGAACCCCCTGAGCGTCGGCGATCGGCGGGGTAGCGCGGGTAGATCGTCGGCGTGCGCAAGCGGCCAATGCGGTTACGATCGGCGTCTGACCATGCGATGCTTCTGAGCAAACGCTGGGAGGGGAGCACTTTTTAGGGATTACAGGGTAGGTGAGCTCCTTCATGTTTCGGGTGGTTGCGCAACGTCGGCATGAGGAAGCTGCGTTGTTTCCTGCGACCTGCGAGCAGTCGCAAGCGGTGAGCCGGTGACGCGCCAGGCTCGGGTGCGGCCGGCTCGGACACGGACACAGCGGACGCGCGTCATCACCCTGCCGCAGCTGATGGCGGCCGCCGTCGAGGCGAATCCCGGCGGCCTCGCCGTCGTATTCGCCGATGCCGATGCCACTTCCGGCGGGCTGAGCTACGCCGAGTTGGATGAGCGTTCGACCCGGCTGGCCCGGCTGCTCATCGATCGTGGTGTCGGTCCGGAGGATTTGGTCGCGGTGGCCGTTCCGCGATCGGTGGATTCGGTGCTCGCGGTGTGGGCGGTGGCCAAGACCGGCGCCGGATTCGTGCCGGTGGACCCGCACTATCCGGCGGATCGGGTCGCGCACATGCTCACCGATTCCGCCGTGAGCTTCGGCCTGACCGTCGGCGCGGTTCGTCGCGGCCTGCCCGATGACGCCGAATGGCTCGTGCTCGACGACCCGAGCACCGCGGAACTGCTGCAGCGGTATCCGGTGGACCGGGTGACCAATCAGGATCGGGTGCGGCCCCTGCACGGCGCACATCCGGCCTATGTCATCTACACCTCCGGCTCGACCGGCGTCCCCAAGGGCGTGGTGGTCACCCATCAGGGGTTATCCGGTTTCTGCGATGAGCAGCGGACCCGCTACCGGGTGACGAGTTCGGCCAGGACACTGCATTTCGCCTCCCCCTCCTTCGACGCGTCGGTGCTGGAACTGCTGTTGGCATTGGGTGCGGCGGCCACCATGGTGGTTGTCTCGCCGACCGTCTACGGCGGCGCGGAACTGGCCGCGGTACTGCGGCGCGAGCGGGTGACCCATGCCTTCGTGACGCCCGCGGCGCTGGCCTCAGTGGCGCCCGACGGCCTCGACGAACTGCGGGTCGTGGTGACCGGCGGTGAGGCCTGTCCGCCGCAGTTGGTGCGGCGCTGGGTATTGCCGATCGCGGGCGGGCTGCTGCGCGAATTCTTCGATGCCTACGGCCCGACCGAGGCCACCATCGCCACCAATATCACCGCGCCGATGGTGCCGTGGGAGCCGGTGACCCTCGGCCCGCCGATCCACGGCATCGCCGCCTATGTGCTCAACGATCGGCTGGCGCCGGTGCCGAACCGGGTGGTCGGCGAACTGTATGTCGCCGGTGCGCAACTGGCGCGCGGTTATCTCGGCCAACAAGCTCTGACCGCGGCCCGATTCGTGGCCAATCCGTTCGAACCCGGCACCAGGCTCTACCGCACCGGTGATCTGGTGCGCTGGACCGCGACCGGTGACCTCGAGTATCTCGGCCGCAACGACTCCCAGCTGAAGATCCGCGGCTTCCGCATCGAACTCACCGAAATCGACGCGGTACTCGGCTCATACGACCACGTGGATTTCGCGGTCACCGTCGGGCACGAACTCGATAGCGGGACCACCGTTCTGGCGTCCTATGTGCATCCCATCGACGGGCTGACCGTCGATATGGCGGAGCTGAAAGCGCTGGTAGAGCGCAAATTGCCAGCGCACATGGTGCCCGCGTCCATTACGGTGCTCGACAGGGTGCCGCTGACGCCGATGGGCAAATTGGACCGCAGGGCGCTGCCCGCACCGGTATTCGAGGCAAAGGTATTCCGCGCACCAACGACGCCGGTCGAGGAGATCGTCGCGGGCACCTTCGGCGATGTGCTCGGTGTCACGCGGGTCGGCCTGGACGACGACTTCTTCGAACTCGGCGGCAATTCGCTGCTGGCCACCCAGGTCACCGCACGGCTGGACGCCGCGCTCGACACGCAGTTGGCGGTCCGGGATCTGTTCCACGCCTCGACGGTCGCCGCCTTTACCGCCGTGGTCGAACGCACCGCCGGATCCGGTCGGAGTCGGCCGCGGCTGGTCGCGGGGGAGCGGCCCGAGTTGATTCCGCTGTCGCTGGCGCAGCAGCGGTACTGGTTCCTGAACCAATTCGATACCGAGACCTCGGCGGTGGACAATATTCCGCTGGCCGTGCGGCTCACCGGTGAGCTGGATGCGGCGGCGCTCGGACTGGCCATCGGCGATGTGCTGTCCCGGCACGAGGTGCTGCGGACCACCTATCCGAGCATCGGCGGGCGGCCGCATCAGGTCATCCATCCGGTGCCGGATACCCGGTTCGCCATGGTGCCCGAAGATGTGGCCGAGGACGAACTGGTGCGCCGCCTCATCGACTTCGCCGTGCTGACCTTCGATGTGACCGTTGAGGTTCCGGTCGCGGTCACGCTGTTCCGTCTGGCGCCGCAAGAGCATGTGATCGCCTTGACCGTGCACCATGTCGCGGCCGACGGTGCGTCGATGGGTCCGCTCGCGCGCGATCTCATGGTCGCCTATGCCGCGCGGATGCACGGGCAGGCGCCGCAGTGGCAGCCGCTGCCGGTGCAGTACGCCGACTACGCGCTGTGGGAGCGCGAGGCGCTGGGCGACGAGGACGATCCGCAATCGCCTGCCGCACAGCAGATCGCCTATTGGCGGCGGACCTTGGCGCAGTTGCCGGACCAGTTGGAGCTGCCGACCGACCGCCCGCGCCCACCGGCCCAGTCGTTCCAGGGTAAATCGGTGCGGTTCGAGATCTCGGCGGATCGGCATGCCCGACTGCATGCGCTGGCACGGGCCAATCACGCCTCGCTGTTCATGGTCGTGCATGCGGCGCTCGCGGTGCTGCTGGCACGGCTGTCGGGCACCGACGACATCGCGGTCGGTACGCCCATCGCCGGTCGTGGCGAGCGCGAACTCGATGATCTGATCGGCATGTTCGTCAACACGCTGGTGTTCCGGACGCGGGTGCGTCCCGGTGATACTTTCGCGGCGCTGCTCGCCGACGTGCGCGAGCGTGATCTCGAGGCCTTCGCCAATGCCGATGTGCCCTTCGAGCGAATCGTCGAGGCGCTGAATCCGGTTCGCTCGATCGCCCGCAATCCGCTGTTCCAGGTGGGTCTTTCCTTCCAGAACCTGGCCGAAACCACCCTGGAACTGCCCGGACTTTCGGTCGCCACGGTCGATTTCGATCTGCAGCTGGCCAAGACGGATCTGCACATCTCACTGGCCGACCGCTACACCGACGACGGAGCGCCCGCTGGAATGGTGGCCGATTTCGGATATGCCACCGATCTGTTCGACGAGACGACGGTGCGCGGCTTCGCCGACCGCTTCGTCCGGGTGCTCGATGCCGTACTCGCCGATGTGTCGGTGCGGGTCGGCGAGATCGAACTGCTCGCCGGTGACGAGAGTTCGCGGATTCTGGCGGGTTGGAACCACACCGCGCATCCGATCGATACGACGGCGACGCTGGTGTCACTCCTGGATGCGACGGTGGCCGCCGACCCGGATGCGGTGGCGGTGGTATCCGATCAGCCCGGACGCAAACTCAGCTACGGCGAACTCGATGCCAGGGTGAATCGGTTGGCGCGGTATCTGATCGAACGCGGCGTGCGCCCGGAGGATCGGGTGGCATTGGGCATGCGTCGGTCGGTCGATCTGATCGTCGCCATGTACGCGGTGGCGAAATCCGGTGCGGCGTATGTGCCCATCGATCCGGATCAACCCGCCGAACGCATCGAGTACATCCTGCGGACCGCGGGACCGGTCTGCCTGCTGAGCTCCGTACACGGCGGTTTCCACACCGATGCCGTCGATTCCGTGACGATCGATGAGCTCGACCTGTCGCACTACTCGGACGCGCCGCTCGCCGCGGGCGAACGCCGCGGTGCGTTGCTGCCGGGACACACCGCGTACGTGATCTACACATCGGGTTCGACCGGGCAGCCGAAGGGCGTCGCGGTCACGCACGGCGCGATCGTCAACCAATTGCTCTGGGAGACAACCGAATTCGGCCTCGGAGCCGACGATGTGATGCTGCTCAAGACGGTCGCCACCTTCGATCTGTCGGTCTGGGAGTTCTGGACGGCGGCGGTATGCGGTGGCACGGTGGTCATCGCCGCGCCGGATGGTCATCGGGATCCGGCCTATCTGAACGAATTGATGGCGCGCGAGTCGGTGACGACACTGCATGTCGTGCCGTCGATGCTGGACTCGCTGTCGACGGGCCACCTGGCCCGATCGCTGCGCCGGGTACTGGCCATCGGTGAGACGCTACCGGCCGCCACCGCACAGCGATTCCGCCAAAACAATGCGGCGGACCTGTTCAACCTGTACGGACCGACCGAGGCCGCGGTCTCGATCACCAACCATCGGGTTACCGACGCCGACTCGGTGACGGTTCCGATCGGTAGGCCGCAGTGGAACAGCCATGTCTACGTCCTGGATTCGCGTCTGCGGCCGGTCCCGGTCGGCGTATCCGGCGAGTTGTACCTGGCCGGTGCGCAACTGGCGCGCGGCTACTTCGGGCGGTCCGATCTCACCGCGGAACGGTTCATAGCGAACCCGTTCGAATCCGGCGCACGCATGTACCGCACCGGCGACCTGGTGTCCTGGAACCAGCACGGCGAACTGGAGTACCACGCCCGCACCGATTTCCAGGTGAAGATCCGCGGTTTCCGCATCGAACTCGGCGAGATCGAGTCCGCGCTGCTGGCCCGGCCCGAGATCGCGCAAGCCGCGGCGGCGGTCAAATCCGATGCGCGGATCGGTGATTGGCTGGTCGCCTACGTCGTACCGGCCGACGAGTCGACCCCGGTCGAGACCGCCGAACTGAAGGCCGCGCTGGCCGCGGTGCTGCCGTCGTACATGCTGCCCAATGCGTTCGTCACGCTGACGGACTTGCCGCGCAATGCGAATGGCAAGCTGGATCGCGCCGCACTGCCCGATCCGGAGTTCGAGACCCAGGCCTTCCGCGCACCCGCGACACCGGTCGAGGAGATCGTGGCCGGTGTGTACGGCGATGTGCTCGGCGTGGATCGCGTCGGCCGCGATGATGATTTCTTTGCCGTGGGCGGCAATTCGCTGCTGGCCACACAGGTGGCGGCCCGCGTCGGCGATGCGCTGGATACCAAGGTGCTCGTGCGCTCGATCTTCGAGACGCCCACGGTGGCCGGACTCGCCGCCAAGGTCGAAACCCATGCCGGTTCCGGCCGGCGACAGCCCCTGCTGGCCGGACTGCGCCCGGAGCACGTCCCGCTATCGCTTGCGCAGTTGCGGATGTGGTTCATCAACCAGTTCGATCCCAGCTCGGCGGCCTATCACATACCGGTGGCGATCCGGCTGTCCGGCGAACTCGATATCACCGCACTGGGTTCGGCGGTCGAGGATATGGTGGCGCGGCACGAGGTGCTGCGCACCGTCTACCCGCAGACCGCCGACGGGCCGGTGCAAGAAGTGCTCGCACCGAACGCGGTGCCGATCGATCTGGTCCCGATTCCGATCGCGGAATCCGAAGCGGTGCGGCAGGTGCGGGAGATCGTCGCGGCGGGCTTCGATGTCACCGTCGAGGTGCCGTTCCGCGCCACCTTGTTGCGGCTCGACACCGATGATCACATCCTGGTGTTCGTCGCCCATCACATCGGCGCCGACGGCTGGTCGATGTCGCCGCTGGTGCGTGACGTCATGCTGGCTTACTCGGCACGCAGGGCGGGCGAGGTTCCCTCATGGTCGCCGCTGGCGGTGCAGTATGCGGATTTCAGTATCTGGCAACGTGCGGTACTCGGCTCCGAGGACGATCCGGACAGCCTCATCTCGGCCCAAGCCGAATACTGGCGGACCGCACTGGCCGACCTGCCCGACGAACTGAACCTGCCCGCGGACCGGCCACGCCCGGCGCTGCGGACCTTCGCCGGCGGGCGCACCGAATTCGAGATCGACCCACTGGTGCACGCCGGTCTGGTGCGCCTGGCGCGGCGACACAACGCCACCATGTTCATGGTGGTGCACGCCGCGCTATCGGTATTCCTGGCGCGCATGTCCGGCACCGCCGATATCGCCATCGGCACCCCGGTGGCCGGTCGCGGCGCGGCCGAACTCGACGACATGATCGGCATGTTCGTCAATACACTGGTGCTGCGACTACAGGTGCCCGACGACCGTACCTTCGGTGATCTGCTCGCCAACGCCAAAGACACCGACCTGCAGGCCTTTTCGCATGCCGACCTCCCGTTCGAGCGACTGGTCGAATTGCTGAACCCGCCGCGCTCCACGGCTCGCCACCCGCTATTCCAGGTGTCGATGTCGTATCTGAACCTGCCGACCAGCACCTTCGAACTCCCCGGACTCCGTGCGCAGACTTTCGATTTCGCCGTCGATACCGCCAAGTTCGATCTTTCGTTGACCATGTGGGCACCGGGTACCGCCACGGAAAGCCTGCGCGGTGAGTTCAATTTCGCGCGAGATCTATTCGACGACAAGACGATCGAGATGTTCGCCGCCCGGTTCGCCCGGCTGCTCACCGAGATCGTCGCCCGTCCGGACGCCCCGATCGGTGACCTGCGGCTGCTCGGCGCGGCCGAAGAGCAGGCGCTGACACCAGTGCGGCGCGGCGAGACGCCCGCCGTCCGGCTGCTGCCGGACCTGCTGACCAGCGCGGTCAGCGCCGACCCCGAACATGTCGCGGTGCGCACCGCCGGTCGCTCGATCTCCTACCGCGAACTGGACGAATACTCCTCGCGACTGGCTCGGGTATTGATCGATCGCGGTGTCGGTCCGGAGCGCCTCGTCGCACTTGCCTTCCCGCGTTCGCTGGAGATGGTCGCGGCCTTCTGGGCCGTAGCCAAGGCCGGTGGGGCGCACGTGCCGATCGACCCGACCTATCCGACGGACCGGATCCGGCACATGGTGACCGATTCCGGTGCCGTCCTCGGCATCACCACCTCCACCTACAGTGAGCGGCTGCCCGACGAGTCGTCCGAAACCCACTGGCTACAGCTCGACGATCCCGCGATCCATGCGGCCGTCGCCAGTAAGTCGCCATCGCCGATCACCGATGACGAGCGGCTGGCGACCTTGCTGCCGCAGCATCCGGCGTACGTCATCTACACCTCCGGTTCGACGGGCACACCGAAGGGTGTCACCGTCACCCAGGTCGGCATCGGCGGGGCAGTCGAGAATGCCAGCGCGGTATTCCAACTCGGTCCGCGGCATCGGTTCGCGCATCTGTGCTCGCCGAGCTTCGATCCGTCGATTCTGGAGTGGCTGTGCACCTTCCACAACGGCGCGACATTGGTCATCGTGCCGTCCACCATCCTCGGCGGAGCGGATCTGGCCGCGCTGCTGCGCACCGAGCGGGTCACCCACGCGATCTTCACCCCCGCCGTGCTCGGCACCGTCGATCCGGCCGGTCTGGACGAGTTCCGATACCTGTGCTGCGGTGGCGATTCAACCTCGCCCGAGCTGGTCGCCAAATGGCAACCGGGACGGCACTTCATCAACGGCTACGGCCCTACCGAGGCCACGGTGGCCGCGTCCTGGAGCGAGCTGATCGCCGGAGGGCGCATCACCATCGGCGCCCCGGTGCCGGGAACGCTGATGGTGGTGCTGGATTCGCGGCTGCGTCCGGTGCCGCCCGGCGCCGTCGGCGAGCTGTATCTCGGTGGCACCGCGCTGGCGCGCGGCTATCACGCTCGTCCGATGCTGACCGCGGAACGCTTCGTCGCCGATCCGTGGGGTCCACCCGGTGCGCGGATGTATCGCACCGGTGATCTGGTGCGCTGGGTCGGCGCGGCGGGGGAGTGGGAACTCGAATACATCGGTCGCACGGACTTCCAACTCAAGATCCGCGGTCTACGTATCGAACTCGGTGAGATCGACGCGGTGTTCGGCGGTCACGACGATGTCGAGTTCGCCGTCACGATCGGTCGGGAAAGCCCGACGGGCGAGAAGATCCTCGTCGTTTATGTGCTTCCGGTAGCGGGACGGGCCATCGATACCGGTGCGCTCACCGAATACGCCGCGCGCAGCCTGCCTCGGCATATGGTGCCCTCGGCGGTGGTGGTACTCGATATGGTGCCGCTGACGCCGGTCGGCAAGCTCGATCGCGCGGCGCTGCCCGCACCCGAGCTCGCTCCGCGCCCCTACCTCGCGCCGTCGACCGCGCAGGAACAGGCCGTCGCCGACGTATACGCCGACGTACTCGGCATCGATCGGGTCGGCTCCGATGACGATTTCTTCGCACTCGGCGGCAGTTCGCTGGCCGCCATGCGCGCGGTGCACAAGCTGCGCGAGCTGACCGGCATCGCGGTCCAGGTGCAATGGTTCTTCACCGATCCGACCGTCGCCGCACTGACCAAGCGCATCATGGATGCCGATGACACCGAGGCCTACCAATACGGGTTGAATGCCGAGGCCGCGCTCGATGTGCTGCTGCCGATCCGGTACGGCACCGGCGAAGCCCTGTTCTGCATCCATCCGATGGCCGGATTGTCCTGGTGCTATACCGGTCTCGCGCAGTACTTGCCCGCCGACCGTCCGATCTTCGGTGTGCAATCACCCGCGCTGTCCGAATCGGATTTCCGGCCGGATTCGCTGGACGCCATGGCCCGGCGCTATGTCGAGGAGATCTGCGCGGTGCAGCCCGAGGGGCCGTATCGGTTGCTCGGCTGGTCGCTCGGTGGTGCGCTTGCCCATGCGGTCGCGGTCCAATTGCAGTCCGAGGGTGCCGAGGTCGCATTGCTCGCGATGTTGGACAGCCGCACCGGCGGCAATATCGCCGACTTCTGGGCGGAGTTGCGCTCGGCCTTCGCCGAACTCGGCATCGGCCCGGACATGCTCGGTGACAGCAATATCCGCAACCTCACCGAAGAGGCGCTCGCGGTGCTGTATGCCAACATCCCACCGGAACTGGCGCTGCTGACCCCGGACCGCCTGCGCCAGAGCTACCGTGGCGCGGTGCGCTCGGTGGAGCTCGGAATCAACCATCAACACAAGGTTTTCCACGGCACACTCGAGTTCTTCAGCGCCACCGGCCACACCGCCGAATCCCGAGCCTGGCGGCCCTATGTCGACGGAACGATCAACGAGCATCCGATCGGGGCGACCCACGAGCTGATGACGTCACCGGCGGCCTTCGCCGAAATCGGTCCGGTCCTGGCCACCTTGCTCGCGGAGCCCGAGCCCGAGCCCGTCGAGAATGCCACCGAAGCCGAGGCATCCGGGCCGGTCGAATACGCCGCCGCACCGGAGGGATACGAGTACGCGGCACCGCTCGCCGATCCGGCCGCTTTCGACCACGACTACCCCACATCGGTCCTGGCCCCGATACCGATCGATGCCCCGGAACCGACCGAGGACACGGCCGCGACCGATGACCTGCCCCCGACGGTGGAGGCCCCGGCACTGGACTTCGACGACGAGCCCGCGATTGCCGCCGAACCCGAGCGCAAGCCCTTCGCGGTCATCCACGACGACGACCCGATCGAATACGCCGTCCCGCACCGTGCCGACGCGCCCGACGACGCCCCCATCCCGCTATCGCTGACCCCGAATGCCGTGCGGCTGTTGGACTCCGGTGTCGAACTGCGCGTCCTCACTCTGGAGATCCCACCCAACTACTCACCGGAGGCGGTGCAATTCGCCGTCGATACGGTGCTCGAACAGCATCCGATGCTGTGGGTCCGTCTGCACCGCGACGCTGCGGGTACTGCACCGGTCTTCGAGATCCCGGCCGAGGCGCAGCGTCTCGACGAGGCTTTCCTCGGGCTGGAGTACGGCATCGATCAGACCCCGCCGCCGGTCGACGATGTGGTGCGCGCGGTCGCCTCCGAACTGGATCCGGCACAGGGCCGCAATATCCGCTTCGTACTGGTCGGTGGCCGCGAGGTGCCAACGACCATGGTCATCGTCGCCAATGGCCTCGTCGTGGACGACACCTCCTGGCGCACCATCATCGACAAGCTGTCACTGGCCTGGTCGCGCGGCAGGCACCGCACGCCCGCCGTCCCCGAGTCCGGCCTGTCCGACTTGCTGAGCGTGCTGTCCGAGGGCGCGAGCGGCCCGGCGGCAATCGAGGAAATGGCATGGTGGCACCACGCGCTGAGCGTGGTCCCCGCCGCCAAGGCCGGTGCCACGAACAAGAACCTGCGCTCGCGGCGCCGGGTCTCGCTGACCATCACCACCGAGGGCACCGCCGCCGTCGTCGCCGCGGCCGCCGCGCATGGTGTCAGCGTCGATGAGGTCCTACTCACCGCCCTCGCGCTCGCGCAGATCACCTCCGCGGGCGAAACCGTCACCGATGCCATCGGCCCGGTGGTTCGGCTGCACGCCGACAGCCGGGCGATGGCCGAGACCGACACCCTCGTCGGCGCGTTCACCACCGATTACCCGCTCCCGCTGCAGTTGGCGGGGGTCAACGTCGAGGAGGCGCTGGTCGGTGGTCACGCGGCGGGCGTCGCGATCGAGCAGGTCAAACGGCTCACCGGTGCAGTGCCGTCCTATGGCGTCGGCTACGGCCTGCTGCGCTATCTCAATCCGGATACCGCCGCCGCCTTGAGCGCGCTCCCCACCGGCCGGTGCGCGTTGCGCTATAGAGATCTGCGCCCGGCGCGCGTGCACACCGATGCACCGGCCACCGATCTGCTGCTCGATATCACCGCCGACGCCACCGCCGACGGTCTGCTCGTGCGCTTCGACTACGCGGCCGAGGTGTTCGGCGGTGATGAGGTCAAGACCTTCGCCGAACACTGGATCCGAGCGCTGGGCGGACTGGCCGAATACGGGCAGCGATATCCGGGGCGACCCTGATCACATTCCGGCCGTTCAGGCATGATGGAGCAACATTGCGGTAACGACGTCCACTATCGTCACGATTGAATAGGCCGTATGGTCGGCCGCGGTGCATGCCCGCGGCATGGGGAAGCCCTCCCGTAATCACGATACGAAGTGAAGGTGTGAAATTGATGCGTAGTCTGATCCGGCGTCGCGGCACACGTGCGGCGGCGGTGATCGCGGCAACCGCGGTATTCGCGGGAGTCATGTCCGGCTTCGGCGCATCTACCGCGACAGCTGATCCGATCATCGATTCCAAGACGCTGCTGGCCAACCCGGTCGCGCCGGACGGCTCGAAGATCACCAAGGCCGAGTACAAGGACGACCGCAGCATCCGCCTGTACGTCTACTCCGCGGCCATGGACCGGACCTTCCCGGTCGACGTGCAGCGCCCCGCCGATGCCTCGGTGCCGCGTCCGGTGCTGTACCTGCTCAACGGTGCGGGCGGCGGCGAGGACAGCGCGTCCTGGGTGGCCAAGACCGATGCGCTGAAGTTCCTCGGCGACAAGAACGTCAATGTGGTCCAGCCAATCGGCGGCAAGTGGAGCTACTACACCGACTGGATCAAGGACGATCCGGTACTCGGCCGCAACAAGTGGAAGACCTTCTTCACCGAGGAGCTGCCGCCGCTGGTCGATGGCGCGCTCGGCACCAACGGCACCAACGCGATCGCGGGCCTGTCCACCTCGGGTACCACGGTGCTCGCGCTGCCGATCGCCAAGCCCGGCCTGTACAAGGCCGCCGCGGCCTACAGCGGCTGCGCCCAGACCAGTGATCCGGTCGGCTCGGAGTTCGTCAAGCTGACCGTCGAGACCTGGGGCGGCGGCAATGTCGACAACATGTGGGGACCGGTCGGTGGGCCGGACTGGGTGGCGAACGACCCCTATGTCAACGCCGAGGGTCTGCGCGGCACCGATCTCTACATCTCGACCGGCAACGGTCTGCCCGGCCCGTATGACACCCTCAACGGTGAGTACACACTGCCCGGCCCGGGCGGTCTGGCCAACCAGATCCTGATCGGCGGTGTCATCGAGGCTGGCACCAACTACTGCACCCACAACATGCAGACGAAGCTGGACCAGCTGGGCATCCCGGCCACCTTCAACTTCCGCCCCAACGGCACCCACTCCTGGGGCTACTGGAACGACGAACTGCACGCCTCCTGGCCGACGCTGGCCAAGGGTCTCGGCATCTGACCCGATCCGCCGCGATTCCCAACCGACCGCCCCGATTGTGACCTTATGCACAATCGGGGCGGTCTGTTTTATATAGATAGTGCTAAACAAAAAGTTCGGGAAGCCGTAAAATTCTGTTCCATGAGTACAACCTTGGCTGAGTCGGCGCGGAACGCGACGAGCCGGGCAAGATCGGTCAGCGTCTTGCTCGGACCTGCCTTCGTGGCCGCCATCGCCTATGTCGATCCCGGCAATGTGGCGTCGAATATCAGCGCGGGCGCTCAGTTCGGCTACCTACTCGTATGGGTCATCGTGATGGCCAATGTGATGGCCGGACTGGTGCAGTTCCTCTCCGCGAAGCTGGGGTTGGTCACCGGTATGTCGCTCCCGGAGGCGGTGCGGTCCAAGTCGAGTCGTCCGATGCGCCTCGCCTATTGGATGCAGGCGGAGACCGTCGCGATGGCCACCGACCTGGCCGAGGTAGTCGGCGGCGCGATCGCGCTGCAACTGCTGTTCGATCTGCCGCTACTGGTCGGTGGCCTCATCACCGGTGTGGTCTCGATGGGGCTGCTGCTGGTGCAGAATCAGCGCGGGCAGAAGCCGTTCGAGCGGGTCATCACCGGCCTGCTCGCCGTGGTCGCCATCGGTTTTCTGGCCAGCGTGGTGATTGCGCCGCCGTCGGCCTCCGGCACCGTCGGTGGTCTGCTGCCGCGGTTCGATGGCACCGAAAGTGTGCTGCTCGCGGCGGCCATGATCGGCGCGACTGTCATGCCGCACGCGGTGTACCTGCACTCCGGCCTGGCCCGTGATCGGCACGGTCAGCCCGAAGTCGGTCCGCTGCGGACCCGGTTGCTGCGGATCACCAGATACGATGTCGGACTGGCCATGGTGCTCGCGGGCACGGTCAATATGGCCATGCTGCTGATGGCCGCCAATACCCTGCGCGGCCGCGAGAATGTCGACACCCTCGAAGGGGCGCACGCCGCCGTCGGCGATGCGCTCGGCCCCGTCGCCGCACTGCTGCTCGCGGTCGGCCTGCTGGCCTCCGGCCTGGCATCCACCTCGGTCGGCGCATATGCCGGAGCGATGATCATGGAGGGGTTGCTCAACCGCAAGTTTCCGCTTCTGGTCCGGCGCATGGTCACCCTGATCCCGGCCATCCTCATCCTCGCGGTCGGCATCGATCCCACTCGCGCACTGATCATTTCGCAGGTGGTGCTGTCGTTCGGCATCCCCTTCGCGCTGATCCCCCTGGTCCGCTTCACCAGCGACCGCATCCTGATGGGCGTCGACGTCAACCACCGCGTGACCACGAGCCTGGCCTGGCTCGTCGCCGTCATCATCAGTCTGCTCAATGTGGCCCTGATCTACCTGACCGTCACGGGCGACTAGGCGAACAGCGTGCGCTGGGCATAGCCCGTATCGAAATACTCACGGGCCTCGGCGATCTTGCCGTTCTCGACGCGAAAGACGATCGCCACATTGTTGACGTACGGTTCACCCGCCTTGGTGGTGGCGCGGGTGGTCCATTCCGCGGCCGCCTGCGCACCGTCGGCCAGCACGGTCCGCACCTCCTGGCCGATCGGCTGCGACGCATCCATCCGCTCGATCATCCGCGCGACGAATTGCCCGAAGATCTCCTCGGGTCCGGTCCAGGTGCGCGCGGTCGGCAAGTCGCCGAAAAGGGTCCAGGTCGAATCCGGTGTGAAGAACCCGGCGGCGCGTTCGGCATCACCGGATCCGAGTGCCTCGATATAGGCCAGGATGGTGGCGCGGGTCTGCTCGGTGGTCGACATGATCGCTCCTTCAGGCGGCGATGGTGAGGATCGCGTTGCCGCGGATCCGGCGGTTGTTCAGATCGGTGAGCACGCTTGCCGTTTCGGCCCAGTCGGCGACCCTACCGAGCTCCGGATGCAGGCGGCCGGTGGCCGTTAGCTCGACCAGCATGCGCAGATCCTCGGCATCGGTGGTGTTGGCGACCCAGTGCGGGAAATGCCGCAGCGTGAACGGCGTGACCGTCAGGTATTCGAAGAAGCTGAGCCGGATCGGTTGCAGACTGGCCTGACCGAACCACAGCACAGTGCCGCCGGGCGCGATCCGGGCAAGCGCGGCGGCGAAGACGTCGCCGCCGACCGATTCGAAGATGACATCGAAGGGACCGTCGGCGTCCGCGACATCATGGACGACGGCCGCGCCGAGTTCGGCCAGCCGGGCGCCCCGCTCGGGCGAGGCCGCCACCGCCGTCACCGAAATGTCTGCGGCCGTGGCCAATTCCACCAGGTAGTGACCGACGCCGCCCGATGCGCCCGTGATCAGGGCCTTCTTGCCCGCCGGTACCTCGACGTGGCGGAGCAGACGCAATGCGGTCAACCCCGCGAGCGGCAAGGCGGCCGCGGTGGTGGCGGTGAGGGTGTCGGGCAACTCGGCCAATGCGGCGGTCGGGATGGCCACCCGCTCGGCCCACCCGCCGCCCTCGGCATGGCCGACCACACGGGTTCCGATGGCAGGGCCCGACCCGTCGGCAGCGGCTGCGACGACTCGGCCGACCACATCCTGTCCCATGACAGTCCCCGGTGCGGTCGGCGTGCCGTAGGCGCCGGTCATGGCGAGAATCTCGCCGCGGTTCACCGAGAACGCCTCGACCCGGATGACCGCCGCATCGGCGGCGGCCGTGGGTTCGGGGACCTCGGCGAACCGCACCAAGGTCGGATCACCGGTTGCTGCAAGGGCTTTCATCGATTTCCTCCTGGTCGTTGCTACGCAAACGACACTATGAGGGCTGGTTTCCAGATGAAAGAAGGCAGTAATTAGTGGTATAGGTACCTGGTGGATACCAACGATCCCATGGCATACGACGTCTTCGATCTGAACTGTCCGTCCCGCGCGGTTTTCGATCGGCTCGGTGAACGCTGGACCGGGCTCGTGCTGCTGGCCCTGAAGCCCGGCACGCTGCGCTTCTCGGAGCTGCGCAGACAGGTGCAGGGCATCACGCAGAAGATGCTCACCCAGACGCTGCGCGGTCTGGAACGTGACGGCATGGTGTCGCGCACGGTGTATCCGACCGTGCCGGTCACTGTCGAATACACGCTGACACCGCTCGGTCACAGCCTCGGTGCCGCCGTCGATGTGCTGCGGGCCTGGGCCATCGAACACATCGATGAAATCGACGCGGCTAGAGCCGACTACGAGCGGGCGAGCTGATCACACCCAGTTTTCGATCCAGTATTTCCAGATCAACGGGGCGTACGCGGCCAGCGGCGGCACCTTGATATCGGTGCCCGCCAGTGCGGCGGTGGCGTTGCGGCAGTCGAACCAACAGCTGAATTCGCTGTGCTCCAACACATCCTGGGGAACGCCGACGCGGGGGAGCAGCCAGCTCGTGCCGGGGACACGAAGCATCATCTCGAGGGTGCGCTTGGGCATCACCTCCACCAGATGCGGCGCACCGGCCTCGTCGGCGAACAGATTCAGCGCCTCGGCCGCGCTCTGCCGGCGCGGATCGGCCAAATGGTAGGTCAGGTGGTTCGAGTCGGGCCGGTGCGCGATGTGGGCCAGGGCGCGAGCCACGAAATCGACCGGAACCATATTGGTTTCACCTAGCTTCGGCACGAGTACCGGCAGAATCCTCGGCAGTTGCGCGGCCATCCGCAGCAGCCGGAAGAAATAGTAGGGCCCTTCGATTCGATCGATTTCGCCGGTTCGCGAATGGCCGATCACGATCGAGGGTCGATAGATCCGCCAGCCCAACCCGGATTCGCGCACAATCTTCTCGGCCTCGAATTTCGCCCGCTGCATGGGCGAACTCAGCACCTGACCCTCGTCGAACATATCCTCGGTGAACACACCGTCGAACCCGCCCGCCACATCCACCGTCGAGACATGATGCAGCAGAGTGGCTTTCAACTCCCGCGTGACATCGATGACATGTCTGGTGCCGCCGCCGCGTTCGGCGAGGTCATAGCTCGACGCCAGATGGAAGACATGCTCGATCGAGCCCCGATGCTCGCTGATCCAGGCCGGATCGATGCCGAGCCCGGGCGCGCCCATATCCCCGCGCACCGCCCGCACCCGCTCGCCTCCCATCCACTCGCGAGCGCAGCAGGCATACCGGTCCGCCGAATCAACCCCCGGCCGGACCAGCACATGAATATCCCCATCCCGGTTCAGCAGTTCGGGAATGAGAAATCGACCGATAAACCCAGTTGCTCCGGTAACCAGGTAAGCCATAGCCGATCAACATAGTCGCTCGTGCGGGCGCGCCTGTGTCCGGGATCACGCTCCCGCGCTTGTGTCGGTCGCCGCGGCTGCGGGCCACGCGCATTACCGGCCAGCCGTGGGGCGCCGAGGATTCCCGGTTTCGGTTCGATGCTCGCTCGTCGCCGCGATCAGTCGGCGAAAACCGGCTTGCGCTTGGTGAGCATGGCGGTCGCGCCCTCGAAGAAGTCGGGGGACTGGAGCAGTTCGCTCTGGCCGGACTTTTCGGCGGCGAGCGCGGCGTCCAAGGCGGGCAAGGTTGCGGCGTTGAGCGCCTTCTTGGTGAGTTCGAGAGCGCGGCGCGGGCCAGCGGCGATCTTGGCGGCGGCGGCCTCGACCTTGGCATCGAGTTCGTCCTGCGGGACCACGGCGGTGAACAGTCCGGCCGCCTTGGCCGCGGGTGCGGGGAGTCGCTCGCCGAGCAGGGCCATTTCCGCGGCCAGCGGGCGACCGGCCGCGGCGGCGATCATGGCGGCCGCACCGCCGTCGGGCATCAGGCCGATATTGATGAAGGCGAGCAGCAGGTAGGAATCCTCGGCGGCATAGACCAGATCGGCGGCCAGCGCGATGCCGACACCGACGCCCGCGGCGGCGCCCGCAACCCGCGCGATGACCGGAATCGGCGCGTCCACAATGGCTTTCACCAGCCGATTGGCCGCGTCCATCACCATATCCGAAGTGATCCCGCGCTGCGCCTCGGCGGCCGATGCGGCAAGATCGGCGCCGGTGCAGAAGTCGCCGCCCTCGCCGGTCAGTACGATCACCCGCACCGAGCGGTCCTCGGCGGCGGCGAGAAAGGTGTCACCCAGGGCGACCATCGTGTCGTAGTCGATGGCGTTCTTGCGCTTGGGTTTGGTGATTGTGACCCGGAGCACCTTGCCGTCGTTGACGGCGCTGAAACCCGCGGATGTGGTCGCGGAATCGGGGTTGCTCATTTGGTGCTCCTGGTCTGGAATCCGGCGCGGCATTCCCATGAATGGTGGTTAACTTTGCGAATTGTGGTTAACTTAGGTTGATTTGTCCGGCGCTGTCAACCAGCGGCGCCGCACCGGAACGGAGAGCTAGATGGTCGCGGATCGCAGCGAGGTCGGTCTCGCTTCCGCGCGGCCTGACACGGGTGCGAACAGGCCGGGAGCGGAGCCCGCCCAGACGGTGCGGCGGCGC
Organism: Nocardia sp. NPDC050630; assembly: GCF_044457245.1. NCBI lineage: Bacteria > Bacillati > Actinomycetota > Actinomycetes > Mycobacteriales > Nocardiaceae > Nocardia > Nocardia sp. NPDC050630. The sequence continues at coordinate 122,005 of NZ_JBITGN010000003.1, forward strand.
CCGAAGGATCGCAAGGTCCAGATCATCCGGGCCGCCGCGCGCGCGTTCAGCGAACGTGGGTACTACCCGGTCGGCGTCGACGAGATCGCCGCAGAGGTCGGCATCTCGGGGCCCGCGCTGTATCGGCACTTCGCGAACAAGTACGCGCTGCTGGTCGCGGCCGCCGAAGAAGGCGCCTCGCACCTGCTGAAGATCGCGCGCGCAGCCGACGATCCGAATCTGGAACCGGGACCCAGGCTCGACGCCCTGATCAAGGCGATCAGCGAACACACCATCGATATTCGTCGCGAGGCCGGACTGTATCGCTGGGAGCGGCGCTACCTCGAGGCCGAGGACCGGGCCCGGATCAGGAAGGTCTACGACGCGCTCAACGCGACACTCGCCGAACCGATCGGACAGCTGCGTCCCACCGCACCCCCCGCCGACGTGGCAATGCTCGCCGCCGGGGTGCTCAGCGCGATCGCCAGCATCTCCTCACATCGCACCACGCTCGCCACCGCCCGGCTGATGCCGCTGCTGCGCGAGATGAGCTGGTCGATCCTGCGCGCGGAACTGCCGCCCGCCCCGACCGAGCCCGCACCCGGACCGGCCACCCGCGGCCTGCCGGTCACCTCGAAACGCGAACAGCTGCTCACCGAGGCGATCCGGATCTTCGGTCGCCAGGGGTATCACGAGGCCAGCATCGAGGAAATCGGCGCGGCCGTCGGCATCAACGCCTCCAGCGTCTACCGGTACTTCACCAGCAAGGCCGACCTGCTCGCCGCCGCCTTCCACCGCACCGGCGACCGGGTGGCCATCGCGATCACCGAGGCGCTGGCCGAGGCCACCAGCCGTCCGGACGCGGTCCGGCGCATCGCCTACCGCCAGGCCCGACTGACCTTCTCGATGCCGGAGATCATGCCGGTCTATTACGCCGAATTCAGTAATCTGCCGCAGGCCGAACAGCACAAGCTGCGCGCCATCCAGCGACAGAACGTGCTGGAGTGGGCCAACCTGCTCGACGGCGACTCGGTGGAGGCGCGCTTTCGCGTGCACGCCGCCATCGCCCAGGTGATCGACGTCGGCCGGTTGACCAAATTCGACCCACGCCCCGAACAACTGGCCCGAGTCTGCGCCCTGATGGAGGCCGTCCTTCTAGGCTGTGTCTAATGGCAGCGCCGTCGGCGCTGCGTGTTCGCGGCCCCCTGGTGTCTCGCGTCCGACCCGTCGAGACTCGCGACTTCGTCGCATGCGCTTCGACGGCTCGGACGCGAGACGGGCCGCGAACTCCTCGCTCGTAAGACTCGCTCCGTGGTGGTTGCGGAGGTGGGGCTGTCGGCACTCGATGCGCGCGGGGTCTCGTGTTTGCGGCGTATGCACTTTGACGGCTGGGACGTGAGATGGACCGCGAACTCCTCGCTCGTAAGGCTCGCTTCGCGGTGGCTCCGGATGGAGCGATCCGGCGCGGCTTCGGGATCGGCTTCAGCGGCTGTGGCGCAGTCGGAAGAGCGCTTTGGCCGTGCGCAGATGCCGAGAATGCCGGTCGAAGGTGGATAGATTCACCGGCGCTCGATACCGCTTGCGTGCGATCGCCAGTGTCCGGCTGAACTCGCGCAGTCCCTGGTCGCCGTGATGGTGTCCCTGCCCGTATTCGCCGACCCCGCCGAAGGGCAGCGCCGGAATTCCGGCGTATGTGGTCGAAGAATTGATGGTCACAACGCCGACCCGCAGTTGTTCGGCGAAGGATTCGATGCCGTGTACATCGCGGGTGAACACCGACACCGCGACGCCATTGCCGACGGCGTTGATCCGCTGCGCCGCCTCGTCCATATTCGCGACCCGGTTGACGATCAGCACCGGCCCGATGCCCTCGCCGGTGATCGCGACGCTCTCCTCCGGCACCTCGGCCAGGACGATCGGTTCGATATAGGGGTCGCGAATCGAATCCAGCCCGCCGACCACCGCGCGCCCACCCCTGGCCACCGCGTCGCGCACTTGCTTGCGCACCACGTCGACTTGCGATTCCAGAATCATCGGACCGTAGGACGCGCGCTTATCCGCACCGGGCCGCAGCCGCCGCGCCTGTTCGACCACCAGGTCCAGGAATCGGTCGTAGACGGAGTTGGCGACATAGGCCCGCTGGATGCCGGTGGAGTTCTGGCCCGCATTGGCCATCGCGCCGAATACCGCGGCCTCGGCGGCCTCGTCGAGTTTGGCGTCGACGTGAACCACCATGGTGCCCTTGCCGTTCCGCTCGACCACCACCGGCGTCAAGGTCTGCGCGCACAGCGTGATCACCTCGCGCGAACCCGCATCCGAACCGGCATAGGCGATCTTGTCCACCTTGGCCCGACACAGCGCCGCGGTGGTGCTGTGATCCCCGGTAACGACCTGTAGCACAGGCTGATTCGGCGCGAGTTTGTTCCAGCTGTCGGCCAGCCAGACCCCGACCCCGGTGGTGAGCTCATCGGGTTTGAACACCACGGCATTGCCCGCGGCCATCGCGTAGGCGATCGAACCCATCGGTGTGAAGACGGGGTTGTTCCACGGCCCGAGTACGCCGACCACGCCGAGCGGCAGATAGCCGACCGAGGCGTGCTGATTGCGGGTCAGCCAGGTGGAGCCGAGCTTGCGCCGATCCAGGACGCGCGCGGCATTGCGGGCCGCCCAATCCAGATTCTCGACGGCGAGCATCACCTCGATTGCCGCGTCCGCCTCCGGTTTTCCGGTTTCCTCGCACAGGATTTCCACCAACTCGCCTGCGCGCCTGGCGATACTGCGTTTCCAATCCAGTAGCCAGCGTTTGCGGGCGCTGAATCCCAGCTCGGCCCACCATTTTTCGGCGGAGCGGGCGGCGCGCACGGTGCGGTTGATTTCGCCCGCACCCATCACGGCATAGTTGCCGACGATTTCGCCGGTGCGCGGGTCATAGGACGTCAGCACGTTCGGTCGGCCCGATCCTCCCGTATGCGCTGCCAGCCTCGGCTGCGCGGTCTCGGCCATGGTCACCTCTTGCAGGGTCGATCCGCCGCAGGCCGCCGAACGATTGACGAAACGGCGCTGCCGCAAACGAGTGAGTGCGTTTCCCCCGTCTAGCAGACTATGGGCGCCGCGACAGCCGGACAAGGTGTCGCTACCGCCCCTACGCTGCCCCTGAAGGGCCGCCACCAGCGACGTTCTCCGGTCGGGTGGATCGGCGGAGGGAAATGTGAGTAAGGACACACTTAGGTCGCAGTTTGCTGGGTATGGCGCGGTCTGCCCTGTGCGGATGGCTCTGCCGGTAACATCACGCTTGGCGGCAGGGATCACCAACCGGGACGAATTCATGCCCACACTCTTGGCGACCCGCGGTCGCCGCCCAGGCCCCGCGAACGCCGCCGATCAGACACAGTGGAGAGTTGATGCCGAGCTTGAACCAAGCGGATTCGCATACCGGCGAGCCACCACCCATCGAGGGTGGTGACGCCGCGGTCGCGGTTGCGGATGTCCGGAAGTCATTCGGCGATGTGCACGCGCTGCAGGGCATCAGCTTCACTGCCGCGCGGGCGAGCGTGCTCGGCATCCTCGGGCCCAACGGTGCGGGCAAGACCACCATGGTCAAAGTGCTGTCGACCCTGCTGCGCCCGGACTCGGGCACCGCCGTGGTGGCGGGCCACGATGTGCTGAAGGACCCGGCGGGTGTGCGCCGCTCGATCATGATGACCGGCCAGTACGCCGCGCTGGACGAAAACCTCTCCGGCCGGGAGAACCTGGAATTGTTCGGCCGACTGATGGGCCTGGGCAAATCGGCGGCCCGCAAGCGCGCCGACACCCTGCTCGAGGAATTCGACCTGGTACACGCGGGCCGTCGCGCGGTGCGCCACTACTCCGGCGGTATGCGTCGTCGGGTCGATATCGCCTGCGGCCTTGTGGTGCGGCCGGAGGTGGTCTTCCTCGACGAGCCGACCACCGGTCTGGATCCGCGCAGCCGCCAAGGCGTGTGGGATCTGGTGACCGCGCTGAAGAACCAGGGCATCACGGTGCTGCTCACCACGCAGTACCTCGAGGAAGCCGATGTGCTCAGCGACAACATCATCGTCATCGATAAGGGCACGGTGATCGCCGAAGGCACCGCCGACGAACTCAAGGAGAAGACCGGCGGCAGCTATTGCGAGGTGGTGCCACTGGTTCCGGGTCAGCTCGGCAAAGCCGCCAGCGCACTCGGCGATCTGGTGCCGGCCGCCGTACTCGCCGACCTCGATGGCGGCGATCGGATTTCGATTCCCGCCCCCGACGGCGCGGCCACGCTGTCGGAGGCATTGCGCAGGCTCGACACCGCCGGGATCCAATTGGCCGATATCGCGCTGCGCAGGCCCTCGCTCGACGATGTCTTCCTCTCCATCACCGGTCATTCGGGCGGCCACTAGTGAGTTCCACTACCGTCGAGCGGGCCGATTCGGCACTGCTCTTCGCTGAGCTGCCCGTGGCCAGAATCTCTTACTTCGCGCAGTGGCGGGCGCTGGCCGGACGCATTGTGCGAACGATGGCCGTCAAGGGCGAGTTGATCGTCGCGATGATCACCCCACTGGTATTCACCCTTGGCTTCTACCTGCCGCTGCGATTCGTCATGAAGTTCCAGGGCATCGACTACGCCCAGTTCGTCATGCCGATCATTGTGCTGCAGACCATGGCGTTCACGATGATGTCGAATGCGCAGTTGTCCGCATACGAGGCGCTGACCGGTCTGAGTACGCGACTGCAGACGATGCCGATCGGCACGCTGGTGCCGTTGAGCGCGCGCATCGGCGCGGGCCTGGTGCGCTCGCTGACGGCGCTGACCGCGGCGATCATCTTCGGCTACATGATCGGCTTCCGTTTCATCGCCGGACTCGGTCAGGCCGTACTGTTCTGTGTGTTCTCGCTCGCGGTCGGTACCGTGCTCGCCCTCGGCGCGGATGCGCTCGGCAGTCTGACCAAGAGTCCGGAATCGCTGAGTCAGGCATTGACGCTGCCCACCTTGATCTTCGGCATGCTGTCCTGCGGGTTCGTCCCGGAACGCAGTTTTCCGATGTGGATCCGGCCGTTCGTGCGCAATCAGCCGATCTCCCAGTTCTCCTTCGCGCTGCGCGATATGGCCCATGACGGGGTGAGCTGGGATGTGCTGTGGGTGCCGCTGACCTGGCTGGGCGGTATGGCGATCGTCTTCATCCCGTTGGCGATCTGGGCGAGTGTGAGGCGGTCATGAGTTCGGTCGAGACCTTGGAGCGCACCGAGGTGGACGGATTCGACCCGCTGCCGCGGGTGGCCACGCCATCCGAGCGCGCGCTGTCGACCTGGATCGCGCACAGCCTGATCCAGTGCAAGCGGCTGCTGCTGGTGTGGGCGCGCGATCCCGCGACGACCATTCAGACGCTGATCTATCCGGCGTTGACGCTGGTGATGTTCTGGATCGTCTTGGACAGTCCGATCTCCAGTGCCACCGGCCGCCCTGCCGTCTATGGCACCGTCCCGATGATCACCTTGGTGGCGGCGATGTCTGGTGCGGTGGTCAGCGCACTCGGCTTCAAGGCCGAGAAGTACACCGGGCTTCTCAGCCGCTTCTGGACTATGCCTACACACCGGGCGGCGGGATTGACCGGCAGGCTGATGGCCGAGGCAATCCGGGTATTGGTCACGACGCTGCTGGTAATCATGGTCGGCTTTGTCCTAGGGTTTCGATTCGACCAGGGCCCGCTCGCTGCCCTCGCGTTGATCGGAATTCCCGTGCTGTTCGGAGTCGGTTTCGCGGTCTTTGTCACCGCCCTCGCGACGATGTCGGAAGGTGTGATGCTCGTGAGCAGCATCGGCCTGATCAACACGTTGCTGATGTTCTTCAACACCGGCTTTGTCCCTGTGTTTGCCTATCCCCCATGGTTGCAGTCCACAGTCGAGAACCAACCGATGAGTTGTGCCATCGATGCCATGCACGGCCTGTCATACGGTGGCCCAGTGGCCGAGCCACTGCTGAAGACCGTCGCGTGGATATTCGGCATCGTCGCAGCCTTCGCGTACCCCGCCATCCGTGGCTACCGCCGTGCTGCAGAAACTGGGGCTTGACTCTGAACATCTATTATCGCTAAGGCGTTGCGGCACAGATATTTTCGTCTGCGCCAAGATCGACAGTGTGTCTCCATGCGATATGTTGGTGAGGGTTCGCCACTGTAGGTGGCAGATTGTTATGGGAGGGAATCGTCATGACCAAGCTAATTGCCACACTCGGGATTGCGGCAGCTATTACCGCCGGTGCGGCGGGCGCCGCGAACGCCCGCCCGTACACCGTGTTCTACGGTCAGGATGAAGCCGGGTGCAAGGCTAGGGCTCAGGCGGAGCCGAACGGTAACTGCTTCTGGTCCGAGGGCAATGGCAGCTGGGTGGTGACATATGAGGGCCCGGAGAACTGAACCGCGGCCTGTGATCCACAACCGAGCGGGTCAGCCCGAGCAGGGCTGACCCGCTCGGTCGTATCCGCGGTGTAGTTACCTGATCGGGCGTTCCGCATGCTCAGATGACCCGGCAAAGTCGAAACCGACCCATCGGTTTCGATTCGTCCAGCCGACCAGGTCGTAGCGCCAGCGGAACGGCCAGGTGCGGGCGACCGTATTGAACAGGACCGCGCCGAGAACGGTGTAATCGTCGTGGGCGGAGAGCAGGGCGCGCTGGCCGCGGGGCGAGGCGCTGAAGAAGGCGTCGAACATGGAAATGGACTGGTCGGTGGTCAGGCGGCCCATGCCCCATAGGCCGCGCAAGCGCATCCAGTACACCAGCCGGGCCTGCCATGGCCAGAGTTCGGCAATGGGGTCGCGGCCTTGTCGCAGGGCTGCGACGGCGGTGTCGACCAGGGCCAACGAATCGGCGACGCTGTAGCCGGTGCAGGGATGCATCATGCCGCCGCGGGAGCCGAACGGAATCGCCTGGGCGGTGCCCTTTTTCGGCGGTGGCTGATCCAGTGGGTAGTGCGCGGCCTCGGTCGGTTCGGCACCGGTGAGTCGAATACCATGTGCCGCAAGGCGGTTCAGCGTGCGTCTACGTAACTCGTGCTGCGGCATGCCGCCGCGCAGGCCGAGGCTGGTCTCCTCGAAGATCACTGTGCCGTCACCGAGCGGAACGGAATAGAGGAACGACGGCGGCTCGTCGGGTCCGGCGCCGTTCTCCGGACGCCAATCGAGTAGCAGTCCCTCACTCTCGGTCACCATGGGCGCGGCGGTTTCGGCATCGACAAAGATGCCGTGTGCGCTGGCCGCGCGGCGCTGTCCCGGCGCCGGGAGCCCGCGGGTATCGAAAACCGTTGCGGCCCTGAGGATGGTGCCATCCGCGAGCTCCACCTCGTTGGCCTCGACGCGAGTGGCCCGCCCGGCGACGACGGTGGCATCGTCGAGCGCTAGTGCAGCGCGCAGCCCCGTCTTCGAGAGCACGCAGTAGGGGCGGTCGATTCGATGCTCGGACTTCGTCCAGACCGTCGGCTTCGGAATGCGTGTGGCAATAACGCTCGACGGCAACCATTGCGGCAGCTCATCGATCCAGCAGGAGAAGGTGGGCGTCCAGAGCCGCTCCGGCCGCGGATCGACGGCGGCGACGCGGAACCCGGCCAGCATCGCCCGATGCGCCAGCGCCCGACCGGTCGGTCCGAGGCCGACCACGCAGAGGTCGAATTCCTGGACCGCCCCGTCACTCATGTTCCGCATTCAATCCGCTCCGTCCTTGCGCGCGCAACACTGCTCCCCGCCGGTGCGGCCAACCGCACACTCCGCATGTGACCTGCACAACCGCTATAAAGGGTCGCGTTGGGTCTGTGCACGTCACTGCGCAGAGGCTGTCGCCTGCCTCGGGACTCTGGCGCGCTCACCTACTTGGGGGTGATCCAGGTGGTGATGTCGGCGTGCACGACCTCGACACCGTGCTTGTCGTAGATGGAGACCGGCACAGTCAGCTCCTGCCCCTCGGTGATCCGGGTGAAGTCGGGCACCTCGGACAGCTCGGCCACCGCGCGCAGACCGGTCTCGGCCTTGGCCAGGTACTGCACATTCATGGCCTTGGGAATCCAGCGATGGGTATCGGGCACCGTTGCCTCGCTCAACATGCCCATTGCCACCTCGGCCAGATTGCAGGCCGCGATCGCGTGAAAGGTGCCCAGGTGGTTGTGGATGCCGAACCACTTGGGGGAGGTCACCTCGCACAATCCGGGCTCCAACCGCACGACGCTCGGCAGCACCGTGCCGAAGTAGGGCACCCGGGCCACCATGCCCAGCGAGAACAGGGTGTGCCCCAGCCGGTTGTCCGGCAGCTTGTTCCAGATCCGATGAGTCGCGGTCGGTTTCGTCATGGCTCTATCTTACTCAGAAGTAAGTTCGCCAGCGGCCGTCGCGGATCGCCAATGGGGAAATCCGTTGATGCCGGTCTCATGGCATTCGTCGTCCTGAGCGCGCTCGGTCGCCGGTGGCGGCGTCCGGTGTCGCCGGCGACTGGCATGGGCGCGCCCGGGATTCATGTCCTGACCTGCTAAGGAATTGTTGGCAGGGGGCGGATTTGAAGTCGCCAACGCGGTCGGGCATACTGTTCGGGTTGCCTTGCACCGGGTCATGCCGTTCGGCGGTTGTGGCGGGTGGTGAGGCGAGCAACACCCAATCGTGTACCTCGCTGGACATCCAGCGTGGGTGCGTCCGGGACAACGTTCCAGGCCAGGTGAAGTTACGAACCGGGGCCGAGGAATGAGCGGAGGGGCGACACGCCCGACCGCGTGGACCGGAGAACCATGACAGATGAACAGCGGCGAGGATCGGGCGGCGCCCGGTCGCGGTCTCACTGTGTTGGATCTTGCCCGAGCGGGGGCCCTGCGTAATCGCGCAGGCTGCCACCTCCGGGCCTGACTGACCGGGCTGGGACGTCTTCGTGTGTTCGGGCTGTGCAATTGAAGGTGGTTCGGAAGCCGGCTTCCGGACCACGAACGATAAGCGGAGAAAAGGACACTTAGCGTGGCGGGACAGAAGATCCGCATCAGGCTCAAGGCCTATGACCATGAAGCGATCGACGCGTCCGCGCGCAAGATCGTGGAGACGGTGACCCGCACCGGGGCCCGTGTGGTCGGGCCGGTGCCGTTGCCGACCGAAAAGAACGTGTACTGCGTCATCCGTTCGCCGCACAAGTACAAGGACTCGCGCGAGCACTTCGAGATGCGGACGCACAAGCGGCTGATCGACATCCTCGACCCGACGCCGAAGACGGTTGATGCCCTCATGCGCATCGACCTGCCGGCCAGCGTCGACGTCAACATTCAGTGACGGGGACTCGAGATATGACTGACAACAAGAACAGGCCAGCGGCCGGCATCCTGGGCACCAAGCTCGGCATGACCCAGGTGTTCGACGACAACAACCGCGTCGTCCCCGTGACCGTCATCAAGGCCGGACCGAACGTCGTTACCCAGATCCGCACCGTGGAGCGCGACGGCTACAGCGCCGTCCAGGTCGCTTTCGGCGCCATCGACCCGCGCAAGGTGAACAAGCCGGTCTCCGGTCAGTTCGCCAAGGCCGGTGTCACCCCGCGCCGCCACGTCGCCGAGATCCGGGTCGCGGACGCCTCCACCTTCGAGGTCGGCCAGGAGATCAACGCCGATGTCTTCGAAGAAGGCGCCTACGTCGACGTCACCGGCACCAGCAAGGGCAAGGGCTTCGCAGGCACCATGAAGCGCCACGGCTTCCGTGGTCAGGGCGCCTCGCACGGTGCGCAGGCAGTGCACCGTCGCCCGGGTTCCATCGGTGGTTGCGCCACCCCCGGCCGTGTGTTCAAGGGCATGCGCATGTCGGGTCGTATGGGTAACGACCGCGTCACCACGCAGAACCTCTCGGTTCACAAGGTGGACGCCGAGAACGGCCTGCTGCTCATCAAGGGCGCGATCCCCGGTCGCAAGGGCAGCGTCGTGACCGTCAAGAGCGCAGTGAAGGGTGGTGCGCACGCATGACCAGCGTCGAGAAGAAGACGAACCTGACCCTCCCGGTCAAGGAACTCGGCGGCAAGACCAACGGCACCGTCGAGCTCCCCGCGGAGATCTTCGATGCCACCGCGAACATCTCGCTGATGCACCAGGTCGTCGTCGCGCAGCTCGCTGCCGCACGCCAGGGCACGCACGCGACGAAGACGCGCGGCGAGGTCTCCGGTGGTGGCAAGAAGCCGTACCGCCAGAAGGGCACCGGTCGCGCCCGTCAGGGTTCTACCCGCGCGCCGCAGTTCGCCGGTGGTGGCACCGTGCACGGTCCGCAGCCGCGCGACTACAGCCAGCGCACCCCCAAGAAGATGATCCGCGCCGCGCTGCGTGGAGCTCTCTCGGATCGTGCGCGCAACGAGCGCATCCACGTGATCACCGAACTGGTCTCGGGTCAGAACCCGTCGACCAAGACCGCGAAGTCGTTCCTGGCCGAGCTCTCGGACCGGAAGAAGTTCCTGCTCGTCCTCGGACGTGAGGACGTCGCGGGCTGGAAGAGCGTGCAGAACCTGGAGTTCGTGCACCCGATCGCGCCGGATCAGCTCAACACCTACGACGTGCTCGAGAGCGACGAAGTGGTGTTCAGCGTCGAGGCCTTGAACGCCTTCGTGCACGGCCCCGCCGAATCCGCACAGGAGGAGAGCAAGTGACCACGATCGCCGACCCCCGCGACATTCTGCTGGCGCCGGTCATCTCGGAGAAGTCCTACGGACTGATCGAGGAAGGTACCTACACCTTCATCGTGCACCCGGATTCCAACAAGACGCAGATCAAGATCGCCGTCGAGAAGGTCTTCGGTGTGAAGGTGACCAGCGTCAACACCGCCAACCGTCAGGGCAAGCGCAAGCGGACCCGCTTCGGTTACGGCAAGCGCAAGGACACCAAGCGCGCGCTCGTGACCATCTCGGCCGACAGCAAGCCCATCGAGATCTTCGGAGGCCCGGTCGCGTAAGCGCCTGGGAATCCAGAAAGCAGAGAAGAACTCATGGCAATCCGTAAGTACAAGCCGACTACGCCGGGCCGTCGTGGCTCCAGCGTCTCGGACTTCGCTGAGATCACTCGGTCGACCCCCGAGAAGTCGCTGATCCGCCCGCTGCACAGCAAGGGTGGCCGCAACGCTCACGGTCGCATCACCACCCGCCACCGCGGTGGCGGCCACAAGCGTGCCTACCGTCTGATCGACTTCCGTCGCCTGGACAAGGACGGCATCCCGGCCAAGGTCGCCCACATCGAGTACGACCCGAACCGCACCGCCAACATCGCGCTGCTGCACTACGTGGACGGCGAGAAGCGCTACATCCTGGCGCCGAAGGGTATCCAGCAGGGCACCCCGATCGAGTCCGGCCCGACCGCCGACATCAAGCCGGGCAACAACCTGCCGCTGCGCAACATCCCGACCGGTACCACGGTCCACAACGTGGAGCTGCGTCCGGGTGGTGGCGCCAAGATGGCCCGTGCCGCCGGCATGAGCATCCAGCTGCTCGGTAAGGAAGGCCCCTACGCCACGCTGCGTATGCCCTCCGGTGAGATCCGTCGCGTCGACGTGCGCTGCCGCGCCACCGTCGGCGAGGTCGGCAATGCCGAACAGTCGAACATCAACTGGGGTAAGGCCGGCCGCATGCGCTGGAAGGGTCGCCGCCCCACGGTCCGTGGTGTCGTGATGAACCCGGTCGACCACCCGCATGGTGGTGGTGAAGGCAAAACCTCCGGTGGTCGCCATCCGGTCTCGCCGTGGGGTCAGCCGGAAGGCCGCACCCGCAAGCCCAACCGTCCGAGCGACAAGCTCATCGTCCGCCGTCGCAAGACCGGCAAGAAGCGCTGAAGGAGGAGGTAAGAAATGCCACGCAGCCTCAAGAAGGGCCCGTTCGTCGACGACCACCTCCTCGCGAAGGTGGACGTACAGAACGAAAAGGGCAGCAAGCAGGTCATCAAGACCTGGTCCCGTCGTTCGACCATCATCCCCGATTTCATCGGTCACACCTTCGCCGTCCACGACGGCCGCAAGCATGTGCCGGTGTTCGTCTCGGAGTCCATGGTCGGCCACAAGCTGGGTGAGTTCGCGCCCACCCGGACGTTCAAGAGCCACGTCAAGGAAGATCGGAAGAGCAAGCGGCGATGACCACTGAGACTCAGAATCCGACTGCGCGCGCGACCGCCAAGCACGTTCGCGTCACACCGATGAAGGCTCGCCGTGTCGTGGACCTGGTCCGCGGCAAGCGGGTCGAGGACGCCCTCGCGATCCTGAAGTTCGCGCCCCAGGCCGCGAGCGAGCCGGTCGCCAAGGTCGTGGCCAGCGCCGCGGCGAATGCCGAGAACAACCTCGGCCTGAATCCGTCGACCCTGGTGATCTCGACCGCCTACGTCGACGAGGGCGCGACCATGAAGCGTTTCCAGCCGCGGGCCCAGGGCCGCGCGTTCCGGATCCGCAAGCGCACCAGCCACATCACCATCGAGGTCGAGAGCGTGCCCACCGCCGGTGGATCCACTCGTAACCGCCGGAAGGGAGGGGCAAAGTAAATGGGACAGAAAATCAACCCCCATGGCTTCCGCCTCGGTATCACCACCGACTGGAAGTCGCGTTGGTACGCGGACAAGCAGTACGCGGACTACGTGAAGGAAGACGTCGCCATCCGCAAGCTCCTGGCCACTGGCATGGAGCGGGCGGGCATCTCCAAGGTGGAGATCGAGCGCACCCGTGACCGGGTTCGCGTCGACATCCACACCGCGCGTCCTGGCATCGTCATCGGTCGCCGCGGCGCCGAGGCCGATCGCATTCGCGCCGAGCTGGAGAAGCTCACCAAGAAGCAGGTGCAGCTGAACATCCTCGAGGTCAAGAACCCCGAGTCGGATGCGCAGCTCGTCGCCCAGGGCGTGGCCGAGCAGCTGTCCAACCGTGTGGCGTTCCGTCGCGCGATGCGCAAGGCGATCCAGTCGGCCATGCGTTCGCCGAACGTCAAGGGCATCCGTGTGCAGTGCTCGGGCCGCCTCGGCGGCGCTGAAATGTCGCGCTCGGAGTTCTACCGTGAGGGTCGCGTCCCGCTGCACACGCTGCGCGCGGACATCGACTACGGCCTCTACGAGGCCAAGACCACCTTCGGTCGCATCGGCGTGAAGGTCTGGATCTACAAGGGCGACATCGTCGGTGGCAAGCGTGAGGTCACGGCCGCGGCCGCGCCCGCCGCTGGTGACCGCCGCGAGCGTCGGGAGCGGCCGAGCCGCCCGCGTCGGTCCGGTTCCGCAGGCACCACCGCGACCAGCACCGAGGCCGGTCGTGCCGGCGCTGCTACCGCGGTTGCCGACGCCCCGGCAGAAACACAGGAGGGCTGACGCATGTTGATGCCACGGAAGGTCAAGCACCGGAAGCAGCATCACCCGAGCCGCAGCGGCATGGCCAAGGGCGGCACTTCGGTCGCGTTCGGTGAATTCGGCATCCAGGCTCTCGAGCCCGCCTACGTCACCAACCGGCAGATCGAGTCCGCGCGTATCGCGATGACCCGCCACATCAAGCGTGGCGGCAAGATCTGGATCAACATCTACCCGGATCGCCCGCTCACCAAGAAGCCGGCCGAAACCCGCATGGGTTCCGGTAAGGGCTCGCCGGAGTGGTGGGTCGCGAACGTCAAGCCCGGACGCGTGATGTTCGAAATGAGTTACCCCAACGAGGAGATCGCTCGTGAGGCCCTGCGCCGCGCGATGCACAAGCTCCCCATGAAGTGCAGGATCGTGACCAGGGAGGAGCAGTTCTGATGGCTACCGGTACACCGGCCGCAGAGCTCCGCGAGCTCAACGAAGAGGAGCTCGTCGCCCGCCTGCGCGAGTCGAAGGAAGAGCTGTTCAATCTGCGCTTCCAGATGGCGACGGGTCAGTTGGACAACAACCGTCGCCTGCGCGTCGTGCGTCACGAGATCGCGCGCATCTACACGGTCATGCGCGAGCGTGAGCTCGGCCTGGCCTCGGCACCCGCTGGCAAGGGAGATGCGGCATGAGTGAAGAGAAAGTGACCCCCGAGGTCAAGCGCGGCACCCGCAAGGTCCGCATCGGCTACGTGGTCTCGGACAAGATGAACAAGACCATCGTGGTCGAGCTGGAAGACCGCACGCGGCACAAGCTCTACGGCAAGATCATTCGCTCCACCACCAAGGTGAAGGCGCATGACGAGAACGAGATCGCCGGTGTCGGCGACCGCGTCCAGCTGATGGAGACCCGCCCGCTGTCGGCCACCAAGCACTGGCGGTTGGTCGAGGTCCTGGAGAAGGCCAAGTAAGTCTTTCCGGCGGAAAAGCAAAGGCCCGCTTCCCATTTATTGGGAAGCGGGCCTTTTTCATATCTCCTCAGCGGTTCGGATTATTCACCCGGTCCACGATGAAGCCGGTCGGTCGCTTCGATCCGAAATTGCTGCCAGCGTAGTGCTGATGACGGTCGAAAGCATCGGCATCGATTGGTCGCGGGCCGGTGGATTGATCCAGTGCGCGCCCTCACGGGTCCAGCGTCCGAGGCTGGTCGGGATCATCAGCGCGCTGCCGACCACGGGCACACAAATGTTTTTGCGCGCCAGCAGTTCCAGGACTTGACGGCCAGGGGCGTAGTCCACGGCCGCCACGAAAGTCCAGCGAATCTGCCGCGCGAGCAGTGGGCCGAGAGTGCCCTGCCGTAGCAATGAAATCCGGACTTTTTCGGCCAATAGCTTGGGTATGTGGACGATACCCAAATGGTTCGTCACCGGGAGCATGACGTAACCGCCACGTTCCTCGGCGGGGAGATGAAACTGTTGGCGGTAGTAGTCCGCCCAATCGACGACGTTCTCGAGTCCCTCGGTGTCCACGGTGGCCTTGTCCCGTTCAGCACTGATGTCGTTGGTTTGCAAGTAGCCTGAGGCCAGATCAGATGTATGCCCGGAATATCTTTCCGGGATCGTTGCCCAGCCGAGTCGGAAGATTGTGTTGTGCGCGGAATGTCCCAGAACCTCACCATCGGTGAGCGGGTGTGTTGGTACCGACGGCGTCGCGGTATGTCCCAAGACGTGCTAGCCGGACTTGTCGGGCGGACAGACGATTGGATGAGCAAGGTCGAAAACAATCGGATTCCACTGGACCGTTTGTCGGTAATCCGCCTACTCGCAGACGCATTGGATGTTTCGCTGGGCGACCTGATCGGTGATCCGAGCCTGTTGGAGTGGACCATCGACAGTGGGACCTCGACCATTCCCGCACTCCGGGCCGCGTTGATGGACTACAGCCATTTGATGCCCGAACTGATGCCGCCCGATCGTGATCCGGACGCATTGCAGCTGCCGACCCTGGAACGAGAGCTTTGCGGTGTCTTCGATGCGTACCAGGATGCCAAGTTCGCATTCGTCGCGGGTCGATTGCCCAGCCTGTTGTCTGCTGCTCTGACCGTCGCCCGGCGAGATGAGAAAGCACAGGGGTTTCGGCTGTTGGCGCTGTGCTATCAGGTCGCGGCCGCTGTTTTGACCAAACTCGGTGAAACGGATTTGGCTTGGAATGCCGCCGAACGGGGTCTCGTGGCGGCGCAGCGGACCGATGATCTCGCCATCGTCGGTTCCCTGATGCGATCTGTCGCCTTCACGGTCATGTCGACGGGCCGGGTAGAACCCGCTGTCGATCTGGTCGAAGCAGGAGCGGAGTACTTGCGGCCGTATCTCGGTGCGGGCCGCGACGACATGTTGTCGGTATACGGAACATTGCTTCTTGTCGGCTCGATGGCAGCCGCGCGTAGCAATCGTCGCGACACAGTGCAGGTGTTTCTGGCCGAGGCGGATGAGGCTGCGAGGAAATTGGGTGGTGATCGGAACTGCCTGTGGACGGCATTCGGACCCACCAATGTCGCGATCCATCGAGTCAATACCGCGATGGAACTCGGCGATGTGCAGATCGCGCTTCGGTTGGGTCCCGGGCTGGATACCTCCGCCCTCCCGGTGGAGCGCCGGATTCGGCACCAACTCGAACTTGCTCGCGCATTCAATCTGGCTGGCCGTCAACAGGATTCGGTATCGGCTCTACTCGACGCCGAGCGGGCGGCACCGGAACAAGTTCGCCACCATTACCTCAGTCGACAACTCGTACTCACCTGGATGCGCAATGCGCACGGCAGTCCTTCGTTCGTTTTGCAAGCCTTGGCCCAACGAATGCACGTCGTGAGGTGAACCAATGACCGACGAAGACAATCATTTTGCGCGCGCACGGCTGGCGGCGGGAGCGCTTTTCGTGCGCGGCGACGAGGTTTTCTTGGTGCACAAGACGTACGGCAGTGGTTGGGATATACCCGGCGGTTATGTCGAGCCGGGGGAGTCGCCAGGAGCGGCCTGTCGTCGCGAGATTCGCGAAGAACTCGGAATCGACCGTAGCCCAAAGCAATTGCTTGTTCACGATTGGGCGCCTACCGAAACCGACGGCGACAAAATTCTCTACATTTTCGATTGCGGCGAGCTCGGATCCGATGAGCAAGCCATCACGCTGCAGGAGACCGAACTCGACCAGTGGGCTTGGGTGTCATTGTCGAAACTCGATGACTATCTCATCCCGCGACTCGCCCGCCGACTACGCCAAGCGCATATCGCGCATTCCACGTGCCGCACCGCCTACCTCGAACACGGTGCGCCCGCGCCACAGTGACCGACTGACTAGTGCCCGTCCAGATAGGTTGCCGCGCTATCAGTTCCGGCTCATTCGCCGAGCGCAGTCGATACGTGGCACGACACGCCCCACGGGCACCGCCGTATGACTGCGCTCGACGGATCTCAGTTACCTCAGAGGCTGGACGCGGCACCAGCCTCGAGCGGGTGCTCGCGATCGATAGTGATCGGCCTGAATCAGTGTCCGGCCAGAGAGGTTGCCGCGCTACCAGTTCCGGCTCATTCGCTGAGCGCAGTCGAAACGTGGTAGGACACGTCCCGCAGGCACTGCCGTCCCGCAGGCACTGCCATATGACTGCGCTCGACGGATCTCAGTTAGCTCAGAAGCTATCTGGACGCGGCACTTGCATCGAGCGGTGCTCGCGATCGATAGTGATCGGCCTGAACCAGTGTCCGGCCAGAGAGGTTGCCGCGCAATCAGTTCCGGCTCATTCGCTGAGCGCAGTCGAAACGTGGCACGCCAGGCAGGCACTGCCGTATGACTGCGCTCGACGTCTCAGTGGCCTCAGAAGCTATCTGGACGCGGCACTTGCATCGAGCGGGTGCTCGCGATCGATATCCGAGGCGGAAAGATTCACTCGCTGTGCGGAATCTCGACGGATCCGTACTTCGGTTGAAGCGACTTGCTGAATAGTTCGAGAGCTGCCTGTCACATGGCCGGCGCGCCGTAGCTCGGCTCGTGAAATTAATCGGTGGCGTGGTGGTGGACAGGCGTGCGACGCTCGGTCGAGTGCGGTCCTATCGGGAGGTGCTGGCGAACTCGGCGTTGCGCAATGTGCTGCTGCTGGGGGTGCTGGTTCGGATTCCGGTGTTCGCCGGGTCGGTAGTGCTCGCACTGCATGTCGTGCAGACATTGCACGGGTCGTATGGACAGGCCGGGGCGCTGAGCTCGATTGTCACGCTGTGTGTTGCGGCGAGTGGGCCCTGGCGCGGGCGGATGCTGGATCGGTTCGGGTTGCGGCGCACGATCCTGCCCTCGATCGTGGTCGGCGCGGTGTGCTGGTCGATCGCGCCGTTCGTCGGGTACGCGGCGCTGTTGGTGCTCGCGGCGATCGCAGGGCTTTTCGATATTCCGATCTTCACGGTGGTGCGGCAGGCCGTGATCGCGGCGACCAGCGAACAGACCCGCCAACCGGCGCTGGCGCTGGAGTCGGTGTCGGTGGAGACGGCATTCATGGTGGGACCGGTGCTCGGCGTTGCCGCCGCGACCGTATGGTCGACGACGCTGACCCTGTTCGCGATGCAGATGGCGCTGGTTTTCGCGGGAGCCTTTCTGTGGGTGCGCGATCCGCCGCTGCGCTCCGCCGATCAGGGTGGGGATGACAAGGTCGAGGTCGCGGCGGTACCGCGGCGCGAATGGTTCCGGCTGGAGTTCGTCGCGCTGTGCGTCGGCGCGGGTGTGGCGATCGCGGTGCTCGCGGGTTCGGAATTGACCTTCGTCTCGGCCATTCGCGAGTTCGGCGCGCAGCAATGGCTCGGCGTGGTCATGGCGGTCTGGGGTTTCGGTTCGCTCGTCGGTGGTCTCGTGTACGGCGCGCTGCGCCGATCCATTTCGACGTATGTGCTGCTCGCCGGACTCGGCGTCGTCACCATTCCGATGTGCTTCGCCGTCGGTCCGCTGTCGCTCGGCGTGGCCGGGCTCTTCGCCGGAGCGCTGTGTGCGCCAACACTTGTCGCATCTGTCGACCAGTTGAGCCGGATCGTCCCCGAGGGCGGGCGCGGCGAGGCGATCGGCTGGCACGCCGCCGCGATGACGTTCGGCAACGGCGTCGGCAGTTCCCTCTGTGGCGTCGCCATCGACGCGGGCGGATTCCCGGCCGGATTCGCGGTGGCCGCGGTACTCGGACTCGGACTCGGGATCGGGCTGGCATTGCTGGTCAAGGTAGTGCGGAACGTCGCGCGGGAAGGGCGGCCCGTCGGGGTTCGCTGAATTCAGCCGATCCGAGGGCTTGCGTTATACGTATACATCTACTTATAGTGATTCTCGACAGAAGCCGACGAGCCTGCTCGAGGCAACCCGAAAACAGCAGATCAAGTCATCGCGGCGGGCCGAATCGGGCCCGCTGGCGTCGATCTCATGCTTTATTGCATATCTATTTATGAGACGGGGAATCATGAACGCGAATCCGCATACACCGGTCGATATCGATAAGAGCTCATCGGATATGCGCGATGTGCTGCTCAAAACCGGTCCCGGCGGCCTGCGCAGGCAGCGTTTCGTCGGACGAAAGCTCGGTGAGGCAAGGGAATTCACCAAGGCGGGCATCGCGGTGATTCGGGTCTACCTGAGCCGCAGGGGCAAATATGTGGTGCACCGGCAGCAGGCCGACTGGATGGATTTCGCCATCACGAACTGGGCGAAGGAGCTGAAGAACTGGCGCGAGATCTTCGATGTCGACGACCAGACCTGGGGCGACTACACGGTGGACATCGTCGACTCGGTCGAGGAACTCGCCGGACGGATTCCGGCCCGCATCTACCGCGAACTCGTCGACACCGCGGCGAGTCCGAAGATCGACGAACTCGACATCTGAGACCGGCCCGCTCGTTCGGACCTCGAAAGGACTTCTCCCACATGTTCGCTCGACTGGGCGCGATCGTTGTGCACCACCCGTGGAAGGTGATCGGTCTCTGGCTGTTCATCGTGATCGCGGTGGTGGCCTCGGCGCCGCAACTGAAATCGACCACCGACCAATCCGAATTCCTGCCATCGCATTACGAGTCGATTCAGGCGATGCAATTGCAGCAGCGGGCATTTCCGCAGCAGCAGGCACCCGCGGCGCTACTTGTCTTCGTTCGGTCGGACGGCGCACCGCTATCCGAGGCCGATTCGGCGAGCGTGACGGCGATCGCATCGAAGCTCAACGGCGACAGAATCAAGGATGTCATCGGCATCCAGACCGCTGTGGTCTCGGAGAACCATTTGGTGCAGGTCGCCGCCGTGCAGATGACGAAGGTGACCAATGCGGGCGATACGACGCAGACCGATGCGGTCGAGAAACTGCGGGACGCATTGCGGGATCAGGTGCGGGGGACGGATCTGAAGGCGGGGGTCACCGGTCAGGCGGCGCAGATGCTGGATCAGACCGAATCCGGCGCAAAGGGTATGGCCATAATCGGTATCGCGACGGTGGTGCTGATTCTGGTGCTGCTGCTGATCATCTTCCGCAGTCCGGTCATCGCGCTGCTGCCGATTGTCGTGATCGGCGCGATCTCCGGCACCGTCGGCGGTCTGATCGCCATGGTCAGCAAGGCCTTCGACCTCGAGGTCGACAGTTCGGTGAATTCCATTCTGCTGGTGGTGCTATTCGGCGTCGGCACCGACTACATCCTGTTCCTGATGTTCCGGTACCGGGAGCGACTGCGCGCCGGTGAGGATCCGAAGACCGCGATGGTCAGTGCGGTCACCAAGGTCGGCGAGGCGATCACGTCGGCGGCGGGTGCGGTCATCATCGCATTCATGGCGTTGGTCCTGTCGACGCTCGGCATGTTCCGTGCGCTCGGTCCGGCGCTGGCGATCGCGGTCGCGGTGGCGTTGGTGGCCGGACTCACGCTCGTGCCCGCCGTGGTTTCGCTGTTGGGCACCAAGGTGTTCTGGCCGTCCAAGGCGTGGCAGCAGGAGCCGAAGGGTGCGCGCTTCAGCGCGATCGGCGCGGCGATGGGGCGGCGGCCCGGTGTGTTCGCGGCGGTATCCGGTGGGCTGCTGGTAGCCCTCGGTGTGTTCGCGTTCGGCTTCCATCCGACATTCGATCTGAGTTCGGGCTCAACCTCGGATTCCGCCGAATCGACGGTCTACAACAAGGAATTGCTCAAGGGCATGCCCGCCGGGTCGACCCAGCCGTCCGAGGTGCTGTTGCGTTCGGACACCGGCGCACCGCTCGACGATGAACAGCTCACCACCTACCGTGCCGTGCTCGCCGCCGTGCCGGGTGTGAATCAGGTTGCGACGCCGACGGTATCGAGCGATCGACTGGCCGCCGACTTCCAGGTGACCCTCAATGGTTCGCCCGAATCGGATGCCGCGCTCGATACGGTGCGTGATCCGCTGCGCAATGCCGCGCATTCGGCGGCACCCGCGGGCACTACCGCCGCAGTGGGTGGCATTACGTCGGTGTATGTCGACTTCCAGGATGCGATGGTCCACGACTACAAGATCGTGTTCCCGGTGGCGGCGATTCTCATCATGATCGTGCTGGCGCTGCTGCTGCGCAGTCTGGTGGCGCCGTTATACCTGATGGCCTCGGTCTTCCTCGGCTTCGCCGCGACGCTCGGTGCCGCAGTGCTGGTGTTCCAACAGTTCCAGGGCAATTCCGGACTGATCTTCCACTTGCCGGTGATCATGTACCTATTCGTGGTCGCCCTCGGTACCGACTACAACATTCTGATGGTCGCTCGTTTGCGCGAGGAGGCGCGGGCCGGAAACGAGCCGAAACAGGCTGCGGCCCTCGCGATTCGGCACACCGGTCCGACGGTCGCCGCCGCTGGTGTGATCCTGGCGGGCACCTTCGCCTCGATGATGCTCGCTGGCAATAACGTGCTGTCGCAGATGGGCTTCGCGATATCGGTGGGCATCGCGATCGCCGCATTCGTCATGGCGATGTTCTTCACCCCAGCGGTGACGGCGCTGATCGGTCACCGGGCCTGGTGGCCGGGACATGGGGACCGGGCTTCGACCGGGGCGTCCGAAGGAAAGTCGCAGGACCCGCGCTCGGATCAGTACGCGTACTCGGATACGTACTACAACTAGGGCCCCCTCTACCGGGGAACGCCGGTAGTTCAGCCGCTGAGTGATAAGGCCGTCCGACTCGGGATATCCAAGTCGGACGGCCTTTCTCGTTGTCCTCGATGCTAGTTGTCGCATACCCAGTGACTACGTCGCATACGTCGCAACCTATGCGAGGTAGTCACTGGGTATGCGCGAGATGGGATCGAAGGCCGCCTACTGCTGTCCTCGCCCTGCCGCCGCGCGATGCTGCTATCGCGCTGACGTGGCGCTGCTGTCGTGCTATCACCATCAGCACTGCATTGTTGGCGCTGTTGTTGCTGCTCGGCCGCAGCGGCGCGGTACTGCGAGAGTGGGGATCACCGAACGCCGCGCTGCTGCTGCCGATCCAGATCGTTCCGAACCCTAGCTGTTTGCTCGACGGCGCGGCGACCACAGCAGCGGCGCTGATGGCCTGATACCTGCCACGCGCGCAGTTCTATGCGCGGGCGTCACTGGAGCGGGCGCAAGCTTTCGACCAGGCGTTGAGAAACCGGTTCCCCGAATACGCTCGCGCGAGGGAGTAGCCGCCACATGATCATCGATGCCCTCGCGTCAGGGAATTGGCGGGCACGGAGGTCACCCTCGGTCTGAAGGTGAGTGGGCGCGCGATCGGGGTACGCGAACAGAACGAGACCACTCGTCGGGGCGCGGGATGGTTCGGCACGGAGCTACACCTGAGGAGGGGCACCGAATGGATACAATCCGGCATCGCTGGATCACGATCGACGGCATCGAAACGTTTTACCGCGAGGCGGGCCCGTCCGACGGGCCGGTAGTGCTGCTGCCGCACGGATACCCGTCGTCTTCGTTCGAGTTCCGCAATCTGATGCCCGCGCTGGTAGATCGCTGGCGCACGCTCGCGCCCGACCTGCCCGGCTTCGGCTACAGCGACGCTCCGGAGGATTTTGCGTATACCTTCGACGGATATTCGGAATTCCTGCGCCGCTTCACCGAAGTGCTCGAGCTGTCCGAATATGTGATCTACCTGCACGACTACGGTTCTCAGTTCGGGCTGCGGTTGGCGATCTCGGCGCCGGAACGCGTGCGCGGGCTGATCGTGCAGAACGGCGACATCTACGAAGACCAACACGGCCCGAAATACGCACCGTTGAAACGGTTCTGGAACAACCCAACCGAGCAGGGCAAAGCCGAGCTGGCCGAAGCGGTGAGTGAGGCCGGATTCCGTAACGAGTTCCTCGGGGAATTGCCGGACGACCTGGTCGACCGGATCAGCCCCGACCTGTGGCGGCTGGCCTGGACGGTGACCGATACCCCACAGCGCCGCGCCAATCTGGTCAATCTGCTCGCCGATCAACGGCATACGGTGGCATGGTTCGCTGAGCAACAAGCGTACCTGCGCGAGCACCGGCCACCGACGCTGATCGTATGGGGCCGCCACGACGGCTACATGCCCGACGGTGCAGCAATGGCCTACCACCGCGACCACCCCGACGCCGAACTGCACATCCTCGACGGCGGCCACTGGTTGCTGGAGACCCATCTCGGTGAGGTAGTAACCCTCATGCGCGACTTTCTCACCCGCATTCTCGATCAGTGAGCTGGGGAGGGTTTGACGAACGAGCGGTGCGGTCTCGACCACTACCAGGTCCGCAAAATGGCAACCGTGGCACAGCACGTCACCTTGGCAATCCACCGGTGACCACGAGCGGCAGCGGCAGGCCCTGCCCGTCGACCCCGACATGAATCTGGTACTCAGCCCGCCATGCGACCATCCGATGCCGTTGACCTGCAGGAAGACAAGCTCTAGCTGCTGATGGCGTAGGGGCGGCGGACTCGTCTGGCGAATTCGAGGACCTGGGCAATGGCCGTGCGGGAGAGGCCGACTTCCGCGCCGATGCTGGTTGGGGTCCAAGATTGGTCGGCGAGCATGAGGATTTCGGCGAGTTGTTCGACGGGGATGACCGAAAGGCCGCGGCCCGCGATCGCGCGGGCGACCGACCACACCTCGACATCGTCGCTTTCGGAGCCGAGGTTTTCGGTCAGCAGGTTCTCGGCCGAAAGTGATTGCACGACTTCGCTGATCACCTCGCTGGTGGTGCGACGAGGTGCGTCATCCGGAAGGAGTTGCCTGCCCTCGGCTTCGGATTCTGCGGTCTGATCCTTGTGATCGCTTGCGGTGTTGTCCGCGCGCGAGCGGTGACCCTCCATTGCCCGGGTCACTCGTTCGGCCGGGGTGGATGTCCCGGAACTGCGCGGAGCGCGCTGGGGTTCGGCGGCTGGGGCTGTGCGCGTGGGAGTTTCGGCGCGAGTGCTTGACTTCGCGGGCCGGGGAGCATCAGCTTCCGTGCCCGTGCCCGTGCCCGTGCCCGTGCCCGCTGTGGTTGCGTTGTGAGAAACCGTGACGCGACTCGTGTCGGGCTGTGCGCGGCCGCGTGGTGTGTGGGCGGTGTCGTCACTGGATTGCACCGCAGGCTCGACAGCGGCCGTATCGAAGATGCTCAGCTGCGACTGTGCTGTGTGGCGTGCCGAGGTCTTCTGCGATTCGACCTCTCCGACAACAGAAGTCGCACTGGTGTCGCGAGTGGGACGCTCGTCGCGAACGGAAGCCGTGGTGGTGGCATCGCCCTCGAAGGCTGCGGTGCCTGGGGTCGTGCGCTCATCGGAAGCACCGATATCAGCCGCCGTCGTAGTACGGAGGTCGATGCCTGTGACGGGAAAAGCCGCGTGATCAGCGGCCGCAGGTGCCGTCCGGGCACTGTCGCCGCTTGTCTCGGAACCCGCGGTCTCGACGCGAGTGGAACCAGTTGTCGCGGACGTGGTACCGATGTCGGCAACGGAGATGTGTTCATCGCGGGTACTGACCGCACTCGGTGCAGCAGTATGGTCCTCGAAACCTTCGGCAGTGAGAGCTGTGTGCTCGCCGGGAGAAGTCACCGCGGTCCGGGGATTCCCGTTTGTCGCAGTGGTGTGCTCATCGCGGGCGTCAGCCGCACTCGGTGCAGCAGTCTGGACCTCGAAACTTGCGGCAGCGCGAGCTGTCTGCTCGCCGGGAGATGCCACCGCGGTCCGGGGATTCCCGTTTGTGGCAGTGGTGTGCTCATCGCGGGCGCGGGCCGCATTCGGTGCAGCGGCCCGAGGGGCGAAGCCTGCGGCAATGAAAGCCGTGTGCTCATCGGC
This sequence comes from Nocardia sp. NPDC050630, assembly GCF_044457245.1. NCBI lineage: Bacteria > Bacillati > Actinomycetota > Actinomycetes > Mycobacteriales > Nocardiaceae > Nocardia > Nocardia sp. NPDC050630. The sequence continues at coordinate 146,533 of NZ_JBITGN010000003.1, forward strand.
GGCGTTCTGCGCGACGAATCCGGTTGCGGCAATGTCCGTGTGTCCGTCGCGGGTGCTGGCGGCGTTCGCCGCGGCGGTCCGTGGTGCGGAGCCCGTGCTGGCGAAGGTCGCGCGATGATCGGCAGCTGTCCTTGACGCGTTGTTCGCCTCGTATCCGGTGGTGTGTTCGTCGCTGGTGCTGGCGGTGCCTGGCGCAGCCGTCCGTGACGCGAAGCGTGTGCCAGCGGTCACAGGCGCGGTATCGGGCTCGAATCCGGTGGCACCGGTAGCTATGTGCTCGTCGGCAGCCGTAGAAGCAGTCTGAGGAGAGGACACGGTTGGGGCGACAGCTGTGTGCGTGTCGCGAGTGTTCACCTGCGCCATCGCTGACTCGACACGCACGGTGGCATGCGGCGAGCGTTGACTGACGTTTGCGGTGACATCAGGTGTATTGCGCTGATCGACGTCGGCAGCGTGAAATGCGTTTTCGCCGAAGGGGTTCGCGGCAGAGGACGATGGATGCGCGGGCCTTGTGCCATCGGCGTCGGCAACGTTGCGTGCGGTGTCGTGGATCGAATCCGACCCACGCACGGCGTGACCGGATCGGTAGTCCTCGCTCGGAATCTGTTGGGTGAAACGGCCGTTGGTCGAGCGGGTGCTCTGGGCGTGGTACACCAGGGTTTCGGTGCAATCGAGGCGTGAGACGGGGACCGTGTCGGGTTGCGCGGCGCGCATCGCTGCCTCGGCGACGTGGGAATCCATGTCGACCGGGAAGCGGACACCTGCCTGGTCGAGTAGGGGATCGAAACCCTTGGCGGCGAGTAGTTCTCGACGATCGGCGGGTTCGTCGCGGAAGGGGTCGATGGGCGCTCCACGTTCGGTGGTGACCCGATGTCGCGGCGGCAGGTCGGGTTCGTCCTCGACCATCGGAACGCTGTCGATGAGCAGGGCGTATCGTGCGGAAACCCAGGCGTGCAACCAGATGACGACGCCGACCATAACCGGGGCGATCGCGTATTCGGCGGCCTGACCGAAGGATCCGGCGGCCAGATGCGGGCCCGCATTGAGTGCGATGGTCGTACCGAGCAGCGCGGTTTCGAAGAAGACGACTTTGCCTCGATCGAGTTCGCGGCCCCAGCGGGCGGCCGTCGTCGCGGCCACCATGATGGTGATGATCGGGATCGAGATCATCGCCTCGATGCCATAGCTCAACCAGTACAGCGGATCTGCCATATTCCCGCTGGGCACCAGATTGTGCTGGACATTCACCCCGGCCCAAACCATGCCGAGCACGACGACAGCGATCAATGCGCGCGAGGACCATTCGGCCCGGCGGTACAACTGGGCAAGGCGCGCATCCTGATTCGAGACCCGCCGCCGCGCCGCGAGCGCCCGCCGATGCCAGCGCGCATCCGCATCGTCGGCGCGTTGGATGGCGGACATGGTTCGCCGAGTCCGCTTCTCCGCCGCGAGTTCATCCTGGACGGCCCGCTTGCGCTGCCCCCTTCGCTGTGCCCGAACCCACTGCGCGAGTTGCTGTTCGGCATCGATCTCGTCATCCGATAACGCCTGAACCAGCGCCGCATCCTCCTGCAGCGGCAACCGACCCCGCGCGTTCGCGACCCGCTCGGCCAATGCGGCGATCTCGGACCTACCGGTCGACTGTTTGTCGCGCATCGCGAGCCTTCCCAGGAGCAGGTGCATACCGACGCAGACCTACATGCTCGAACATATGTGTGATCGCACCGAGATTAAACCGCTACCCGCTCGAGGTCAATGCTCGGTACCCCCGAAACTCGAACAAATGCGCGAATCACGAGATCCTGTCCGCGGAAAACTTCCTCGCCAGACTCGGCGACCAACGATCGATCGCCCACGTATCGGAGCTCGCCGATGTTCAGAGCGGGCCGAGCGCAACCTCCGACACGCTGGATCCGCCCGGTCATCCCCGCGCCAATCGGCGAGCTCAGGTCAGCGTCGTATGCCAGACGATCGCGGCCGCCAGTGCGCCTGCTCCGTTGACAGACCAGTGCAGCGCGATCGGGGCGAGCAGGCTGCCGCTGCGGCGGCGCAGCCAGGTGAAGACGACGCCCGCGCCAGCCGTGGCGAGGACGGCCAGCAGGATGCCGATGATCCGGCCCGCCGGACCGCCGCCGACGACCCCGGTCAGGCCTCGGTTGCTGGTGGTAAGGCCCAGCGAGGAGGCGATATGCCAGAGGCCGAAAAGCAGCGAGCCCGCCGCGAAGACACCGCGGGCGCCGTAGACGCGGTCCAGCGTGCCGTGCAGGACACCGCGGAAGGCCAGCTCTTCCGGGATCGCGGTCTGCAGCGGGATGACGATCATCGATGCGATGAGTGCGCCGGAGATGGTGGCGTAGCGGTCGGCGAGGAAGAACGGCCGGGTGATCGGTAGCAACGCCCCGATCGCGACCACCGCGAGCACCAGACCGACGGCACCGAGTGCCCAGAGTGTGCTGCGCCGCCAGTGTCGCGGTGCTAGTCCGAGTTCGGACCAGCCGAGTCCGCGTCGGCGCATGAGTGCGAGCAGGACGACGGCGGCGATCGGAACGGTGAGGATGCTCGCCCATGCGGTGGTGAAGTGGGCGATCAGATTGGTGCCGGCCAGGACGGCCACCACAACGGCCACGTCGAGATAGGCGTGCAATTTGTGGCGGGGCGGTGCCGCTTCGTCGAGGTCCTGTTGAAGCACCCGGCCCAGTCTACGGATGCCGGCAAGCGGTGCGCGGTGGTCGGCTTCGGGGGTTCTCGTCATCAACATGGTCGTACCCTGTTTCGCGTTACGCACCGTCGGCGTTAATACCGACCCGCCACCCTTGCGGATCCGCCCATGCCTGCAGTGTCCGAGCGCTGTCGAACCGGCGCGGGGCGCCGCTGATCGGGTCGGTGAATTCGAGTGATGTGGCCAGCAACTGCAATGGCCGAGTGAAGTCGTGCACAGATTTTTCGGTGATTACTGGATAGAAGTCGTCGCCGAGGATCGGAATGCCGAGTCCGTTCATATGCAGTCGCAGCTGATGGGTGCGCCCGGTTAGTGGCCGCAGCCGATAGCGACCTAGGCCGTCGCGCTGCTCCAGCAACTCGATCCAGGTCTCCGCATTGGGCTCACCCGCTACTTCCTTGGCGGCGAGCACCTGCTTCTCCTTGATGATCCGGCTGCGCACCGTGCGCGGCAGCGTCAGCTCCGGATCGAATGGGGCGATGGCCTCGTACTCCTTGCGCACCGTGCGCTTGTGGAACATCGTCTGATATGCCCCGCGCCGGGCCGGATCGACCACGAAGAGCACCAGCCCCGCCGTGACGCGGTCGAGCCGGTGCGCCGGAATCAGATCGGGTAGGTCGAGTTCGCGACGTAGCCGCACCAACGCCGTCTGCAGGATGTGCTGGCCACGGGGAATCGTGGCCAGGAAATGCGGCTTGTCGACGACGAGCAGATCGTCGTCGCGGTAGACGATCGGGATATCGAACGGCACTTCGGTCTCATCGGGTAGGTCACGATGGAACCAGACCGCGCCACCCGGCACATACGGCGCATCCGGGGCGATCGGACCGGATAGGTCGACAATCCCGCCCGCATCCAGCAGCTCATCTATGCGCGCCGCGGGGACGCGAGGCAGCCGGTCCACCAAATGGTCGCGAATGGTCGCCCAATCGCCCTGCTCCGGTAGGCGGAGCCGGGCCGGATCCAGGCCGTGCCGCTTGGGCAACGGCGGCTGCTGCCTCCTTCTCATCACCGATGACCTTAGTCGGCGATGAATGCCCAGCTCACAGCCGGGGCGGGCTCAGAATCCGCGCAGCCGATCCGGCGTGACGCGCACCGTGACCGAATATTCGGCGTGGAATTGTTCCTCGGTCATCGAAATCGATGCGAGTCCCTCGGCGTATTTCTCGGTGAATGCGGCGACTTCCGCCGGTGTCGGCCCGGACTCGTCGATGCGCGCGGTGCCGGTGAGAATCACTACGTCGCCGCCGGTGTCGGTGCTGTTGAGATGCAGTGCGACCCGTGGATTGCGGGCGATATTGCGCAGCTTCGACTTATCGGCCTGGCTGAAGATCAGGAATTCACCGTCGCGCCATTGGAACCACACCGGATTCGGCTGTGGTGTCCCGCTGCGGCCGACGGTGGTCAACCAGATGACATTCTCACGTTCGAGGCGGGCGGCGACCCTGGCGCCGAACGCGGTACCGGTGTCGATGACGGGCGTGGCGGAGCGATCGGATTCGGTAGTGGTCATGGCTGTCGCAACGCCGACAACGCGCAGTCGATTCCGCGTCCGCGAAGGCGCGCCATGGACGACTACGGCGTGGATTCGGCACGTACTTTTGGCGACCTCACGAATCGTCGTGAAAACGGTGCCGCAGGCGGGAATTCGACAAGAACACTGTCTACCTCCGCACCGTCGAGGACTTCTTGGCCGATATCTCCGAGGCGGTGCGCGGCATTCATGAATTTCTCGGATTGCCCGCCGTCGAGCCGGTCCGCCATCACGTCTTGAACCGCGATCCGCTCGAGCTCCCGGAGCCAGGATTCGAGAGCCCGGCTGCGCGAGTTCTATCGCCCTCGGAACGAGACGCTGTTCGCGCTGATCGGGCGTGACCTCGGCTGGAACGACCGCTAGATAAGTTAGCCTAACCTACTTTTTCGGCTCGTCTTGTGTGAAGATGGGTGCCGTCGCGGCACGAGGCTCGGTGAGAGGGAAGGCAGATGAGGGTGGAGGAAACCGGAAATCGGCCGCCGAAGGCGGTGCTGAAGGCGCGAAAGCAGCAGGAAGCCGCGGCCCGCAAGGAGATCCTCGCGCCAGTGCGCGCGACGTTGACGCTCGCAAGCATCATCGTGGCCATTGCCTCGGTCGGCACCGTCGTGCCGTTTGTGCTGATCGTGGCGGCCTGCCGGGAGCTGCTCACCGACCAGGTGGATACCGATCGGGTGTGGCGACTGCTGCTGATCGCGGTGGTTGTGCTCATCGCGCGGGGCTTGCTGCAGGCGGCTGCGCTGACCTGGTCGCATCTGGTCGATGCCGGATACCAGCTGACGTTGCGTAGGTTGTTGGCGGCCAAGCTGACCAGGGTGCCACTGGGCTGGTTCGGTGAACGGTCCTCCGGCGAGGTGAAGAAGTATCTGCAGGACGATGTCGAGGCGCTGCACTATCTGGTCGCGCATGCGCGGCTCGAGTTCGTCGGCGCCCTCACCGTGCCGCTGGTCACGCTCGGCTATCTCGTCAGCGTCGAGTGGCGACTCACGGTGGCACTGCTGATTCCACTGATCGCCTACATGGCGTTGTTCAGCCGGATGATGGACCAGGACGGCCGCGATCGCATGGCCGTCTATACCCGCTGGGAACGCCGAACCCAGGACGCCGCCATCGAATTCGTCGACGGCATCGAGGTGGTGCGGGCGTTCGGGCAAGCGGGCCGGGCGCACAGGGTATTTCAGGAGGCGGTGGACGGCCAAGCCGACAGCCTGAAACGGTTGAAGATGCCGATCATTCGCATTCAGTCGGCGTCCGACATCGTGGTCATGCCGGTATTCGTGATGCTGGTCGTGGTGATCGCCGGGCTCGCCGCGGTGGGACTGGATTGGGTCGCGCCGCTGGATGTATTGCCGTTCTTGCTCATCGGCCTCGGCCTGGGTAGTGCACTGCTCGGTCTAGGGTACGGCTCTCAGGCGTTGCGGGCCGCCGGTGCGGCCGCTGTGCGACTGCACGAACTGCAGCAGACACCCGAATTGACTGTGCCCGAGACGACATCGACATCGGCTCCCGATCCGGAGCAGGTAGGCGTGGTGCGGTTCGAGGGCGTGAGTTTCGGATATCGCGCGGGTCACCAGGTACTACGCGGGATCGACCTCGAGCTGCGGCCGGGTACCATTACCGCGCTGGTCGGGCCGAGCGGGTCGGGTAAGTCGACGCTGGCGAAGCTGCTGCCGCGCTTCTACGACGTCGGTGCCGGGCGAATCACCATTGCGGGCCGCGATATTCGCGACTTTTCGACCGAGGAGCTTTATCGCACCGTCGGATTCGTCTTCCAGGATGTGCGCTTGATCCGCGGCAGCATTCGCGAGAACCTGCGGCTGGCCCGACCCGATGCCGATGATGCCGCGCTGGAGCAGGCGGCGCGGGCGGCCCAGATCCACGATCGCATCCTGGCGCTGCCGCGCGGTTACGACTCCGAGATCGGCGTCGATGCGACGCTGTCGGGCGGTGAGGCACAACGACTTTCGATCGCCCGCGCGCTTTTGGCTGATACTTCGGTGCTGGTGCTCGATGAAGCGACCGCCTTCGCCGATCCGGAATCCGAGGCGGCGGTTCAGGATGGGCTCGCGGTGCTGGTCGCGGGTCGGACAGTGCTCGTGATCGCACACCGGCTGCACACAATCACCGGTGTCGATCGGATCCTGGTGCTGGAGAACGGATCCCTGGTCGAACAGGGGGATCACCACGGTCTGCGCGAAGCGGGCGGTACCTATCAGCGACTCTGGGAAATAAACGAGGCGGCTGTCGGCGCGCTCGCGTCGGTCGAAAATGTCGAGGTGACACGTTGATTCGCAAGGTGCTCGCGCTGGTTCCGGTGGAGTTCGCCCACCTGACGCCGAAACTGTTGGCGGCCATCATCGCTCAGGCGCTGAGTCAGGCTGTGGCGTATCTGCTGTTGGTGCCGGTGCTGGAGGCATTGTTCGACAACGAGCTCGGCCGCGCCTGGTTCTGGGCGCTGTGGATGTTGGTCGCGGTCGCCGGGGTCGTTGTTTTCGGATATCTGCAGGCCGTAATCGGTCTGCGCATCGGCGTCGGTATGCAGCGCGGGCTGCAGTCCAGACTCGGCGACCATCTGAATGCCTTGCCGCTCGGCTGGTTCGAGACGCACAGCGCTGGGCCGCTGTCGCGGATCGTGGTCGAGAATGTGCGTGAGATCCAGGGCCTGATCGCATACCTGCTGGCCAAGGTGCTGACCAGCATTGTGGTTCCGCTCGGTGTCGCGGTCGGCATGCTGTTCATCGATTGGCGGATCTCGCTGGCCATGCTGCTCGCCGCGCCGGTGTTGTTCGTGGTCAATGCACTGGCCAATCGCGCGTACACCAGCTCCGACGCGCGGATGCACGAGACGGCGACCGAAGCCGATTCGCGGGTGGTCGAATTCGCGCAGGCGCAGCCGGTGTTGCGCGCCTTCGGCGCGGTGGGACCGGGTAACCGAGCGCTCGATAGGGCCCTGGCACAACAACGTTCGGCGATCATCCGATTGATGTTCGCGTCGGTGCCGGGGCTGATCGTATTCGCACTGTTCGTGCAGGCCGTGTTCCTGGTGCTGGTCTATATTGCGGTGGGCCGGGTTACCGACGGCGCTGTATCGGCAGCGGCCGCTATCGCCCTCATCGCGGTGAGCTCCAGGTTCATCGAACCGCTGAATCAGGCCGCGCAGCTGGGCAATGCGCTGCGGTCGGCCGCCGCGGCCGCCGACCGCGTCACCGGACTGCTCGCCGAACCTGTACTGCCCGAGGCGAAGGCGTCGGTGACACCGGGTGCGCCGTCGGTTGTCTTCGACAATGTCTGCTTCGGCTACCGGCCGGGTGAACCGGTGCTGTCGGAGCTGAGCTTCGAGGTGCCTGTTGGGAGCACCACCGCGATCGTCGGGCCGAGCGGAGCGGGCAAGACGACGCTGCTGCGGCTCGCCGCGCGGTTCTACGATGTTGGGGCTGGACGCGTAATCGTCGGCGAGCACGATGTGCGCAAGCAGCCGTCGGAGACACTGCTGAATCAGCTTTCGCTCGTTTTCCAGAACGTGTATCTGTTCAATCAGTCGGTTGCGGACAATATTCGGGTCGGCCGCCCCGACGCCACCGACGCCGAACTGTGGCGCGCGGCCGAGGCGGCCAGGGTCGACGAGATCGTCGAGCGGCTGCCCGACGGCTATGACACGGCGGTCGGCGAGGGCGGTGCGACATTATCCGGTGGTGAGCGGCAACGGGTTTCGATCGCCCGCGCGCTGCTCGAGGATGCGCCGATCGTGCTGCTCGACGAGGCGACCAGTGCGCTGGATCCGCACAGCGAGGCGGTCGTTGTGCGCGGGATACACGAACTCACCAGGGATAAAACGGTAATCGTCGTCGCGCATCGGCTGGCAACCATCGCGCATGCCGACCAGATCCTGTTCCTGGATGGTGGCCGGATCGTCGAACGTGGTACGCACGCCGAACTTTTGGCGCTCGGCGGCCGCTATGCCGACTTCTGGAACGAGCGGTCGCGGGCCGCCGGTTGGCGATTGGAGCCCACGCCGGTCTAGAGAATTCGTGAGTTGGCCGCTTCAGTGATGGCTGGAGGGCTCCCGAAGCGGCAGGCCATTTCGCGGACGACCGCGAACCGGTACTCAACCGGCGCGCGTCCCGGAGGCGAAAAAGATCGGGACGGCGACGAACAGTCGATCATTGCGTGCCCTGGCGGCTTGGTCGTCGAGCCAGGCACCTTCTCCCGCGATACTGGCGAGCACCGGCAGGGCCGCGGCGTCTGTCCACACGATCGTGTGGACCTCGACGGCAACGTCGACGAATCCGTTGTCCAGCAGGAGATTGCGGTATCGCCGGGCAACCCGTGGGTTGGGCATAGCGTCCGCGCGAGCGTGGACCAGCCTGCGGGTGAGTTCGGGATCGTCGGAGTCGATGACGAAGGTGTCCCAGTCTTGGCCGATGAGCACAGCGCGGCCGTTGCCTGCCAGGACCCGGCGCGCCTCGACGACGGCTTGCTCGGGCTCGGCGAGGGTGTGCAGAACCTTATCGGCGCGGTAGCCGGTGACCGAGCCGTCATCGAGGGGCAACGCGGTGGCGTCGGCGATATGGAACTCACCTGCGGGCCAGCGCTGGCCGGCGATCTCGATCACGGCCGGGTCGAGGTCGATGCCGATGGCCCGCACCCCGCGCGCGGCCAACTCACCGACGGCGCGCCCGCTCCCGCAGCCGACGTCGACAACGGTGTCGCCCAATGCGTCGTAGGTGCGTTCTCGCAGGTTGCGTACCTGGGGTAGGTCGTCGAAGGCGTCGAGCAGAGTGAGCAACGTAGACATGGCCGTCTGTGTGCGACTTAATGTCGACATGAAGTCAATCGGTGAGGTGGCCGCCCAGTTCGGGTTGCCGAGACATGTACTGCGATATTGGGAGGCCGAAGGACTGCTGACACCGGCCCGCGCAGGTGACCGCCGTCGCTACACCGACGCGGACCTGCACCGGGTGGCGGCGATCCTGATCTCGAAGGAGGCGGGCTTCGGGCTCGCCGACATCCGCACGATGCTGGCCGCCCGGTCCGCACCGGCGCGCCACGAGGTGACGGTCCGCCATCGCGAGCGGCTGCTGGCACGGATCGCCCGAGCACAGGCCGCACTCGACATGCTCGAAGGCGAATGCCCGTACGACGACATCATGACGTGCCCGCGTTTCCAGGGACTGCTGGCTGATCGACTGCGGCCCTCTTCCGCTACCGCGGCGGACGCCGAGTTCCCGGATGCGCTTCACGGAACGGTGTGACTATTTCCAATAAGCGCGGGACTTGATCGCGGTTTTGGGCAGACCATGAGTGGTCTTCAGTGCCTTGACGATCGAGCGCGTGGTGTGGCCGTCACACGCGACCCAGGCGAAAGCGTCCTTCGGGCACTGCATTTCATTGGCCTGCTCGCGCAACAGCCGACCGTTATCGATCCGCTGCACCCATTTCACCTCGTGGTGTGGCTTATTGCGGACCGGGAGCCCGGTATCGGATTCGTATTGCCATTCCAGCCAGACCCGGGCGGGTATATCGCTGATCGCGTCGAGCAGCGAATTGATGGCGGGCAGCGATGCGGTATCGCCGAAGATGACGAACTCGCTCGGGAGCGGTTCGGGCAGTTGGAAGTCCGAGCCGAGCACCGACACATCGATCTGGTCGCCGACGGACGCCTGCTGCGCCCACGTCGAGGCGGGGCCATGGTGTACCGCGAATTCGATCGAGAACTTGTTCCCATCCGGATCGGGATCGACCAGCGTGTAGCCGCGCTGGTGCTCGCGCTCACCATTCGGAATCCACAGCCGCACCCATTGCGTCGGGTGCACCGGATGATCGGCGAGCAGTCCGCCCGCATCGAATCCGAGCCGCAGGTATTTGTCGCTGATGTACTCGGTCGAGGTCACCGTGAGCCGGTAATCCTCGGCGCGCCACGCCTTCAGCATCAACCCTTCGAAGCCTCTACCCATGCAGCTAAGGTTAGCCTAAACATACTCTGATGTCGCGGGGTGTGGCTTGAAACGACTCCGAATGGCCGTGCGGCCCCGAGGCGGTGAGCAACCTCGGGGCCAACTCGCGCGTGGCGCAGGCGATTACAGGTCGCAGGGCAGCATCGCGACGCTTGCGATGGTGCATTCGGCCTCTCGGGTCAGCTTCCAGGTGCCGTCGATCTGCTTCCAGGACAGGTCGAAGTACCAGGGGTCCCAGCCGTCGATGGCGGTGGTCAGCTGGGCGGTGAGCAGATCGCCGGAGACACTGACCGGGCCGAGGACATTCCAGCGGAAGCTCGGCGGGGCCGCGGCCATGACGCCACCGACCTGGTCGACCAGGGGCAGACCGGCCTCGCCCGCCTCGAGTTCGGCTGCGCGGGCGGAGCGCGAAGCGCCGGTGTTCAGCACCAGTTGCAGCTTGGCCTTCAGCTCACCGAGGCCGGGGGTGGCGGTCCGCATCGGTGCGCCGATGGGCGCGGCGGTGGCGGGGGCCACGGTGGCGAATGCGCCGATCGCGGCGGCCGCGGTGAGCGAAAACGCCGCGGCGGCAAGGCGCGCCACCGGCCTATTTCTGGTGCTGAGCATCGGATCATCCAATCGTTCATTTGCCGGGAGTGTGCCGGTCGAGGACTGGCACTGGAGTGCAATATAAGGTAAGCCTATGCAAAGGTGAAGTCGGAAGTTAGGTGACCCTGGCTACCGCGAGATCGAACGCAGGAGAACCGTGGACACACTATTGGTGGTCGGAGCAGGGCCGAAAGCCCTTGCGGTGGCCGCAAAAGCGCACGTCCTGCGAAAGTTGGGGCTCGCGGCCCCACGGGTGATCGTCGTCGAGGCCCATGCCGTCGGCGGCAATTGGCTGCCGAGCGGCGGCTGGACCGACGGGCAGCACCGGCTCGGTACGAGTCCGGAGAAGGACATCGGATTCCCGTACCACTCGACCTGGGCGCGCGGGCACAACCGGGCCATCGACGAGGCGATGATGGCCTACAGCTGGACCTCGTTCCTGGTCGAGCACGGCACCTACGCCGAATGGATCGACCGTGGCCGCCCGAGCCCACACCACCACGTCTGGGCCAAATACCTGCAGTGGGTTGCCCGCGCGATCGATCTCGAATTGGTCCTCGCGACAGTGGATTCGGTCGCCGCGGCGGCCGACGGCTGGCTGGTTTCGGTAACCGACGCCGACGGTGTCACCACCCAAATCGACACGGACGCACTGATGATCACCGGTCCGGGTCACAGCGGCCGTGCCATGGCCGAACACCCGCGGGTGCTCAGCATTGCCGAATTCTGGAACCTGGCAGGCAAACGCGCGCTGCCGGTCTCCTCACGCGTCGCGGTGATCGGCGGCGGCGAAACCGCGGGTTCGGCATTGGACGAGTTGGTCCGCCACGACATGCTGACCATTTCGGTGATCACGCCCAAGGCCACCATCTACACCCGCGGCGAAAGCTATTTCGAGAATGCGCTCTTCAGCGATCCGACCAAATGGAACGCGCTGAGCATGGACGAGCGTCGCGATGTCATCCGGCGCACCGACCGCGGCGTCTTCTCGGTGCGCGTGCAGGAGAGCGTGATCGGCGACAACCGCGTGCACCATATGCAAGGGCGGGTCGTGCGGGTCGCCGACCAGGGCGACGGCGTATCCGTGACGCTGCGCAACGATCGCCGCCCGGATCAGGTGCACAACTTCGATCTGGTGGTCGACGCGACCGGCGGGCAGCCGCTGTGGTTCCTGGAGCTCTTCGATTCCGATGCCGCCGATCTGCTCGAACTCGCCGTCGGCGGTCCGCTGAACCAGGCCAGGCTGGAGGCCGCGATCGACTATGACCTGGCGGTCTCCGGACTGGACGCGAAGCTCTATCTGCCGAATATGGCGGCCATCGCGCAGGGGCCTGGGTTCCCGAATCTCAGCTGCCTCGGCGAACTTTCGGATCGGGTATTGCGTACCGCCCCGGCGCGTCAGGTCGTCGGTGCGCAGCGAGGTGCGACCGCCCGACTGGGCTGATCGGGCCCCGATATCCCCCATTCATTTAGGTGAGGTTTCATGCGCATCGTCTCGTTCGGCTTCCAGACCTGGGGCCGCAGCACCCTTCAGGCATTGATTGATTCCGAGCACGAGGTCGTGCTCGCGGTCACCCATCCGGCCAGTGCGGATTCCTACAAGGGAATCTGGTCGGATTCGGTCGAGGAACTCGCCCGCGAGCACGGTATCCCGGTGCACCTGACCGAACGGGCCGATGCCGAAACCATCGATCTGGTGAAGCGGGCCGAACCGGATGTCATCGTGGTCAACAGTTGGTACACCTGGATGCCTGCCGAGCTCTACAACCTGCCCCCGCACGGCACCCTCAATCTGCACGATTCGCTGCTGCCGAAGTTCACCGGCTTCTCGCCGGTGCTGTGGGCGCTGATCAGTGGTGAATCCGAGACGGGTCTGACCGTGCATCGGATGGACGAGGGCTTGGACACCGGCGACATTTTGGTGCAGCGCGTGTTGCCCATCGGCCCCACCGATACCGGCACCGAATTGGTTGTGCGCGGTATGGAACTCATCCCCGGTGCGCTGCAAGAAGCGCTGCAGGCCCTGGAAACCGGTACCGCGCAATGGAAGCCGCAGCGCAAATCCGAGCGAACCTACTTCCACAAGCGTTCCGAGCGGGATAGCCGCATCGACTGGACCTGGTCCGCCGTCGATCTGGAGCGTTTCGTGCGCGCACTGTCCGAGCCGTATCCGCGCGCGTTCACCTACTACCGCGGTGAGCGGATCGAGGTGCTCGAGGCGGCGGTTTCGGAGGCGCGCTACGGCGGGACGCCGGGGCGGGTGATCGTGCAGGAGGGCGGCGGCGCGGTGGTTTGCGGTCCGGAGGCGCATCGCGGGCGCAATCGCGGCTTGGTGCTCACCCGGATTCGCGCCGCGGACGGCACCGAGCATTCGGCCGCGGAATTCTTCACGCGCGGTGGCTATCTCACAGGTCACGAAGGGCCTGCCTAGACGTGTTAGGGTAGGCTACGCTAATATTGGGCGACCGTTCAGAAGTAACCACAGATCAGTGCAGCGAGCCGGGGGGGTGTTGTACGCCGCCGATTGAACGCCTGGCGCGACCATTGCGCCGGGGCGTCCGGCGGGAGCGCAGGAGTCAAGAAATGCCAGCAAATCTCGGATGGATCCGGCAATTCCACCAGCCCCGCTCCGTCGAGTGCCCGCCATTGTTGATCTGCCCGCACGCGGGTAGCGGCGCGTCAACCTACCGCGCATTCTCGAAGGTGCTCAGCGAACACTTCACCGTCCTGATATTCCAGTACCCGGGTCGCCAGGACCGGGCCCGTGAGGCGGCACTCGCCACGCTGCCCGAACTCGCCGCCGGTGCGTTCGCGGAATTCCTTAGCTCCGAACGCAATCGCGGCCTGCCGCTGACGGTCTTCGGCCACAGCATGGGCGCGATGGTGGCCTTCGAACTCGTGCGCAATGCCGAGGCGGCCGGACTCGAAGTGCGGTTGCTCGCGCCGTCCGCCGCTGTTTCACCGGGCCGGGCCGTGGACCTGCCGCCGCATCCGACCCAGGACGAGCAGATTCTCGACCACCTCGGCGCGTTGGAGGGCACCGGCGCGGATGTACTCGGCAGCCGCGAGGTCATGCGGATGGCGCTGCCGGTGGTGAAGGCCGATTACCGGGCCTTCGATGCCTATACCTGCCCGGTGGATGTCCAGGTGCAGGCCAAGATTCACGTACTCGGCGGTGCCGAGGATCACCTCATTACGCCGCGTGAGCTGTACGGCTGGTCCAAGCACAGCGCACAGGAAATCGATGTCACCATCTTCGACGGCGGACATTTCTACTTGAACGACAACGCCGCCGGTATCGCGGAACTACTCGCGCCCGAACTGGACCGCGTCGGATGAGTGCGGAAATGGACTCGATCGTCATCTCCGGAATGGCCGTCGAGGCGCCGGGCGGTATCGAGACACTGCCCGACTTCTGGTCGGTGCTGGCCGAATCGCGGGAGCTCATCGGACCGTTCCCGCGCAATCGGGAATGGCCGATCGAGGAGTTGCTTGCGTTGCACCGCACAGAAGGTTGGGGTCGGGTTGCCGATGCCGGTGGTTTCCTCTCGGCGGCAACCGAATTCGATCCGATGTTCTTCGGTATCACCCCGCGCGAGGCCATTTCGATGGATCCGCAGCAGCGGGTCGCGCTGCGGGTGGCCTGGCGGGCGTTGGAGAATGCGGGCATCAATCCGGGGACGCTGGACGGCGCCGAGGTCGGTTGCTTCATGGGTGCGTCCATCAATGAGTACGGGCCGCAGTCCGGTGTGGTCACCGAGTACTCCGGATATCGGGCCACGGGAACGGCCCTCGGCGCGGTGGCGGGTCGGATTTCGCACAGTCTCGGACTGATCGGGCCGTCGCTGACCACCGATACCGCGTGCGCATCGTCGCTGACCGCATTGCACCTGGCCGCCAATGCCGTGCGCGCCGGTGAATGCGAGTGGGCGCTGGCCGGTGGCGTCTGTGTCATGGGTTCGCCCGCGGCATTCTTCGAGTTCGCCAAGAACAACGCGCTCGCCGTCGACGGACACTGCCGCTCCTATGCCGCCGACGCGACCGGCACCTTGTGGGGTGAGGGCGCGGGAGTGGTCGTCGTCGAACATGAATCGCGCGCACGTGAACTCGGCCATCGGATCTATGGCCGTGTGCTCGCCACCCGGTTGAACCACAACGGCAAGGGGGCACCGCTCGCGGTACCCAGTGCGGCGGCACAGCAGCGGCTGATCGAGAAAACCCTGGCGGCGGCCGGAGTTCGGCCGGATGACATAGGCCTGATCGAGGGACACGGCACCGGAACGCCGGTCGGCGACCCGCTCGAGCTGGCTGCTCTCGCACAGTCCTACGGCGGCCTCGACCGCGGCACCGATGGCCCGCGACTCGGCTCGGTGAAGTCGAATATCGGCCACGCACAGGCCGCGTCGGGGGTGCTCGGCCTGATCAAGGTGCTGCTGTGCGGCTTGAACGGTCAGATCGCGCCGAGCCTCTACGCGGAGAACCCGACCACCGAGGTGGATTGGGAGGCCACCAGTCTGCGGTTGGCCACGAAACTCGAACCCTGGGAGCCGATCGGTGGCGGGCGATACGGTGCCGTCTCCTCGTTCGGCGTCGCGGGCACCAATGCGCACGCGATCTTGGCCATGCCCGTGCTGGAGGATATCGATGCCTGAATACCGACTTCCGGACGGAACCGTCCCGGTGCTGCTGTCCTCCGATACGGCCGACGGGCTGCGCGGTGAGGCTGCGGCGATTCTCGGATATCTGGAGCGGCATCCCGAAGTAACCCCGAATCGCGTGGCGGACATGCTGTTTCGCACGCGGGTCGCACGTCGGCGGCGGGCACTGGCGATGGTCACCGATCATGCGCAACTACTCGACGCGATGCGGGCGGTCGCCCGAGATGTCGCGCACCCGTCGGTGGTATCGACGGACGGCACTGCGACCGCTCGCCGGATCGGGCTGGTCTTTCCCGGTCAGGGCAGCCAGCGGCCGGGCATGGGCGCACTGTACTACCGAGTTTCCCCGGCCTACCGTGCCGAGATCGATGCTTGCGCCGAGATCCATCAGGAGCGCTTCGGCCACGTCAGCCCGCTGCACTATCTGCTCGGGAACGAGGGCGAATACGCGGACGCCGTCTGGGAAGTGCAGCCCGCCTTGATGTTTCATATGGCGGGTCTGGCCGCTATGTGGCGTGCCGCCGGTGTGCTGCCCGCCGCCACCATCGGGCACAGCCAGGGGGAGTTGGCGGCCGGTGCGGTCTCGGGTGTGATGACGCGCCGCGATGCGGTACTCGCGGTGACGCACCGCGCCCGGCTGGTCGAGCGGATCTCGCCGCGCGGCTACTCGATGGCCGTCCTCGGTATGGACCGCGACGCCTGCGAGGCGCTGCTGGCCAGGCACTCCGGGTGGGCCGAGCTGTCAGTGGTCAACTCGCCACACATTCTGGCCATCTCCGGCGACCGGGAAACCATTGTCGATATGGTCGCGACCGCGACCGCGAACGGCCAGTTCGCCAGGGAGATCCGGGTCGCCTATCCGGCGCACACCTCGATCGTGGCCGAATTGCGGTCGGAGTTCGAGGCCTTCCTCGGCGCGGAGATGAGCGATCCGAACTTCACCGAGACCGATATACCTTGCTACGGGGCCACCCTCGGCGCGGCGATCACGCCGGATCTGCAGCACGAGGAGTACTGGTACTGGAATCTGCGCAACCGGGTCCGTTTCGATCGCGCCATCGTGGCGGCGGCTACCGACGGCATCGACACCTTCATCGAGGTGTCCGAACATCCGATGCTGCAACTGGCGGTGCAGGAGAACCTGACCCTGGTGCCACCCGGTCCGGGGCTGCCGCCGCGCGATCTTCAGGTGCTCGGCACGTCGCTGCGCACCGCGACCGGGCTGACGGAGTTCACGCGCAACGTGGCCACCGTCGCGGTGCACGACCTCAACTATTCATGGGACGCGCTGCGCATCGATTCCGATTCCGGCGCTGTCCCATTGCCGCTGCGCGATTTCCCGAATACGGTGCTCAACCCGCAACGGCTCTGGGCCGCATACCGATCCGCCACCCCGACCCAGCGGCCGCGATCGGTGGGCATCGAATCGCACCGTGCGGGGGAGTACCCGACGCGACTGGCCGAGAGCTGGGTGCGGCTGGAGCGACGTGCACTCGGCGCGCCGCGCACGCTGCTGATCGTCGACCCCACCGGCCGATGCGCCGAACTGGCGGCGGCGCTGGCCACCGCGGCGTACGCCCATGGGGGCGATGCCACGGTTTTCGATCCGAATCGACCCGACGGCGACCACGACACCATTGTGGTACTGCTGCCGGAACTCCCCGATATGGACGGGCCCGCCGCCCTTCGTGCGGTGGCCGAGTTCTATGAGTCGCGGTGGCTACCCGCCATCGACTCGACCGTCACCGAATGCTGGGTGCTGACCATCGGCGGTGAATCCGTCGTGGCCGAGGATGCCGCGCCACACCTGTTCCACGCCGCGATCTCGGCCGGGTTCCGCTGCATCGGCATGGAATACATTGGCACCGCGTTCCGGCATCTGGACCTCGCGCACGATGCCGACCCCGCGCAGGCCGCCGCGATAGTGCGAGCCCTGCACACCAAGGACGAACCGCAACTGGCGTTGCGTGCGGGAGGTCTGTATGCCAAGCGGCTCGAGGTGGACCAGGATTCCGCGCTCGGCGAAGCATCCGATGAGCTCGACCATGTCGTCATCGTCGGCGGCACCGGCACGCTGGGACTGAGGTTCGGTGCGCACTTCGCCGAGCGCGGCGCTCGGCGGATCACGTTGCTGAGCCGTTCGGGGCAGACCGATGCCAACGCGGCCCGGTTGCGTTCGATCCGGGAGATCAGCGATGTCGAGGTCGTGGTCGTCGCATGTGATGTCAGCGACGAGCACGCGGTGCGCCGGTTCGCCGATGCGCAGGCCGATCGGCCGGTGAGCGTGCTGGTGCATGCGGCGGTGAACTATGTCGGCGCCGAACTCGCCGACATCACCGCCGAAAAGGTTTGGGAGATGGGCGGCTCCAAGATCGTCGGCACCGACCTTTTGCTGCGTGTGCTGCCGATGACCGAGGCCAGCCGGATCATCATCTGTTCCTCGGCGGCCGCGACGTTCGGCGGTCGAGGACAGATCCTCTACGCCACCGTCAACCGGATGCTCGATGCCCTCGCCCAGCGACTGCGCGCGGCGGGCGCGAATGCCACAGCGGTGCAGTGGGGCATCTGGGATCTCGAAGGACCATTGCATGCGGTCGGACTGGACCGGGTGACCGCGGCCGGAGTGGTCCCGATGGATGCGGCTGCCGCGCTGGCCGTCGGAATGTCCGAGTACGCCGAAATCGGTCGACCCGGCAACCGGCTGGTCGCCGCAGCCGATTGGTTCCAGGTGCATGCCCTCATCTCGGCGCTCGGGTTCGGTCCGTTGCTCACGAACGTGCTGGCTCGAGTGCCGCGCTCTGCTCCGGCCGTCGAGCCGACGGCGGCGCCGGTGGTAGCCCCCACGCTACGGCCCACCGGTTCACTGTCCGATCAGGTGCGCATCGAACTCGGCAAGGTGATGGGCGCCGATGGGCTCGGCGCCATCGACAGCTCGGTGCCACTGGTGGCGCTCGGCCTGGATTCACTGCAGGCGTTGGACTTCCGTAAGCGGGTGCAGGCCGAACTGAACCGCGATCTTCCGGTGGCGGCCATTCTGGGCGGCGCGTCGTTGGACGACGTCGTGCGCCTGATGGCCGACAGCAACGTCTAGGCGAGGGATTGACGATGTCGAACAACGAGCCGGCCAGCGTGCTGGACCGCCGGAAGGCGCTGCTGCGCCAGCGATTGGCCGAAAAAGGCCTAGCCGCACCCAGTTCCGAAAATGCGACCATTCGGAGATCGAAACCTGGTGAGCGTCATCCGCTGTCGGCCGGTCAGCGTCGCATGTGGTTTCTGCAGACCCGCGACCCGGCGGACACCACCCTCAATATCTGTGTGGCCTACCGGCTGACGGGTGCACTCGACGAGGCGCGGCTGCGCGATGCGCTCGCGGCCGTCGTCAGCGGCCACGACATTCTGCGCACCACCTACGGGCTCGACGAGAGCGGCGAGCCGTACCAGGTCGTGCGGGCAGACCTCGGATTGTCCTGGCAGACACACGATCTGACCGATTTGCCCGCGGCGGCCCGGGCGCGGAGGCTGGAAGTGCTCGCCCGTCGGGAATTCGGCCGACCGTTCGATCTCGCGACCGACTCGCCGTTGCGTGTCAGTCTGGTGCGCACCGGTGGCGATGAGTTCGCACTGTTGTTGGTCGCGCATCACATCAGCTGGGATGACGACTCGTGGGCCGTCTTCTTCACCGAGCTCAATGCTGCCTATCGCGCCGAGTCGGTACAGACTCTCCGTGCGCAATTCGTCGACGTCGCGGTCTTCGGCGATATCACCGACAGCGCCGATATCGACTACTGGCGCGCGGCCCTGCGTCCGTTGCCGGAGTCCCTGGAACTCCCTGGTCCGGCCGCGGTGGCCACGGCTGCGGCCAAGCAGTCCGATCGGTGTACCTTGCCGCTGCCCGCAGAGCTCGTCGGGCGCGTGGAAGCGTTCGCGCGTGCGCACGGCGCCACTGCGTTCATGGTGTGGCTGGCCGCGTACGACGCGGTGATTCACCGCTACACCGCGGCGACGGATTTCCTGGTGTCGGTCCCGGTGACGGTGCGCCGCGATGCCGCCGAATCGTTGATCGGCTACTTCGGCAATACGCTACTGCTGCGCGCCACCATCGGCGCCGAGGACACCTTCGCCCGCTTCACCGACACCATTCGCGACACCTGCCTCGGTGCCTTCGCGCACCAGAATGTCGGAATCGATCGCGTTGTGCGCGAGGCGAATCCGGATCGCATCGGCGGCCGGGACGGGTTGGAACAGCTGGTCCGACTCGGCTTCGGAATGCGCAGGAGCGCACAGGGTTTCGACCTGGCAGGGGTCGAGGCGACACTGCTCGACCTCGGCAGTGCGGTGGCGCAGGTTCCGCTGGGACTGACCGTTGTCACCGAAGCCGATGGCGCTTACCTGGAGGCCGAATACCGGATCGCCGATCTGGACCGCGCCCTGGTGGAACAGCTGCTCGGCCACTACCTGCAGTTGCTGGACAGCGCACTCGCGAATCCGGATCGCAGGCTCGGTGATATCGATATGCTCGGAGCGGCCGATCGCGCCGCGATCCTCGCGCTGTCGCACGGCCCGATTGTCGCGGCCGAACCGACCACTATGGTCGCGCTCTTCGAAAACCAGGTCGCGGCCACGCCCGACGCGCTCGCCATCGTCGCCCCCGCCGAACACGACACCGAACTCAGCTACGCCGAACTGAATCGGCGCGCCAATCGCTTGGCGCATTGGCTGATCGGGCGTGGGCTCGGTACCGAGGACATCGTCGGGCTGCGGCTGTCGAATTCGGTGGAGTTCGTGGTCGCGGTGCTGGGTGTGCTCAAATCCGGTGCGGCCTATCTACCCATCGATCCGGCCTATCCGCAGGACCGCATCGACTACCTGGTCGAGGACGCGCAACCCCGGCTGGTGCTCGGTCGAGAGGAGCTGGATGCCGCCGAATCCGCGGCCGTCGGACTCCCCGACACCGATCCCGGCGATGCGGACCGCGTGCGGCCGCTGCTGCCCGGCCACCTCGCGTACGTCATCTACACCTCCGGATCCACCGGAAAGCCCAAGGGTGTGCCGGTACCCCATGCCGCGATCGCCGAGCATCTCGCGGGCTTTGTCGCGGAATGGAGTATGACCGCCGAGGACCGGCTGCTGCAGTCCTCTTCGGTGAGCTTCGATGCCTCCCTGCTCGATATCTTCGTGACGTTGACGCTCGGCGCCCGATTGGTCATCCCGAAACCCGATGCCTTCCGCGATATTCCCTACGTCGCCGAGTTGATCACCCGCTGCGGGGTCACGGTGCTGCATATGGTGCCGTCGATGTTGAGTACCTTCCTGCTACTGCCCGAGGTGAGCGAATGGCGTGCGCTGCGGCATGTTCCGGTGGGCGGTGAGGCGCTGCCCGGTGAGGTGGCCGACAAGTTCGCCGGTGTCTTCGATGCCGAGCTCCGAAATCATTACGGTCCGACCGAGGCCGTGGTGTGTGCGACGCATATGAATGTGGAAGGCCCGCAGGGCACTCGGATCGTGCCGATCGGTGTGCCGAATCAGAACGTCACGGTATATCTGCTGGATGCGGCGCTGCAGCTGGTGCCATCGGGTGTGGTGGGTGAGATCTATTTGGGTGGAGCGCAATTGGCGCGCGGATACCTGAATCGGCGTGGTTCGACGGCGGAGCGGTTCGTTGCCGATCCGTTCGCGCCGGGCGCTCGGCTGTATCGGACCGGAGATCTAGCGCGGCGCAATGCCCATGGTGAGATCGAATTCGTCGGCCGGGCCGATGAGCAGGTCAAGGTGCGTGGCTTCCGGATCGAACTCGGCGAGGTGGAGGCGGCCATCGCGTCTTATCCGGGCGTCGGCCATTGTGTCGTCATCGCGGTCGATGATGCCGCGGTCGGTGCGATGCTCGCCGCCTATGTGGTCGCGGCCAACGGACTTTCGGAGTCGACGCTCGACATCGACGGGGTGCGCAGGCATGCCGCCGCGACGCTGCCGGAGTACATGGTGCCCAGCGCCTTCGCGGTGATCGATGAAATCCCGTTGACCGTGCACGGCAAACTCGACCGTCGCGCGCTGCCGGATCCGGAACGCGCCACCGCGCACCGCTACCGGGAGCCGAGCACGGCCACCGAAATCCGCCTCGCAGGTCTGTTCGCGCAGATCTTCGGCCGCGAGCAGATCGGCGCGGACGATTCCTTCTTCGAACTCGGCGGGCATTCGCTGCTGGCCACCCGTCTGGTGGTGCGGATTCGCACCGAGTTCGGTGTCGAGATCGATGTGCGCGCACCGTTCGATACACCGACCGTCGCGGGCCTTGCCGCCCTCATCGAGACCACACCGGCGCGCAGCACAGCGGCCGTGCCGCTGCTGAAACGCAAACGGCCCGAGCATATTCCACTGTCGTACTCGCAGCTCGCACTGTGGTTCCAGCGCAAGCTGGAGGGGCCGAGTGCGATCGGCAATATTCCATTCGCGGTGCGGGTCGATGGTCCGTTGGATCTCGATGCGCTGACTGCCGCGCTCGCCGATGTCGTTGCCAGGCACGAGGTGCTGCGCACTGTCTTCCCCGAGAACTGCGGTGTCCCATACCAATTGGTGCTACCCGCCGGTCCGATCGAGGTGCCGGTGGTGGAGCTCGACGATCCAGGAAAACTGCGCTCCGAACTCGCGGCAGCGGGTGGTCACTGCTTCGAAGTCGCTACCGAGCTGCTGATTCGGCCGCGAGTCTTCGTGCTGGACGCCAAGACGCATGTGCTGTCACTGCTCGTTCACCATCTGGTGGCCGATCATTGGTCGTTCCGGACGATTCTGGACGATCTCGGCACCGCCTACCGTGCACGCATCGCAGGCGCTGCTCCGGACTGGACGTCCCCGGACGTTCAGTACGCCGACTATGCGCTGTGGCAGCGCGAGGTCGTCGAGACGCTCGGCACGCAGGTGGACTATTGGCGCGACACCCTCGCTGGTCTGCCCGCCGAGATCAATGTCGCCCTGGACCACCCGCGCCCCGCCGTACTCGGCAAAAACGGACATGTGGTGCCGTTCGCCGTGCCCGCGGCACTGCGCGGCAAGCTGAAGGCCCTCGCCGAGGCGGGCGGAGGCAGCGAGTTCATGCTCTACCAAGCCGCGGTCGCGACGCTGCTGCACAAACTCGGTGCGGGGGTGGATATTCCGCTCGGCACGCCGATCGCGGGTCGAGTCGATCCGGCCGCTGCCGAATTGGTGGGCCTGCTCGCCAATATGGTGGTACTGCGCAATGACCTATCCGGCGATCCGACGCTGCGGACCGTGCTGGAGCGCTCCCGCGATACCGCACTCGGCGCGTACAGCAACCAGGACATTCCGATGGAACGCCTGGTCGACGCACTGAATCCGGTCCGGTCCCGATCCAGGAACCCGCTGTTCCAGGCCATGATGCACTTCCGCGAGGAGAACTGGGACGGCACGGGTCAGGGTTTGGACGCGCACACCGCACTGACGGTATTGCCATTGGACTTCGACATCTCGCTGCTGGACCTCAGCATCAATTTCTTCGCGGGGTCCGACGGCGGCTTCGATGCCAGCATCATCGTGAATACCGATCTGTACGATCCTGCGACCGGGGAGTTGTTCGCGCAGCGCATGCTTCGCGTTCTCACGGCCTTTGCTGATAACCCGGATAGCACCGTCGGTGAACTCGACATCATGCCCGCGGCCGAGCGGCAGCGGGTCCTCGGTGAATGGGCCACCGGTGTGGAGCTGTCCTGGCTGCCCGGCCTTGCCGAGCTGATCCGGCGTGGTCGCGGTGTTCCGCCCGATCGGATCGCGCTGCGCTGTGGTACCGAGACCCTCACCTATGGCGAGCTGTTCGAACGTCTCGATCGAGGCGTGGCACAGGTGCCCGAAGGTGTTTCGGCGGCCGGGGTGGTGCGACGGCTCGCCGCACTGGACGCGATAGCGAATACCGATGGGACCATTTCGGCTTCGCACGTTGTGCTGGGCCGGGAGGCCATAGCCGCCGCGGTAGCCGATCGACGGGCCATTGCCGCCGATCGCCGCGGCGCACCGCTCGACCGGGCAATGGGTTCGGCAGATGTGCGACTCGTTGCCATCCCCTGGGCGGGTTCCGAGATCGAGGTCGAGTTGCTGGCCGCGCTCGTCGACGGGGCGACGCTGATCCTCACCACCGAACAGCAACGCGAAGATCCGGTCGCGCTGGTCGAGCTGATCGCTACGCATTCGGTCACCCATGTGGTCGCCGAGCCCGTCACGCTGTCGCGGTTCGTGCACACCGGCGTCTCCATGCTGCCGTCGGTGCGCAGCTGGCAGATCATCGGAACCGGCTGGCCCGCAGCGCTTCCCGACCTACTGCCCGCGCTGGCGGCCGGTTCGGTCGCGACCTTCGACTTCCGGATTCCGCAGTACGCGGGCGCGGTGGCACGCGGTGCGGTCGACGGGAGCGCACGTGCGCGTCCCATTCCGGGGGCGCGGGTATTGGTGCTGGATGAAGCCCTGCGACCGGTTGCGCCCGGCGTTGACGGCGAGGTGTACGTCGGTGGTGCCGGACTTGCTCAGGGTTATGTCGAGGAGGCGGCAAATGCGTTCATCGACGACCCGTACCTGCCAGGTGCCCGGTTGTTCCGCACGGAGCAGCGGGCGCGTTGGGATACCTCGGGGCGACTGGTGTTCAGGACCGATAGCGTCGGTGAAACCAGGACGAGCACACCATCGCCCGATGCCGAGCACACCGAGACCGAACAGCAGCTCATCGCGATCCTCGAGGAGTTGCTGGAGATCGAGGATGTCACTGCCGAGGACGGCTTCTTCGCGCTCGGCGGCGACAGTGTGATCTCCATTCAGTGGTCGACACGCGCCAATCAGCTCGGCCTTCCGCTGTCTCCACAGCTCGTCTTCGAGCACATCACCATTGCCGAGCTCGCGGCCGCGGTCGACGAGGCGGTGACGGCGGGGATGACCACGACCATCGGCGACACCTTCGGTGCGGCAGCTGAGGCGAACAGCGATGACGGCCAGCCCGATGCGGCACCACCTGACCAGCACCAGCATGCCGCGATGAGCGTATCCGGCCTCAGCTCCGACGCGCTGGCCACCTTGGGCGCGGCATGGAAGCAGTCGCAATGAGGGGCGACTACTTCCGAGCATTCGGGACGACCAGCGATGCGATGACTGCGGGCCGAAAGGTGTTGCGATGACGGTGGACCGGAGCGTCCCGGCCGAAATCGAGGATGTGCTCGCGCTCAGCCCACTACAGGAGGGGCTGTTCTCGTTGGCGCGGTTGGCAGCCGACGGGGTTGATCTGTACACGATGCAGTTCGTCATCGATATCGGCGGTCCGATCGACGTGCCGATGCTACGTCGCAGCGCCGAGGCCATCCTGGAGCGGCACGCCAATCTGCGGGCCTCGTTCTGGGATAAGGATCTACCCAAGCCGGTGCAGATCGTGCCGACCTGGGTGGATCTGCCCTGGTTCGAAATTTCCGCGTTACCATCGGAATTCGATGCCATTGCCGAAGGCGACCGGCAGCGGCGGTTCGATCTGTCTCGCGGTCCCGCGCTGCGCATTACGCTGGTGACACTGCCCGGCGAGCGGCGCAGAATGATCGTGACCGCGCATCACATCCTGATGGATGGCTGGGCGGTCGCGTTGTTCTTCCGCGAGCTGATCGCGGTATACGAGGCTGGCGGACAGGCGAATTCACTGCCACCGGCGCGGCCGTACCGCGATTACATCGGCTGGCTGGCCGCGCAGGACACCGCCGTCATCACCCGCAGCTGGACCGAATACCTCGCGCCGCTGAGCGGTCCGCTCATGCTGGCCGGTGGTACCGCAACCGAAGTCGGCGCGGCGATTCCACGCCGCAGCCGATTCAGTGTGGATAACGCCGAAACCGCACGGCTGGTGCGGTGGGCACGTGCGAACAGCCTGACCATGAGCACGGTCGTCCAATTCGCCTTGGCGGTCGTGCTCGGCAGGCTCACCGATCGACGCGATGTCGTCTTCGGCACCACCATTTCCGGCCGTCCGGATGCGCTGCCCGGCGTCGAAACCATGATCGGACTGTTCATCAATACGGTGCCCGCGCGCGTCCTCATCGACCGGGCCCGCACCGTGACCGAGCAATGTGCGCAGCTACAGCGCGAATCGGCGGCCATGCGGGATGCGGGTTATGTCAGCCTGTCGACTATTCAGCGCGCGCTCGGGCACGGTGCGCTGTTCGATGTGCTGTTCGTCTTCGAGAATGCACCCATCGGCGCGGCCACCGATCCGATCGTCACCGCGAGCGGCACCCGGTTCCTGCCGGTGGCGATGGAAAGTCTGGTGCACTATCCGCTTTCGGTGGTGTCGCATGTGAACGACGGCACGCTCGTCGTGATGCTCGAGGCGATTGCCGAAGCGCTGCCACACTTCCCGGTCGGCGATATCGGTGAGCGGATCCTATCGGTGCTGCGTCAGCTGCCCGATCATGGCGATTCGAGCCCCGATGCGCTGGACCTGCTGCTGGCCGATGAGAAAGTCGCCGTCGCGAGGCAGGACCGCGCGGATGGCACGGTTTACCAGCTCTTCCTCACCCAGGTGGCCAGCACTCCAGATGCGATCGCCCTGCGCACCGGTTGGGATTGCTACACCTATCGTGAATTGCGTGCGGCCGCTGGGCGGCTGGCACATGAGCTGACCGCCAGCGGTATCGGTCCGGAAACCGTTGTTGCCCTGGCGCTACCGCGATCCGCACGGTCCATCATCGCGATCCTCGCTGTACTGGAAGCAGGGGGAGCCTATGTGCCGGTGGATATCTCGGCACCGGCAGCACGCATCGAATCCATCCTGCGCCGAGCGGACCCGAAACTCGTTCTGACGGTGCGGGAGTCCGCAGACCTGCTCGGTGAAACCGCACACCCGGTCCTGGTACTCGACGATCCCGCCGTAGCCGAACGAATCTCGCACCACACCATCGCGCCCTACCATCCGGTCGCTCCCGATACTGCCGCATACCTCATCTTCACCTCCGGCTCGACCGGCGAACCCAAGGGTGTCATCGGCACCCACGCCGCTCTGACCAGCTACTTCACCGACCACCGCGACCGCGTCTACCGCCCGGCAGTGAGCCGTCTCGGTCGCCGCCTGCGCATCGCACACGCCTGGTCGCTGAGCTTCGACGCCTCCTGGCAGCCCATGATCGGCCTATTCGACGGCCACACCGTCCACCTGTTCGATGAGACCGAAATGCGTGATGCGCAGGGCCTCGTCGACGGCATCATCCGGCACGAGATCGATATGATCGACACTTCGCCGTCCATGTTCACCCAGCTCTCGGCCGCCGGTCTGGTCGATGGTGAGCGGCTGACCGTGCTGGCCCTCGGTGGCGAGGCGATCGGTTCGTCCATGTGGGAGCAACTGCGCGCGCTGCCGGGCACCGCGGTCTACAACTGCTACGGACCCACCGAGACCACGGTCGAGGCGGTGGTCGCGACCGTGAATACCGGCCGCAACGAGCCGGGCAGTGCCCAACCCACGATCGGCGGACCGGTGGATCGCATGTGCGCCTATGTCTTCGATGCCATGCTGCGGCCGGTGCCGCGCGGTGTCGTCGGTGAGCTGTATTTGTCGGGTGCGCAGGTGGCGCGCGGCTATATCGGCAAGGCGGCGATCACGGCGGATCGCTTCGTCGCCGACCCCTTCCGGCCCGGCGCGCGCATGTATCGCACGGGTGATCTGGTGCGGCAGTTGCGGAATGGCGATCTCGCCTATCTCGGCCGCGCCGATGACCAGGTCAAGATCCGCGGCTACCGAATCGAAATCGGCGATATCGAAACGGCTTTGCTGCAACTACCGCAGGTGCGTGCGGGCGCTGTGCTGGTTGTGCAGCGCCCGAGCGGGCCGAGTCTCGTCGCCTTCGCGGTCACCGCTGATTCGGCCAACTTGCGTGCCGGACTCGCCGAGCGCCTGCCCGCATATATGGTTCCGGCGCGGGTCCTTGCGCTGCCCGAGCTACCGGTCACCCCTAACGGCAAACTCGACGTCCGCGCTCTGCACGCGCTGGGACTGGAGGCACTGCGGAGTTCCGCTCAGCGCACTCCGCCGAGCACCGACACCGAGCGAACCCTGTGCCGCGCGCTCGCCGAGACACTGGGCGGTACCACGCCGGGCATCGACGACGACTTCATCGAACTAGGCATGGACAGCATTGTCGCCATCTCCCTGGTGAACGCGGTGCGACGCGCTGGACTCTCGGTCAGCCCCGCCATGGTCATGACCAATCCCACCATCCGCGATTTGGCGGCGGCCATGGATTCCAGTGCGGCACAACGAGATAACGCTCCGTCCGAAATCGGCGCGGTAGTTCCGACACCGATCATGTCCTGGATGTTCGAGTACGGCGGCTTCCGCCGACTCGCACTCTCGACACTGGTATCGCTGCCCGCCGAGGCGGAGCGGGCCGAGTTGGAAGCGGTGCTGCAGGCACTCCTCGACGGTCACGACATGCTGCGTGGCCAGCTGTCGACAACCGGTTTCGAAACCAGGGCGCAGGGCAGCGTGCGCGCCGCCGATATTCTGCACGAGGTCCGGGTCTTCGGTGACTTGGGCCCGGTCCTCGAAGAGCATGCGCGAGCGGCGATCGACCGCATCGATCCGGAGACGGGCACCATGATTCAGGCCGTCCGCTTCGTGGGCCCCGATGTGCTGCTGCTATCTATCCACCATCTCGCCGTGGATCCGGTCTCCTGGCACATTATCCTCGCGGATCTCGCCGACACATGGTCGCAACTCACGGCAGGGCAAACACCTGCTGTCGCACCAGAATTCATCGGATATCGCAGCTGGGCCGCACTGCTCGACAAGCGCCGCGGCGCACCGGAAGTAGCAGGCCAACGCGACTTCTGGTCCCACCAACTGACCGGCCCCGATCCGGAACTGGGCCTACGCCATCCGGATCCGACCCGCGACACCTGGTCCGCCTACCGCCTCACCCCATCGTTCACGCCGATCGCCACCACCGGCCGCATCCTCGATGGTCTCGGCGCCGACCTCGGCATGCACGAATTGCTGCTCACCGCACTGACGATCGCACTCACCACTTGGCGAGCCGAACGCAACCAGGACGACTCAACCGGCGCATTGGTCGCCCTCGAGGGGCACGGCCGCGAAGATGCCATCGTCGGCGATGCCGACACATCACGGACGGTCGGCTGGTTCACCACCGTGTACCCACTGCGCGTCGGCGTGGGCTCGACACTCGACATCACCAGCGCTGAGCATGATCCTGCCCGAGCGGCAGCCTTACTGAAAGCCGTTGCAGCACAGCTGGACAGCGTCCCGAACAAGGGTTTGGACTACGGCCTGCTCCGTTACGGCGACACCGAATCGCAGGCAGACCCGCAAGTAATGCTCGACTACCTGGGCCGTATGGATCTCACGGCGGGCACAGCGGGCCCATGGACCCCCATCACCGATCTCACCTTGCACCAACGGCTTCCGGTGGCCCCTGAACCGGATATGCCGCTGCGCTACGCGCTCGACCTCATCGTCGCTGTCTATCCGAGCGCCGACGGACCCCAGCTGGCCACCCTGTTCCGCTGGAGCGACGCACTTTTCGAGGCCACCGAGATCGACCGTTTCGCCACCATCTGGCAGCGCTGCATCACCGCAGTGGCCGCCGCCATACCAAGCGCAACTCCGGGAGAACGATGAACGCGATCGAAAACGCCATCGTGGTCGAGGACGTCCGCAAGTCCTTCGGCGACGTCCATGCCGTGCGCGGCCTGAGTTTCTCGGCGCCCACCGCAAGTGTGCTCGGCGTACTCGGGCCGAACGGCGCGGGCAAGACCACCACGGTCTCCATCCTGTCCACGCTCACCAAGCCCGATGCGGGCCGCGCCCTGGTCGCGGGCCACGACGTGGTGCGCGAGGCCGCGGCCGTGCGGGCATGCATCATGCTCACCGGCCAGTACGCGGCCCTGGACGAGGTGCTGACCGGCCGGGAGAACCTCGTCCTCTTCGGTCGCCTGATGGGTCTGCGCCCGAAGCAGGCCAAGCTCCGGGCCACGGAGTTGCTCGAACAGTTCGATCTGACCGAGGCGGCTGATCGTCGTGTCGGCGGCTATTCGGGCGGTATGCGCAGACGCATTGATATCGCCTGCGGCCTGGTGCGCCTGCCCGAGGTCGTCTTCCTCGACGAACCCACTACCGGCCTGGATCCGGTGAGCAGACAGGGAGTTTGGTCGCTGGTGCGTTCGCTCAAGGAGCAGGGGGTGACGATCCTGCTCACCACGCAGTATCTCGAAGAGGCGGATGCGTTGAGCGACAACATCATCGTCATCGATAAGGGCCGCGTGATCGCCGAGGGCACCGCGGACGAACTCAAGGCCCGCTCGGGTTCGAGCTACTGCGAGGTCGTTCCGGTCGATGCCGGTGACGTGCCCGCCGTGGTCACCGCGCTGGACGACCTCGGCACGGTAACGGTCGCCGAATCCAAGGACCGGGTTTCGCTTCCGGCTCCAGACGGTGCCGCCACATTGGCCGAGGCGTTGCGCCGCATTACCGATGCCGATATCGAACTCATCGATATCGCCCTGCGCAGACCGTCACTCGATGAGGTCTTCATCAAGCTCACCACCGACGAACCGGGGTTGGTGACCGCATGACCGAATCAGTCGCCATTCCCGCCGGAATGCAATGGACCGCACTGAGCGGCCGCACCGTGCGCGCTGCGGTCCGTGAGGGCGATCTGCCCTTCGGTTTCGTCGCGCCGATGATCTTCTTCGTCTGTTTCTATGTCCCGCTGCGCAAGTCGATGGAGCAGGCCGGTGCGGACTACGCCCAGTACCTGCTGCCGGTAATCGTGCTGCAGGGGATGTTCTTCACCGCCATGTCGGCGGGCGATCGCGCTGCCCGAGACACCTTCAGCGGCATGGGTACTCGCATGCGATCCATGCCGGTCAAATCCTGGGTCCCGCTGGCCGCCCGGATGTCCGCGAATCTGGTTCGCGCGCTGGTAGGACTCGCCGGAGCGCTGATTATCGGCACGGTCTTCGGATTCCGATTCCACAGTGGCACAGCGGCTCTCATCTTCGTCGTGCTGTCGCTGGCCTTCGCTGTGGCACTGGTGATCGGTGCCGACACACTCGGCGTGGCCACCGGCAAGCCGGAAATCGGCGCGTCCGCGCTGCTGGCACCGCAATTGCTACTCATCATGATGTCCACGGGTTTCGTTCCGGCCGAGGGCTTTCCGGGCTGGATTCAGCCCTTCGTCCGCAATCAGCCGGTATCCCAGGCCGCTGCCGCCCTGCGTGATCTCGCGAGCGGCGAATACACCTCGGCCGTCACCGTGGCGGCGGTCTGGATTCTCGGCCTGATCGTGGCCTTCACCGCGATATCGGTCTCGGTGGAAAGGCGGCGGCCGTGAAGGCACTGATCGACCAGAGCTTCGTCGAAACGGGCCGACTGCTGCGGCGCTGGCCGCGCGAGCAGGAGGTGCTGACCTCGACGCTGATCCTGCCGGTGCTGTTGCTATTGATGTACCAACTGGTGCTGCACAAATTCTTGAGCGCATCCTCCGGCGTGGACGCCATCTACGGTTTTGTCCCGATGATCGCGGTCACCGGCGCGATGTACGGCGCCATGGGCACCGGCCTTTCACTCTATGCGGAGCGGGAAAGCGGGCTGCTGCGGCGCATCTGGGTGCTGCCGGTGCACCGCGCGGCCGGACTGATCGGCAGACTGCTCGCCGAATGCGGACGCACGCTGATCGCGACGGTCGTCGTGGTCGCCCTCGGCGTGGCGCTCGGATTGCGCTTCGAGCAGGGCTGGCCGGGTGTGCTCGGCGCGCTCGCCGTTCCGGTGCTGCTGATTCCCGGCTTCGCCACCATGGTGATCACGGTCGGCGTCAGCAAGGCGGGCGACAAAGTCGTGCAGTTGTTCTCGGCACTCGTGCTGCTCGGGATGTTCTTCAATTCCGGGTTCGTGCCGGTGCAGAACTACCCGGGCTGGCTGCAGCCGGTGGTGCGTGTCCAGCCGATGAGCTGCGCCATAGAGGCAATGCGCGGCTGCATGATCGGTGGTCCCATCGCCACTGCGCTGCTGCAGACAATCGCCTGGTCCGCGGGGCTGGCCCTGGTGTTCGGCGCCTTCGCGGTCCGCGGCTACCGCAAGGCAGCGCAGGCCTGACGAGTCCACTGAGCGGGCCTTCAGTTGATAGTTACATCGGCTAACTATATAGTTTCCGGAGGTAACAATCAGCAAGGGGCTGCCGTGACGATTCCATCCGCCGATCTCGATCTGGATGATGTCCAGACCATTCGCCGCCGCCTGCGCTACGACCGCGATCATCCGAACTACAAGTGGATCACGCTGACCAACACCACCCTCGGTGTGCTGCTCAGCGCGGTCAATGCCTCGATCGTGCTGATCTCGCTGCCCGCGATCTTCCGAGGTATTGGACTGAATCCCTTGGAAGCGGGCAATGTCGGCTACCTGCTGTGGATGCTGATGGGCTACCTGCTCGTCACCGCGGTGCTCGTGGTGATGTTCGGGCGGCTCGGCGATATCTTCGGCCGCGTCCGGATCTACAACCTCGGCTTCGCGGTCTTCGCGGTGACCTCGGTCGCGCTGTCCTTCGATCCATTCCACGGTGGGTCGGGCGCGATGTGGATCATCGTCTGGCGCGTGCTGCAGGGCATCGGCGGCGCCATGCTGACGGCCAACTCGACGGCCATCCTCACCGACGCCTTCCCGGCCAAACAGCGCGGTACCGCACTCGGCATCAATATGGTCGCCGCGGTCGCGGGCTCCTTCCTCGGGCTGATCATCGGTGGCGTGCTTTCGGAATGGGATTGGCGCGCGGTGTTCTGGGTCAGCGTGCCGATCGCCGTGATCGGCTCGATCTGGTCCTACCGCTCGTTGCACGAAGTGGGCACGCGCACCAAGGGCAAGGTCGACTGGGTGGGCACCATCACCTTCGGCCTCGGTCTGACCGCGCTGCTCACCGGCATCACCTACGGCATCCAGCCCTATGGCGGACACCCCACCGGTTGGTCCAACCCGTGGGTGCTCGGTGCGGTGCTCGGCGGCATCGCATTGCTCGCGGCGTTCTGTGTGGTGGAGACCAAGGTCGCCGAGCCGATGTTCCACCTGTCGCTGTTCGGCAACCGCGCATTCGGCCTGGGCAATTTCGCCAATCTGATGGTCTCGATCGGCCGCGGCGGCATGCAGTTCATGCTGATCATCTGGCTGCAGGGCATCTGGTTGCCGCTGCACGGCTACGACTACGAATCCACGCCGCTGTGGGCGGGTATCTATCTGTTGCCGCTGACCGTGGGATTCCTTGCCGCCGGACCTGTTTCGGGCTGGCTGTCGGATCGCTACGGATCGCGCCGGTTCACCACCGGCGGTGCGACGCTGGCCGGGCTCACCTTCCTGGGGCTGCTGGTCATCCCGGTCGACTTCAACTACTGGGTATTCGCCACCATCGTGCTGCTCAACGGCATCGGCTGCGGACTGTTCTTCTCGCCGAATACCGCGGCCATCATGTCGAGCGTGCCCGCGTCCCAGCGCGGTGCGGCATCGGGTATGCGCGGCACCCTGTTCAACGGTGGCAATGCGCTGTCGATGGGAATCTTCTTCTCGCTCATGGTCGTCGGCCTGGCCGCCAGCCTGCCCTCGGCACTCGACAGCGGTCTGCGCGCCCAGGGCGTATCCGCGGGCGCCGCGTCCCAACTCGCCGATCTGCCGCCCGTCGCGAGTATGTTCGCCGCCTTCCTCGGCTACAACCCGATCCAGGAATTGCTCGGACCCAGCGGCGAATTGGCCAAGCCAGGGGTTAATGCGGACACCCTCACCGGTCAGGAATTCTTCCCGAATCTGCTCACCGGGCCGTTCCACTCGGGTCTGATCGTGGTATTCGTCTCGGCCGCTGTGATGATGTTCCTGGCCGCCGCGGCCGCGTACTTCGCGGGCGATGAGTACGTCGAGGAAGAGCTGGCCGAACTCGCCGAGGCCGACGAACTCGTCGCCGCGCGCTGAGCGCCGAAGGGCCCCGCGCTGGTGCGCGTCGAATCTCCGGCGCTGAACCTATTTCGCCGCGTTGGCGAAAGCAGGCTCCAGCTTGTTCAGCAGATAGGGCACTGAGAGCGCGGTCGGTTGGTTGACGGCGCTGATCTCCTGCACCGTGAGGAAGACCACCGCACCCTTCTTCACCGCGGGCAGATCGGCGTATCCGGGCAGCTGCCGGTACTTGTCGTCCATACCGGGGGAGTAGCCAGCGAGCAACAGATCGGCGGTCAGCTCGTCGACTCGTTCCGGCGACAGCGCGAGTCTGCCCTGACTCGACGGCTGATCGGTGAGGTTCTTCGGAATGCTCAGTCCGAGTTGGGTGAAGATCTTGCTCGACCCGTCGCTCGGATCGGTCAGCACCATCAGCTGAGCTGGGCTGGCCAACCAGGTGCTCGCGAAGGTCTTGCCCTGCAGGCCCGGATTGGCCTGGCCGATGGATTCCACCTTCTTGTCCACGTCGGTGATCACCCGCGTCGCGTCTTCTTCCTTGTGCAGTACCTTGCCGAGCGTGGTAACCAGGTCCTGCCAGGGCTGGATCGAGGAGGAGGTGAGTGCGGGCAGCGTCGGGGCGACCTTGGACAACTCGTCATAGGTCTTCTGGTCGGCCAGGAATCCGTCCACCAGAATCAGATCCGGCTCCAGCGCCGCGACCTGCTCGGCGATATTGCCAGTGGTATTCAAGGCCTTCGCTGATCCGAGCGATTTCGGCTCCCATGCCGGGGTGCTCTTGGATACGGAGGCGACATTGTCGACATAGCCAACTGGGGTCACGCCGAGCGCCAGTGTCGAATCCAGCCACTGATTCCCCAGCGTGACAATCTTTTTCGGGGTGGCATGGACGGTTGTCGTGCCGCGCGCGTGGGTGATGGTGACGGGTGCGCCACTATCGGACCCCGCGTCATCGCTCGACGACCCGCAGGCGGCAATGCCCAAGGTCAGCGCACCGGCCAGTACAGCAACCACCGCCGATTTCCAGCCACGAGACGTCCGAACAGACTCCATCGTCACCCTCTCCTTCATCGAGGAATCCCCCGACTCGGCTCCGTTCGAGCCGCAAAGCAAAGGCCAGCCTAACCTACATTGCTAGTTCCACCGAGCGCCCTGCGATTTGCTGTCACGTCATCTGTTGCGAACCTATTGAACGTGCCGCTATCTAGCGGTACGTTAAATGACGTCAATAAATGATCCTCTCGTCCGGGAGGCATCGACGTCGAACCCGTGAGCACACGGGTCTTCGCACGACTGACGCATACCGAATTGAGGTTAGTTCCGATGAACCAAAAGAGTTCCGCCCGACGCGTCCGCCCCATGGTCGCCCGCATCGCCATCACCTCCGTGCTTGCCTTGGCCCCGATCGCCGCGGTCGCGGGCCCGGCGCTCGCCGATACGGCCGACACCCAGGGCCCGGCGATCGTGCAGGTGGATCAGGCTGACGACATCCACGGTCACGGCGGCTGGGGTCATGGTGGCTGGGGCGGCCACGGCGGTTGGGGCGGCCACGGCGGCTGGGGCCAGCGCAGCTACCCCGGCTACCCCAGCTACCCCGGCTACTTGTTCGGCTGGCCCGGCTACTTCCCCCGCCCCTCCACCGGCAGCGCCTTCTGACCCGCTCGCCTCGGCGGCGCACCCTATTCGCTCGCGAGCGTTTCTCCACGAATGAAGCCCGGCGTGGGGGCCGGGCTTCATGGGA
This sequence comes from Nocardia sp. NPDC050630, assembly GCF_044457245.1. Classification (NCBI taxonomy): domain Bacteria; kingdom Bacillati; phylum Actinomycetota; class Actinomycetes; order Mycobacteriales; family Nocardiaceae; genus Nocardia; species Nocardia sp. NPDC050630. The sequence goes on from NZ_JBITGN010000003.1 coordinate 181,695, forward strand.
GGTGATTGTCAGAGGGTGATGCGCTGGTTCTCCGGGAGGAAGAGTTTGTCGCCTTCCTTGACGGCGAAGCTGTTGTAGAACTGGGCGATATTGCGGACGATCTGGTTGCAGCGGAATTCGTTGGGCGCGTGGACGTCCTGGAGCAGGCTGATGGTGGATTCCTCGGTCTGCTTTTCGCGCCAGCTGCGGGCGTAGGAGAGGAACATCTGCTGGTAATCGGGGTCGATGCCCTCGCGTTCTGCGGCGATGCGGTAGGCCTCGACGGCGATTTGCAGGCCGCGCAGGTCGGCGAGATTTTCGCCAACGGTGAGCGCGCCGTCGACGTGGTATTTGGGATCGAGGCCCTCGGGGACCAGTACATCGAATTGCTCGATCAGCTGTTTGGTCTTGGCCTCGAATGCGGCCAGGTCCTCCGGTGTCCACCAGTCGCTGCGATTACCGCTGGCATCGTACTTGCGGCCCTGATCATCGAAGCCGTGGCCGATTTCGTGGCCGATGGTCGCGCCGACCGCGCCGTAATTGACCGCTGTGGTCGCGTCCTTGTCGAAGAACGGCGGCTGTAGATAAGCGGCGGGGAAGGTGATCTGGTTGCTGGTGGGTGAGTAGTAGGCGTTGACGGTCTGCGGCGACATACCCCATTCGGACTTGTCGACCGGAGTGCCGAGTCGGTTGAACGCCTTCTTGGATTCGAAAGCATTGACGGCGCGCAGGGATTCGATCAGCTTGCCCCGGGTGATCTTCAGCGCGGAGTAGTCGTCCCACTTATCCGGATATCCGATCCTGGCCTCGATCTTGTCCAGCTTGACGATCGAGGCATCCCTGGTCGGCTTGGACATCCAGGTCGAATTGGTGAAGTTCTCCCGATAGGCGGCCATGAGGTCGGCCACCATCTCCTTGGCCCGATCCTTGGCGGCCGGCGGAAAGTACTTGTCCACATACAGTTTGCCGAGTTGGTCACCGAGATTGTCGTTGACGACCCCGACACCGGACTTCCACGTCTCGGGCCGCTCCTCGATTCCGCTCAGCACCTTGCCGACGAATTCGAACCGCGCGTCGCGGATCGCCTTGGGCAGGAAGCGGGCGTACTCCGCAATCACATTGACCCGCAGGAACTCTCGCCACAGCGCGATATCGGTGTCGGCCCACAGCCGCGCGGCGGCGGTCACGAACGACGGCTGCGCCACCACGAGCTTGTCGAACAGCGAGCGCGGCCGATCGGTATTGCCCGCCATCCACGGATCCCAATCGAATTGCGGTCCGAGCGCGACCAGATCATGCCAACTCATCACGTTGTAGGTGGCATCGGTATTGCGATTGCGCACGCTGTCCCAATGCGCCGCCGCGATCTTGGTCTCCAGATCGAGCATGCGCTGCGCGATGCCCGCCGGATCGGCGAGACCCGCGCCCACCGACATCTTCTCGAGGTAGGTCTTGTAGCCCGCGAGCTGTTTGGCGTATTCCGGCTTGCGGTAGTACTGCTCGCTCAGCGTGATACCCGACTGACTGACGGTGGGGATATAGGCATTGGAGTCCTTGCGATCGATGCCGACTCCGATGCCGATCAGCCCGGCGATCGGCAGCTCCGCCATCACCTTGGCCAGATCCGGTTTGGTCGCCGCGCCGTCGATCTTGGCGAACAGATCGGTCAGCGGTGTCATGCCGAGCGTTTCGAAGGCGGCCTCATCCAGGCGCGCGTCGTAGAGATCGCGAATCTGCTGCGCCTCCGAACCCGGCTTCGGATCCTTGATGCCCTCGATGATCTCGCGCAGCTGAGCCAGCGTCCGATCGCTCGCATCGCTGATCGCCCCGACCGCGGCCTTATCCGGCGGCAGCTGGTACTCGCGCAGCCACTTTCCGTTGACGTGCCGGTACAGATCGTCCTGCGGCCGGACCACCTCGTCCGCGCCGCCCATATCGACCCCGGTGAGCCGCACCGGATGCTCATCCTTCGAGCAGGAGACCAGAGCGACGGCCGCGGGCACCACCCCGAGCGCGACCAGGAAGGCACGACGGTCGAGCTGACCGAGACGACCGGTTGATGTCACGAGGATTTCCTCTCCCGATGCGGTCCCGGCCGCATCCTCGTCAGGCGCGATAGTGCTGGCCCGAGGCTACCCGCCTCCGGCGTTGCCAGCGCGTCGGATCAGAGCGAGACCCGCTGGTCCTTGGCCAGGTACAGCTTGTCGCTCGGTTCGAGCGCGAAAGTGGTGTAGAACTCGTCGATATTGCGGACCACCTGGTTACAGCGGAACTCGTTGGGCGCGTGCGGATCCATGGCCAGTCGCAATTCCATATGCTGCTTTGTCGATTTCTCCCGCCAGATCCGGGCCCAGGACAAAAACAGCGTGCGATTGTCCGGGTTGTCCTTGCCGTCGCGTTCATCGGCGATGCCGAGGGCGGCCAGGGCGATACCGAGACCGCGCAGATCCGCGAGATTCTCCCCGACCGTGAGCGCGCCGTCGACGTGCTTGCTCGGGTCCAGACCCGTCGGGACCAGCGCGTTGTACTGCTCGATGAGCTGCTTGGTCTTGGCTTCGAAGGCGGCCCGGTCCTCGGGCGTCCACCAGTCGCGCAAAGTGCCGTCGCCGTCGTAGCGCGAACCCTGATCGTCGAACCCGTGTCCGATCTCATGACCGATGACCGCGCCGATCGCGCCGTAATTGACCGCGGTCGCGGCATCGGGGTCGAAGAATGGGGGCTGCAGAATGGCGGCCGGAAACGTGATCGAATTGGCATTGGGGTTGTACATGGCATTCACCAGCTGCGGCGCCATCCGCCATTCGGACTTGTCGACCGGGGTGCCGAGGCGCGCGAAACCGCGCTTGGTCTCGAAACGTTGTGCGGCGCGGACCGATTCGATCAACTTGCCGCGCGTGATCGTCAACCCCGAGTAGTCGATCCAGTTGTCCGGATAGCCGATCTTGGTGACGATCTTGTCGAGTTTCGCGATGGCGGCCTGCCTGGTCGGCGGCGACATCCAGGTGGAATCGGTGAAATCGGCTCGATAGGCGGATATGAGATCGGCGACCATCGCCAAGGCGCGCTCTTTGGCCGCGGGCGGAAAGTGTTTTCCCACATAGAGTTTCCCGAGCTGCTGGCTCAGGTTCTCATTCACGGTGGCGATGCCGTCCTTCCACAGTTCCGGACGCTCCTGCGACCCTTGCAGCACCTTGCCGACGAAATCGAATTCGGCATCGGCAATGGCCTTGGGTAGCATCGCCGCGAACTGTTTGACCACCGCCATACGCAGATACTCCCGCCAGACCGCGATATCGACCTCGGCCCAGAGCTTTCCGGTCGCCGCCACGAACGACGGCTGACCAACCACCACGCGATCGAATAGTGCGCGCGGTCGGTCGGTATTGCCCGCCAGCCACGGCTCCCAATCGAATTGCGGTGCTAGCGCGGTCAATTGGGACCAGTTCATCGGATTGTAGACAGCATCGGGATTGCGCAGTCGAACGTCGTCCCAGTAACCGGCGGCGATCTTGGTCTCCAGCTCGAATACCCGCTGGGCGATACCCGCCGGATCGGGAAAGCCCGCGCCCGTGGCGACCCGTTGCAGATAGGTCTGATAGGCGGCACGCTGTTCGGCGTATTCGGGCTTGCGGTAATACTGCTCGCCCATATTGGGGTCGATACCGGACTGGGAGATGTTCGCGACGTACTCGGCCGAGTTCTTCTCATCGACCCCGACGGACAGGCCGACGAGGCCGCCGATCGGCAGCCCGCCCATCACCTTCGCCAGATCCGGTTTGGTTGCTGCGCCGTCGATCGCCGCGAATAGATCGGCCAGCGGGGTCACGCCGAGCCGCTCGATTTGGGCCAAGTCGACCCGCGCGTCGTAGAGATCGCGGATCTGGTGCTCGGCGCTACCGTTCTCGGGCTCGTGGATGCCATCGATGATCTCGCGCAACTGCTGTTCCACCCGGTCGCCGACCTCGTCGAAGGTGGTGTAGGACGGCTTATCCGGCGGCAGTTGGAAATCGCGCAGCCAGCCCCCGTTGACGTACCGGAACAGATCGTCCTGCGGACGAACCGCCTGATCCCCGCCCCGCATATCGACCCCGGTGAGCTGCACCGACTGCTCGCGCGTGCACGAGACCAGTGCGGCGGGAATCACGCCGAGCGCGATCAGAAAGGTACGACGACCGAGCCGGGCGGAACGCGCGGACGAACTCAAGGAAACCCCCTATATCAGCGACGATGCGGATTACGCACAGTTCATCTGGCGATCTTGCTCGTCCCGAGGGTAGTGACGGGACGGCTCGCCAGCACTGATCCACGCGGGTTTCACAGCGGAAGTTCAGCCTGCGGTTGCGGGGCCCGATTTGGGACCGACGTGGGCATCCACCTACACTGAACCGGTTGCCTGCGGGAGCTGTACCCGCAATCCGGCCACGAACCCCCAGTGGTTGATCCATCCGATCGAGAAAACCGCTGGTAGGCGCGCGTTCGGGTGGTAACACGACCATGCCCGTCGGGTCGGCAATCCGGCGTGCGTATACATCCAGGTCAAGGAGGCTGAAGTGATTCAGCAGGAGTCGCGACTGCGCGTCGCCGACAACACGGGTGCGAAGGAAATCCTCTGCATCCGCGTTCTCGGCGGTTCGTCGCGTCGCTATGCCGGCATCGGCGACATCATCGTCGCCACCGTCAAGGACGCTGTCCCCGGCGGCAACGTCAAGAAGGGCGAGGTCGTCAAGGCCGTCGTCGTGCGCACCGTCAAGGAGCGTCGTCGCCCGGACGGTTCGTACATCAAGTTCGACGAGAACGCGGCCGTTCTGATCAAGGCGGACAACGACCCGCGTGGCACTCGCATTTTCGGCCCGGTCGGCCGCGAGCTGCGCGAGAAGAAGTTCATGAAGATCGTTTCGCTGGCTCCGGAGGTGCTCTGACATGAAGGTGCACAAGGGCGACACGGTGCTCGTCATCTCGGGTAAGGACAAGGGCGCCAAGGGTAAGGTCATCCAGGCCTACCCGAAGGAGAACCGGGTCCTGGTCGAGGGCGTGAACCGGATCAAGAAGCACGTTGCCAACTCCACCAACCAGCGTGGCGCCTCCTCGGGCGGCATCGTGACCCAGGAAGCTCCGATCCACGTGTCCAACGTGATGGTCGTCGACTCCGACGGCAAGCCGACCCGTGTCGGCTACCGGGCGGACGAGGAGAGCGGCAAGCGGGTCCGGATCTCCCGTAAGAACGGGAAGGACATCTGACATGACCACCTCTGAGAAGACTCAGCCGCGTCTGAAGGCGCGCTACCGTGCCGAGATCAAGGACGCGCTGAACAGCGAGTTCAACTACGCCAACGTGATGCAGATCCCGGGCGTGGTGAAGGTCGTCGTGAACATGGGTGTCGGTGACGCCGCGCGCGACGCCAAGCTCATCAACGGTGCGGTCCGGGACCTGGAACTGATCACCGGTCAGAAGCCCGAGATCCGCAAGGCCACCAAGTCCATCGCGCAGTTCAAGCTGCGTGAGGGCATGCCGATCGGTGCGAAGGTCACCCTGCGCGGGGACCGCATGTGGGAGTTCCTGGACCGCCTGGTCTCCATCGCGCTGCCCCGTATCCGCGACTTCCGCGGTCTGTCGCCGAAGCAGTTCGACGGCAACGGCAACTACACGTTCGGCCTGAGCGAGCAGTCGATGTTCCACGAGATCGACGTGGATTCCATCGACCGACCGCGCGGTATGGACATCACCGTGGTGACCACCGCGACCAACAACGAAGAAGGCCGTGCCCTGCTCAAGCACCTCGGCTTCCCGTTCAAGGAGAACTGAGCACATGGCTAAGAAAGCACTGGTCAACAAGGCCAACGCCAAGCCGAAGTTCGCGGTCCGGGCTTACACCCGCTGCCAGCGCTGCGGCCGTCCCCACGCCGTCTACCGCAAGTTCGGCCTGTGCCGCGTGTGCCTGCGCGAAATGGCGCACCGCGGTGAACTCCCGGGCGTGCACAAGAGCTCCTGGTGAGCTTGCGCTCCTTGTGAGCGCACCCGCACGAAACTGAACAAGGGCACGGCCTCCACCAGAGGCCGTGCCCTTGCTTGTTTTCAGGCCCGTACATTCATGGGACAGCGGCTGGAGGGATCAACTCCGGGCCCTCGATTCACTTGCCGCGGTTCAGAATTCGAGTTCGGACCAGGGGATGTGGATCGGGAATGGGAAGTCGGCGGTTATCGCGTCGGAATCCTTGGGGGTCCATTTGCCGATGAGCAGGTAGTTCACGGGATACAGCGGGTGGACTCCCTCCGGGAGGTCGCCGTGGGTTGTTTCCAGTGCGAATGCGCGCACCATTGCGATGGCGCTCCGCTCGCGTTCCAGCGTCACTTCCCAGTACCAGGGGATGCCCGCTTTCGCGTAGCGCGCCTTCTTCTCATCGATATCGGTCTGGGTGTTCGATGGTGACAGGACCTCGCCGGCCAAGAGCACGTCGTCAGCACGAACATCCTGATAAGGGACTGGGAGGCACCGATGTACCAGGAAGTCCGGCGTCACGAAATCGGACTTTCCCGATGTGCCGAAGAAGATGTTCGTTTCCGTGTGGACTCGCCAGCACTGCTCCGGGTTCGCGGCCATGTCCCCGCGTGCACACCGACGCAGGCCGCTCCACAGCAGGTTGGTGAATTCCTGATGCTCGGCAGGCCCACGCCGTACCCAGACCACCCGCCCATCCCATAGCTCGATCTGCCGAGCAATCTCCTCGGGCAACTGCTCGAGTTCCTCCCACGTCATGTACTCGGGAAGGTCGGGTCGTTCGAAGCGCGGCAGCGACATCCCCCAATCCTAATCTCGCCCGCCGCCCGCTCGAGGCTCTCGCACACCTTCGGGTTCGAGGCACGGCGTTTCGTGCGGTGAGTCGATGTGCGCGGCGTCGGAATGTCTGCGTGAACAGGCATTCCTCGCGTGTTTGGTGTCCAGAGCGCCTGGAGGTGGGGCTGGGCGATTCGCGGCGGAAGGCATATGCGTATGGCGGCATATGTTGTGGATTTCGGCGAGCGGCTCGAACCGTCGGGGCCGATTTTGTCCTGGTCAGCCCATTGCCTACACTAGAGCGGTTGCGTGGGCACTTCTGTGTCCGCATGTCCTTGGTGCGATGCTGCATCGACGTGTGGACGGCCCTCGCACCGAGAGCTCGTATGAGAACTCAATCCGGTCGGCAAATGTCGGCCGGACCGCCGAATTGCTATAGGCCCACGGCTGGCGTGCCGATGCGTACGCCGGTGTTGCATGGGAACCGTAGCGAGAAAGGTGTCAAGGTCGAACTATGACCATGACTGATCCGATCGCAGACTTCCTGACACGTCTGCGCAACGCCAACTCGGCGTACCACGATCAGGTGAAGGCTCCGCACTCGAAGCTCAAGGCGAATATCGCCGAGATCCTCAAGCGCGAGGGTTACATCGCCGACTACCGGACCGAGGACGCGACCGTGGGCAAGACCCTCGTCGTCGACCTCAAGTACGGCCCCAGCCGTGAGCGCAGCCTGCAGGGCCTGCGCCGCGTGTCGAAGCCGGGTCTGCGTGTGTACGCGAAGTCCACCAACCTGCCCAAGGTCCTGGGCGGCCTCGGCGTGGCGATCATCTCCACGTCGACCGGTCTGCTCACCGATCGTCAGGCGGCCAAGCAGGGCGTGGGCGGCGAAGTCCTCGCCTACGTCTGGTAAGGGAGGTAGGACAAATGTCGCGTATTGGTAAGAAGCCCATCGCCATTCCTGCCGGTGTCGAGGTCGCCATCGACGGCCAGAACGTGTCGGTGAAGGGTCCCAAGGGCACCCTGACCCACGTCGTCGCCGAGCCGATCACCGTCACCAAGGGTGAGGACGGTCAGCTCGAGGTTGCCCGCCCGGATGACCAGCGCCAGAACCGCTCGCTGCACGGCCTGACCCGTACCCTGGTCGCCAACATGATCGAGGGCGTCACCAAGGGCTACGAGAAGAAGATGGAAATCTTCGGCGTCGGTTACCGTGTCGCGGCCAAGGGTTCGAACCTGGAGTTCGCCCTCGGCTACTCGCATCCGGTGCCGATCGAGGCCCCGGAGGGCATCAGCTTCGCGGTGGAATCGCCCACCAAGTTCTCCGTGTCCGGAATCGACAAGCAGAAGGTCGGTCAGATCTCCGCTGTCATCCACGGACTGCGTAAGCCCGACCCGTACAAGGGCAAGGGCATCCGCTACGCCGGCGAGGTCGTTCGCCGCAAGGTCGGAAAGACGGGTAAGTGATCATGGCGCAAACCGAAAACCAGATTGCCAAGCGCAAGCCGCGCGGCAAGGACGTGTCTACCGCACGTCGTCTGTCGAAGACCCGCCGTCACTTCCGTCTGCGCAAGAAGGTCGTCGGCACCACCGAGCGCCCGCGCCTGGTGGTCAACCGCTCCTCGCGTCACCTGCACGTACAGCTCGTGGACGACTCGATCGGCAAGACCATTGCCGCCGCGTCCTCCATCGAGGCCGATGTCCGCGCGTTGGACGGCGACAAGTCGGCCAAGAGCAAGAAGGTCGGCGAACTGCTGGCCGAGCGTGCCAAGGCCGCGGGCATCGAAGCTGTCGTGTTCGACCGTGGTGGTCACGACTACCACGGCCGGATCGCCGCGTTGGCGGACGCCGCTCGCGAAGCGGGGTTGAAGTTCTGATGACTGCAAACAATTACGGAAGGAACGTCTGATGCCGGGACGTCAGAGGCGTGACGGCGGCAACGGACCCGCCGGACAGCAGAATGGTGCCGCCGGTGGCGGCGACAGCCGGGACGGCCGCGGCGGTGGCCGCGATCGTCGTGGCGGTGGTGACCGTCGTGACCAGCAGACCGACAAGAACCAGCTCGAGCGCGTCGTAGCGATCAACCGCGTCTCCAAGGTCGTCAAGGGTGGTCGTCGCTTCAGCTTCACCGCCCTCGTGATCGTCGGTGACGGCAACGGTCTGGTCGGCGTCGGCTACGGCAAGGCCAAGGAAGTTCCCGCGGCCATCCAGAAGGGTGTCGAGGAGGCTCGCAAGGGCTTCTTCCGCGTTCCGATGATCGGCTCGACCATCACCCACCCGGTGCAGGGTGAGGCGGCGGCCGGTGTGGTCATGCTGCGTCCGGCCTCGCCCGGTACCGGTGTGATCGCCGGTGGTGCGGCGCGCGCGGTGCTGGAATGCGCTGGTATCCATGACATTCTGGCGAAGTCGCTTGGTAGCGACAACGCCATCAACGTCGTGCACGCGACGGTTGCGGCACTCAAGATGCTGCAGCGTCCGGAAGAGGTCGCGGCCCGTCGTGGTCTGCCCCTCGAGGATGTTGCCCCTGCGGGCATGCTGCGCGCACGCGCTCAGGCAGCGGGAGGTCGGTAGTTATGGCAGATCTCAAGGTGACCCAGATCAAGTCGTCGATCGGCGCCAAGGCGAACCAGCGGGAGAGCCTTCGTACGCTCGGCCTGCGTAAGATCCGCCAGACCGTGGTTCGGGAGGACAACCCCCAGAACCGTGGGCTGATCAACGTCGTGCGCCACCTCGTAACAGTTGAGGAGGTCTGACATGACCATCAAGTTGCATCACCTGCGTCCGGCTCCTGGCGCCAAGACCGAGAAGACCCGGGTGGGTCGCGGTGAGGGCTCCAAGGGCAAGACCGCGGGCCGCGGTACCAAGGGCACCAAGGCTCGCAAGAATGTCCCAGCCGCCTTCGAGGGTGGGCAGATGCCGATTCACATGCGGCTGCCCAAGCTCAAGGGCTTCACGAACCGGTTCCGCGTGGAATACCAGGTCGTGAATGTCGGCTCGATCGCCAAGCTGTTCCCCGAGGGCGGCGCGGTCGGCAAGGCGGAGCTGGTGGCCGCCGGCGCGGTTCGCAAGAACCAGCTGGTCAAGGTTCTCGGCGATGGCGAGATCGGCGTCGCGGTCCAGGTGACCGTCGACAAGGTGACCGGCGCCGCCAAGGAGAAGATCACCGCGGCCGGTGGCACTGTCACCGAGCTGGGCTGACGGTACTCTGCAGATAGTGGCACCGGACGAGTGAAGAGCTCGTCCGGTGCCACTGTTAGAGTTCAATTGTTGTCTGCCAAGCCTCGTCATGGGTTTTCTATATCCGTGGCATGACCATGTCGTTCGCCAGGAGGATCTGTGCTTTCCGCCTTCGTATCGGCCTTCCGGACTCCGGACTTACGGCGGAAGATTCTCTTCACGCTGGGGTTGATCGCGCTGTACCGCTTGGGTGCTTCGCTGCCGTCCCCCGGTGTCGATTACAAGAGCGTCCAGGAATGTATAGACCTGGTCTCCGGCGGTGATTCCGCCGGTATCTATCAGCTGATCAACCTGTTCTCCGGTGGCGCGCTGCTGCAGTTGTCGGTCTTCGCGATCGGCATCATGCCCTATATCACCGCGAGCATCATCATCCAGCTGCTCACCGTCGTCATCCCGCGTTTCGAAGAACTGCGTAAAGAAGGCCAATCGGGCCAGAACAAGATGACGCAGTACACCCGCTACCTCTCGATCGCGCTGGCGATCCTGCAGGCCACGGGTCTGGTCGCGCTGGCCGCCCGCGGCCAGCTGCTGCAGGGCTGCCAGAAGGACATCCTGGCCGATACCAGCATCTTCGGCATGGTGATCATCGTGCTGGTGATGACCGCCGGTGCCGCACTGGTCATGTGGTTCGGCGAGCAGATCACCGAGCGCGGCATCGGCAACGGCATGTCACTGCTGATCTTCGCCGGTATCGCCGCGCGCATCCCGAACGAGGGCAACAACATTCTGCAGAACCGCGGTGGACTGGTCTTCGGTCTGGTCTGTGTCGCCGCGTTCGCGATCGTCACCGCGGTCATCTTCGTCGAGCAGGGCCAGCGCCGAATTCCGGTGCAGTACGCCAAGCGTGTGGTCGGCCGCAAGATGTACGGCGGTTCCTCGACCTATCTGCCGCTGAAGGTCAACCAGGCCGGTGTCATTCCGGTGATCTTCGCGTCTTCACTGTTGTATCTGCCCAACCTGGTCGCGCAGCTGACCTCCTCGAAGAATGCCGCCGACCAGAGTTGGTGGCAGGAGATCATCCAGAAATACTTGGTGAACCCGGGCAACCCGGTCTACATCGCGATCTACTTCGGTTTGATCGTGTTCTTCACCTACTTCTATGTCGCGATCACCTTCAACCCGGAGGAACGCGCGGACGAGATGAAGAAGTTCGGTGGGTTCATTCCCGGATATCGTCCCGGTAGGCCCACCGCCGACTACCTCAATTTCGTATTGAGCCGCATTACCCTCCCCGGCTCGATCTACCTCGGTCTCGTGGCCGTCCTGCCGAACCTGTTCCTCGATATCGGCGCGTCCGGTGGCACCCAGAACCTTCCGTTCGGTGGCACCTCGGTGCTGATCATGGTGAGCGTCGGCTTGGACACCGTGAAGCAGATCGAAAGCCAGCTGATGAATCGAAATTACGAAGGGTTCCTCAAGTGAGACTTGTACTGCTCGGACCGCCGGGCGCCGGCAAAGGCACTCAGGCCGACCTCCTGTCGGACAAGCTGGGTGTCCCACACATCTCTACCGGGGACCTGTTCCGCACCAATATCACCGCCCAGACGCCGCTGGGCCGGGAGGCGCAGAAATACATCGACGCGGGCGATCTGGTGCCCAGCGATGTGACCAACCGCATGGTCGAGGCTCGGGTCGCCGAGCCGGATGCCGCGAACGGCTTTGTGCTGGACGGCTACCCGCGCACGGTCGATCAGGCCGACGCGCTGGAGAAGATCCTCGCCGATATGGACAAGAAGCTCGACGCGGTGCTCTGCTTCGTTGTGCCCGAGGACACCGTGGTCGCCCGGATGATGGCGCGCGGTCGCAAGGACGACAACGAGGATGTGATCCGCAACCGGCTCCGGGTGTATCGCGAGGAGACCGAGCCGCTGCTGGAGCATTACGACGGTCTGGTCGTCTCGGTAGACGGTGTCGGTGAGATCGACGAGGTCAACACGCGCGCGTTGCGCGCCCTGGGACACTGAGGCCGGATGGTCTTCAACCGCAAGAAGAAGGTCGTGCCGTTCCGGACGGCAGGCGAACTGGATGCGATGGCGGCGGCCGGTGCGATTGTCGGCCGCGCGCTCGTCGCGGTGCGCGCGGCGGCCAAGCCCGGTGTTTCCACCCTGGAACTGGACGAGATCGCCGAGCAGGTGATCCGCGATGCGGGCGCCGTGCCGTCGTTCAAGGGTTACCACGGCTTTCCGGGGTCGATCTGCGCGTCGGTGAACGACCGTGTGGTGCATGGGATTCCGACATCGTCGGAGATCTTGAGCGAAGGTGATCTGGTCTCGATCGACTGCGGCGCGATTCTCGAAGGCTGGCACGGTGATTCGGCGTGGACCTTCGGGGTCGGCACGATCATCGAGGCCGATCAGCTGCTCAGCGATGCCACCAGGATGTCGATGGAGGCGGGTATCGCGGCCATGCTGCCCGGTAACCGGCTGACCGATGTGTCCCATGCCATCGAAATCGGTACGCGCGCCGCCGAAAAGGAGCACGGTCGGTCCTACGGCATCGTCGACGGTTACGGTGGGCACGCCATCGGCAGGGAGATGCATATGGATCCGTTCCTTGCCAACGAGGGTGCGCCGGGTAAGGGGCCGAAACTTGTTGTTGGATCGGTGCTCGCGATCGAGCCGATGTTGACGTTGGGCACGACGCAGACAAAGGTGCTCGACGATGATTGGACCGTGGTGACGCTGGACGGTAGTCGGGCGGCGCACTGGGAACATTCGGTCGCCGTTACCGAGGATGGGCCGCGGATTCTTACGGTTCGTCCGGAGTAAGAGCCTCGAAGGCTGGAGCCGAACAGGTACGGTCGGGCGTGGTTGGGCCGACCGCTCGAAACTATTGCGGCCGAACTCGATCGGGCGCTACGCCTACACTTGGGTCTGTAGCTCGACTGTGTTGCGCGATTCGGCCCACATTGTGCCGTGTGTGGCGGCAACCCCATCCGAGTCCCGAGTTCGGCGACCTCGCGGCGAGGAGCCGAGCCGCACCGACGCCCGAAGGTCGTAAATGTCTGGTACCCAACGGCTTCGGACACAATGCGTCCGCCGCCCGACCTGACGTTACCCAGCTTGCGCTGGACCGGTGACGTCGTTCCTTGCACCCGCGCTCGTGCGTCTTACCGCATTCGGGGTAATCCAGGGGATCGACCGCAATCACAAGGGCGATGATTTCTCCTCCGATTCGTAACGCACTTCGACGATGGAAGAAGCGTATGGCCGGGGCAGGGGTGCATACCCGAGTAGATAGCTACTCGAATTCCCTTGTGGGATTGCGTAGTTCCGCAGCGAACCGTGATCGGACGGTTGGCCTTCCGGCCGTCTGATCCGGTCTCCGCACAGCTCAGGGCCGGTGCCGTGGGGGCACGGCGCCGCGCGTAAGTAGCGGCTTCCGCTAGACGTCCGCCGAGCGCATTACGACTCGATCCGCCCGCGGTGCCGCCGTATCGGCCGGTCGTCGCACGGCGCGGATGACCATGGTGCGGAGGGGAAAGTCGAATTCGCCGTCAGCGGCTTCCCGCCTGCCGTGCGGGTCGCGATCGAGGCCCTGCCCGACCGCTCCGAAACCCAGTGGGAAGTATCCGGTTAACTCCCGTTGCCGCGGTAGAACAGGACGGCCGGGTGCTGCGTCTTTCCAGCTGCGCAGGATCGCGGCGCGCATACCGGCGATCAGGTCCAGTAGCTCGTCGTGGTCGAGCCACAGCGTGTGCCGACGGTAGTCGACGAGACCGGTTGCCGCGTGCGTTTTCGCGGTCGATAACTGCGGGAAAAGCTACTCAGCGGACGAGCGCCCGATTGATTGCTAGTCGTCGCAGCGCTGTGCGCAGCCCGCGACGGCCCGGCGTCCGGTCGGTGTTGACGACCGTGGACGAATCGATGCCATTGAACTTATGTTCAGATGCGGTTTCGGGTGCGTCGTCCGAGGAGGCGATCAGCAGGCTGTCGGGCAGCGCCAGTTTGTGGATGGTGCGTAGCGTCAGCAGATATTGGCGCAGTAGTGGACCGGTGGTGTACGGCAGGTCGTATTTGTCGCACAATGCCCGCACGCGCCGGGCGATCTCGGCGTAGCGGTTGCTCGGCAGGTCGGGGAACAGGTGGTGTTCGATCTGGTAGCAGAGGTTGCCGCTGAGGAAGGCCAGCACCCGGCCCGCGTCGAAGTTCGCGGTGCCGAGCATCTGGCGCAGATACCACTCCGGTTTGGTCTCGTTTTCCAGGACGGTCGGCGCGAATTTCTCTGCGCCGTCGGGGAAATGCCCGCAGAAGATCACTAGATAGGCCCATAGGTTGCGCAGGACATTGGCGCTGGTGTCCGCAGCCAAGGTGCGCCGCCAACGCCGCCCGCTGAACGCGGGGAACAGCAGATAGTCCTTGCCGGCTTGCCTGGCGATCTTGCCGAGGAGCGCTCTGGTCTGCATCGCCTTCTGGGCCGGGGTGACCGCGCGGAGGTGTTCGGAGTCGTTACCATGCAGTGCGATACCCCACTCGAAGGTGGCCGCCAGCACTAGGTTCAGCAACGGCTGCAGCAGATTCCCTGGGCGCCAACGGTCATCGCGGGTCACGCGTATGACGCCGAATCCGATGTCCTCATCCATGCCGAGCACATTCGTGAAGACGTGATGGCGATAGTTGTGCGAATAACGCCACTGCGACGACAGACCCGCCATATCCCATTCCCAACTGCTGGAATGGATTTCCGGGTCATTCATCCAATCCCATTGGCCGTGGCAGACGTTGTGGCCGATCTCCATGTTCTCGATGCTCTTCGCCATCGCCAATCCGGCAGTCCCGAGGATCCAACCGGTCCGCTTGCGACTGAGCGCGATCATCAGCCGCGACCCGGCGTCGAGTGCCCGCTGGAAGGCGATCGTGCGGCGGATGTAGGCCGCATCCCGTGCACCGCGCTGATCGGTGATATCGCGGCGAATCACATCGAGCTCGTCACCGAGTGCCTCGATATCGGCCGCCGTCAGATGCGCATAGACCGCGACCTGTGTGATTGCCATTGCTCATGCCCCCGATCGGGTCAGCGTTTGAATGCGTCCCGCAGCGATCTCGAGAGGCGTTCGACTATGTCGTTGGGGCGCTTGCCGCCGATGTCGGTCCGACGCCGACTGTCATCGTCCGGTTTGGCGAGCAGCTTCCGCAACCTTGTGCGGAGTGCCCGAATCTGCTGGGCGACCCTGTCTTCGATCGTCATCGGAATATTCCTGTCTCGGGATGCGCGGCGCCGATGGTGACAGCCGAAACCGCCCGACCGGCCGCTGCGCGATCCGGTATATCCACAGCTTAAGCCCTATCTACGCCGCCTGTCTACGGCGTAGGCTTACATCGTTAACAGTTGTGCTGGCTTCATCGAGAGGCGCTGAATCAGATGAATGGAATCAGGGAAGGACCCGTCGGTTACCCCAAGAATCCAGTCAGCGCGCACCGCGCCAACGCCAGGAATGCTCCACTGACCAGGGCTGCGATGCTGGCGGCCGCGCTCGAGATCATCGACCGCGACAGCGTCGAGCAGCTTTCGATGCGACGCCTCGGCGCGGCCCTCGGCCGGGACCCCATGGTGCTCTACCGGCATGCCGCGAATAAGGCGGCGCTGCTCGACGGGGTCGCCGAGATCGTGCTCGAGCAGTTGACCGTCGACACTGCCGATCACGATTGGCGCCACCAGCTGCGCAGCATCGCGCGTGACTTCCGCCGTCTCGCGGTAGACCATCCGAATGTGGTTCCGCTGCTGGTCACCCACCCGCTGGCCACCCCACTCGGGCTCCGACCGGTAGGCACGCTGCGTCCGCTGGAGGACATCCTCGCGCTGCTCACCCGTGCCGAATTCAGCGGCACCGACGCGCTGCACATCTACCGCGCGCTGTTCGGCTTTCTCTACGGCCACATCCTCAATGAACGACAGGAACTCGTCGAACGCCCTGAAGAAGCAACCGATCTGCTGCGCCTGGGCTTGCACCGCCTGCCGATCGGCGACTTCCCGCTGCTACGCGGTCTCGCCACCGACCTGGCTGCCTACGACGGCGTCGTCGAACTCGAACGAGGCCTGGACATTCTGCTCACCGGCCTTACCGCCACTATGATCCGCCCGCCACGCGACCGAGAGGGGAGCGTCGACCAATGACGCACCAACTGACCCGAACCGACTCGGGTAGACCCCCACCCAATCCTCGTCGGCTGCGACAGGAACTCGAATTCACAATGGACTCGAGCTGTTCGGTCGACGGAGTATGGCGTCCGCGTAGCAATGACCTTGTGGCCGAACTACCCGATCTGCTCACGGCGGTCGCGACCCGACTCGGCCCGATCCATCGAGTGATCTATCACCTCGACGAATGGGCCGCAGCACCAAGGAAACTCGGCAGTGGTGGGCGACTGGTGCGGCTCGACGGTTACCGGCACAAGGCCCGGCATACGCTCGGTGTTCTCGGGGTGAGTGGTGTTCAGCTCACGCTAGTGGTGGTTACCCCGGCTGACATCGAAACGATTGCGGCGCAGCAGCGTTGGGACTCCGAAGGTGGGTCGGTCGCCTGACCAGCACACGATCATCGCTCTTGGCTGGGCAGCGTCGCCGCGAGTCCGGTGAGCAGAATATCGAGACCTCGTTCGAGTTCGGTGGCGCCGTCATAGGCCGCCAGCGCCGGAGCGAGTTCGCGCAGCAACGGGAACTCCGCGATGGGCAACCGATGCAACCCGAGGCGCAGCACCTCGTCGGTTTCCTCGGGGCTCTCCACGATCTCCTGCAGCTCGTTGAGCACGTGACCGTAGAGAAAGCCGAACAGTGCACGGTAAATGTGCAGGGCATCCGCACCGGAAAACCCGGCGCGGGTGAGCAGCGCGAGGATGTTCTCGAGCGGACGGACCACGGCTTGGGGACGCAGCCCCAACGGAGTAGCCAACGGCCGGGTCACCAGCAGCGGTACCGCCTTCGGATGGGCCAGTGCCAAGCGCCGGAAATCGCGTGCGACCATCCGCAACTGAGCGGCCCAGTCCGCGTCGGAGGCATCGATCGACAATTGCGCGAAGACGACCTCGGCGACACCGTCGAGCACCGCCGCCTTATTCGCCACATGCCGGTAGACCACCATCGGATCCCGCCCCACCGCGTCGGCCAGCCGCCGCATCGAGAGTCCGTCGATCCCGTCCCGATCGACGATCTCGAGCGCCGCGTGCAGCACCGTCGCCCTGGTCACCGGACCGCCGCCTCGGCCTGCGGTGGCCGGGGCGGGCCGCCCGGATCGGGAGTTCATGCGATCGGTCGGTGGTTCGGTCATCTCGAAGAATTCTCCAGTTTCTCAGCGTCTGCGCTGTAGGTCATGATCGTAGACCTACAGTGTTGACATTACGTCATAATGGGCGTCTACTGGAAGAACCAACAGATCTGAGGATCTGCGTCGTCGTCATCTGATCGGTGCTCATGCACGCGGGCGCCAGCGGCCACCCGCGGCTTCTACTGTTCGTCCAGACGGCACGCGGGCACCGTCGCGCACTTCCGCGACGCCCGTCGATCGGTGGGCGCCACAGCCGAAACAGGAGCACCGTCATGTCACCGAAAAAGATCCGCTCATCGTCGGCTCGACATCGTGTCCCGCCGGAATACACACCTCGATTGAGACTGAAGCCGAAGGCCGCACGCGACGGATATATCGATGGCGCCTGGTGGCCCCGATCCGGCGTACTCGCCGCCGAACTCCCAGATCTGCTGGCGGTCCTATCAGTGCGGCTCGGCCCGGTCTGGCGCGTCGTCTATGACCCCGCGTGCTGGTCGGGCGCACCCCAGCAAATAACCGTCGACAACCGAACGGTCCGGCTCGATCCATATCGTTTCGAGCGGTGGAACACGATGTTCGTCTTCGGCCGGGACAGCGGCTTGATCGTGCTCCGCGTCATCCCATCGGCGACCGCCGAGGACATCGCACATGCTGCCCTCATGGCGACCGTCAAGCCCGAACCGGCGACCATGGCCGCCAGTGGAATCGAGTCCAGATCATGAGTCACATCAAGGCACACCGCCCGATCACCAATCACCGCGACATGACCGGTAACACCGGCCCGCCCGTGCTCGATCGGCAACCGTTCCGGAAACCTACCCGGACACCACGTCTGCTGCTGCGCGGAGCCGGCTCCAGTGCCGGACATGTCGACGGCGCATGGTGGCCGTGGACGGCCAACCTCACCGCCGAACTGCACGATCTGATCAGCGTGCTCACCCCACGCCTCGGCTCGACCGTGCGAATCGGCTTCGGTTGGAACGCGGTCAGTCTCGCCCAACGCCGCATCGACCACGACGACGGCATCCGACTGCACGGGCCAGGCGCTGCTCAACCAAACGATGTCATGCATCTGGTAGGCGCCGGCGGAACTCATCTGGCTCTGCTGGTCATCCCCGCCGACACCCCGCCCGATCAAGCGAACAGTCTGATGCGGTCGTCGTCACGAACCGAAACACCGCACCAACTCGGCACCCGAGCTGGAACCCAATAACGCTGGGGCGCTGTCGATTACAGTCCGGCGTGCGAGAACAGTCCGGGGGAGCCGATGGCCTGTTGTGCTACCGGCTCGGCCGATACCTTGCGATGTCCGCAGTCTCGAACGACCCGCTCGAATAGAGCTAGGTAGGCATCGATCATGCGATCAGCGGTGAACCGTTCGAAGACGTCGTCCCGGCAGGCGGAACGGTCGAGTCGTCCGATATCCGATACCGCCGCGACCGCACCCGCGACATCGGAGACGAGGAATCCGGTGCGACCGTGGCGGACGATCTCCGGCATCGAACCCAATGGTGTCGCGATGACCGGTGTCCCGGCGGCCATGGCTTCGACGACCGACAAACCGAACGGCTCGGCGAAACCGATCAAATGCAGTAGCGCGCGGGCGCCCCCGAGTAGCGCGTCCCGCTCTGCCGGGCCGACCGGACCGCGGTAGGTCACATCGGTGCCGCTGAGGTGCGGTTCGACCGCCGTGCGGAAGTATTTCTCGTCTTGGATCACGCCCGCGATGATCAATGGCAGTCCGGCCTGCCGCGCCACCTCGATCGCCAGGTGCGTTCCTTTATCCGGATGAATTCTGCCCAGAAACAGTAGATATTCGCCGTGCTCCGGCCGAAATGTGAACTGAGCGAGATCGATACCGTGATGAATCGTCGCCGCATAGCGCAGACCCGGGTCGCGATCGGCGTCGGTGATCGCCACATAGTGGGCGATGTCACCGAATTCTCGATAAACCGGGACAATATTCGGCGAGGAGAAGCCGTGAATCGTCGTCACCATCGGTGTAGATACCAGCCTGCTGTAAGTCAGCGGCATGAAGTCGAAATGGTTGGCGAGTATGTCGAATTCCCCGGCCCGCGCGAATGCCGTCGAATTATGCAGCGCTTCGAAGACTTTCGCATCCGCACCGGCCGTCTCCTCGTATCCCGACGGTACGGCGGAGACCAGCCGTGCCGAGGTCGCGGAGTCCGCCGTTGCGAACAGTGTGACATCGTGCCCACGCGCGACAAACCCCTCGGCCAGCGTCGAAGCGATTTGCTCCCAGGGGCCGTAATTTTTCGGAGGTGTACGGTGTGCGACCGACGCGATAACGCCGATTCTCATATATTCCTCGATTACTGGCGGCAAGACCGCCGAGAGCCGCCCCAGATGTGGGCGAACAGGATGCGGCGATCATATCACACTAATTTTCGCCGACCCGAGTGTTATGATCGAGACCTGGTTGCCGATCCCTTCGTGTCTTTTTTCCGGAGCGGATTCTCAAGCGCTTCAGCGCAACACGATCAGCCAGTTGAGTGGCTGCAGACAGCGGCACCGTCGGCGCTGCCTCGAATCAGAAAGGCTGGCGTAGTGTCGGTTCGGTCCTATGGCGTTCTGAGTACCTACGCACCGACCCAGTGCGGACTGGCCACCTTCACCGCCGCACTCGTCGATGCATTGTCCGCACCCGGCGAAATCGGTTTCGGGCCGGTCGATTTCGGGCGCCGCCCTACCGTCGGCGTCGTCGCGGTGGTCGACAGTCCGGATCCGACACCGGCCCCCGAGGTGGCACATCAGTGGGAGCGCAGCGACCATCGCGGTGCCGCCGCCGCGGCCATCGCGCTCAACCGTTTCGATATCGCGGTCATCCAGCACGAATATGGCATCTATAGTGGGCGAGACGGCGTCGATGTCCTCGAAATCGTTCGTGCCCTTCGTGTTCCGGCCATTGTCGTGCTGCATACAGTGCTGGTGACTCCGACGCCGCAGCAGCGGATGATCCTCGAGCAGCTCGCCCGCAACTGCGCGGCCATCGTCACCATGACGAATACTGCCCGTCGACGACTCATCGACCACTACGCGGTCGAGCCGGCCAAGGTCCGGGTAATTCCACACGGCGCCACCGACAATCGCTCCGGACAGCCGGGCGATCAACACCAGCCGATCTCCCGCACGCCGGTAATCCTGACCTGGGGATTGCTCGGTGCGGGTAAAGGCATCGAATGGGGCATCGACGCGATGGCCCACATCGCCGACCTGCGCCCGGCCGCGCAGTACCGCGTGGTGGGACAGACGCATCCGAGAGTGCTTGCGCGCCACGGCGAGTCCTATCGCAGCGAACTCGTCGAGCGCGCCCGGCGCCGCGGCGTGGCCAACACCGTGCACTTCGACGCCCGCTACCTGTCCAACATCGAGCTGTACCGGCTCATCAGGCAGGCCGATGTCGTTCTGCTGCCCTATGATTCGCGTGAACAGGTGACATCCGGCGTGCTCATCGAGGCGGTCGCGGCGGGCAAACCGGTGATATCTACCCCCTTCCCGCATGCCGAAGAACTGCTCTCGAGCGGTGCGGGCCTGCTGGTCGATCGAGAATCACCGACCGATATCGCCGCGGCGCTGCGCCGCGTGATCACCGAACCGGGCCTCGCGGCGAGAATGGGTGCCGAAGCGAACCGTATTGCTCCCGAGCTACTTTGGACTTCGGTAGGGCGGAAGTACCGTGATCTTGCCGCGGAAACGCTGCGCGCCGATACGGAACTGGCCACGGCATGAATACCATCAGCATCTCCTACGCGCACCTCTACCGACTCAGCGACGAGTGCGGCATCTTCGAACACTCGAGGTTCACCACGCCCCGCATCGAAAACGGTTACTGTGTCGACGATGTCGCGCGCGCACTAGTGGTGGCCGTTCGCGAGCCCGAGCCGACCGCACAACTCCTCGACAACACCGCCGTATATCTGGACTTCATCGTCGCGGCACTGAACGAGGACGGAACCTGCCACAATCGTCGGGGCACGGACCGGAGTTGGCAGGACGAACCGAGCCTCGAAGATCACTGGGGCCGCGCCCTGTGGGCTCTCGGCTCCGTCGTCGCCCGCCAACCCGATCTGGCGCAGACCGCGTTGGCGCACTTCACCATCGGGGCACAAGGGCGATCCCCGTATCCCCGGGCAATGGCCTTCGCCGCACTCGGCGCCGCCGAGGTGCTGGGTGTCCAGCCGGGAAACACACAAGCGCGTGAGCTATTGGCCGCGGCCTCCGCTCGGATCGGTCCGCCGACGCGCCGTCTCGACTGGCGCTGGCCAGAGCCGCGATTGCACTATGCCAACGCGGTGCTTGCCGAAGCGCTGCTCGCGGTCGGCGCACTGCTACCCGGACAGGGCCGCGTCTATGCCGATGGGCTCGCGATGCTGCGCTGGTTACTCGAGATCGAAACCTCGGGTGATCATTTATCGGTCACCCCCGTCGACGGCTGGGTGACCGGCGAAACTCGGCCCGGCTTCGACCAGCAACCCATCGAGGTCGCGACCTTGGCGGACGCCTGCGCCCGCGCCTACGACGACACCGGCGACCAGCGGTGGAAGGATGCGGTACTGCTGTGTGAGGCGTGGTTCCGTGGCACGAACGACGTCGACACTCCCCTGATCGACCCGGTCAGCGGCGGCTGCTGCGACGGACTCGAGCACACCGGCCGAAACGAGAACCAGGGCGCCGAGTCGACGCTAGCGCTGATCTCCACGCAGCAACAGGCACGCCGACTCACGCTGGCCGGGTAGTGGCCAACCCCACCGATCTCGTCCGGCGCAGTGCCGTGGTGCTGGTGCCGGATGCCAGCAGAGTCTCGGCCAGGCTATTTCTGCCCGGCCAAGAGATTCTCGGACAGGGGATTTCACGTGCCGAGGCCATCATCGACCGGGTGCTCGCACTCACCGAAGCGGATCTGCTGGCCAGCCTGGCCTCCGTGCGTCGCCGGTTCGGCGATCGCCACCGCGATATCGACGCGACATTCGCCACGCATGCGGCGCTGGTCGAACATCTGCTGCCACGGCGGGGGACACTGACGCCCGCGCGCAGACAGCTCATCGGCGCGTACTTCACCCAGGAGTACGCGGTCGAAGCCGCGGCGCTGTTCAATCCGTCGATGGTCGCGCACCCGGACCAATCCGGCCTGGCGGCGGGCGAGCTGCGGTTCGTCATGAGCGTGCGCGCACTGGGCGAGGGGCACCTTTCGAGCGTCGAGTTCCGTTCCGGCACAGTCGCACACCATGATTCGGTTCGCCTCGACAAGCCTTCGCCCTTTCTGGACACCGGCCGGGTCGCCGCCTCGGCGGCAGGCAACTACACCGTGAACTTCCCCGCCGATCGCCCGCTCTCGGAGCGGGTGCTGTTTCCCGAGAGTCCCGACGAGAGCCGCGGCATCGAGGACACGAGGCTGACCCGGTTCACCGAGCCGGATGGGACGATTACCTACTACGGCACCTACACCGCTTTCGACGGCGCGCACATCGCGCCGCGGCTGTTGCGCACCAACGATTTCGGTACCTTCGTCAGCACTCGGCTGGCCGGGTCCGGGGCCGAAGACAAAGGGATGGCACTGTTTCCGCGGCGGGTCGGCAACCGGTACCTGATGCTCTCGCGGTGGGACCGGGAAAACATCAGTGTGGTCAGCTCTTCCGATACCCGTGTGTGGCGTGCGCCGGTCACCGTCTATCGACCGACCAACTCCTGGGAGCTGATCCAACTCGGCAACTGCGGTCCACCGATCGAGACCCCCGACGGCTGGCTGGTGTTGACCCACGGCGTCGGTCCGATGCGCACGTACGGCATCGGCGCGATCCTGCTCGATCTCGACGACCCGACTCGACTCATCGGTGCACTCCGCGAGCCGCTGCTGGTCCCGAACGAAGACGAACGCGACGGCTACGTGCCGAATGTGGTGTACTCGTGCGGCGCGCTCGTCCACCGGAACACCCTGGTGCTGCCCTACGGCTGCGGCGACTCCGCGATCAGGTTCGCATTCGTCGACTTGTCCGCTCTGCGCCGACAGCTCATCGCTTAGACCTGGCGGCACCGGGATCCGGGAGTTGCCGTTCTCGACGTGCACCGGGCGTCGAGGTGGTTCTCAGCCCGCGCTCGACTTGCGGAAGAACAGGACGTTGTCGCCATAGTCGGCGAGCGGAATGGCCAGTGCCGCTTGCCGGATGCCGCTGGCGGGCAGGTGGGTGAGTTTCGCGA
This sequence comes from Nocardia sp. NPDC050630, assembly GCF_044457245.1. Classification (NCBI taxonomy): domain Bacteria; kingdom Bacillati; phylum Actinomycetota; class Actinomycetes; order Mycobacteriales; family Nocardiaceae; genus Nocardia; species Nocardia sp. NPDC050630. Next base: position 205,161 of record NZ_JBITGN010000003.1, read on the forward strand.
ACATATCGGTATTGCCGAAAGCGGCACGCACTTGGGTTTCGGACGCGTAGTCCGCGCCATAGTCGGCCAGGGCCGCGAAATCCAGGGGCGCCAATGGTGTATCGAGCGGGGCTTGTCCGCTCGGCCGGCCGAGCGCGGCGTATTGGGTGGCCACACCGTCTTCGTATCGGCACAGCTCGTAGGACATTTTTTCGTTGGCGGTAACGCTGATCACTGGCCAGCGCGCGGAAAGGTGCTGTGCCAGTGGGTGTTTGCCGACCGGCGACATCTCCCAGTTCAAGCTCATGACGACAACCGAACCGCCGTATGGCTGTTCGATCAACACCACATCATCGCCGAGGGTTTCGGCCGTATTCAGTTCGGGGTCGAAGGTGTGCCAGTGGGTTTCGTGTGCGCCGCGCACGGCGGAGCGGTCCACCTGGCGCGCGTTGTCGGTGGCGTAGGCGGCGATTATCGCGGCGCGGACCTGGGTGAGGGCGTCGCGAGCGCTGCAGCGGACACTCAATGCGCCGAACGTCGCACCGATTTCCACCGGCCGGGAAGGGGGATCGGGTAGGGCGCCCGCAGCCAGCGGCTTCAAGCCGACCAGCGCGAGCTTCCAGTTGATCTCCTCGATCGTGGCGAGATCACCGGAGGTTTGGTACAGAATCTGCTGCTGCGTGAGATGTCCCGCGCGCTGCAAGGTCCGGGCCTCGAGTTTGGTGAGCGCGGTGAAGGTCTTGTTCGTGAGATCGATATCCTCGATCCGGGTTTCGCGCAGCCGCGCGGTCATCTCCGGTGAGGTCAGTGCGGCGTACCGCTCGCGGTACATCGCGACGGCCTGTTTGCGCTGGCGGCCGACCATCAGCGTACGCAGCAGCATATTCAGGCTGGCGAGATACTTTCCGGACTGCTCCGGATTCGCCGCGAACAGTGCGCTGCGGATGCGCACGGCATCCTCGCTGGCGGCGACGGCGGCCTTCGGGTCGAGGCGACACAACCAGACGCCGCATTTCGACAGCCCGTCCGCGCAGACCGCGGCCACCTGTGGATGCGTCCGCGACACTTGGCGGTAGGTATGGCAGGCATTGCGGATGGTGCTCGCCGCGAGTTCCCGGTGACCGATATGTCGGGTCGCCTGCTCGAAGACGCGCAGCGCGTCCTGGACTTCGCCCGCGAACTCGGCGGTCACGCGACCGGCGGCGAGCCAGTGCAGCCGGATACCGACGGATTCCTGCGATGGCGCGAGTGCCTCGGCCGTCCGGTCCCTGCCGGGGCCGTTTTTGGTTGCTACCAGGCCCTTTGCGAGGTCGCACAGCGAGGTGGCCAAACGCAATTCGTTCTCGATCGTCCGGTCGATCGCTGCCCGGCGATCCTCGGCTACCCGACGCTCGAGTGCACTCAGATCCATCGCGACCTCAACTCCCGCTTACCCTTCCGCGCCACGGTCGTCGAGCGGCCGCATTCTGCTCGACCGAGTTTGCCATAGAAATGGCCGGAATGAGCAGGCAATCCACCGGTGACCGCTGCCGCCGAGATCGCCCTGTCGACAGTGGTTGTGTTCAGCCCTCGAGCAGCAGTGTCACGGGCCCGTCATTGACGAGTTCGACATCCATGTGCGCACCGAACTTCCCGGTGGCGACGGTTGCGCCGAGCTCGCGCAGCGCCTGGGCGAAGGTCTCGACCAGCGGTTCGGCGACAGCGCCGGTAGCGGCCGCGGACCAGGACGGCCGCCGTCCCTTGGCGGTATCGGCGTACAGGGTGAACTGGCTGACCACGAGAATCGGCGCATTCAGATCCGCGGCGGCGCGTTCCCCCGCCAGGATGCGCAGCCGCCACAACTTGTCCGCCAATGCCTTCGCGGTGGCCTCGGTGTCGTCATGCGTCACACCGACCAGGGCGACCAGGCCCTGCGGATTGGGATCGATCCGGCCCACGGTCTGTCCGTCGACGGTCACTTGCGCGGCGGATACGCGCTGCACCAGTACTCGCATGCATCGATCCTCGCACCCGGAGGTGGGTGCGCCGGACTTCTGTCAGGTCTCGTCCGGGTCGTCGGGTTTCGCTGTTTCGGTGGGCCGTGCCTCTTCGGTGTGTGACGACGCCAGATCGCGCAAGATCGCCGGATCGATCGCGAGGTCCTGCATCGGAGCGGGATCCGTCGACGGGATCGGCGTATCACGGACTGTCAGAAAGGTATCGAGGAGCGCAAGGGCGTCGGGGCAGAGATCGGAACCGGCAGACGCCAGTTCGTCCTGCAGGATCTCCAGCCCGGATGCCGCCTCGATACCGGGTGATGTGGGATCGACCCGCCGCCATCGCACTGCGGCCGTCCACGACGGGTCGCCACCGGCCCACGCCCAGATGACCTCGCGAACAACCTTGTGCCGCAAGGTGTATACGCGAAAATGTTCCGACGTGGATCCGGCCCGGTGCTCGATTTCGTAGACCCACTCGTGGCGGCGCGTTCGGATATAGGTCTCCTCCGCACGTGCGACGACCAGGAACGGGTCATCCGGGTCGGCGGCGGCGACCACGAAGTCGTCGAGCAGTTCGCGGGTGAGGTAGGGCAGTGACCGGCCGTCGCCGACGGTCACGTGGACGTCGAGGTGTCCACGGGGGTCGTAGAGGTGCCCCGTCTCGACGTCGAGCACGGCGAGATCACGGTCTTTGGTGAGTTTCAGCACGGCGAACAGGTGCTGGCCTCGGTTCGGCCCCCAGGTGCGCAGTACGGCGCCACGTGAATCCGCCACTGCCGCAATGAATCCGACCGCGCCTCCGTTGCGGTTGATTTCGGCGATGAGGTCGTCGACGGCGGGTGGGGTCGCGCTGTTGTCCGGTGCCGTGCACATCTGCTGGTACTGCTCGAGCACGTCGAGCGCGGTATCGACGGCGTTGGCGGGTACCACCGCGAACTCACAGGTCACCGCCAGGCTGGTCAGCAACGCCTCGAATTCAGGGGTCGGGCGCACCTCGACATTGTGATCGGGATCGACCTCGGTGACGGCGGCCACGCTGATCTTCCCGTCACCCCACCAGTAGACCGCCGGACTGATGGGCCGCGGCTCGCTGCGGTAGGTATTGGCGGCTACCTTGCCGAGCAGGATCATCGCCGTCAGCGCATTCGGTCCGACAATTGGATGTGCGTAGACATTGCCCTCGTGTGAGACGACGAAAAGCGCACCGTAGGTTCCGATTACCGGATAGTCGCCGAGCCAGTTCGCGTGGGCACTCGCGCAGTCGGAGCCACTCAGAATGGCGAAATGCGCATCGTTGTAGTTGCGCCATTCGATCTCGAGGCGCCCGGCGGCGCGGGTGTTCGCCTCGGCCAGCTCGAAGAGCTCGGTACTGTCGATCTGCCACTGGTCGAGCTGATCGGTGGTGACGGCCTCGGCGGTGAGAAGTTGCTCGATCACCACCACCGCGATGATGCCCGGCGCGACGTAGCGGCCGACGATGTCGATACCCGCAATGGTGTCCGATGACGCGAACCGTGTTCTGAGAAGTGCACGCACCACACCGAATTCGTCGGTAGTGAGTGGATCGGTGCAATCCAGATCCACTCGCGCGAGGAATGTCTCGACATGATCTGCGATGAGCGCGGGCCACTGCTCCAACGGCTGCTCGTTCAGCCTGCGTCGCAGGTTGTGCAACCACAGGGAATGCGGCCCATCCCCGCGCGGCCCCACCAATCGCACCTCGTCGGGTTCAGTTGCCAGGCACGAATACCCCATATGCTCAGCCGCCACGGTCACCAGCGAAATCAACGGGTCCGAAGGCAAGTCGGCCACGATATCTCCTGAAATCGGCGTCCCCTCGACCCTAGGCGCCCCGACACGCACCCGTTGTTGCCGTCTGTGGGAGGTCCGCTCGCTCGGCCATGACCTGCGTTACGGTCTTCCCAGGTGTGGGTACGGTCCGAGCGGTAGACTCGAGGCCGTCGATAGGGTCGGCTCATGACGGGGTGATGGTTGCGTAAAGGCAACCGAAGTCAAGCCGCTACACCAATTCTCTTAGAAGACATGGGGATATGACTAAGGGTTACGATGAGAGGCCGGTCACGCTGGCTCCTATTTTCCTGGCCAGTTTCGCACTATGGGTCGGTCGCAGCGTTCGGGATGTGGTGAATCCGTCGAAAGGCGGGCGGCAAAGGTTGGTCGTACCCGATCGGGATTTCCAACTCGAGACTGTCTTCGATGAGCAGACTCCGGTCGTATTCCGCGGAGTCGCAACGACTTGGCCCGTCTTCGAGGATTTTCAGCCCGCGGCGCTGCGCGAGAAGTACGGCGACCAGAAGGTCGCGGCACTGACCAGTACGACCAATGTGTTCACGCAGGAAACATCGCCGGTAGAGGTACTCGAATACCGCGACGTCATGGCGGCCGTCTTCGACGAGCCGAAGCCGGGCAAGAACTACTACTCACGTGCTGCCGCGGACCCGCAGCCACTCGCCGATCAGCTGCCCGCGCGGGTCGGCACCCGGCAGCAGAGTTCGGCGGCGAGCAGCGTGTGGATCGGCCAGCAGGGCAACCTCACACCGCTGCACAATGACCCGTGGCACGGCCTGCTGATCCAGCTGCACGGACGCAAGCGGGTCCGGTTGTTCCCGCCGAATGAGTACCGCAATGTGTACGGCCGGATACCGATGAAAGTTTCGGACCCCTACACCGGGCTTCCCGACGAATTCGACCCGGACGTGAGCAGCTTCGAGAAGCTGGGCGAGGCGTCCTACTACGACGTGGTCCTCGAGACCGGTGACATCCTCTACATCCCGATGTTCTGGTGGCACCAGGTCGAATCCGTGGATCCGGCGATCTCCTATGTCGCCCGCTACAACCCGAGCTATTTCGAATTCATGAAGGCGGCCTTCTTCCCGATGGCGGTGCGCGGTGTGCTGCGCATTATCGACAGCATCGTCGGCAGGTTCCGCACGCCGAAGTGACCGCGAACCGCGGTTGGTGGGCGCTGTAACTGGCGCGGCACGTTCGTCCTCGAGCTGTTGCCCGATGCCGCTGATCTGATCGCGGACAAGTGCCGCAGCGGCGCGAGCGTCCGCCTCGCCTTCGCAGACCGGAGTCCGCACACGTAGCCGAACGTGATGCGCTCGAGCAGATGCAAGGGACATTGCCCGGACGGATACGAAACGCGCTGAGCATGATCGGCGCCCTTGCCGAGACTCCCGGGTGCCGAATCGGGCTACACACAACGCATTTGTACAACTCGGCGTTCAGGTTCGATGACCTGATGTTGGTGACGCCGTCCCTGGTTCTAGCGATAAAACGACGGGTCCATCCGATACGCAGACGCGGCCGACTACGCCGACGCAGCGTTGGACATCAAAGTACGCGATCGCCGAATGGTGGACTACCGGCGCTGGGATCTGCGCAGGCTTCACCGACGCCGATATGTGAGTCAAATGTACTGCATACCAGCATTATTCGAATGAATAGCATATCGCGCTGCCATATCGCCTGCAGTACCAGACAATTGGGTACAGATGAAGGTTCTGCCGAAGGAAGTCATGAATACGCGCAAGCTCCTACTGGTGTCATTGATGTCCGTGCCGCTATTGACAGCCGGTTGTTCACACCAGAATTCGAAACCGATCTCCCAGGTCGTGCCGCATCCGCCCGCGGCGCACGAGGCCGCGCGGGTGCCGGTTGGTCCGGGACCGTCGGGGACCTATACGGTGCAGCCCCAACCGGCCGAGGGCAGCTGTCATTTCGGCAAGTCTGCCAGCGGGCAGCCGCTTCCCGATCCGGTGTGTACTCCGGGCGCGGCCAATCCCAAGGTCACTGCGGATACTTTGGCCAGCACCATCTGTGCGAGCGGCTACACCTCCTCGATCCGCCCGCCCGCCAACATCACCAACCGGGAGAAAGACGCCAACGCCAAGTCCTACGGTTACACCGGTTCGTTGCACGAAGCCGAATACGACCACTTGGTCTCGCTCGAACTCGGCGGTGACCCCAACGATCCGCGCAACCTGTGGGTGGAGCCGCCTTCCCCCGACCACAAGGCTGGTTCCGGCCCCAACAACCCGAAGGACACCGTCGAGAACCAGCTGCATTCGCTGGTGTGCTCGGGCAAGGTGGCACTGACCGACGTCCAGGACGCCATCGTCGCCGACTGGACTACCGCCCTGTCCACTGTCGGCCATCCCGACGGGAAGTAATAGCCAGCGAGCCGACGGCCACTACGGGCGAACCGCAGTGACCAGGCTGATCAGACCAGACGGGCCCGCGTCCGGGGCCGCACTCGACACCGGCCGCCCTTGCTCACGCAGGTAGTCGTCCAGTCCGATGCGGTCGGCGGTCCAGCCGTGGTCGGCGAACCACTCGGCGGTGTCGGTGCGTGGATCGTTGTAGATCAGGCTGAACCACTCGGCGCGGTCGCGGTCGTTGTCGTCGGAGTGCTCTGCCATCGCCGCCACGGCCTCGACCGGCAGCGGGTCCATCTGCTCGACGGCCACCCAGCTGCCCCGGGCACTGAGCGAGTCGATGGTCTCGAACAGCCGATCCTGGGCGTCCGCGGGCAGGTAGATCAGCAGGCCCTCGGCCAGCCAGGCCGTCGGCGCCGCCGGATCGAAGCCGTGCTTGCGCAATGGCACCGGCCAGTTCTCGCGCAGGTCAACCGGCACTTCGCGGCGGTCGACGTGTGGCTGGTCGCCGTGGGCCGACAGCGTTTCGCGTTTGAACTCCAGTACCTGCGGACGGTCGAGTTCGAACAGGATGGTGCCCCCGGGCCAGGACAGCCGGTAGGCGCGGGCATCCAGCCCGGCGGCCAGGATCACCACCTGTCGAACCCCGGCGGCTGTCGCGGCATGGAAATAGTCGTCGAAATACTTGGTCCTGGCGAGCTGATGCTGCTGGAAACTCTGGCCGAATCCGGGTTGTGACAGCGGATGGTCCGGCAGCTCGCCGTCCAGCAACGCCGCCCACTCCGCGCCAGCGGCGCGCACGAAGACCTCCGCGAGCGGGTCGACAGCCAGCGCACCGGGCCGCCGACCGGCCAGCGCCCGGGCGGCGGCAACGAACATCGCGGTCGATCCGACGCTGGTATTGATGTCCCAGCTATCTCCATCGGTGCGCATGATCGCCAACGTACTCGCCGGACCTCGGGAAATCACGGCACCGGATTGTTGAATGCGATTGGCACCCGTTTGGCTCGCGGCCTATATCGGCCACGGTGACCCGGCAGTCGCGTCCGGCCGCCGCCGCGGCCACGCAGGCCAGGGCGGACCGGGAAACCGGTGTGGGCCCCGTGCTATCCGAGCGGGACTTTCCGGCCTTCCCTATCGTGTCGGCCCGCTGGGCGGTTATCGCCGCTGCCTTCGTGGCCGCCGGATCACGATGGGGGCCAAGGGTTTTGCCCGCACTCGGCTGGTTCGAAGGCGCGAAACGCAGCGGGTCGGTCTACGCGGTGGAGTTCGACCGGCGCTTCCAGCAGCGGCACGGTTCGGCGCGGAGCTAGGATCCGTCGGTGCGCCACCGATAGCCGAAACCGCGGATGGTGGCGATCAAACCGGGCCGGTCGAGTTTCGCGCGCAATCCGGCCATATGCACATCGAGCGCGCGCGATACCGAGGCCGATGAGTCGCCCCAGATGCGGTCCATCAGCTCTTGTCTGCTGACGGCGGTGTCGGGTCGCTCCGCCAGGATCCGAACAAGCTGGAATTCCTTGTGGGTGAGCGTGATCGGCACTCCGGCGACCTCGACTCGCCGAGCCATCAGATCCACCCGAACATCTTGGGACACAACCGCTTCCACGGGCGAGGTGTGGATCACGACGCGACGGGTGACCGTCTCCAGCCGTGCGACCAGTTCCGCGATGCGCGGCGGTTTCACCAGATAGTCGTCCGCGCCGGAGCGCAGCGCGAGGACGACGGTGCGCTCACCGGCCCGGGCGGTGAGGATCAGCACGGGTACCGCACTGACCGCACGCAGCCGCCGCAATACTTCCAGCCCGTCCATATCCGGAAGTCCGAGATCGAGGATCACCGCGTCGTAGTCGCGGTGCGTGCGGAGTAGGTCGGCACCGCGCCGCTTGCGGTCGACGAGGTAGCCCCGAGCTGTGAGCGCGGCCTGCAGCGCGTCACCGACTCCGTCATCGTCTTCCACCAGCACAAGCCGCACGCGCCGATCCTTGCAAAGCGAAGCTTCGACGCGCAGGCGTTTTGCGGATAGCCGTACTCACCTGGTCCTTTCGCGCGACCCTGCAAGCAGTCGACACCACGTCCTCGGCCGTGTCCTGCGTTCGACGCGGAGTTCTTCGAGGTCTCACGCACGAAGTAGTAGATCGTCAACGAGATCGCGATACAGATCGCGACGTAACAGTGAACCCACGGCCAGCAGGGTCACCGAGCGAGTCAGCGCGGCGCGGCGACTGTAGCGGCCGAGCATCCAGCCGCCGATCGGGCGCACCAGGTAGCCCCCGCGAAGACCGCGGCCGAATTGAGTAGCTGTGCGGTGGAATCGCTCTTCGGGATGAAGCTGTGCGCGAAGTGCACGCTGAACGCCGCCTGGACATACCAGTCGTACCACTCGGCGAGATTGCCGAGCGAGCCGCGCAGCACGTGGGCGAAAAGTCCGAGATGAATTCTGCGCTCGTCAATTCGCCGGTCGGGGTCAAAGATGCCCTGGTCGGAGGCGGTTTGAATTCTTAACAATCCCTTTAGCTAGTCACCATCGGTACCGGGATACGGGGGCCGACCCGCATGCCACTATCGGAAATGACACCGATGGCGAGCGCGCCGAACAACAGCGCGTAATCGGCGCATCGATTGTATTGGAACAGGGAACGAGAGCAATGACTCGAGCATCGCGTAGCGATTCCGTGCGGGGTGGCGGTCGAGCTACGGGCGGGCGCGACGGACAGATCGGCGGCGCGGATGCCGTCGCCGACCACGGCCGGTACGCCGATACGTTGGTTTCGCGCATCGCGAGTGAGTTGGCCGAACTCGCACCACGCGGTTGGCAGCGTCTGAACGCGGTATTCGCATTGACCGTGGCCGTCGAGTCTGCGCGCGTCGAGTTCACCGGCGAGCACCGGCCGGTACGTCTGGAGGTCCCGGAGTCGGTCCTCGCATCGGTGCGGCAGTATCGTGGCGAGATCGCCGCGTCCGGCACCGAGCCCTGGTGGCGACTGTTGCTGCGGGCCAACGCATATGGTGACGTAGAGGTCGACTACGACTACGGTGACGACCCGTTCCCGGCCGACCAACTCTTCCGCCCGGAGGCGTATCGCGCCGATGTGGCGACGTATCCACGGCCGCGACTGCCGGTGTGGTTGGCGGCCTATATGGGTCACCGCGACCGACAGTGTCGCCGCCCGCGCCGCGCCGTGGCCGCCGCCCTCGTCGACCGGGCGCACGGGGTGGCCGCGCGGCCGGTGGATCCGGAACTGCCGTCCTTCCCGCAGTTATGGGCCCGCTGGGCGGTGATTTCGGCGGCGCACGTTGCCGTATCTTCCGACCGCGGCCCGCGCGTGGTGCCATCGAACGGCTGGTTCGAGAGCGGCGGCAATGGCAGTAGCGGCTCCACGCTGTACACCGTGCCGGGCGGTCGAGCCGTGCTTTCGGGCGGAGTGTGGGACGCACCGGCATTGAATGCGGCCTACAACGGCGGCGTAGGCCTGCCGAATCTCTATGCGGGGGCACCGGATTGGGTGACCAACGCGGTGCTGAGTCCGCGCGCGGCCGTCGGCTTGCTCTCGTTCTGCTTTTGGTGGGACGGGCAACGGTGGTACTGCGGGGAGTCGCCCTCGGTGCAGCAGTGTGGTGTGGCAATGCCGAAAATCTGGGAGTCGCACACCGTGGTCGAGACGGTGGCCCGGTTACTGTCGGGGGATCCGGGCACCCGAACACGAACCGCGGTGGCGCATTTGCTGACTGGCGCGGAGCGCGGTGCGGTCACGCGAGAGCTGTTGGTCGACGCCTTCGGTCGCGATGCCGATCTCGAAGCCGCGATGCGTCAGCTCTCCGCAGCCGGATTGTTTGCGCCGCAACCGAATCGAGTCCATTCCGGGAATCGGCGGCCCGAGCCGGTTACCGCGACCATGCCGGAATTTCACCTTTTGGACGACAGACGTCCATGCGATGATCGAGTTGCGCTATAGCCCGGGGTCAAGGATCCGCGGACCTGGACACATCGTTGCGCGCATAGCTGCCGGCCCTCCCCGATACGCTCTACCGCGGCTCATCCACCAACAACCGTTTGGCGGTCACCAGAGATGACGAGAACCGACCCGGGTGTGCGCTTTGTCGACACTCCGGTTACGTGGCTCGAAGCGGCAATGGCGGCCGAGGCATTCGACACCATGACCGATCGCTGGCGAGACACGCTGTAGCAGAACGAAATCGAGAGCCTCGAGCCCGGCCCGAAACTGCGCGCACAGCCGCGATATCGCGGCCGAGGGCGTCGAGGCGAACAGCATGCTCAGCGGTAGCACCCGCCCGCGGAGCTGCATGCTACCGGATCGGCCGTGTTCGTTCGATTACCTTGCCGCGGAGAACGATTCGTCGATGTACCGCATCTCGTGCTGGCGTGGTGACCAAGTTGACCGTCGCGCTTGCCGTCGAGGTCCGCACCGTGATCTTGGGCAGATCGAAGTCCCGGATAGATGGTGCGGATTGCCTATCTGCCGCCGCTGTGAGCCTCCGGCGCAGCCTGCGGCACCGGAGTCGGCACCGGCGTCATCGGCTCGAATGTCCAGCTGTCGCAGCGGCGTTGGAACAGCGCGCGGGAAGGTCCCGATGCTGCCGGGCCGGCGATCCTGGCCAGGTGGAAGCCTTCCCTGCGGTAGTAGTCGTGCAGATCGTTATTGGTGGTCCAGGCATCGAGCCGGACCCAATGGCGTTGTCGGTGGCGCGCAAGCGATGCGGCGTGGGCCAGCAGCCGGTGCCCGATGCGCTGACCGGCGAAGCTGACGTCGACGATCATGTAATGCACGATCACCGCATCGGCCAGTTCCCATGGTGACCACAGTCCCGGGTCCGAGCGGTCATTGACGGTGATCGTTCCGGCCGGTTCCCCTGTCACCTCGGCAATCCAGGTTTCGCCCGCGTCCAGCGCTTTGCCGACCGCCCGCGCGAAGATCTCGATGGGTAGGCCGCGGCTTGCGACGGTCCACTGATCGGAGCCGCGTGCGGTGAGCCACGCGGTGCGCTGGATTCGGAGTCGACAGATAGTGCCGAGATCACTCAGAGCCCCCCGGCGGATCGTTATCATGACTGCACCGTATTCATGGCGGAACATTTTTCACGGCAGCGAGATACCCTGCCCGTAGGAGATGCCGAGCGCGTGTCGGATGACGTTGCTGCCCACATCGTCGCCGAGTTCATAGGCCAGCCGGTTGCGGGTGGCGATCGACCGATGCCGGGTGGCCCTGGTGATGCGCTCGTGGTTGGCGCCGATGCGTAGATGGTCCAGCAGTATGGTGCCGGTCGCGACACCGAGCACAATGGCCTCCTCGGTACTGGCCGGGCGGGCGACGAGCGTGTCGCGGTGCGCGGTCTCGGCGTGGCCGCGGTCGGCCAGTCGGCGTGTCGTGCCCTCGGGAATATCGTGCGGCGAGTCGATGCCGGTCGCCTCCGCCAAATCCCGCGGATAGAAACTGACCTCCCACGACCACGGCTCGTGGTCCAGGAACTGGACGACCGTCCTGGCCAGCACCCAGGAATCCTCCGGCAGGCCCAGCCAATGGGCCACCTCCGGATTCGCGGGTTCCATCTTCGCGCTGAATTCCTTGGTGGGCTCGCGATGTGCGGCGCGCGCGATTTCCTCGAAAATATCGTGAGCGGATTGCGGACGATTCGGACGAATATGGTCGGTGACAACCGATTCCAGAACTTCTTGGTTTCGTACGATGGTGCCACGGGAAGTAGCAGTGTAGACCAGATTTTCGGCGACAAGCACCTGAATGGCGTTGCGCGCGGTAGTGATCGAAACCTGCATTTGATCGGCCAACTCGGTATGGCTGGGCAACCGATCGCCCGGATTCCACTTGCCTGCGCGGATCTCCTCCCGGAGGAGGTCTGCGATCCGGAGATATATCGGACCGTCGGCCATCTTGCTCCTCGGTCAGTCGTGCAGGTAACGAAGTCTACTCTTCGTGACTCCCTACGGCCCGGTAACGCTTGACAGGTGCCTGCAGAGGTTTATTGTAATGAAGTCCTGATCCAGGTGTTGTGCGGCGATGACGGCGAGGCAACGTGGCAGGTTCGGATTCATCAACGGTTGTGATGGCTCTTCCCGGCACACCGAGGTGTGCCGATTCGACGGTGCAGTCCCTGACTGCCGGGCTACTTCCCACGTCGGATCTACTTGTTCGGGCGTGTCGCGGTCACCGGGTTGTCGGTGGTCCGCTGCTCTGGTTCGCCCGTGACCTGGCGATTCTGCATGAGAGACGGCTCGTTGGTCGTGGCGGATCGGTATCGACCGATCCGGCGACGATCCTCGAAATCGAGCGTCGCAGAATCGAATTGGTCATGGCGATCGACGATTGGGTGGCGCGCAGTGTGCCGCAGCATCGGCTCGGCGCGACACTACACACCGAAACCGTCGGCTCGGTCATCGACCGGATCGCGGAGTCCTCGGTCCGCGCGCACCATGCGTTGATGACCCTGGACGCCCACGACGACCAGCTACACGGCGCGTGGCATCACCTGGCCGAATTGGCCGATGCCTACGACGATTTGGTGCGCGATGTACTCGCGGGACGGCGGCGACTCCCGGAGTGGTGACGACCCGGGTTGACAAGGGGCCGTGGCTTCCCTACCGGCTGGCCACGGCCCCTCGCTGTTTCGCGAGCCGAGCGTAGTCCAATGACGGCGGCCGAGCGGGCCGCCATTGGACTACCGTCGGCGAGCGGATCAGGTTATCTGCGTCTGGTGTTGGGGGACAGGCACCAGCGGCCGTGCTCGGCTTCGCGGACTAGATCACCGTAGGCATTGGATAGTTCGGCCAGTCGGGTCCATGCCACGTGCATGTGTTCGCCGGTGAGATCGCCGGTCATCAGTAGGTGGAAGGCGTGGTCGGCGCTGGCCGCGATGCGATCGATGATGTCGCCGAGTGCGACGTCGCGATGGTTGTTGGGGCGCAGCGTCAGGTGCTCGGTGGCCCAGGTGTTGATATTGGCGACCAATTCCACTCGGAGGCAGTCGATTACGGCCGCACGCTGTGGATGCTCGCGTCGTATGCGGTGCAACCGGACCAGATCGCGCGACCATCGGCAGACATGGCCGCGGACCTGTTTTCCGCTCAGCGCGCACAGTAGTTCGCTGGTGCTCGGCAGTGCCGAGCCGACATTCGTGCCCGCCAGCGTCGGAGGCCGACGGAACGTCGGGTTACTACAGTGCGCCGGCGCGTTCACAGCGGTGCGGTGAGCTCGAGATGGATACCGTCGGGATCGCTGAAGGACAGGATCGCGATGCCGAGTCCGTCCAGCGAGGTGACCTCGCCGTGTTCGATTCCGGCCTCGGCCAACCGGGCGGCGGTGCGGGTCAGATCGTCGACCGAGGATACCGTGAAGCTGAGATGGTCCAGACCGACGCGTTCGGAATCGAATTTGTCGGTCGGATCGGCCACCGGGCGTAGTCCGAACAGCATTCCGTTCGTTTGGAATACGACGCCGCCGTAGAACTGGGCCGGATCGGTGCGCACCTGCGGATCCTCGGGCCGACCCGGCGATTCCACCGCGATCTCGAAACCGAGGACGTCGCGGTAGAACGCCTTGGAGCGGTCGATATCGGTCACGGTCAGTCGGATGTGGTGGATACCGCTGGTTTCGACGATCGTCATGTGAACTCCGCAGGGCAGGCTGGGCAAGTAGTACGAACCCTAAGCCGCTTATTCCACAGTTCCGAGTGTCGGAAACGACATATTCAGTACTGTTTGCGACATGGATGTTGCGGTCTTCGTGCAGGACGGCGTCGCCGATCTCGGACTGACCGCCGTACTGGAGACTTTCGCGACCGCCAATGGGCTGCGCGAGGAGTTGCAGACGGCACCCGAACCATGGCGGGTGCACATTGTGGCTGATGGCGAAGAAGTGCTTACGGCGCACGGTTTCCGCGCGCAGACGACACCGATGACAGAACTGCCCGATGATGTCGGTCTGATCGTCGTCCCCGCAACGCGGGTCCTGGATGCGGATGGGCTGATCGGCGTGGTCTCCGCACCCGCGAATCGCCCGGTGCTGCGACTGATGACGCGTGCCTATGAATCCGGCGCGCACCTCGCCGCGGCCTGCACTGGCACCTTCTACCTGGCCGAGGCGGGCCTGCTGGACGGCGTGGTGGCGACGACGAGTTGGTGGCTCGGCCCGGCCTTTCGGCGCCGGTATCCGCGCATCGACCTGGACGAGAGCCGAATCCTGTGCCGGGCGGATCGGCTGACCACCGCCGCGGCCTCGCTATCGCATATCGACCTCACGCTGGCACTGATCGCCGCACAGAGTCCGACCCTGGCCGAATTGACTGCCCGATATCTGGTGGTCGGCGATCGTCGAACGCAGATCGACTCCGCGATACCGGAGGTGATCGCCCGCAATGACTCCCTGGTCGCCGCATTCGAGCGCTGGGTACGCGACCATATCGCCGAGCAGTTCCGCATCGCGGACGCGGCGCATGTGCTCGGCGTCACCGAACGCACGTTACAGCGCGCTACCCAAGCCGAAATCGGAATGGCACCAAGGGATTTCGTGCACGAGGTGCGGCTGGAACGGGCCACCCAACTGCTGCGCACCACGACGCTGACCATCGATGCGATAGCGGTAAAGGTCGGCTACCTGAATGCGGGCACACTGCGCGGGCTGTTCCGTCGCCGTCGCGGGCGGTCCATTGCGGAGGTGCGCGCGTCGCGGCTGTCGTGGTGAGTCTCGATGATCACGACTCCCGCGTCGCGCGCTTCACTGGAGAACCGTGCGTCTCAACGGCTCAGTTGTCGGATACGAGCATGCGAGGACCTTATGGCTTTCGTCAAGGGCGTTGTGATTCGGGGCTATGGAGTTCCGGTCGGTTCGGTGGGCTGGTCATGACCGGACGACGATGTAGTGCCCGGATTCTTCTTGGAACTCGACGGCGGTGGCGATCGCTGCGTCATCGAGGTGGGAAGCTCGGGTGGGACGACGATCAGCTTGTCGTCATCGTCGTAGAGCCGGTGGATGATCGCGATGCATGCCCCTGCTGCGGCGGTGATGGGCTCGGTGGGGCCGAGGAAGTAGGCGTCGAGTTCCTCGCCGTCGGGTGCGAGTGTGCCAGGAACAAATCCATAGTTGACGATGTAGCGGAATCCGCAGCTGGGTGGCGGCTTCCGCAGGGCCGGTCGATGGTGAGTTCGACTGTGCGGCCGAGGAACTGGCGTGCCAGCGACAGTGATCCGGATTCGGTGAGCGGGCGCGGTTCGGTCATCGTTCGAGGCTATCGGCGGGAGCTAGCAGCGCGGCTCGGTCGTGAGACACACAGCCGCAGCGTTGCCGACGCTGCTGATCAGACTCGGTAGTGGCGATGATCGATGCCGAATTCGTCTGCGACGGTGGCGGCGAGTTCGACGTAGGCGCGCTTGGTTGTCTTGTGCAGGCGGTGCAGATCGATTTCGGCGCCCTCGGACAGATGCGAGTCGTACGGGATGATGTGCACGGCGCGGCAGCGCGACAGGAAGTATTCGCGCAGCTGCTGGATGCCGACATTCGGGGAACCCTCACGCGGCAAGTTGATCACCACGACCGCATTGCGGACCAGATGATCGTGGCCGTGCAGGGACAACCAGTCGAGCGTCGCCGCGGCACTGCGTGCGCCATCGATCGCGGCAGAAGAGATCAGCACCAGCGAATGCGCTAGGTCGAGTACGCCGCCCATCGCCGAATGCATCAGTCCGGTACCGCAGTCGGTCAGGATGATGTTGTAGAACCGCTGCAGGATGCGCGCGACCGCGCGGTACTCCTCGTCGTTGAACGCCTCCGACGCCGCCGGATCCCGTTCGCTGGCAAGCACTTCCAATCGGCTGGTGCCCTGCGAGGTATGCCTGCGCACATCCGAATAGCGCTGGATCGCTGGATCGAGCAGAAGATCACGCACCGTCGAGCGAGTCTGCAATGGCACCCGCTGCGACAGCGTGCCGAAGTCCGGATTGGCATCGACGGCGATCACCCGGTCACCACGGATGGAGGCGAAGATCGACCCGAGACCCATTGTCGTGGTGGTCTTTCCGACACCACCCTTGAGCGAGAGCACCGCGATCCGATAGTCACCGCGCACCGGCTGACGGATCCGCGCCACCAACTCTTGCAGTCGCAACTCCTCGGCGGACAAACCGGGATTGATCGCGCCACCGGAAACATGGTGCACGGCCTTTCGCCATCCACTGCTCGGCGACTTCTTCGCCCGCCGCAACGGCACGTCATCCAGCGAAGGCTGCGGCCCGTGCGGATGCTGCGGCTGATATTGCCCGCCGTGCTGATACCCGGGCGGCATCCCCTGCCCATACCCAGGTCCTTGCGGCCCAGCCGACGGTTGGCCGTACCTCTGTGGATCCCCAACGGGCGCTTGCTGTCCCATCGGCCCGGACCCCTGCCCATGCTGCCATTGGTCAGCAGGCTCACCTGTCGGCGACTGCTGCCCCGATGCCCGCGCCGCCGGATTCTGCCACTGCTCGCCCTCGGGCGCCCGCCCCATCTGCGGCTGCCCATACGCAGGCGCGCCTTGCTGGGAAGCGTGACCGCCGCCAGGCGCCAGGCCGGTGTGCCCGGGGCCGTGCCACGCTGCCTGATCACCAGCTGCTTGCCCCATGGGTCCGGCCGCGCTTTGCCATGGTGCCTGGTCGCCGCCGGGGGGCTGACCTGTTGATCCCAGCTCGCCCTGCGGCGATGCCTGGACGCCGCCGGGTGCTTGTCCCGTAGGAGCGAGTCCGCCTTGCCTTGGCGCGTGGTCGCCGCCAGGTCGGTGCACGGCGGGTCTGCTCTGCGACAGTGCCTGATCGCCACCGGGTACCTGCCCTGTGGGCGCGTGTCCGCCTTGCGACAGTGCCTGGTCACCGCTGGGCATCTGCCCCGTGGGCGCGGGTCCGCGTTGCGATGGTGCCTGGTCGGTATTGGGCACCTGTCCTGTGGGCGCGTGTCCGCCTTGCGATGGTGCGTGGTCGGTGTTGGCTGTATGGCCCGCGGGTGCCAGTCCGCCTTGCCATGGTGCGTGATCGCCGCCGGGGGCTTGCCCCGTGGGGCCGCTCTGCCATGGTGCGCCAGCCTGATCGCCCACAGATGCCTGCCCGATGGGCGGTTGTGCGTACCCAGGTCCGCTCTGCCACGGCGCGGCCTGATCGCTGCCAGTGGCTTGGCCTTTGAGGCCAACGCCGCTCGGCCGGGGGCCGTGGTCGATGGCGGGTGTGTGTCCGATGCGTTCGCTGTGTGACGGTGCTCGGTCGTCGTTGGGCGCTTGGCCGGTGGGGCCGGGGGCGCCATGCCACGGTGCCTGATCGTCGGACGCTTGCGCCGTGGATTCGGGCGCGCCTTGCGCCGATGTCTGGTCGCCGCCCGGTGCTTGCTCCGTGGATTCCGGTCCGTGTTGCTGCGGTGCCTGGCCCGTGGGTGCGGGGCCGCCCTGCGACAGCGCGTGATCGCGGCCTTGTTCTGTGTGTCCGGGTCCGCTTTGCCACGGTGCCTGGCCGCTGCCGGGTGCGTGTCCGGTGGACGGTTGCGTGTACCCGGGTCCGTTCTGCCACGGCCCGGCCGGGTCGTCGGATGCCTGCCCCGCGGGGCCGGTCTGCCATGGTGCTCGCTCGCTACCAGGCAGCTGTCCCGCAGACCCATGTCCGCTCTGCCATGGTTGGCCGACTCGGTCGTCGCCGGGTGCCTGCGCGGTGGGCTGTTGCGCATACCCGGTCCCGTTGTGCCACTGGCTATTCGGCTGATCGGTGCCCGGCGCATCCGGTCCGGCCGCAGGCTGCCCATATCCGGATGCATTGCGATCGGAGCTCTGGCCCTCGGCTACCGCAGATTGCTCGGCTCCGCCGACAGTTCCTTGGTCGCCCGGCGCGTGCGGTGCGGACTGCTCGCCCGTCGGAACTTGCTTGTTGCCAACGGTATCGGTCGTCCCTGCGGCATCACCGCTGAACTCACTTGCCTCGGCGGCCGCGTCGATTTCCGATGACAATCGGTGTCGGCCACTGTCGGGCGTCGGTGCGCCCGTCGTTCCTGGCGTGGGGTGCGCAGTCCAGCCAGGGGTGGCCAAGCCACCTCCCCGTTGCGCCGCAGCGGATCCCGACTGCCCTGCGGTCCCGGTCGGCAGCTGGGATTCGGCTGCGGTTCCCTGCGGTCCCGAGCCTGGATGTCGGAGCTCCTCGTCCGATGCCTGTGGTGCCGATGCCGGTGCTCGGAACTCGGAGGCGGGATCGGGGCCGGTGACCCATTCTGGCGCCGCCGAACCGCCACCGCGTTGCGGCCGGTCGGACTCCGATTCTCCGGTGCCGGCTGGCCCTCGAGAATCAGCTCCGTGGGCAAACGACGGTTGGTGGAAATCGCTGCCCGGTGCCTGCGGTATCGATGCCGGTCGGTGGAAGTCGTTGGCGGGTGTTCGTGGTGTGGGTTGGTCGGACTGGCCACCGGGTGCGTGCGGTGCTGATGGGGGTTGGTGGAAGTCGTTGCCGGGTGCCTGTGGTACGGACGCGGGGCGATGGAACTGGCCCGGCGTTTGGGATGCTGCGCCTGAGCTGGGGGCCTGCGCGGAGGCCCGATCGTCGTTGGCGGATCGCGGTGCCTGGCTGTAGTCGTGTGGTGCAGTGCCACTCGCGGATGATGTTGTGCCCGAAGCTGACTCGCCTCCGGTGGGGTGGCCGGTGCTCGCTGCCGAATTGGTGCGATCGTGTGGTGCCGGTCCGTACTCCGAGGAGGCGGTGCTGGGAACCCGCGAAGGGCTGCTCGACCGCTTGGTCGGCTCGACCATCGCGGAGTCGAATATCGGTGTCGCACCGTGGGGGGATTCCGCGTGATCGCCTGTTCCCGCGCCTTCAGCGGAATCAACGGCGCTGTTGGCTGTGTGCTCGGCGCCGAGCGCTCGCGCCGAGTCATCCTGACCCGTACGGCTTACCGACGCGGGTTCATCCGTCGCCGCCCCAACTTCCGACCCGGAACCACTTGCCGCGCCGGTATCCGAGGGGCTACTTGTTGTGCGGGTATCCGAGGGACCACTTGCCGTGCCGGTATCCGAGGGACCACTTGCCGTGCCGGTATCCGAGGGACCACCTACCACGCCAGCAGCCGAATACAAGCCGGAATCCGCAGCCGACTGCGCATCGAATTCCCCTGGTGGCGGCGGCAACTCAGGCCGACGCGCGCTCGGCGCACCCACTTGCTCACCAGCGGTTTGATCCTCGGTCGCCCGCTGCGGCGCAAGCCAAGGCGGCGGAGCGTCGAAGTCGCCCGTCGGCGGCATGCCGGGCTGCTCGCTTGTTGGCGGCGGCGGTGCGGCAGGCGAATACGGTTGCGCGGCGGTCTGGTTGGGCGGGGGCGGCAGGTTGGGGCGCGACGGCTGGTAGCGCACCGTTTCCTCAACGGACGCGGGCGACTCGGTGGCAGTCGGTTGGCCCACATCTGGCTGCTGGAAAGCGGGCGATTGGCCCGCGCCCAACTGCTGGGCCGGAGGCATTTGGGTAGCGCCCGGCTGCTGATAGTCGGCAGCGGGTTGGTGCGGGCCGGGAGGGTGTGGCGGCAGCGGTTGCGACGGTGGCGTCGGCGCCCTGCTGCCGAGCGGGTCGAAGGCCGCGGAGGGCTGGCGCGGATTGCGGGTCGGCAGTGGGTTGCCACTTTGCCAGCCGTTTTCGGGACGCGGCGAACCTTGATCCGGGCGCGCGTGTGGGCCGGAGTCGTGCTGCGGTGGCCCTTGGCGCGGGTCCCCTTGCTCGGGACCGCGTTGGGGCTCAGGTCCACGAAAGGTATTCGGGCCCTGGAAACCACCCGGTCCGCTGTGTAGTTCGAAACCCGGACCGGACAATTCGCGCGTCGCCGGACCCGGGCGCTGACCGTGCTCCTCGGGCTGCTCGTCCTTATTCTTGCGGCGGCCGAATCGGCGCTTGTCCCGGCGCGCGGCTTCGGGCCGTTCGGTCTCCGGCGCGCGCTTGGAACGTCCACGCCGCGAAGGCGCTTCATCGATGAGGTCGTCGTGTGGCAGGTTCTGTACGGGCGCTTCGTAGCCGCCGGTGACATCGCTCTCGGATAGCCACGGGGGCAGCATGGGGAGGCCGTCGTTATTACGGCTCACACGTCCCCCTTGATCTGCTCGACCTTTATTCCTGGGCTGTGGTCAGTTTACGCGACGACTCTGCCTCATCACGGGTGGGGAGTGGGCCCGAATGACCGGGTTTTCGACGACCGCGATCGCGGGATCTGTTGGGCCCCATACATGTCTCGATAGGGGGACAGGAATGTGCCATGGGTGTGACCGGGGCTACTCTACGTGGTTGATTGCCGCGCGTCTGCTTAGCCATCGGCGTCGCGTCACGGTCCTGAGGTTCGAGGGCTCAATATCCGTCTAAATCCGGCACGGGCTTCGTATTTCCCGGCAAGAACCATCTTTCCCGGACGCTCCCCGCGCACACGTGCCACAGTGACGATGGCGCTCCACCGTCCCGGCGGGCCGAGGTGAATGGCGTCTACAACCTCGATGTCGACGCCATCAGAGCATGACCGGCTCCCGATTTCATCACCGATGGTGACCTCCGCCGTGCGACGATCACCGCTCCGGTTCGGCCTCCGCGAGTGCGGCTTGTAGTGCGACCTATTCGTACAGACCGGAGGGTTGCGATCGGCCTGTGATTACCCCCGTCCCGACGCCGGCAAAGTCGGCACGATCGGCGGCCGACAGTCGCCTGCGCGAGTGTGGCCTCCGCTTCCGGCGCGACCTATTCACCGAGCGCCGCTCGGCCACTCTGGAACGGCGACGGAAACTCGATGCCCGTGTGGCCACGCCGAGGAGGGCGCCGCGCCGGATAAGACGCCCTTGCCGGTGAAATCGGTGGATATGCGATCAGAGCATGACCGGCTCTCGATCTCGTCACCGTCGGTGCCTTCCGCTGTGCGACGATCACCGCTCTGGTTCGTCCGGGGTGAAACATCGATGTCGACGCCGTCGCCATGCGAGGAAGGGGATCGTGCCGGATCAGATGGCCTTGCCGGTGCAGCCGGTGGGTTTTCGACGACGATCATCAGAGCGTCATGACCTCTGATCTCGTTACCGACAGGTCCCTTGCGGCTGCGCAACGACCAGGGCTTCAAAGCGGCTTCGGCACCCAGGTCTACGCTGGCAACTGCGGGTTCACGCACGCTCTGCGCGCATCAAAAGCGGAATAATAGACGCTCGTGGCCCGTGTGACCAGGGCGAATTGGCCTGCCAGCAGTTAAACCGGTAAGCTTGGTCGGCGGTGCACCTACGCGCCGACTGTTTGCGTGTCACTGATCGGTTCGACCGATCGGTTACATGGAATCAGATACAAGGCAATCAAACCAGGTTTGAGCGTAAACCGGGATCGCGGAGGACATGGCGAAGAAAGACGGGGCCATCGAGGTCGAGGGTCGAGTTGTCGAGCCGCTGCCCAATGCGATGTTCCGGATCGAGCTCGAGAACGGGCACAAGGTTCTCGCGCACATCAGCGGAAAGATGCGGCAGCACTATATTCGTATCCTTCCCGAGGACCGTGTGGTCGTCGAGCTCTCGCCCTACGACCTGTCGCGCGGCCGCATCGTTTACCGCTACAAGTGAATCGGGCTTCGCCTCCGGACCCCCACCGGGGCCGGGGCTCAGCTCGTTGGGCACGCCGCCCAGTACGGCGGTAAAGACCACGTCGTCGCCCAGCGCGGCGGCAAGAGACTTCCTCAGCCCTCCGGCTGGGGAAAAACTGTGTTCACACCCGTGTGGACCGAACAAGATTGGACGGACGTGAAGGTTCAGCCGAGCGTCAAGAAGATCTGCGAGAAGTGCAAGGTGATCCGCCGTCACGGTCGGGTCATGGTGATCTGCGAGAACCTGCGCCACAAGCAGCGCCAGGGCTGATTTCGCGGCACCAGCCGGGCACCGATCACTGATCGGCTTGGCCAACTAAAAGAAGAACTCCCAGCTCCAGCCGCACACTGCGGATATTCGGATCGCGCGGTTCCTCGGAATCGCAAGGTCGGAAGGGTGTGCGAGCCAACCACCGGTACGGAGGCCGGTGCCCCACCAGACGAGGGGACGGACAGGGAGCAGACCTCCGCAACGATTAAGGAACCTGCCACATGGCACGTCTCATGGGCGTTGATCTTCCGCGCGAAAAGCGCATGGAGATCGCGCTGACCTACATCTACGGCATCGGCCGTACCCGCGCCAAGGAAATCCTCGAGGCGACGGGCGTCAGCCCCGACCTGCGGTCGAAGGACCTCAGCGACGAGCAGGTCACGCAGCTGCGTGACTACATCGAGGGTTCGGCCCTCAAGGTCGAGGGTGACCTGCGCCGCGAGGTGCAGGCCGACATTCGACGCAAGATCGAGATCGGCTGCTACCAGGGTCTGCGCCACCGTCGTGGTCTGCCCGTGCGTGGCCAGCGCACCAAGACCAACGCGCGCACCCGCAAGGGCCCGAAGCGCACCGTCGCAGGCAAGAAGAAGTAGGGGATATAAGGATGCCTCCGAAGAGTCGGGCCTCCGGCCCCAAGAAGACCCAGAAGTCGCGTCGCCGGGAAAAGAAGAACGTCCCGCACGGCCACGCGCACATCAAGAGCACGTTCAACAACACGATCGTGTCGATCACCGACCCGTCCGGCAACGTCATCTCGTGGGCGTCCTCGGGCCACGTCGGCTTCAAGGGTTCGCGCAAGTCGACTCCGTTCGCCGCGCAGCTCGCCGCCGAGAACGCGGCCCGCAAGGCGCAGGAGAACGGCGTCAAGAAGGTCGACGTGTTCGTCAAGGGCCCGGGTTCGGGCCGCGAGACCGCGATCCGTTCGCTGCAGGCCGCCGGTCTGGAAGTCGGCACGATCTCCGATGTCACCCCGCAGCCGCACAACGGCTGCCGTCCGCCCAAGCGGCGTCGCGTCTAGCGGGAAAGGAATAACGAAAAATGGCTCGTTACACAGGCCCTATCACCCGCAAGTCGCGTCGTCTGCGGGTCGACCTCGTCGGAGGCGACCAGGCGTTCGAGCGTCGTCCGTACCCGCCGGGCCAGCACGGCCGCGCGCGGATCAAGGAGAGCGAGTACCTGCTCCAGCTGCAGGAGAAGCAGAAGGCGCGCTTCTCCTACGGCGTCATGGAGAAGCAGTTCCGCCGGTACTACGAAGAGGCCAACCGCCTCAAGGGCAAGACCGGTGACAACCTGCTCCGTCTGCTCGAGTGCCGCTTGGACAACGTCGTATACCGCGCCGGTCTGGCGCGCACCCGTCGGCAGGCTCGCCAGCTGGTCAGCCACGGTCACTTCCTGGTGAACAACCGGGCCGTGAACGTCCCCAGCTTCCAGGTGACCCAGTACGACATCATCGATGTCAAGGAGAAGTCGCTCGGCACGCTGCCGTTCCAGGTCGCGCGTGAGACCGTCGGCGACCGCCCGGTTCCGGGCTGGCTGCAGGTGATCCCGGGCCGGCTGCGGATCCTGGTGCACCAGGTGCCCGAGCGCGCTCAGATCGATGTGCCGCTGTCGGAACAGCTGATCGTCGAGTACTACTCGAAGTAACAGCTCACCGCTGCTGGTGCGTGGTCGTCGGCAATGCCCGCGACCACGCACAACCCCCAAGACGTGGGCGTCAAATAGTGGGCGCCCGTACAGGAGGATGATCCAAAATGCTGATTTCACAGCGTCCGACGCTGACCGAAGAGGTCGTCGCCGAGAACCGCTCGAAGTTCACCATCGAACCGCTCGAGCCGGGCTTCGGTTACACCCTCGGCAACTCACTGCGGCGTACCCTGCTGTCCTCGATTCCGGGGGCCGCGGTCACCAGCATCCGCATCGACGGCGTTCTGCACGAGTTCACCACCGTTCCCGGTGTGAAGGAGGATGTCACCGACATCATCCTGAACCTCAAGGGTTTGGTCGTGTCCTCGGAGGAGGACGAGCCGGTCACGATGTACGTGCGCAAGCAGGGCCCGGGCACCGTCACCGCCGGTGACATCGTGCCGCCTGCCGGTGTTGTCGTGCACAACCCGGATATGCACATCGCCACCCTGAACGACAAGGGCAAGCTGGAGATCGAGCTCGTCGTCGAGCGCGGTCGCGGTTACGTCCCGGCGGTGCAGAACAAGGCGTCCGGCGCGGAAATCGGCCGGATCCCGGTGGACTCGATCTACTCGCCGGTGCTCAAGGTGACCTACAAGGTAGAGGCCACCCGAGTCGAGCAGCGCACCGACTTCGACCGTCTGATCCTGGACGTGGAGACCAAGAACTCCATCACCGCCCGGGACGCGCTCGCTTCGGCGGGCAAGACCCTGGTCGAGCTGTTCGGCCTGGCCCGTGAGCTCAATGTCGAAGCAGAAGGCATCGAGATCGGCCCTTCGCCGGCGGAGGCGGATCACATCGCCTCGTTCGGTCTGCCGATCGAGGACCTGGACCTCACCGTCCGGTCCTACAACTGCCTCAAGCGCGAGGGCGTGCACACGGTCGGCGAGCTGGTCGCCCGCACCGAATCGGATCTGCTGGACATCCGCAACTTCGGCCAGAAGTCCATCGACGAGGTCAAGGTCAAGCTGCATGCGCTCGGCCTCTCGCTGAAGGACAGCCCGGCCTCGTTCGATCCTTCGTCCGTAGTGGGTTACGACGCGAGCACCGGAACGTGGAGCGACAGCGGCACGTTCAGTGACACCGATGGCGGCGAGCAGGACTACGCCGAGACCGAACAGCTCTAGGCCGTCGGGGTAGGCACCCCGGCCCGGCCTCGCACCCGCGGCGTGAGCGACGCGCCCGGAGGCGGTAGCGGAGCGTTACCACGCAGGGCGCCGGGAGCGCCGCAATAAGACACAGGAGAACAAACAATGCCCAAGCCCAAGAAGGGTGCCCGCTTCGGTGGGTCGGCGTCGCACCAGAAGGCGATCTTCGCCAATCTGGCCACGGCGCTCTTCGAGCACGGTCGGATCACGACCACCGAGGCCAAGGCCAAGGCGCTGCGCCCCTACGCCGAGAAGCTGGTCACCAAGGCGAAGGCCGGCACCCTGGCCGACCGGCGCGAGGTGCTCAAGGTCATCCGCAACAAGGATGTCGTCCACGAGCTCTTCGCCTCGATCGGTCCGTCGTTCGAGGGCCGCGAGGGTGGCTACACCCGCATCACCAAGACGCTGCCTCGCAAGGGTGACAACGCGCCGATGGCGGTTATCGAGCTGGTCCGTGAGAAGACCGTGACCAATGAGGCCGACCGCGCCCGTCGCGTTGCCTCGTCCAAGAAGGTCGAGGCGCCCGCCGCCGAGACCGTGGTCGAGGAGAAGGCCGAAGAGGCCGTCGCCGAGACCGTCGAGGCCGAGGCACCCGCTGCCGACGAGGCCGCTGAGGACAAGAAGGACGCCTGACGTTCGGTTCTCGAACGAGCCCGCCGCCCCCCATATGGGTCGGCGGGCTTGTTCGTATCCGAGACCACCACGCCGACATCGGGTTTCGCGTGGTGGATGGTTCCGGCCGCACCGCCGCCCGCGTTCGTATCGATTAGGAGATCGCCTGTGACCGAAGAGGATTCGGTGGCTTCGACGGCGTCGGGCGAGTCCGCGCCGATGGATTCGCGCGGATTCGTGCAGGTTCCCGGCGTCATGCAGTCCTCCCCAGTCGAGTATGGCTCTGGGGGCGTGGCACCTGATGTCGTGCAGGCTGCTGGGGTGGTGCGGGCCTCTGGGGTGGGGCAGGCTCCTGGGGTCGTGCAGGCTGCTGGGATCGTGCAGGGTTCTGAGGTGATGCAGGCTCCTGGAGTTGTGGGGGCTCCTGAGGTCGTGCAGGGCGCGGAAGTCGATGCAGGGCCGGAGTCCGACGCCGACACGGTCCGGGTGCGGCTCGATATCGGTTACGACGGCACGGATTTCATCGGCTGGGCGCGGCAACCGGGTCTGCGCACGGTGCAGGGTGTCCTCGAAGAGTCGCTGAGCAAGGTACTGCGCGAACCAATCCAATTGACCGTCGCGGGCCGCACTGATGCGGGTGTGCACGCCGAGGGGCAGGTCGCGCATTTCGATGTCGGTTCGGAGCCGGATGCGGCCAAGCTCATCCATCGCATGGCCCGGTTTCTCCCGAAAGACGTGCGGATCAAGGATATTCGCGTCGCCCCGCCCGAATTCGACGCACGCTTCTCGGCGATCCGCCGCCACTATGCCTACCGGCTGACCACCGCCCCCTATGGGGCTGAGCCACTCCAGGCCCGCAGTGTTGTCGCTTGTCGCCACGACGTCGATCTCGAAGCCATGCGTGAGGCATCGCGAAAGTTATTGGGCCTGCACAACTTTGCCGCATTCTGCCGCCGCCGCGATGGTGCGACCACGGTGCGCGAACTCCAGCGCTTCGATTGGGAGCGCGACGGTGATCTGCTCACCGCCTATGTCAGCGCGGACGCGTTCTGCTGGTCCATGGTGCGCAGCCTCGTCGGCGCGATACTTGCCGTCGGGGAGGGCCGCCGGACGCCGGATTGGGTCGGCGGCTTGCTGGCGGAAACCGAACGGTCCAGCTCCGTCACGGTCGCCCCCGCCCACGGGCTCAGCCTCATCGCCGTCGACTACCCCGCTGACGCGGACCTGGCTTCCCGCAACGCGCAAACGCGTGAAATGCGTACGGTCTCAACGCTCGATGAAGGTTGCTGTGGCAGCTGAGGTTGGCGCATAACGTCTTGACGTCGCACAGAAGGTCCAACCTGTGCGTGGCGGCAACAACCTATGTGCCCTGTATTGGTGGCGCTCCCGCACCGCGAATCTGCGGGCGCGGGCGGTGCGGGAGCATGACCCTCCCGGTCAGCTGGACGAACCCGCCTCGATCGTTCGCGGCTGGTTGGAGCCGGAGATTTCGATGCGGCGTGGCTTGGCCTTCTCGGCGATCGGAAGCGTCACCGACAGCACGCCGTTGTTGTAGGTTGCGCTGATATTGTCGGCATCGACATTGTCGCCGAGGCTGAGCTGGCGCATATAGGTGCCTGCGAAGCGCTCGGACGCGATCCATTGGACGCCTTCGTCACTCGGCAGGCTGCGCTGCGCGCGCAGGGTGAGGGTGCCGTTGTCGACGCTCACATCCACTGAGCCGGGGTCCACACCGGGCAGGTCGGCGTTGAGTACGTAATGATCGCCTGCCTTGAACAGATCCATCGGCATGAATCGTGGCGCCCGCGATGTCCCCATGGATTCGCCGAGCAGCTGGCGGGCAACGGTGTCGATGTCATGGAACGGATCGAACCGGAGCACAGCAATCACCTCCATTTCACTAGCGGCGACGCCTGCCACGGCGGTAGGCGCCGGAAGCTGTGCACCATCTAAGTTAGCACTCTCGATACGAGAGTGCTAACAGTAGTTGGCTCGAAAATCATGACCGTCTCGGATCGGGGGCGCGGCTGCGACGGAATAGCGACAGCTGCGGGCTCGTTCATTCCGAGCATGGCTATCGGAGACCTCGGACGGTTCGGTGTATGGCGGTACTACGGGGCGTTCACCCCGCAGGACGCGCAGGACTTGGAAGGACTCGGCTATGGCACGCTGTGGCTCGGCGGGTCCCCGCCCGCCGAATTACCCGTGATCGAGTCGCTGCTCGAGGCGACCGAGTCGATCACCGTCGCCACCAGCATCGTGAACATCTGGACGGCGCCCGCGAAGCAGGTCGCGGAGTCGTTCCACCGGATCGAGGCGCGCTTTCCCGGCCGGTTCCTGCTCGGCCTCGGTGCGGGCCACCCCGAACATCAGGGTGAGTACCGCAAGCCCTATGACGCGTTGGCCGAATATTTCGACGAACTGGATGCCGCGGGTGTCCCCAAGCAGCGCCGCGCCCTCGCCGCCCTCGGCCCGCGGGTGCTCGGGCTGGCGGCGGAACGGTCTGCGGGCGCGCTGCCCTACAACGTCACCCCCGAACACACCGCCCGCGCCCGCGCGCTGCTCGGCGAGGGTGTACTGCTGGCCACCGAACACAAGGTCGTCCTCGACGAGGACCCGGTCCGGGCCCGCGCCGCCGCCCGCCCGCGCGTCGAGTTCTACCTCGACCTCCAGAACTACGTCGCCAATCTCCGTCGCCTCGGTTTCACCGACGACGACCTGACCAAACCAGGCAGCGACCGTCTGATCGATGCCCTGGTAGCCCACGGCGCCGCGGATTCGATCGTCGATCGGCTCTCGACCCATCTGAACGCAGGCGCCGACCACGTCGTCATCCAAGTCCTCGCCGACGAACCCGCCACCCTCCGCACCCTCGCACCACTGCTCGCGAAGTAGTACCGCATCGGCGATCGGCACGAATTACCCGCCGATCGCCCTGACGGACTGGTGGGGCCGCGCCAGCAGCTGCCGTCGCCGCCCCACCGAAATCGTCCTAAGACAGCGTTAGAAAGCGCCTCGTGCGCTTCCATCGGCGCTGTGACTGCGCACACACTGGTCTCCGACCGACGCAAGGCCGCGTCGAAGAAGGAGATCTTGTGACTACGACACAGCCTGTCGGCGAGCGCCGGGTGGTCGCGAATGTATTGCGTGGTTCCATCGGTAATCTCGTCGAGTGGTACGACTGGTACGTCTATACCGCATTCAGTGTGTACTTCGCGAAATCGTTCTTTCCGAAGGGCGATTCCACCGCGCAATTGCTTTCCACCGCAGCGATTTTCGCGGTCGGCTTCCTCATGCGGCCGCTCGGTGGTTGGTTGCTCGGTCGCTATGCCGACAAGTTCGGACGTCGCTCGGCGCTGACGCTGTCGGTGACGGTGATGGCGGCGGGTTCGCTGCTGATCGCGGCCACGCCGGGATACCAGACGATCGGAATCGCCGCGCCGGTACTGCTTTTGCTGGCCCGGCTGTTGCAGGGGCTTTCGGTGGGCGGTGAATACGCAACCAGCGCAACGTATTTGTCCGAGGTGGCCTCGACGGGTAAGCGCGGATTCTATTCGAGCTTCCAATACGTCACGCTGGTCGCCGGACAATTGGTGGCGCTCGGTGTGCAGATCATCCTGCAGCAGTTCCTGAACAACGCTCAGATGAACAACTGGGGCTGGCGCATTCCGTTCGTGATCGGTGCGGCGGGCGCGCTGATCGTGATGTGGCTGCGGCGCAGCATGGACGAATCGGAGCACTTCGAGGCCGAGGTCGAGTCCGAGCGTGATCCGGCGGCGAGCAGCACCGATGCCAAGCAGCCCGCGCGCGGTTCGCTGCGGATGCTGCTGCAGTACCCGCGGGAATGCCTGCTGGTGATCGGGCTGACGCTCGGCGGCACCGTCGCGTTCTACACCTACACGACGTACATGCAGAAGTTCATGATCAATACCTCCGGCATCTCCAAGCCGACGGTCTCCTGGATCAACTTCATCGCACTGCTGGTCTTCGTGGTGCTGCAGCCGCTGGCCGGCGCATTGTCCGACCGCATCGGGCGACGTAAGTTGCTGATCTTCTTCGGCGTCGCGGGCACCCTGCTCACCGTGCCGATCATGACCGTGATCGCGCACACCAAGAATCCGATCGCCGCGTGGGCGCTGATGATGGGCGCTCTGGTCATCATCACCGGCTACACCTCGATCAATGCCATCGTGAAGGCCGAGCTGTTCCCGACCAAGATCCGCGCGCTCGGAGTCGGCCTGCCGTACGCATTGACCGTCGCGATCTTCGGCGGTACGGCCGAAACCATCGCGCTGTCGTTGAAACAGGCGAACCATGAATCGCTGTACTTCTGGTACGTCGCCGGATGCATCGGAATCTCGCTGCTGACCTACTGGTTCATGCGAGAGACCTCGAAAGGATCCGCCATCGACGCCGACGCCGCTGCCTCGGACGATATTTCGCTCACCAAGGCGGATCCCTCGGCTACCGAGCCAGACCGTGACCTCACGACGGCTCGACCCTGAGGGCCCGACCGCACCCGCCGCTGCGCCGCTGTGGGAGGATCGGCGGGTGCGGCTTGCGGTGGTCGAGGACGATGACGGCGTAGGCGACGCGCTGGTAGAGGCGCTCAACGCCCGCGGTTATCAGGCCGAGCGCAAGCGCCGCGGCGCGGATCTGCTCATCGCCCACCGCGGCTACGACGCCGTCATCCTGGATCTCGGACTGCCCGATGGCGATGGTCTGCATGTGCTGCGCCAGCTGCGCGAGGTGAGTTCGGTGCCGGTGCTGATCCTGACCGCGCGCAGCGACGAACGCTCGATCGTGCGCGGGTTGCGCGGCGGCGCCGACGACTATTTGGTGAAGCCGCCGCGGATCGCGGAACTGATGGCCCGGCTGGAGAACGTGGTG
Organism: Nocardia sp. NPDC050630; assembly: GCF_044457245.1. NCBI lineage: Bacteria > Bacillati > Actinomycetota > Actinomycetes > Mycobacteriales > Nocardiaceae > Nocardia > Nocardia sp. NPDC050630. The sequence goes on from NZ_JBITGN010000003.1 coordinate 235,509, forward strand.
CGCCGTGCCGCCGCCGGATCGCAGCCGGAGCGAGCCGAGGTGGTCACCGGGGACGTGCGAGTAGATCTGGCGGCCCGGGTGGTCGAGGTCGCCGGACGGCAGATCCCGTTGACCCAGAAGGAATTCGAGTTGGTCGAGGCATTGGTGGAGCGGCCCGGTGCCGCGGTCAGCCGTCAACAGTTGATGGATCGAATCTGGGGTGACGCGTTCGTCGCGGTATCCCGATCACTGGATGTGCATATGACCGGATTGCGCGCGAAATTGGACCGACCTGGGCTGATAACGACGATTCGCGGCTACGGTTACCGCTGGGGCCAATGATCGTATTGGCCCGGCGGACCTAGGAGCGGAGCCCGGCATGCGCAGACGACTACTCGTCGCGCTGACGGTATTCGCGGCGATCGCCGTCTTCGCCTTCGCGGTACCGCTCTCGCTGACCTTCGCGACCAGCCGCACCCAGGAGTTCGTCGCCGATCGGTCCGGTGATGCCGATCGGTTCGCCAGCCTCGCCGATGCCGCGGTGGCCGAGGGGGACAGTCGGGCATTGGCCGACGAGGCCGGCCGCTACCACGATCTCTATGGGGAAAATGTGCTCGTGGTCGATGCGCGCGGCGCGCGGACGGTGAATGCGGGCGTGGATGCGGCCGCCGCGCCCGTCGAGGCCGCCGTTGCCGCGGCTCGTCGCAATCAGCGGCCACAGCCGGTCTATCGGCTCACCCCGTGGAGTGGGCCGAGGGTGCTGATCGCCCGGCCCGTCGGCACCGGGGTGCAGGTCAACGGTGCGGTGGTGATCGAGGCATCCACCGCACGCGCCCGGCGCGATATCGGCCGTGCGTGGGCGGTGATCGCGGTCGGCGCGGTGCTGGCAATGGTGGTGTTCACCATGCTGGCCCTCAGCTTGGCGCGCTGGGTGCTGCGCCCGCTGGCGGCGCTGTCGCAGGCGGTCGCCGAGTTGGCCGCGACCCTGCCGAAGCCGCGCGCCGAGGCCGCCGCGCACGTCTCGATCGCCCGCCACCACGGCGGGCCGCCGGAGATGCGGGCGGTCGCGGAATCCTTCGATGCCATGGCATTGGCGGTCGCCGATTCGGCGGATGCGCAACGTCAGCTCGTTGCGGATACCGCGCATGCCATGCGAAATCCGCTTGCCGCCTTGACGATTCGTCTCGATTCTTTGGAAGCCGCCATTCCCGAAGGCGCGGTGGCCACCTTCCGCAGCGCGGGGGCGGAAGTCGAACGGCTGACCGCGCTGCTCGACGGTCTGCTGAGTTTGGCGGTTGCCGAGACCCCGGCCGCCTTCGAGGCCGCGCGGACTCCGTCTGATGACGAAAACCATTGCGACGCGGTGCAAGTCGCTGCGGATCGGATCGACGCCTGGTACTCCGCCTATGAGAACGCCGGGCAGGAGTTGCGGGCGGAACCGCAGGTGGCCGAGGCCGATACCGCGGTGTCCGCTGACGTTCTCGCCCAAATTCTCGATGTGCCGCTGAGTAATTCGTGCAGCTATGCCGGTTCCGGTGCGCAGACCGTCATCGTGGTCGAGGCCGAACCGGGTTGGGTAATCGTGACTGTCCGTGACAATGGCGTCGGCGTCGAACCTGGCGAACTCGACAAGCTGACCACCCGGTTCTTCCGCGGCTCCGGTGCGTCCTCCGGCGGCTCCGGCCTCGGTCTACCGATCGCGACGGCATTGGCCCAAGCGCGCGGCGGCACCCTGTCCGTGCTCCCCATCGATCCGCACGGTCTCGCGATCGAGATCCGGCTGCCGCAGGCGGTGCGGTCGTGATGCGGCGGCGGAAGTTCTTGACGCTCAGCGCCTTCGGTGTAGCGACCGGTGTTGTCGGATGTGGTCAGGACCCGGAGCTGGTACGGCTGGCCTCGGGTGAGGTCGGCGGCTTCTATCACGCATTCGCGGAACTGCTCGCGGCGGTGGCCCAGGAGGCGGGCACGGTGCGGATCGAACCGGTGACGACCACCGGATCGCAGGAAAATCTGGGGATGTTGGCGAACGGCCAGGTGGATGCCGCACTGGCGCTCGCGGATTCGGTGCAGAGTGAGCGGGCCCCGTTGGTGGCGCTCGGTCGCGTGTATGAGAACTATCTGCAACTGGCCGTGCGGTCGGACGCGCCGATTCAGCAGGTCACTGATTTGCGCGGGACCCGAGTCAATCTGGGGGCCGCGGGATCCGGTGCGGCGATGACCGGAGAGCGTCTGTTGTGGGCGGCGGGCGTGAATCCCGTTTCCGATGTGGATATTTCGCATCGACCGCTGCGAGATGCGGTGGCGGGTGTGGAATCCGGTGAGCTCGACGCGCTGCTATGGGCGGGTGGCGTGCCCACCGACGCACTCGATGTGCCGCAGCGGCTGCGGTTGGTGGAACTCGGTGAGTTGGCCGCGCCGATGCGCGAACGCTTCGGACACCTCTACGATTTGGTCGAGATTCCGGCCGACGCCTATGACAGTGGTCGTTCGGTCCGCACGGTCGGCGTCGCGAATCTGCTGCTCGCCGCCCCGACCATGTCCGATGCGGCGGCCGGGGCGATCGTCGAGCTACTGGTTTCCCGTGCGGACCGGCTGGTGCCCGCCGAGGCGGCGGGCACCCAATTCCTGGATAGCCGCTCGCTCATCGGAACCGATTCCGTCCCGTTGCATCCGGGTGCGGCGGCGGTGTACCGGCGGCGACACGGTTGAGCGTCAGGAACGCACCAGACGAGCGATGGCATCGGTGGCCTCTTTGATCTTGGCATCAGCCTCGGGACCGCCGGCGACCGCCGCGTCCACTACACAGTGGCTGATGTGGTCCTCCAGCAGGCCCATCGCAACGGCCTGCAGTGCCTTCGTCATCGCGGAGACCTGGGTGAGGATATCGATGCAGTACTTCTCTTCCTCGACCATGCGCTGCAGGCCGCGGGCTTGGCCCTCGATCCGGCGCAGACGCTTGAGGTAGTCGTCCTTCGCGGTGATGTAGCCGTGTGCGGTGTGGTCGTGGGTGCCCGCCGAGTCAGTACCCGGCGCGGGCGCGGTGTCATTGTGTGACGGGGTGGATGTCACCGACTGTCTCCTCGCTGCTCACCGGCTTGACCGGCCTCATTAATACCCCCCTAGGGTACAGTGTCGCGAGGGCGTTGTCAGGTTACCGAGATCCGGTGATGGCGACCAGCTGGCACCTCATCCCCAGGCCAATTCAGGTCATGATGAACGAAGGTCAGTTGGCCCGATGTGGACCCGTGTGGTCGGGGATCCGGGCCGGGCGAGAGAATCGGTGCATGAGTTTGGATGTTCGGCCCGCGCTCGCCGTGATCGGTGGTAGTGGCTTCTACGATTTCTTCGATGACGAGGCGACCACCGTCGAGGTCGAGACGCCCTACGGCAAGCCCAGCGCGCCGATCGCGGTCGGTGAGGTGGAGGGTCGGCCGGTGGCCTTCCTGCCCCGGCACGGCAAGCAGCACGAATACGCACCGCATACGCTGCCCTACCTGGCCAATATGTGGGCGCTGCGCTCGATCGGAGTGCGGCGGATCTTCGCGCCGTGCGCGGTCGGCAGCCTGCGCGCGGACTGGGGGCCGGGGACCGTGGCGGTGCCGGAACAGTTGGTCGACCGGACCTCCGGTCGACCGCAGACCTACTTCGACGGCGGTGGCGTGCACGTCTCCTTCGCCGACCCGTACTGCGATGATCTGCGTTCCGCGGCAACGAAATCCGCTACGGACGCGCTGCCGGTGAAGTCTTCGGGCACCATGGTCGTGGTACAGGGCCCGCGCTTCTCCACCCGGGCCGAGAGCCGGTGGTTCGCCGCTCAGGGCTGGGAGCTGGTGAATATGACCGGGCATCCCGAGGCGGTGCTCGCCCGTGAACTCGAAATGTGCTACGCCGCAGTCGCTTTGGTGACCGATCTGGATGCCGGACTGGAGGAGGGCGATGGTGTGCACGCGCTCGACGTCTTCGCTGAATTCAAGAAGAACCTCGGGCCGTTCAAGGAGCTGATCCGGCGCTCGGTTTCGGCGGTCACCGGAACCGATACTTGCGACCGTTGCCGTGTCCATGCGGGGGTGTCGCTGCCCTTCGAACTACCGTGAATCAGATTGGGTCGGAGCCGAAACGCGAGGTGCGGATGCGATGAAAGTGCTGGTCACCGGGGCTGCCGGTTTCGTCGGGGCACGGTTGCGGAGGGCGTTGGCCGCGGTCGGGCACGACGTGGTCGCGATCGATCTACTCGAGCCGGATGTGGAAGTGCCGGACGGTGTTTCGCGGGCTGACGTGCGCGATGCCGATGCGCTCGAGCCATTGCTGCGCGGCATCGATACGGTTTGTCATCTCGCTGCCGTCACCTCCGGGACCGAATCGGCCGTATTCGCCACGAATAATGATCTCGGGACGGCGGTGCTGCTCGATGTGATGGGGCGGGCGAAGGTACGTCATCTGGTGCTCGCCTCCTCGATCGTGGTGTACGGCGAGGGTCGGTATCGCGGAGTGAACAGCGGTCCGTTCTACCCCGGACTGCGGCGGCGCGCTGATCTGGATCGTGGCATGTTCGACCACTTGGCGCCGCGCACCGGGGAATTGCTCACCTGGGAGCCGGTCACCGAGGACGCGCCGCTGCGTCCGCGCGGCTTTTATGGTGCCAGCAAGCTGGCGCAGGAAAACTATGCGCTCGCTTGGGGTTTGGCCACCGGCGCTGCCGTCACGGCATTGCGCTACCACAACGGTTACGGCGAAGGCACGCGCACCGGCTTCATCGGAAACTTCCTCACCGCACTGGACCAGGGCCGTCCGCCCTTGGTCGGCGAGGACGGTGGACAGGTCAGGGACGTAGTGCACGTCGACGACATCGTGGCCGCCACTGTGGCCGCCGTCGACCGCCGTCCACCGGGTTTCGTCCCCCTGAATATCGCCTCCGGACACCCCATCACCCTGTGGGAAGTCGCCTCGATCATGGCCAAAGCGCGCGGCGGCCCCGCCCCTGTGGTAACCGGCCGTTACCACCTCGGTGACGCCCGCCACCTCGCCGCGGACCCCGAACGAGCCAGGCGCACATTGGGTTTCACTGCCCGAATCGCACCCACCCAGGGCCTCGCCGAACTCGCCGCTCCCGCAGTCGAGCCAGCCAAACGTGAATCCACTCCACTACATGTGCGAGTTGCTCCGTCGCCGCCGACCACACCCGAGCATCGGGTTCGTCCGGAACCTCGGCCCGCCGCGCCGATCGTGCGGTCCGAATCCCGCCCGGACGCTCCGGTGCCGAATGCGCAGACGGCCGCACCCCAACCGGAGCCAGCGAGCCAGGATGCCGATCCGAATGTGATGCCTGCGCCCTAACCCGAGTTGGCGACTCCGGCGGCCGGGACGGGTTCGCCCGCCTGGTGGTGGGTTTGCGCCTGACTCGATTGGGGGCGGCGGTGGTCGGGGTGCGTTCGCTGGATCGGCTGCGTTGCGTATGGGGGCGTAAATCTGGTGCGCAGCACCGTTGCCATTGCGGGGCCGCATGCTTTCGCGGCCAGGGGCAGTGATGATCGGCTTCGGCGCCCTCGACGATGGCCTGCTAGGTGCCGATGGTGGTCGCGGTGATCGCGCCCAGCAAGGCTGGGGTCGCAGGCCCAGGATGGTCAGCTGGGTCCGGGGTAATCCAGTACTTCGAGTTGGACGAGGACGAATTCGGGAGCGGGGGAGTTCGGGGTGGTGGCGGGAAGGGGGGAGATTTCCAGGTTGGTGATAATCCATCCGCTGTTTTCGCTGGCCAGGCGGACGGCGCGGAGTTGGTGGTGGTCTGCGCCGGAGCGCATTGCGTTGCGGGCGGCGATGATCCGGGGTCGGTCGGCGGGGTGGGGGACGGTGCGTTCGTCGATGCTGGCCCAGCGCATTGCGGGAACTGGTTCGGTGACCCAGCGGATCAAGCGGATCTGGGCGGTGTCCACGATCGCGAGGTAGAGGTTGGGTTGGGCGCGGCGCAGCATATCGAGGGCGGTCGCCTCGAAGGATTTGTGTTGCGGCGCAACGGTATCGGTAACATCCACGGCCAGACCACGCCAGCGGTGCCGTTCGGCTACCGTATCCGCGTTGCGGGTGGCCGCCAGTATGGAGCGCGGGCCCGTCTTCGAGCGCACGGTTGCCGTACCCAGCCACCGGGAATCGGGCTCGGAGCGGGTCAGGTTCGCGACGAGATCCAGTGCGCCATCGAATCTTTCGACCATCTCGAAGATTTCGGCACCGATCCGGCTGGTGCGATCGGGCGCGAAATCCGGCCAGAGGCCGCGCGTCAGCGCATCCAACTTGCGTGTGCGCGCATCGATGACAAACGGAGCTACCCCCGGCGCGGGTGGGGGATTCCCGGCGCCGACCCACAGATGGATCGCGTACACCTGCTGATCCGTACCCAATATCGGCACGGCTCGCAGATGCTGTCCCGACCACGCCTGCCGCGAGGTCGGCAGCACCTGATCCACCATCGATCCGCTCGCATACGCAGCAGCGACAAGCGGCTGCAACCGACCCGGCACGGCCCGCTGAAACGACTTCCATTCACGTGGCGAAGTGCCAATGGCCAACACCGACCAGCTGTCGACACGGCCGAGCGTTTCGATCAATAGCCAGCGCTCGATGATCACTTCGCCCCCTCCCGAACTCGAATCTACGTCAAGATCACCGCTGATAGCCAACGCATATCGTGCACGATACGAAGAAGCTCAGCACGTAGTTCGGGACGAACTGCATTCAATGGGCCTGTCGAATGCTGCGACCGCTCAAGCCTTAGCGAAGGCGTCGGCGTGTGCGCGGGCCCACTGGTCGAAGGTGCGCGGTTCTCGGCCGGTCACCTCATGCACGGTCGGGTAGACCTGGGATTCGTCGAGGGTGCCGTCGACGAAGAAGCTCCAGAATGCGTCGACGTAGTGCTGCGGCATGGAGGCCTCGAGTTCGGCCCGCGTCTGCGCATTCGTCAAGCCTTGGCAGACCAGCGGCCGGTTGAGCACGTCGGCCAGCACGGCGACCTGATCGGCGGGCACGAGCGCTTGCGGGCCGGTCAGCTCGAGGATGCGCCCGGCCAGTGCGCCGCCGGTCAAGGCGACCGCCGCGACGGCCGCGATATCGGCGGGATCAATCGCGGCGACCGGTACATCGGGGAACTGAGCGCGAATCACATCGCCCTGTTCGAGTTGTGGCAGCCAGCGCAGCGCATTCGACATGAACGAGCGCGGGCGCAGAAAGGTCCACGCCAGACCGGATTCGCGCACGTCCCGCTCAGCCTGCGTCATATACGCGGAGACCGCATTGTTCATATCCTCGAGCGCCGCCGAACCACCCGAGAGCAGGACGATGTGCTGAACGCCCGCCTTCTTCGCGCGTGCGAGCAGATCGGGGGCGTCGGTGTAGCCCGGCAGCAGGAATATTCCGGTGACCCCGTCCATGGCCTGCGTCACGCTCTCCGGCCGATTCAGGTCGCCGGTCACCGCCTCGACACCGGCAGGCAGCCGTGCCCGCGCGGGATCGCGGACCAGCGCGCGCACAGCAGTGCCGGAATTATTCAGTGCCGCAACCAGTTCCGTGCCGATATTGCCGGTCGCACCGGTCACCAGGATCATGCCGTCTCCTCCAGAGTCGTACCGGGCTGCCCCGTCCATCATGCGGAATCATCGGCCGATCTCCGCGAATGAATCGAGATCGCCGCACCCGCCTCGACCGTACCGTCGGCTCACCGAGTTAGGCTCGCGCGGTGGATACTCCGCTACGGCTAGAGGTCATCGTGGCCAGCACGCGCCCGGAGCGATTCGCTCCGGTGGTCGCCGACTGGTTTCTGCGCACGGTCCGGGCGAGCCCCGAATTCGACACCGGCGTCATCGATCTGATCGCCACCCCTCTGCCGACGGACCTGACCGTCACCGCCGAGGTCGAGGCCTACCGCCAGCGCCTGGCCGCCGCTGACGCCTTCGTCGCCATCACCTCCGAGTACAACCACGGCTATCCCGCGTCCCTGAAAACCGCCTTCGACAACGCGAAACACGAATGGCGCGCCAAACCCATCGGCTTCGTCTCCTACGGCGGCCTCTCCGGCGGCCTGCGCGCCGTCGAGCAACTCCGCCAGGTAGTCGCCGAAATCCACATGGTCTCCATCCGCGAAACCGTCAGCTTCCACCAGGCCAAAAAGCAATTCGACAAATCCGGCAATACCCAAGACGGCGCCGCCATCGATGCCGTCGACCGCCTGATCCGCCAATTGGCCTGGTGGGCACGAACTCTCCGCGCCGCCCGGACCGCAGACCCCTATCCAGGCTGACCCGCGGGGCCGCACAACCCGTTGCCCAACCTGCGCACCCCGAATAGCGGGCGTGCGCGCGCCACAACTATGCATCCATGCAGGCAAACGTCGAGAGCGCGTCGAGCCACCATTCGAGTGGTGGGCAGGGCTACTGCGGGCTGTCTGCCATTGCGCGGCGGCCGCGTGGGTGGCCGATGTAGGTTGCCTCGCGGGGGATGGAGACCAGCGTCAGGTCGACCTGAGCCGTACCGGTCCGCAGCACCACATGGTTCCCGATGGCGCCCGGCTGGTGGATCGACAGGTCCGGCCGAGTCGCGGGCCAGCCCATGGGATCTCCGGTCACATAGATGGTCGTGACACCGGCGTGCGGCGCGGGCGCCAGCACACCGTCGACCACCGTCGCGGTGAATCCGGCATCGGATTGATGTGTCTCCACCGCGATCTGCAGCCGCTCGGGATTCCCGATGGTCGTCACCAGGTTCTCCCAGGCATGCGTCCGATCGGTTCGGATCAGGATGCGTTCACCGACCGCCAACGCGCGGAATACCAACTGCTGAGCCAGATACAGCTCACCGGCCACATACACCGTCGAGATACCGGTACCGACAATGCGGACCGCGACACCCTGACCCTCGTCATCCGACCCGATCAGCTGACCGCACCCCGACGACGGTAGATGCAGCGCACTGATCACATCGATCGGATACTCGGTCACTGGAACCGCGTCGTCGAGATCCGGAATGCCCAGCGGCAGATGCGCGAGCAGACCATCGCGCTGCCGTCCGTTCATCGAGATCAGACCCTTGAGCTTCGTGCGCTCCGGGAGCTCCCGCGTGGTCAGCCGCCAGGCTGCGCCGATGCTCACCGACTCGGCGGAACTACCCGGACGCAGCCGCACCGCCACGGTCGTACCGCGCGACGGCGCGACCCAGAGCTGCGAGAGCAGATCCGAGCCGAGCCGCTTCGGATCGACCGCGCTACCGATATTCACACTGTTGCCGATTTCGGCGTACCGCCAGCGGTGGGTCAGCGTGCGCGGATCGAAGCCCTGCGTGACCTGAAGAACCGCCTTGCGGATCTCGGGCGCGGTGAGGATGCGCGCGCTGCAGTCGGCGTCCTCGAGTGTGCGCATAATGCGTTGCGTCGCAATGGTTACCGCGCGAGAGGCGCCCTCATTACCGCCACCCCGCCGGGCGGCGGCCTCCGGGCAGGCGATCGCGTCGAAGCTAATGGCGAGCCACACATTCCGGTGCGCGGTGGCGGGCAACGGACCCAGCAGCGATTCGTAGATCTTGCCCGCGGGCGTACCCGAACGGCTGCGGTGGCCGTGGCTGATGATGTCGATACCGCTGAGCAGAATGTCGTGCTGGTTCAGGCATTTCGCCAATTCCGGCAGCGGCAGCAGATGCGAGGCGTGCACGGTGGTGCGAGCGATCCGAGTCAGCCCGCCCTTGGGGGCCAGCACTTCGACGACCGTGACGACTCTTGTTCCGTCCCAGTACAACCCGGCCGAGCGACCGTCCGAGCCGCGGAAGTCGACGGTATCCCCGAGTTCGTAATCGCGGCGGGTGATGTAGCGCCACCACGTGCCGATCCAATCCAGGATGGTGCGCTTGGCGACCGGGATCAGCGGCAGCAGTCCGACGACCATCGCGACGCTCAACGCAGGCCATGCGGCGAGCCCGACCAATAAGGCGAGCAGTCCGGCAACGAGCCCGATCACCTGCGCGATCAGCAGATTCGGCAGTGAGATGCGCCCGAGCAGCGGGCGTGGTCCCGCGCCGCCTTGTTCGGCCATCGTCGTCCCCCAAGTACCCGGTACGGCCGTATCGCAGCGGCCGAGCTGAACAATAGTCCTCGGGAACTGTACTGTGTTCGGCGAACGCGAGCATTGTTCGGGGAGGGAAACATGCCTTCAAAACCCACTACACGCTGGCAGGTGAGCGGTTACCGCTTCCTGGTCCGCCGGATGGAACACGCGCTGGTGCGCCGGGACGTGCGCATGCTGCACGATCCGATGCGCTCCCAGTCCCGTGCCTACGCATCCGGATTGATCATGGCGATCGTGGTGCTGGCCGGTTGTGGCGTGCTCGCACTGCTGCGTCCGCAGGACAAGGTAGGCAGCAACAAGATCCTGATCGGCAAGGAATCCGGCGCCGTCTACGTGATGATCAACGATGTGGCGCATCCGACGCTGAATCTCGCCTCGGCCCGGCTGGCCGCGGGATCGCCGGAAAAGGCCGTCATCGTCAAGGAATCCGAGATCGGCAAGAAAACCCGCGGCCAGCTGATCGGCATTCCGGGCGCACCGTCTTCGCTGCATTTCGACACCGACGGCAAGGGCCGGATCTGGACCGTCTGCGATCAACTGAAGGTGGACGGGAGCAAGGATTTCACCACCTCGGTGCTGGCCGGAAGTCTCTCGCTCGGTGAGAAGGCCTCGGTCATGGGTAAGGACCGGGCGCTGTTGGTCCAGGGCAAGGACTCGGCGTATCTGGTCTACGACGGTAAGCGCGCCCGCGTCGACCTCAAGGACCGCGCTGTCACCGATGCATTGAAGATCACCGGCGCTACCGCTCGGCCGATCGGTGAGGGTCTGCTCAATACGATTCCCGAAGTGCTGCCGATCAAGCCACCCCACATCGATAACCCGGGCGGTTCGGTGACCTACTCGGTCAGCGGCCACCGGATCGGGGACGTAGTACAGGTACCCAACGAACCCGAACTGAACTATGTGGTGCTGCAAGACGGTCTCCAGCCGGTCTCCCGGGTGACCGCCGAAATCATCCGCAATAGCAATCCGACTAGTGGCAGCAACAGTTGGATCGAACAGATCGAGCGCACCCGCGCGGACGTCTCTCGGGCGCTGCCGGTCGGGGACTATCCGCAGTCGGCTCCGTCGCTTATCCAGGCCAAGGATGATCCCGTCAGCTGTCTGTCGTGGAAGCCGCTAGCTGCGGCTGCTGAGAACAAGGACGGCGGCAAGCGCGCCGAAGTGACGGTGCTCACCGGTGTGGCCCTGCCGATTCCGGATAGCGCCGAACTCGTACCGCTGGCCCAGGCCGACGGCTCCGGTGCCAATGCCGACTCGGTCTACATCCCGCCGGGCACCGGCGCCTTCGTTCAGACCACCGGCATCGAACCCGACAGTCGCCGCAAGGACAGCAAGTTCTACATCGCCGATACCGGTGTCCGTTACGGCATCAAGGATTCCGAGGCGGAAAAGGCGCTCGGCATGGATTCGGATTCGGGCACCAAGGCCGAACCAGCACCGTGGCCGATCGTGGGCCTGCTCGCGGCCGGTCCGAGCCTGTCCCGCGCGGACGCCATGGTCGCCCACGACGGCGTCGCCGCAGACCCATCACCCTCGAAATCGCCTGTGGCCTCCGCGAATTGAGCTAATCCTCGGACTTCGAGGCCGCGCGCAGCTCGGCGACTTCGCTTCGTAGTGCACGGATTTCGTCGATCAGCACGGTAATCTCACCTTCGGTGCGATCGGCGGTCACCTCGACGGCTTTCAGCTGATCCATCAGCCAGCTGGTCGTGGTGCCGATGGCGAAGCTGATCAGGCCGATGCCGAGCGTCATCAGTATCAGCGCGATCAGGCGGCCGTGCACGGTCACCGGATACACATCGCCGTAGCCGACCGTGGTCACCGACACCATGGACCACCACAGGGCATCGCCGAAGTTGTGGATCTTGCTGTCGGGTGCGCCGTATTCGGCATCGAAGAACGCCAGACTGCACAGCACCAGCGTGAGTGCCGAACTGGTGCCGACGAATATCGCTAACCGGGCGCGCGTCACCCGGTTGCGGTTGAGCTGGTCGAGCACCAACAGCGCTGCTCGCAATAGCCGCACCGGGCGGAACGGCGGCAACAGCACGATCACCAGTTCCAGTGGATGTGTGCGCACGAACCGCCAGCGATCGCCGGACAGCCAGGTCCGGATGCCGAAGTCCGCCGCGAATGCCGCCCAGATCATGATGTCGATGCGTTCGAGCCAGGTATCGAGACGCGGTGACACACCGGTATCCAGCACGTGCCAGGCGTAGACGCAGATGAAGAGCACGGCAAGCACCAGCATCGGGATACCGGTCGCGTGTTCCCAGGCTTGTCGACGACTCGGATGGCTGGGTGCTGCGTGCATGGGAACTACCTGTATCGATCGGGCGCGACACTCTATGTACCGCTGTTCGCCACGACGACGCTACAGATCGTCGGAGTCGACCCCGAACCGGCGGCGGATCGGGAACGAGGCGAGGTAGCCGAGCACCAAAAGGCTCCCGATGACCCCGGTGCCGATCAGCGCCACATTGCGGGCTCGATTGTCCGGCGGCGGAGGCGGTTTCGGCACGGCGAGCTGGGCACTCTTGGCCGGGCTCGGCCGCTTGGGCGGCAGCGGTGTGCTGTCCACCTCGTCGGTCAGCGCCGCGACCGGATCGACCGCGCCGTAGCCGATATACGGGCTCCAGCCCTCGGCGGGCGCGTGCGCGGTGGCCTGTATCCGCTTGACCACGTCCAACGCGCTCATATCTGGAAAGCGGGCACGTACCAGCGCGACCACACCGGAAACCAGCGGCGTCGCGAAGCTCGTCCCGCTCATCGCCTGTTGCTGCCCTTGCTGATTCACGGTGCCCGTCGCGGTCCCGGTGCCGCGCGGGTCGAGCGACGTCATATTCTCGCCGGGCGCGGCCACACTCACCCACGGTCCGGGCACGGTGAACTTCGACGGCGCGCCGTTCGAATCGATCGAACCCACCGAGAGCACATAGTCGTCCCAGCGTGCCGGGCTCACATTGACCTTGACATTGCTCCACGGGTCGGCGGACGGACGCAGCGGATCGATGATCTGCTGTTCGGTCTTGCAGGAGCCGTCCTGGTTTCCGGCGGCAACAACCACCACCACGTCCTTCTCCAGCGTCGCGTATCGCACTGCCGCACCGATGGATCCGTCGACGTCATTGGATGAGCCGCACCACACCTCGGAGATATTGATGACGCTCACGTTCGCATCGGCCGCACGCCGGATCGCCGAGGCCATGGTGGCCAGATTGCCGTAGCCCTCGGGCAGGTCGTCGGGATTGCGCTCCCTGGCCCGACCTTCCTTCTGATACATCTTGCTGGTCTGACGGATGGTCATGATGCGCGCTTCCGGTGCGACACCGGAGAACCCCTGACCGTCGATCTTGGAAGCCGCGATCAACCCTGCGACGAAGGTGCCGTGTCCGTCGCAGTCCTCGGTGCCGTCACCCGAGTTCGCCACGAAGTCGCCACCGGCGATCAATCCGGGCAATCGGGGATGCCGCGCGACACCGGTATCGATGACGGCGACGGTCTGGCCTTCTCCCTTGGAGAACCGCCACGCGCTGTCCAGATCGAGGGAGCGCTGCGCGGTCGGAATTGTTGCGCCCTCACCACCGGACACGGTATTCGAGCAATCGGAATTCGCTGGCCGCTCGGTCTTTTCAGGCGGCGCGGCCGGATCACCCGCGGGCAGCAGACCCGGATTCACCGCGGGCGGGTGATCCGCGGAAGCGGCGCCGGCACCGAGACCCAACGACGCGCTCAGGCCCAACGCCACGGCCGCCGCCGCGACGCGCACATGCCGGTTCACAGCCCGCGAACGAGCGAGTAGAGCGAGGCCACCCAGAACACCAGCGGCAGCACGGCGGCCACGAACCCGTACTCGAGCAATTCGACGCCACGGCGCATCGGCGGTGTCGCGGACTGATTCGGAATGATGATTCCGAGAATCAGCGCGGCCACCAGCACCACCATCGCGGCGCCGAAGACGGCCAGCGGCTGCTCCATGCCGATAGCGACACCGACCATCATGATCAGCACGATCGCCGCACCGCCCGCGATCAGCACCACGGCCTGCTCCGCACCCGCGTAGGTCCGGCTGCGGAACATCAGCACCACGGCGGTGACCAGCGCGAGCGCGATACCCGGCCAGTACGGATCACCGGCCCTCGGATCAGTGGACGCCAACGCACCCGCCACCGAGACCAGCGTGGTCGCCGAGACGAGTCCGGCCAGATACATGCGGGCCCGCTCGGATTTCACCCGCAGCACTTCCATGGTCGGCAGCGCCCGGTGGTCGTCCGGGTCGTCCTCGGTGGGGTCGATCGGGGTGCCGGGGGACGGGACAGGTGGCAGTGGCAGTTTGGCCAGCAGCATCGAAACCCGTGGCGAGAGTGAAAGACCCGCGAGACCGAATGCGGCGACGACCGCACCGATGGCCTTCTCTTCCTGGTCGGTCAGCACGCCGACCAGCGCGGCCGGTACCGCGTACACCGCGAGTGTGGCCGCGCCGATGAACAGCGCGAGCCCGACGCCGGTGACGCGCCAGGCGAGAACCGCTGTCGCGCCGAGCATTACCGAGCCGAGCAGTAGATGAGCCCAACCGTAATCGTCTGGCACGTAAAGCATTCCGGCGGTGAACGCGGCGGGCAGCGCGCAGCCGCCGAGCACCAGCGCGGTCGCGGTATCGCCGTACATCCGGCTGAGCACCATGCCAGCGACCACGAGCAGAATCGCCACGGTCAATGCCAGCGAACCGCTGACCCAGCCCGGCAGTGCGTCTTTGGACAGCAGTAGACCGAGGCAGCCGACGATCATGGTGAGCGCGGCGAGCACCGAACCGGTGATCCGCGCGACTTTCGGTGTCCAACTGCGATAGTGATCGGCGTCGGCGATCGCGACGTTGTACATGATGTCGTCGAACAGCGGCGTCGGCGCGGTATGCGAGGCGCTCTCCAACATGAGCAGTTCGCCGTCGCGCACACCGTGCTCGCCGAGGCTCAGCGAATTGGAGAACGGGGGATGGCCGATTCGGGCCAGCACCCACTCGGCGGGCTCGAAGCGCTCGCCCTCATTGTCGAAATCGTTGGTGCGGCTGTGTTGAGCGACCATATCGACGACACTCGGAATCACCAGCGCGACCGGCACATCGACCGGAATCGCCATATCCACCTGGGTGTGCTTCGCGAGAATCGTGACCCGGGCGAGGTCGGGTGCACGGACGATGCCGCGCGAGGATTCTTCGTCGATGTGGTCAAGTCGCGCGTGCGTCAAGCTTCCCCCAACTCGGTCTCTACCTCGTATTTCCGCGTCCCGTGAGCGAGGGGGCCGAGCTTGCGAACCCACCGTTCGGGCAGCAGAATGCTGGTCGAACTGTACGACATGTCAGCTGTGCCCTCTACACTGAGGCCGAAAAAGCGCAGCTTGCGAAGAGGGGGATCTCGTTCGATGAGTACCGTCCGGTTCCAGCGGCGTGCGCGTCGCGAGATGCCGCGCTCGCCGGGTGGCGAGGTCACGCTGCAGCCGCCGCCCGAAATCCCAAGGGTGACACCGGGCAGTCTGGTATCGAAGCTGATGCCGGTCGTGATGGTCGTCGGCATGGTCGGCATGATGGCGTTGCTGTTCACCCAGGGCGGCAGCATCGCGTCGAACCCGATGAGCATGATGTTCCCGATGATGATGGTCGTCTCCATGGTCGGCATGTTCGCCGGTCAGGGCGGCGGCAAGGGACAGAAGGCGGCCGAGGCGAACGAGGACCGCAAGGACTATCTGCGCTACCTCGACCAGGTCCGCAAGGATGTCGACCAGACCGCAACGCAGCAGCGCGCTTCGGTCGAATGGAGCCATCCGGAGCCGGCCCTGATCTGGATGCTGGCCGGAACTTCCCGGATGTGGGAACGCCGCGCCGGGGACAAGGACTTCTGCCACGCCCGCATCGGCATCGGTGGACAGCGTCTGGCCACCCGTCTGGTCGCGCCGGAGACCGGCCCGGTCGAGGAATTGGAGCCGATCGCGGCGGTCTCGCTGCGCCGCTTCGTGCGCGCGCACTCCACCGTGCCGGATCTGCCGACCGCGATCGCGGTCAAGGGCTTCGCGACCATCGCCCTCGACGGCGACCGTGCCGAAGCTCGCGATATGACCCGCGCAATGCTGTTGCAGCTGTGCATGTTCCAGGCCCCGGACCAGGTGCTCATCGCCGTCGTCTGCGGTCCGGACACCGCCCGCGAATGGGAGTGGACCAAGTGGCTGCCGCACACCCAGCACCCGGATGCGCAGGACGGCATCGGCACTCAGCGTATGTTCTACGGCTCGATCCGGGAGGCCACCGCGGGCCTGCATCCATTGCTGGCCAACCGCGTGCGCTACTCCCGTAACCAGCCCGCCAACGCCAACCTGGTGCATATCGTCATAGTCGTCGACGGTGGCCTGCTCGAGGCCGAAGAAGACCAATTACGGGAATCCGGTTACGAAGGTGTGACCATCCTCGACTTGTGCGGCTACGCACCGCGTTTGGCGGTTTCGCGCGGCATCAAGATGGTCGTGGAGAACGGTGAATGCGTCGGTCGAGGGGCCACCGGCAACCAGGAGCGTTTCGCGCTCATCGACCGGATCAGCCCGCAGCAGGCTCAGCAGGTCGCCCGCCGCCTCGCGCCGTATCGCGCCGCGACTCAGCGCAGCAGCGATGTCGAAAACGATGATGCCGAAGTGATTTCGACCTGGACCCAGCTGATGAAGCTCGGCGATATCGGCACATTCAATCCCGAACACGCCTGGCGTCCGCGCTACGGCCGCGAGCGGTTGCGCGTGCCCTTCGGTGTCGGCGCGGACGGCGCGCCCATCGAACTCGATATCAAGGAAGCCGCCGAAAGCGGTATGGGTCCGCACGGATTGTGCATCGGCGCAACCGGTTCCGGTAAATCGGAATTCCTGCGCACCCTGGTGCTCAGCCTATTGGCCACGCATTCGCCCGACCAGCTGAACCTGGTGCTCGTCGACTTCAAGGGCGGTGCGACCTTCCTCGGCCTGGACGGCGTTCCGCACGTCGCCGCCGTTATCACCAACCTCGAAGAGGAAGCCGATCTCGTCGACCGTATGCGCGACGCCCTGGCCGGTGAAATGAATCGCCGCCAAGAGGTGCTGCGCCAGGCGGGCAACTTCGCCAACGTTTCCGAATACGAGAAGGCGCGCGCCGCTGGCGCCGATCTGGACCCACTGCCCGCGCTGTTCGTCGTGCTCGACGAGTTCTCCGAATTGCTCACCCAGCACCCGGATTTCGCCGAACTGTTCGTGATGATCGGTCGTCTCGGCCGCTCGCTGCACGTGCACCTGCTGCTGGCCTCGCAGCGCCTCGAAGAGGGCAAGCTGAAGGGTCTGGAGAGCCACCTGTCCTACCGCATCGGCCTGAAGACCTTCTCCGCCAATGAATCCCGCCAGGTCCTCGGCGTCCCGGACGCCTATAACCTGCCCGGCATCCCCGGTGGTGGTTACCTCAAGTCCGACTCGGGCGAGATCCAGCGCTTCCAGGCCGCCTATGTCTCCGGGCCCTACGTCGGTGGCGGTTCGCAGCGCGAGGTCACCCAGGCCGGCGTCGCCGGTGGCGAAATCGACGTCAAGGCAAGGCCGTTCACCGCCACCCACGTCGACTTCCGCGCCATCGACCGCATCCCGCTGCCGTCCGAGCCGACCCACGATCCCGAACCGCAGTCCGACGACGGCGAACAGATCTCCAACCTCAATATGCTGGCCTCCCGCATCCGCGGCCACGGCCGCCCGGCGCACGAGATCTGGCTCCCGCCCCTGGACGAGGCCCCCACCCTCGACCAACTCATCCCGCGCAGCGTGCTCACCGGCGAATACTCCGCCATCGCCACCCTGCGCGCCCCCATGGGCATTGTCGACCGACCCTACGACCAGCGCCGCGATCCCTTCGTGGTGGACCTGTCGGGCTCACGAGGCAATGTCGCCGTTGTCGGCGGTCCCCAGTCGGGCAAGTCAACGGCTCTGCGCACCATGATCATGGCCCTGTCCCTCACCCACACAGCCGAACAGGTGCAGTTCTATTGCCTCGACTTCGGTGGCGGTACTCTGGCCAGCCTCGAAGGCCTGCCGCATGTGGGTTCGGTGGCGAGCCGTCTCGATGAGGACAAGGTCCGCCGCACAATTGCCGAAATGACCACGGTCGTCCGTCAACGCGAGGCGCGATTCCGTCAACTCGGCATCGAATCGATGATCGAGTTCCGCCGTCTGCGCGCCATGGACCCGGCGAGCAGTCCGGCCGCGGCCGGTGCCCACGAGGATCCATTCGGCGATGTCTTCCTGGTGATCGACGGGTTCAGCTCGATCCGCCAAGACTTCGACCCGCTCGAGCAGCCGATCATGAACCTTGCGGTACAGGGCCTTTCCTATGGCGTGCACGTCGTCATCGCCCTCAACCGCTGGGCCGAGGCGCGACCTGCCCTGAAAGACCAGATCGGCACCCGCATCGAACTCCGCCTCGGTGACCCCATGGACTCCGACCTCGGCCGCAAGTTCGCTTCGCTTGTGCCGCAGGGTCGTCCGGGCCGCGGTATGACGCCCGAGTGCCTGCACATGCTGACCGGTCTGCCGCGCATCGATGGCAGCGCGAATCAGGACAACCTCGGCCAAGCCGTCGCCGATGCGGTGGCAACCATTGCCCGCCTGACCCCGGGCCGACCCGCGCCCGCGGCCAGAATGCTGCCGGAAATGCTGCCGCGCGAGCAGTTGCTGCAACTCGCGGGCAATTGGCCGTCACAGGTCGACCCGGAAGCCAAGTGCATGCGAATTCCGCTCGGCATCAATGAATCCGAGCTGGCACCGGTCTACCTCGACTTCAACGAGAGTCCGCACTTCATCGTCATCGGTGATACCGAAAGCGGTAAGACGACATTGCTCCGGTCGATCATCGAGAGCATCGCGGCCTCGAATACACCGGATCAGGCACGTTTCATCCTCGGTGACTACCGACGGTCGATGCTGGGACTCGTGCCCGACGGATACCTCGCCGGATACGGTTCCACGGCACCGCAGTTCACCCAGAACATGGCTGATCTCGCCGCCTATGTCGCGCAGCGCACACCGGGCACTGACGTCACGCCGCAGCAACTGCGTGACCGCTCCTGGTGGCGGGGTCCGGAACTGTACGTCATCGTCGATGATTACGACTTGGTAGCGTCCTCCAGCGGCAACCCGGTGTCGGCACTGGTCGACCACCTGCCGCATGCACGCGACCTTGGTTTCCACGTGATCATCGCTCGCCGCTCCGGTGGTGCCAGCCGGGCCATGTACGAAGCGACGGTAGCGCGCATGAAGGATCTCGGTTCGGCCGCGCTGGTTATGAGTTGCAATAAGGACGAGGGTGTGTTGTTCGGTAACACCCGACCGGGTATCAAGCCGCCCGGGCGCGGTACCTACGTCACGCGTAACAGCGAAGGTCTGATCCAGTTGGCCTGGATGCCGCCGGCCGAGTGATGTCGAACATCGATCTGGTGGTGACGGACACCCGCGTCTGGGCACGGGGTCCGGCCACTCATTGGGATGCACCGCCCTCGGTGGTACTCGGAAGCGATGGGGATCTCGTTGTCGGAGAGCCGCTTACGCCGCCGACACAGGTGAGTTCCGCGGTCCAGTATGTCGGCGGGGACCGGATAGCTCTGCTGCCGCGCGTACCCGCGGTTGCCGAAACGATGACCGCGGTGGTCGGTACCGTCCTGCGCAACCTCGGTGCCGCGATTCCGTGCGAACAGGTCACCGTCGTGTGCCCGACCGAATGGGGCAGGCGGCGACGTGCGGTCATCGACGATGCCGTGCGGCGCTTCGCGACCAATATTGTGTTCGAGGACATGGCAATACGCGCCGTCGTCGCCGATGCCGGTACCGCGCGCAGCAGGCGCACGGTCGTGTTGGAGTTCGGCCCGCTCTCGACCACAGCGACCGCTGTCGTGCGTAGCCATCAGGGCGTGCACATCGAATCGTGTGAGCACGAACCGAATCTCGCGATATCCGATATCGCACCGGATGCGGCCGGGGTCGACGAGTTGGCCGCACTCCTCGATCGCCTGCTCGGGGGGCACCCCGCCGATGTCGTTCAGGCGGTGGGTGTTTCGGATCCGCCGAAGCTGGATCTGATCAGGTCAGTGGCGCAGCAACTCCGTGGACCGGAGGTCGAGGTCCGTCCGGTAACGGGCGGGGACCTAGTGCGCGGACCGCGCTCGGAACCGGAGTATCAGCCCGAGGTCGCGCCATTGCCGACCGAGGAGTGGATGCAGCCGCTGCGGCAGCGGGCAGCCGCAATGCAGCCGCGTCGGCGCAATACGAAGGTGTACGTCGTGAGTGCCGTGGCTGCGGTTGCGGTGGTGGCGGCCGGGGCCGTCGGTGCGGTGTTCGCGTTCGGCGGCTCGGAGGACCACCCAACCGCCGCACCAGCGAGCACAGCTGTCTCCGCGCGTCCCACGGCGCCGTCGATCAGCGCGCCGCCGTCGACTACGGCCAAAGCAGCGGAAACCGTTGGGCACGTACGCTTTCAGATACCGGCCGGATGGCGATTCGCGCAGGCGCCTGACCCGAGTAAGTCGCGGGTTGATCTCGTCCCGTCGGACGGAACTCGGATGCGCGTCACCCTGATCCAGACGCCAGTCGCAACGGGCACCGGATACGAGCAGGTCGCGGCGAATCTCGAGGCCCAGATGAAGCAGCGGCCGAGTGGTACGGTCAGCGAGCTGAAGCGCGACATCGTATTCGGCGGTAAATCGGGCCTGGCCTACACCGAACAGCCGGGCGACGGCTCAACCGTGAGCTGGCATGTATTGGTGGAGCATGGACTTCAGGTGAGCACCGGATGCCAGTACTTCGGTAGCGGGGACTCGATCGCGCAGACCTGTGAGCAGTTCGCGGCATCCATTCAGACCACGCCGTAATCGCTGTTCCCCAAAAGTAATTCGTGCCCCCGACCAAATGCCGGGGGCACGAATGGTTCCGAGTCGAATCTCAGAAGAGGCCCGCGAGCGCGGTGTCCGTGCCCTGAAGCTCGGAGTTGCCCTTGTCGACGAGCTGAGCGGCGCCCTGCAGGGTCGTGTTCAGCTGAACGACATGCTGGTTCCAGGTCGTCTGGTACTGGTCGAACGCTTCCTTCGCCTGACCACCCTGGGTGTCGAAGAACGCCTTGACCTTCTTCTCGAACGCCTCGAGCTCGTTGCGAATGGTCTCGGCGCGGTTGATGATCTGACGGGCACCGTCGGCGACACCGTCGAAATTGGCTGAGATCGGCTTGCTGCTGCTCATTGTTCAGGCTCCTATGCTGCGTGATTCTGGAATTTAGACCGCAGGCAGGTCGAGGCTGGAAACCTGAGCCTGCACCTTGGAGGCGAAGTCGTTGGTCTGATCGGAGAACGAGTTGCTCATCTTGAGCAGCTTCTCGGAGGTCTCCATCAGCTGGTCGTTCATCTTGTCAGCCTGGAAGTAGTAGCGCTCCATGAAGGCGTTGAACGCGTCGCGAGCCGCACCCTGCCAGTTGGCGCCGTTCGTGATGTTGTCTTCATCGGTCTTCAACTGCCGGATGGCGAGCATCAGGCTGTTGTGCTGCTCCTGGAACTCCTTCGCCTTTGCATTGATACCCTCGGTATCCGCAGCGAAATTCCCTGGTGAAGTCATCGCTTCTGCTCCTGGTTCTGGTTCTGGTCAACGTCCCAAGTGCTAGTTGACCTCTTCATATGGTTGGACGCGTCCTGGGCCCGTTCGGTTCCATCCAGTTCGAAAGAATTCTGGCAGATACACCGCGTCGCACGGGCGCTGTAGCGTTGTCGACCGGCTTCATCACGGTCGGAGGGCCTCAGAGATCCCCCCGGATGTCTCGGACCGCAATGTCGTCGTCTCGGTCGCCACCAGCACACCGATCCCCTCCTTCCCCCTGTTCGCGGCCACTTGAACTGGCGAGTGGGCTGGCTGCGATCACCCTACCGAACAGCGCGCTCTCGCGTCTACAAGACGGATCCCAGTTCGATAAGAGCTGTGGATCACCTCGCGTTGCGCTACTTCACGACCTTGGCGATTGTCGGAACCATCTTGTCCGCCAGCGTGTCCTGCGACTGTGCGGTCCACACCTGGAACGCCTGCACTGTCGTAGGGTCATCGACCACCACGATCTTCGCGTTGCTGGACAGAATGCTCCCCGGCAAGCCACGCAGGCCACCATTCCCGGCTTGGCTATCGGTCCGCAGCACGATAACCACCTCGGAATCGATGTCCGCCGAATAACTAGCGGCCGAAAGTGCACGTGGCGACTTCTCATCGCCGACGGCCTTGTACTTGGTGCTGTAGACGAAGCCCAGGTTCTGCAGGAACTTGGATTGGTCGCTGGGGTTGAGCACCACAGACAGCGTCGAGTTGCCGAAATTGAATGCGGTGACGGTCTTTCCCGAGAATTGCGGGTTGGCGCTGCGCGCTTCGGCCACCTTGTCGCCACTGGCCCCGGAATTAGATCCACCGTTGGTGAGGAAAAATGTTCCAGCCGCGACGGCGGCGATAACAACCACGGCGAGAGCCGCTGGTATCAGGAAGCGGCGGATGGCAGACCGTGGTGCGTGATTTCGCTGCGTCGCGATCAGGCTTTGGTCCGTATCCTCCTGCGGCGCGAATCCGGTAGCAGGTGTTCGGGTTCGAAGGTGGTGGCCGGAGGAGTACGGGTCCCCGGTGACCGGCATCGTCGGGTTGGTCGAATATCCGGCGACAGGCATGCGGTTATCGGTCGAGTACCCGACTTCCGGGGCTCGGAATTGCGCGCCGTAGAGGGCGGCCTCGGCGGCTTGGGTGAACTCGCGACACGTCGCGTAGCGCTGCGTCGGGTCCTTGGCCATCACCTTCTCGATCACCGCATCCAACCCGGGCGGCAGACCCGGTCGAACCGCGCTCAATTTCGGCGGCGGCTCATGGAGGTGGCCCATCATGACCACGGCGGGCATGGTCGACGGATATGGGTTCTGTCCGGTAAGCAGCTTGAAGAATGCGCAGCCAAGGCTGTAGATATCGGCGCGGTTGTCCAGGCTGGTTCCGACCAATTGCTCGGGCGGGGCATAGGCGACGGTGGCCATGAAATTGCCTGTCGCGGTGAGGTCTTGGCCGTCCTCGGAGGATTTCGCGACACCGAAGTCGGTGAGCAGCACTCGTTCCTCATCGCCCTCTTCGGCGGCGGAGAGCAAGAAGTTCGCCGGTTTCACATCTCGGTGCAGCAGCCCGCGTCGATGCGCGTAGTCGAGCCCTTTGCCCACCTCGGAAACGATCCGCAGGGCGCGCTGCGGTGTCATCACGGAGGGGCCCTTCTTAGCCTCGTCCGCGGCATCGACACCGTCGACGTACTGCATGGCGATCCACAGCTGGCCGTTCTCCTCGCCGCGGTTGTACACCGCGACGATATTCGGATGATCGAGTCCGGCAGCCAGATTCGCTTCGCGCTCGAAGCGGGCGCGGAATTCGTCATCGGTGGACAGATCGGCGCTGAGAACCTTCAATGCGTCACGACGGGGAAGGATCGGGTTCTGGGCCAGGTACACCGTGCCCATCCCGCCGCTGCCGAGAACTTGAAGTACCCGGTAGCCGCCTACGATTGCGCCGGGCCGCAACGCCATTCGGTCCTCCTCGATGATGTCGAACGCCCGGACACACGAGCCTTCGTCAGAAATCTAGCAAGTCGTCGGTTGGTATTCGAGTCGCATCCGAACCGCCCTCAGCGGCTCTGCAGCAGGACATACTGCGCGGAGACCTTCTGGTGCAGATCCTGCAGCTGTTTCCCGAACGCCTGCACGACGTACCGATCGACCTGGAACATACACAGATTCATCGAGCCGGTCGGATTCTTGTCGGTTACGCCATCGGCGAAACATTGCACATGTTCGCCGAGTCCGGCCGGTGCGCCGATCATCTTCTGATCGGGCTTCAATGGTTGCCACTTCGTCCAGAGATCGTCGGCATCCTTCCGTGATTTGGTGCGGAAGACAACGGCATCACCGAAGGACACCAGATCGACGCCGTGCTTCTCCAATTCCGGCAGTGTTGTTTGGCTTGCGTTCATCAACGACACGGTCCCGCGGCCGCTGAAAACACCATCGGGCTCCGCGCGGATGGGTCTTTCCGGATTGCTGGGTATGGTTCGGCCGAGCAAACCCTGTGGGTCGAGCGGTATACGGGAGAGTTCGCCGGCCGGAGTCGGCTGGAACTTGTCGAGCAGCGGCAGTTGCACACCGAGCATCTTCTCGACCTGCGATGTCAACGCGGGCAGATCGGGTGCCGAGGTATCGTCCACCACCTTGATGTAGACGACGTACCGGTCGCGCACCGTCCACGAGCCGATAGAGGAAATGCCCGGCCGCCAATGGGCGTACGTATTCGGCTGCTCGATCCCAACAGGCTGATTGTCGGCATTGTAGGTGAAGTCGTCGTGTTCGAGCGTCGGTCCGACTGCTGACGCGGTTTGCGCATCTGGGAACATCAGCACAGCGACACTCAGTGTTCGTCGCTTGTCCTCCTGCGCACCTCCGGTTCGCCACGCGTTGACCCAACCCGCGACCAAATCCTTTGCGACATCATCGAAGGTGTCGTTGATGACGAGGCTGCCGAGCGTCTTGCGGTTGAGGACAATATGCGTCGCGATGCCCCAGGCATCCTCGACGTAGGACGGATCGGCTTCGTAGGGCAACGCTACGTAGTCGGCCAGTCGTTGTGCCTCCCGTGTTCGAGCTTGTTTGTTGCTCTTGGCATTACCCATTTGGCGCGGCTTGGTCTGATAGTTGCCGACATCGAGCTTCGACACGTCCGGCTCCACGCGGACCGGCTGCCCGGTCACCTGCGCGCCACACCCTGCTAATGCCGCGGCCGTGCACAGGGCCACCACTATTCGAACGGCCGTCGGCCTGGTAGCGAGCTTCATGCCTCCCCTAACGCCCGTAAGCAAGTAACTTGTATTGCGCAGCGGCTTTTTGATACGCCTCTTGCACATTGGTTCCCTGTACCTTCGCGACGTATCGGTCGTAGGCGAGATAGCACACCGGCGGATAACTGAGTTCAGAGGTCTTCTTATCCTTGGTGTCGAAACACTTGGCATCCGGCAAGTTCGGTGGCGCGTCGATCGAACGGTATCCATCCGAACGCTGATCGATAAGCGCGGCGATCAGGCGGACGGTGCTGCTGACATCACGAGTGCGGAATACCTTTTCGCCGGAGTATGCGACGAGATCGACGCCGGCGTCATCGAAGGCGGCTTTGGACAGTGCCGGGAAGGTCTCGGAAGGCAGCGCACTGCGGGCGGTCATGAGCCTCGTCCGATCGATCCCGGAAATGCTCATTTGCCGATCTTCGAGCGGCAGAGTCCGGCCGAGTAGGCCGTCCGTATCCAGCGGAAGGGACCCGAGCTGCTCGATCGGCGTCGGCGAATAGTTCTTCAGTGCCTCGATACTCTTGGTAAAAGCGGCCTGGGTGAAAGCAATCAGCGGCGCGGTGTCGACAGGTTCGCTGACCGGATCGGTGATGTACACGTAGAGCAGCATGCTGTCATGCGCGAGGAATGAATCCAGGGTCCGCTTGACTGGCGACCATTTCGCACGGGCGCTCGGGTGCCCAGGGATCGTCACGGTCTCGCCGGGATCCACCTCCGCCTGGCGGTTCGCAAGGCGACGGGCGGCTGTCTCGGCCTTGGTCGCGTCGGAGAATCGAAGCGTATCAATGATTACCGAGCTGCCGACCCACGGGTTTTTGCGTCGCTCGCCAGATGATTCCCACCCGGCGACGAGCCCTTGTGCGAGGTCGGGGAACTCCTTACTCGCGATCGACGTCATGGTTGCTGGGGATTTCAGGGTAGTTCGCCCATCAACGGACGCCAGGCGCTGGAAAGCGAACTTCCCGTCTATTTCGAAAGGCAGCGGTACCGAGTTTCCGATCCGCACCGACTCCAGATTGGCTCCGGAATCCGTTGTGCGCGTGGATTCCATATCGCGTGGCGTTGTCGGATAGTTCCCGGAATCCAGTTTGGATATGTCGATGGTCGGGGTAGTTGTGTCCTTGCTGTCACCGCAGGCGGTGCTCGCCGCAAGGGCCACAGCGATTATCGCGTACAGGCTGTTTCGGAATCGCATAGTCGGACTCATTCGCTCTTGGCCAGGATTGCGTACTGAGCGGCGGCGCGCTGATACAGCACCGGATCCAGGTTTCCGGTGAACGTGCTCCCGATGACGACGGCCGCGTACCTCCCATAGACCACGACGCAATATTGATCGTAATTCCTTGTGTCGTCCCTGGTATCGAGCTTGACGCAGGTAACATCGGGCAGGCCCGGTGGCGACGCGATGATCTCGTCGTTCTTGCCGGTCTTGGCCAGCACGGATTGCAGGTGGAAGGCGCCGGACAGGTCACGCGCGCGATAGAGGATCGCGCCACGACGGCCGACCAGATCGACTCCGCTCTCATCGAATGCCTTGCGCACCTCGATCGGATTGCGTTCGAAGTGCAGTTCGCCGGACGGTTCGAAATAGCCGAAATCACGTTTGCCGATGAACGGGTCGCTGAAGTCCGGGGCCTCGGGAAGGGCGCGGCGCATGATGTTGTCCGGATCCGTCGGCAGGTCGAGCAGATCGTCGAGTGGTACGGGTTGCTGCTGGTCCAATCGAGCGGTCTGCAGGTCGATGGCCTTAGCGATATTGCTGGCGACCATTGTCTGATCCGGTTGGGGTAGAGCAGCATTCGCGACGATCACGTATGGACCGCGCGCGACGAATGAGGTTACCGTCTTGTCGTCGGCCGAGGAGGCCCGCGCATCCGGATGTCCCGGAATGGCCACCGGATGACGGCCCGGATTGCTGTTGGTGAGGTGATCGAACTGGTCGGCGGCGGCTCGCCCGGCCGTGTCGGTCGGGAAACGCAGTACCGAGATGATCAGCTTCTTACGAGTGCGGAGATTACCGTTGGTGCCGGAGACATAAACTCCCGCAAGGAGATTGTTGTCCGTCGCGACGGGACGATATAGTTCGGGAAAGGATTTCTCGCTGATCATCGAATCGGCGTTCGTCATGAACGTCTGATTTGTTGTCTCGCTGATTTCGCTATCGATCTCGAACGGATGAACCAGGTAGTTGAGCATCCGGCGCGCTTCGATCAGCCGCAGGTCGGGGATGCTGGTGATGTCCGGGGCGTAGGCAGTTGGCTCGGGGGCATATGCCCCGGTCTTCAATGCCGCCACATCGACCCGAGCCAGCCCGGGCCCTGGTTGTCCTGTCACAGTCGTCGAACAACTCACGCTCGCTGCGGCTATCACGGCGAGCACCGCGACGAAACCGCCTCGGTACCTCATACTTCCCCCGTTCAGGATGCATTCTCCCCGTTCGTACTCCTCGCGGGATCCTACTTCACACTTGTCGCCAGCGCCGGGGCCATTTCGGGAAGGACATCGACTCGCCGCCACCTCGACCTGGGATTCGAGTATCGGTGCCAGCCTCCCAGCGAGGACCGCTTCCAGCCCGCGGGCCAGTTGCCAACGGCGCGAGCCGGTTAGGGATCGTCCTCCACCGATCCCTCAGACCCGCTGTATATCAGAGACTATTGGCCAGCAGCGCGTACTGCGCCGTCACCTTTTGTCGCACATCCGGTTCCTTATCGCTGGTGACTACACCGACATACCGCTTGTACGGGACATAGCAGCGATACTTGTACTGTCGCTCCGGATCGCCTTTGCTGTTGAGCTGCAAGCACTTCGCGCCCGGAACGTCCTTGGGTGCGTCGATCGGGTCGAAGGTGTCGCGCACCTCGTCGATCAGCCCGTCGATGAATTTCCGCGCGGCCGGATAGTCCCGCACACGGGTGACCGAACCGTTGTCGACGATGGCGAACCGCTCGACTCCGGCCTCGTCCACCAGCTTCTGGGTTTTGCTCTCGTCCTCGGCCGACTGCACGAAGTAACTCGGTCCGTAGACCGCGAAGTTATCGGCATTCGGGGTGTGCCCACGGCGATCGGCGACCACCACGCGCGCCAGCATGCCTTCCGGATCGACCTCGAGGCTGCTGAATTCGTCCTTCGGCGTGGCCTGGAATTTGTCCAATGCGGGGACCTGGGCATCGAGTGTCTTCTCGACCCAGCCCACCAGGTCCGAACTCTCCGCCCGGGGCCGCCCGACGAACAGCGAGATGACGAACTCCTTGTGCGCCATGAAGGTTCCGATATTGGCAATGCCAGGACGCCAGTGGATAAAGGCATCCGGATATTTGTTCGACGTGAGTTTGCGGTTGTCGGGGGAGACGTTGATATCGGCGTCCTCGAGTTCGCGCGCCGCGATCTTCGCGGTGGCCTCGTCCGGGAACCGGAACACGACGTTGGTGATCGCGGTGGTGTCGGCCGACGGCCGGGTCTGACCGGGCGGATCGGGCTTGTCCGAACCGCTGGTGGCGTACCCGGTGAGGTAGTTGCGGTTCACCAGCACCGGCTTGGACGCGGCCGCCACGTGTTCGACGGCATCGTCGATGCTGCTGAGCACCTTGCCTTCACGTCCATAGGTGAGCGACGGGTCGATCTTCGAACTGGCGACCACGGCCTCCGACATCCGCATACCCTCGACCAGCGCCCCATTCGAGCCCGCCGCCTGGTCGTATTTGTGTCGATCGACCGGATAGGTGCCGACCTCGAGTTTGCGCACGTCTTGCTCGGCCGCCAGCGGCGTACCCTGCACCCCGCTGCACCCGGCCAGCACCCCGGTCACCGCGATACATGCCACGGCGAGCGCGATCCGCGAAGTCCTAACCATGACAGGCCCCTCGTTCCTCCCGATGTGCATTCGAAGTTACCGGACGGACGCCGCGGACGGGGACCCCTCAGGGCTTGGTTTGCAATACCCTTGTCGATGTGGCGACGACCCCGCGATGCGCACCTCTGGAAGGCCGATTCCGTTGAAGGATCGGCAGGTTGAGGTCGTTGTCGGAGGTCACGCCGTCGCTCGGGTCGCGGGTGCGGTGGTGGTCGTCGCACATCGCGGGCACGGGCGCCCCACTGCGGACGCACCCGCCGTCATCGCGCTGGAATCGCTGGCCGAACTCGTGCGCGACGCCGCCGAACAGCATCCCGAAGGACCGGGTGCACTGGTCGCGCGCGCGGCAACGCGCTGGCTGATGACGCATGCCGAGCGGATCAGTCCAGGTGAGCCGATCGATTTCGGCATCCTGTCCGCTGCCGAGACCGGCGGGGTGGCGATCTTCCTGCACGGTGGGGTTACCGCGGTGCTCGCCGATGACGGCACAATCGAGCGCTATCGGGGCAGCGATGCTGCCTTCACGGTGGACCGGGTCGCATCGTTGCCCACACGAGCGGTCGCGCTCTTCGTCGACGACCTCGATGGCCGCATTCCGGAGCTGCCAGCTGATCGCGGAATCGGCTGGTTGGTCGAGGGAATCGCACAGGCGGGCGGTGCGATCGTTTGGTCCGATGCGGTGCGTGGTCGATCCGAATCGTCGCGGCCCGAGAGACCACCGACCGCGCGCATCGACTCGGGACCGACCCAGCGTCGCGCGCCCGAACCGCACCCCGTGCCCGAACCACAGCTGACCGAAACCCGCGCCTCGACCGCGATGCTCGATTCGGTCCAGGAACAGGAACCGGTCGACCCGCATCACGCACCGACCCAAATGGGCGGCACCAATCCGGCCCCGCGCCCGGATCCGGATCTGCAACGCAGGCTGGAGGCCACCGCGAAGTCCACTGCACTGACCGTCAAGGTGATGGGATTCAAGTGCGCGCGTGCGCATCCGAGTGATCCGCGCTCGGCGTTCTGCACGGTCTGCGGGATGCCGGTGGATCAAACGCAGCAGCTGATCGAAGTGGTTCGACCGCCGCTGGGCATGCTGGTCCTCGACGACGGCATGACCTACATGCTGGCCGCGGACGCGGTCCTCGGCCGCGATCCGGAACATTCCGAACAGGCCCGCCGCGGCATGGTGCCGTTGAAGGTCGAGGACTCCTCGGGCGGCATGTCCCGCGCGCACGCCGAGGTGGTGCTGGTGAATTGGGATGTGTCCCTGGTGGATCGGGGTTCTACCAATGGCACCCGCACCCGCCTACCCGGTTACCGCGACTGGATCCGCCTACCACCCAACCAGCCGATGGGCCTGATACCCGGCACCGAAATCATGATCGGCAACCGGGTGCTGCGCTTCGAGCCGGCCGCGCCCCCACCGTTCGGCTGAGGGTTGTCCCGCGCATCTGCCCAGCGCGGCAACTGATTTCGTGCGGACATGGGTAACAGGGCACGGCGCCCGGCTCGCCGTTCGCCGCCCGAGCATCGTCGGGCGCGTCTGAAACGCAGGACAGCGGGCCCGCGACGCGCGACGATGGCCGACATGACATTGCCTGCCCTCCCGGAGGAGTCCTTCCAGCGTGTGCTCTGTGTCGTCGCGCATCCTGACGACATGGAGTACGGCACGTCCGCGGCTGTCGCTCGCTGGACCGCGCGTGGCATCGAGGTCGGTTATCTGCTGCTCACCCGCGGCGAGGCCGGCATGCCGAACCGTCCCGAGGAGACCGCTCGCCTGCGCGTCGCCGAGCAGCGAGCCGCCTGCGCCGTCGTCGGCGTCGAGCACCTGACCGTCCTCGAACATCCGGACGGCGTGCTCGTCTACGGCCTCGACCTGCGCCGGGATATCTGCCGGGAGATCCGCCGGTTCAAGCCCGACGTCGTACTCGGCGCCGGTTACGAAATCGAGACGCCCTATGGCTTCGACCAGGCCGACCACCGCGCGGCCGGGCTCGCGACGCTCGACGCGGTGCGCGACGCGGGCAACCGGTGGGTCTTCCCGGAGCAGATCGACGACGACCTCGAACCGCACTCCGTGCGCTGGTACATCGTCCCCGGACTCGCCGGCACCGCGACCCACGGCGTCGAGGTCACCGGTGAGCCGCTGCGCCGCGGCGTCGCCTCCCTCGAGGCGCACGCCGCGTACCTGGCCGCGCTCCCGGACCACCCCGCCCCCGAGGACTTCATCCCGCGGTTCACCGCGCTGAGCGGTAAGGCCATGGGCGTGGAGCACGCTGTCTTGTTCCGCGCCCATGACCTGCAAGCACCACCGGAATTCGCCACCGAAGACACGCAGGACTCGTCGAAGTGATGGCAACGCAGCCTTCGAGCAACGGTCATCTGCCACTCAACGGTCTGAGCATCTATTACGAAGTGTATGGCGAGCTCGGCACGTCGAAGACGTCTCCGTTGCTGCTCATTCCCGGCGGTTTCATGTCCACCGACTCGATGAAGTCGTGGGTGTCCGCCTTCGCGAGCACGCGCACCGTCATCGTCTTCGATCAGCAAGGGCACGGCCGCACCCCGGACACTTCACGCGAGATGTCCTACGAGCAGTTCGCCGATGACGCCGCGGCGCTGCTGCGCGCGTTGCAGGTCGAGCGCGCGGATGCGCTGGGCTACTCGCAAGGCGGCGGGGTCGCGCTGCAGCTCGCGCTCCGTCACCCGAGGCTCGTCGACAAACTGGTCTCGGTGTCGGCCACCTACCGCCAGGACGGCTGGTACGCGTCGGTGCTAGAGGGCATCAGGGGTCTCAGCGCCGCAGCCTTTGCCGGAACATCCGTCGAGAAGGCGTTCAGGGAGCACACCCCGGACGGCGCGGCGTTCGACGCCTATCTCGAAAAGATGAAGATCTTGGGGGTCAATGACCAGAACATCAGCGACGCGCAGATGCGTTCGATTTCCGCGAAGACGATGGTCGTCGCCGGTGATGCGGATGCACTGAAGCCCGAGCATGCGCTGGCAATGTTCGAACTACGCGGTGGCGGCGATGAGGAAGCGGCGGCGTCAGGGGCGCTGCTGAGGGTTCCGCCCGCGCGCTTGGTGATTCTGCCGGCGACGTCGCATCTCGGTATCTTCGGCGAGTCAGCCGTACTGGCGCCGATGGTGACCGCATTTCTCGATGATGTGCTGCCGACGACGCCGAATCTCTTCTAGCCTCCGCCCGCACGGGCGAGCTAGGTCGCCCACACCGGCCCGACATATTGCCGCAGCGCCACGATGACCGTGCCGGGCGAAAGCCGTTCATCTGCCGGGTCATTCCTACATGTATGTCGCCGAGATCGCCCGACCGCGGACTATCCGAGTAGAACAGATTCGACTGCCGATGGACTCAGCGTCACCGCATCCGGAAAGAGCGGAGGCGTCCGGCGCGCACTCGACCACAGGGCAGCGTCGAACTCGCCTGGTATCCCGTGCAACTGGCAGGTCACATCGCACCACTCGCGCGCGGCAGCAAACGCTACTGGCCAGACACATGAGTCCGGCGCCTGAAGGTGCGCAGAGCCGGGGAGCTTATGAATACCGTGACGTGCAGGTGTGCTCGCCGTTGAGCACCCCGGCGCGGAACGCGTCGACCCTGGAGAACCCACTCGGTACGGTCTTGCCCTCGATATCGCTGGCCGCGAGTCCGTCGGCGAGCAGTCCGGAGACCGCCTCGTCGAGATCGCCTGCGGCCAAGACGATATCGCCTTGTGCCTGGGTCCGGCCCGGTTGCGCGAGCTTGCCGGTGACCACACCCGAGAGGCACGCCGCGCGCAATCCGGTCTTCGCACCGACGAGCTGCTGACCGTTGGCCTGCTGCACGGCGAGGGTGTAGCGCGAAATGAAGACGACATAGCCGTTGTAATCGCCGGTCACCTTGACCGGCAACGGATCATTGTCATCGGCATCGGATGTGCCGCGCTGCGCGAGCGCGGGCACATCGGTCGCGATGGTGTTCTTGGCCGGACAATACGAAACCGGCGGTGTGGCAACACCGTTCTTGCAGTCGATCTTCGCGCCGGAGTAGTTGAAGGTCGGCGCCTGTTTCAGCGGCAGGATCACCGCGAGTGCCTTACTGAGCTCGATCAGACTGTCCTTGTCGATCGGATTCTCGCCGTGGCCGGGATCATCCTTGAAGCTCTGCGGCAAGTTGCCGCGGCGGCGGTCTATCTCGTGCATATCTATGGCTTTGCACGCCTTCGGGCCATCGGTGAAGCCGATCTGCACGGCAGTGACCCGCTCGAATGCCGAACCGTGCACGCTCTCGGGATCGTCGGGATTGGAGTCGCGAATGGCGACGGTCGCGGCCAGCACCGAGTTCAGGCCGTCGGAGGTATTGATGGTGAAGTGCTTGGATTTGCCTTCGGCCACATGGCGAATGAACGCACCGGAGAAGCAGTCGGCCTGCTGTTCTTTGACGATCACCGGATCCTTGGGCTGTACGATTTTCGCCAGTGTCTGGATGGCGTGTCCGTATTCATGGGCGAGCACCATGATCACGGCCATCTTGCCGAAGGTGTCCTCGATGGTGGGCAACAGCACCGAGCGATCCCACCCGATCGAGTTGTCCAGTCGGCAGTAGGCGGCGTTCACCAGGTGATAAGTGGATTCCTTACAGAATTCGAGTGCCTGGCTGCGCGGCGCCTTCGCGCTCCATGAGATCAGCTTGTCGACCGGCTTGAATTCCCCTTCGAAATCCTTGCTGTATTCGGCGCGCCAATATGCCTGAATATCATCGATCGCGTTGAGCGCCAGCGCATCCACCTCGCCGCTGTCGCCGTTCACCGCGGTGAGCGAGCTGTCGGGAACGCCTTCACGCGGCCCGTTCGGACCGCTCGTGGTGGGTAGTCCGGCGACCTTGAACGGATCGTCGTAGACCGAAACCGCTCGACCGTGCACCGCACGGGTACAGCCCGCCAACATCGCGATTACGCAGAGGGCTACGGCAATGACTGCGGTCGCTCGGAGTTTCGGCAAGGCTCCCCCTAGTCGGCCGGTCGCACGTTCGTAACGGTCTCCGGATCGGGGCAAAAGGCGCATCGGGGGCACCGCCGAAGTCCGGGTGATGGAATAGTATCCGCTGCATGTCTTCACCGGGGGCGCAGACCATCACCGTGCGCCATGATGGAACCGAACGGGTCTTCGATTCGAATCAACAGGTCACGATGGGTCGCGCACCGGAAGTGACGCTCTTCGTGGACAGTCCGCTGGTCTCACGGGTGCATGCGACGCTCGCCTGGCAGGGCAACAGCTGGGTACTCACCGATAACGGCAGTACCAACGGCGTTTTCGTGGATGCGCGGCGGTTGAATCAGCCGGTGCCGATCAATCGGCCAACGCAGGTGCGCCTCGGTGATGCGATCAGTGGTCCGCTACTGCATCTGCTGCCCGCGACGCCGGCGGCCCGGCCGCCTGCGGCGCAACCGCCGTCCCAACCGCAGTCGTCGGTGCCGCCGGGGTACCAGCATCCGCGACGGACACCGCAGGCGCCACCGCCGTCCCAGCAGCGTCCGGAATACCCGCCACAACCATTTTCACAGCCGCCGTCCCAGCAGCGTCCGCAACAGCAACGCCCAGAACAGCAACCCGCACAAGCACGTTCGCAGCCGCAACCCCAGCAGCCACCGCCCTCCCAACCGCAGCAGCCGAACGTCAATATGACCTTCAAGGCCGACAGTTCGATGTTGCCGCCGGTCCGCACGCGCCCGTCCACAGCGCCGATCGCCAGGGCTGATCGCCTGCCGCCGGGCGGACTCAATATCGGTCGTACCTCCGACAATCAGATCGTCGTCAACGATCCGCTGGCCTCGCGCAAGCACGCCCGCTTGGTCGCGGCGTCCGAGGGCCTGACCATCGAGGACCTCGGCTCGGCCAACGGCACCTTCGTCAACGGACATCGCGAGCAGCGCACGGTGCTGCGCGAGCGCGACATCATCACCATCGGCAATATCGACTTCGTCGTTCAGCAGGGCACACTGGTACATCGGCAGAAGCCGGTCGCCGAACAGGGGCTGCACGTGCACGGCGTCGGGTTCACCGTCGAAGGCAATAAGCAGTTGCTCGTCGATGTGAATATGCAGGCGGGGCGGGGCACCCTCACCGCACTCATCGGACCTTCCGGCGCTGGCAAATCGACGCTGTCGAAGTTGATCGCGGGCAGCACACACCCCTCCGGCGGTGTGGTCACCTTCGAAGGCCGCAACCTGCACGCCGAATACGAGGCGCTGCGTTCCCGCATCGGCATGGTGCCGCAGGATGATGTGCTGCACCGTCAGCTCACCGTGCGTCAGGCCCTCGGCTACGCGGCTGAGCTGCGACTGCCGCCGGACAACTCCAAGGCCGACCGTCAGAAGGTGATCGACGGTGTCCTGCAAGAACTTTCGCTCAACGAACATGCCGACACCAGGGTCGATCGGCTCTCCGGTGGTCAGCGCAAGCGCGCGTCGGTGGCGCTGGAACTGCTCACCGGTCCGTCCCTGCTGATCTTGGACGAACCGACCTCGGGTCTGGATCCGGCACTGGATCGTCAGGTGATGACGATGCTGCGCGAACTGGCCGACGCCGGGCGCACCGTCATCGTGGTCACCCACTCGGTGGCCTGCCTGGACATGTGTGATCAGGTGCTGTTGCTCGCGCCCGGTGGCAAGACCGCCTTCTGCGGTCATCCGGCCAGCGTCGGCGCGGCCATGGGCACCAGCGACTGGGCCGAGATCTTCGGGCGGGTGGCCGCGAATCCCGATCAGGCATTCGCCGCGTATCGGTCCAGGCTGGCCTTCGCGCCACCGCCGCCACCGCCCGCACCGCCGCGGCAGGGGTCCGCGGGCAGTCCGCCGCAATCCGGGCGTGCCAAGCAGTTCTCCACGCTGGCGCGACGGCAGGTGCGGTTGATCTTCGCCGACCGCGGTTATCTGGCGTTCCTGGTGATCCTGCCCTTTATCCTCGGTGCCCTTTCGCTGGTAGTGCCGGGCAGTAACGGTTTCCAGAGCGGTCCGCTGGAGCAAGTACAGAGCGGTAATGAGGTGCTGTTCGTCCCGTCCGGGGGCAGCGAGACGCAGCAGCTGCTCGTCGTATTGATCCTGGGCGCCTGCTTCATGGGATCAACACTGTCCGTGCGCGATCTGGTCGGCGAGCGCACGATCTTCTATCGCGAGCGCGCGGTCGGGCTGCTGCCTTCGGCATATTTGCTCGCCAAGATCGCGATATTCAGCATTACGGCATTCCTGCAGGCGGCGGTGCTGGTCGGCATCACACTGGTCGGTAAGAAGCCGCCGCTGGAGGGCTCGGTGATCCCGAACGGCCCCGCTGAGCTCTATCTCGATATCGCGTTGACCGCGGTGTGCTGTGTGGTCTTCGGCCTGCTGCTGTCCAGTCTGGCGAGGTCCAACGAGCAGGTCATGCCGATGCTCGTGGTGATGATCATGGTCCAGCTGGTGATGGCGGGCGGTCTGATTCCGGTGACCAACCGAGTGGTGCTCGAACAGATCTCGTGGCTGTTCCCGTCACGGTGGGGGTATGCGGCCGGTGCGTCGACGGTGGATATTCGGACACTGTTCGCCAACGCGCAACCCGATGCGCTGTGGAAGCACGAGCCGAATATCTGGTATCTCGATATCGGCCTGCTCGTCGCGATAACCGCGGTGTTGGCGATTATCACCTGGCGCCGGTTGCGGTTGCGGAAGTCGAACGCGTGACGGGCTGCTCAGGCGGGTTCTCACCGGATGCGGTAAGCACGGCGCTCGCGCAACAGGCACACTTATGCCTGTGACGGTGCGAGTTGGGGCAGTACATCTCGGGTGGGATGTGGTGTCCGTTGCCGCGGGCGGCGGCGGGACACCTATCCGCCCCGTGCAAGTAGAAGGTACGTACACGCCGCCGGCATATCTGCTGGCGGATTCGTCGGGTCGGCTGCATACCGCAGGAGTGGAGCGGCAGCGGCCGGATCTGGGGATGGCGATCGCCGATGTGCGCGACATCCTCGGCCATCCGCAGATCGTGGTGGCCGGTGCGACCTGGCCCGCCGAACTGGTCTTCCGTGCCCGCATGTACAACCCGCTCGCGGCCGTCGGCAAATATCTGCGCGGTAAACCGGATCTGGTCGCGCTGCCGTTTCCGGACGGCTGGCCGGACGCCAAGGTCGATGTCTACGTCGACCTGGTCGAGCGGCTGGACGTCACGGTCGAACCGCTGCCGGAAAGCGTCGCGCTGTCGGGATATGTGCGTGCGCTCGGCCTGGTGCGGTCCCCGGACGATCGCAATCCACACGGCATCGGCGCGACAGGGGTGTACTCCGACGGGCGGACCATGCTGGTCGTCGCGGTGCACGGCGACGATGAGCAGCCGACCGAATCGGTCGACGTGCCGGTCACCGCGGAGGCCATGCGCGATGCGCGTTCGGCCGACAATGTGGTGATCGAGGTGATGGCCGCGGCCCGCTCGATCGGCGCGGACACCTCGACGGTGCTGCTGTCCGGCAATGTCTGCTTCAACGACGCACTGCGGTTGGCCTTCCAGAACCACCTCGGGCACCGGCTGCACGTGGCCGATCACCCGATGCACGCGCTGGTGCTCGGGGCCTCACACCTGCTGGTGACCGACAACGAGAACGGTGAGCCGGAGTCGGCGGGGCGCCATGCCGAGCCGGCACCGCCGCCGCGGGCGCGGCAGGTGGACTCGGCGCAGTATCAGGCCGACTCGGCGCAGCAGCAGGCGTTTTCGCCGCAGCAGCAGGAGTTTTCGGCGCAGCAGCAGGCGGAGGCCGCGCAGGCATCGTCGGCGCAGTATCAGGCGGAGGCGTTGCAGGGGCGGGAGGTGTCGTCTCGTTCGGAGCAGGGCAAGCCGGAACAGGGGCGTCCCGACCAAGGGCCGGTGCATTCTGATCAGGGGCAGGTGCGTCCGGAGCAAGGGCAGGGCCCTCCCGATCAGGGGCAAGTCCGGCCCGACCAGGGGCAGGGGCAGGGGCATCATGACACCGGTCGGACACATCCGCCGGTCGTGCAGTACGGGCCCGGATATCCGACGGTGCGGCCGGCGACCGAGCCGACTGGGGAAGAGCCGACCACTCGGGTCACCCGGGAGTCTTTGCCACCGAACCTCGCCGAGTTGGGTAGCCGATTCACCCGCCCGCCCGGGCAGTATCAGGAAGAACAGCGGCCTACCGTCATCGGTCGCCCGCCCACGCCCCAGGGTCCGCCGTCGCAAGGGCCGGTGCCGCCGCTAGGGCCGCGAGGCCCCTACCAGCCGCCGCAGGGCCAACCACCGCAGAGCGGTTCGGAATGGCACCCCCGCGAATCGGACGACGACGACAAACCGCGCAAGGGCAAGCGCTGGGGCAAGTTGTTCGGCGCGCAGGCGGTGGCCGGCGCCGCCGCATTGGCCGCGATGGCCATCCCGTCCGGTGGTGACCGCGTCGAACTGGCCGCTTCGGTCGCCGGGGCCCCGGTCTCCTGCCCGTTGACCCCATACGTCACCAATGAGCAGCGTGCGGGCATTGCCGCGGCTCGCGGATACGATCCGGGTCTGGTGTCGCAACAGGCCGACCCCGGATTCGATGCCGCCGGCGCGGAGTGCGCGCAGCCGAGCATCGACGTCCCCCGCTACGTCGTCCCTGGGCCGCCCGGTGCGATCGACCACGGTCCACCGATCGAGATTTGACCGGTTTCATACCGCTGGGGCATGGCTGGTATCGTTGCCCGTTGGCGTGTGGCACTACGTCGAGCCCCGGGTCTCCACCGGCCGCCGGGAACTCACTCGACTGCACGCCGTGGCTGGCAACACCGACTACAGACAGGGAACCACTGTGCCTACGTACAGCCCCAAGGCGGGTGACGTGACCCGTAAGTGGTACGTCATCGACGCCACTGACGTAGTGCTCGGCCGTCTCGCCGTCCAGGCAGCGAATCTGCTGCGCGGCAAGACCAAGCCGACCTACGCGCCGAACTTCGATGGTGGCGACTTCGTCATCATCATCAACGCCGACAAGGTTGCCATCTCCGGCAACAAGAAGGCCGACAAGCTGATCCACCACCACAGCGGACACCCGGGCGGCCTCAAGTCGCGCACTGTCGGTCAGGTGTTGGAGTCGCGCCCCGATCGTCTCGTGGAGAAGGCCGTCAAGGGCATGATCCCGAAGAACAAGCTCGGCAACGCCATCGCGGGCAAGCTGAAGGTCTACGCGGGCCCGACGCATCCGCACGCCGCTCAGCAGCCCATTCCGTTCGAGATCAAGCAGGTGGCCCAGTGACCGCTCCTGAGGAATTCAACGAGGACTACACCGAGGACGCCAACGTCGAGGTCGTCGAGGAGGACTACGGCTACGAGGCCGAGCCCGCCAGCTACGCCCCTGTCGTGATCGACCGTCCGGTGCAGACCGTCGGTCGCCGTAAGGAAGCCGTCGTTCGCGTGCGCCTGCTGCCGGGTTCCGGCAACTTCGTGCTGAACGGCCGCACCATCGAGGACTACTTCCCGAACAAGGTGCACCAGCAGCTGGTCAAGTCGCCGCTGGTGACCGTCGAGCGGACCGAGTCCTTCGACATCCACGCGCGTCTTGTCGGCGGTGGCCCCTCGGGCCAGGCCGGTGCGCTGCGTCTTGCCATTGCCCGTGCGCTCATCGAGGTCACCCCGGATGACCGTCCCGCCCTGAAGCGGGCCGGCTTCCTGACACGTGACCCGCGTGCCACCGAGCGTAAGAAGTACGGCCTCAAGAAGGCCCGCAAGGCGCCGCAGTACTCGAAGCGCTGATTTTGGCTACGTCGGCCACCGTCATCCGACACCGTGCAGGTGTCGGAGACGGTACGGTCGGCGGGGCACCTGTGCGAGAGCAGGCTTCCAGCACAGCTGGGCGCCTGCTCTCGTGCTGTATCTATTTGCGGCGTTTGCGGGGCCCTGCGTGGTTACGCGGGCTGCCGCCTCCGTGCCCGTCGCGCACGCCGCAGATCTAC
This sequence comes from Nocardia sp. NPDC050630, assembly GCF_044457245.1. Lineage (NCBI taxonomy): Bacteria > Bacillati > Actinomycetota > Actinomycetes > Mycobacteriales > Nocardiaceae > Nocardia > Nocardia sp. NPDC050630. The sequence continues at coordinate 275,307 of NZ_JBITGN010000003.1, forward strand.
GATGAGGGGCGAGGGTAGTGGGACGTTTGTTCGGCACCGACGGAGTCCGTGGGCTTGCCAATGAATCGCTGAGTCCGGAACTGGCGCTGCGGGTTTCCGGTGCCGCCGCGCAGATCCTGAGTCGCGGCAAAGAGCGCGCGCTCGCTGTGGTCGGTCGCGATCCACGCGCCAGCGGTGAGATGCTCGAAGCCGCGGTCACCGCCGGCCTGACCGCCGCGGGTGTGAATGTGCTTTCGGTCGGCGTTCTTCCGACTCCCGCTGTGGCTTATCTGACCGGTCTGTACGACGCATGCCTCGGCGTAATGATCTCGGCTTCGCACAATCCCATGCCGGACAACGGAATCAAAATCTTCGCGGCCGGCGGCCACAAGCTCGACGACGCGGTGGAGGACCGGATCGAGGCGTTGATCGCCGAAGGCGCCACGCTGCGGCCGATCGGGGCGGGGATCGGTCGTGTGCTGAACGCTTCCGGCGCCCGCGATCACGGCCTGGTGATCTCGGATCAGTACAGCGAGTCGGGCACGCACGAGCGGTACGTCGAGCATCTGGTCGAGGCGACCGGACAGGATCTGTCCGGGCTGACCGTCGTCGTGGATTGTGCGAACGGCGCGGCCTCCGAGGTCGGACCCGCGGCCTACCGCGCGGCCGGTGCGACGGTCATCGCGATCAATGCCGAACCGGACGGCCTCAATATCAATGACGGTTGCGGCTCAACACATCTCGAACACATCCAGCACGCGGTGCGCGAACACGGCGCTGACCTCGGCATAGCACACGACGGCGATGCGGACCGCACGTTGGCCGTCGATGCCGACGGCGCCGTCGTCGACGGTGACGCGATCCTGGCCATCCTCGCCCTGGCCATGTACGAGACCGGTTCGCTCGTCCAGAACACCCTGGTCGCCACGGTCATGAGCAACCTGGGCCTGCATATCGCGATGCGCGAAGCCGGAATCGCCTTGCGTACCACCGCTGTCGGCGACCGGTACGTCCTCGAGGAGTTGCGCCGCGGCGGCTACAACCTCGGCGGCGAACAATCCGGCCACGTAGTCTTCCCCGATTACGGCACCACCGGCGACGGCATCCTCACCGGGTTGAAACTGATGGCCCGCATGGCGCAGACGCGCCGCACGCTGGCCGATTTGGCTTCAGTACTGCAGACGGTGCCGCAGGTTCTGGTGAACGTTCCGGTCACCGACAAGGCGACGGTCGCCGCGGCCACCGAGATCCGCGAGGCGGTAGCGGAAGCCGAACGCGTGCTCGGGGATTCCGGCCGAATCCTTTTGCGCCCCAGCGGAACCGAGCAACTGGTCCGGGTGATGGTCGAGGCCACCGACCTCGTCCAAGCCCAGCAACTGGCCGACGATCTGGCCAAGCGCGTCGCTGCGGTATAGCCGCGTCAGCGGTAAGGTCGGCCAACCGTACTCCTGATCGCTGGTGCGTGCTCGGTATGGCGGTCGGGTGGGTTTGATGGTTGCATGCGCTGGTCACTGCTGCGGTTCGGTGGGGCAGTCGCACGGTAGCTGGTGCGCGTGGCAGCCGCGCACTGTCGTCTCAGCTGGCAAACCCTGGGCTCGCACCGGGGCGTGCGCCTGAACAGCGCTCATGGGAATCGGGGATGTTTGCTGCGCTGGCTATGGAGGGTAAGCCACGAGTCGGATGATTCTCAGCCCAGCTCGAGCGACCCATCGGCTGGCCGGAATGGTCACCTGGCTGCCTCGCGTGGTCGACCGACAGCACGAGGCTCGAAAGTTCTCTGGCGGCGTGGCGATTTGTCCACAGGAATCCGGTTATCCACAGACTTTCTGTTTGCGCTGGTCGGGCATCGAGGTCGGGTTCGGGATCGCCCATAGTCGGCGTATGCGACCAGGTCTGGAAGAAGTACGGGACAAGCAATTCGGAGTCTTCACCTCATGGCAGGTGCTGTGCGAGTACACCCGCGCGGAAATGCGAACCTTGCTCGACCGAGGCGAATGGGTCCGTGTCTTCCGCGGCGTCTTCCGCGAGTCAACCACCCCACCCTCGGCCCAACTCCGCGTCGAAGCAGCCCGACTATCCATGGGAGTACCAACGTTGATCGCCGCCTATCACACCGCCGCCGAACTACACGGTCTGGTAATACCGCCCAGCCAACCCACCCACGTACTGGGCCGTCAGGATTCGCGCTCCTGCCGCCTGGTCGTGCACCGCGACCGCATCGACAAGGCCGAACTAGAACTAACCCACGGCATTGCGGCCACCAATCCCACCCGAACCACAATCGACGTAGCTCGCACCGCCCCTCGCCCCGAAGCCCTGGCAACGCTGGAATCCGCACTGCGCCTCGGCATCCCCCGCACAGCCCTGACCACCGAACTGCAGCGCCACCACAGACGCCGCGGCTACACCCAAGCCGCCGAACTGATCTCCCTGGCCGACACCCGCGCGCAATCCACGCTTCGCACCCGCCTATCTTGCTCCGTCGCAGCGCTACCAGAATCCTGAGGGTTTGCAGACGCACGTCGGCCATCGGCTCGACATGTGAATTCGTCCCAGATGCGGCAGTTCGGGCCCGCACCGAATGACTCCTGAGGCGTGCTGTCTCGGGCTGCGGTATCACGTTCTGGCGTCACGCCTTCTCATGGCGAGTCCAGGTGGTTCCGTGTCTTCCCGAACCGGTACTCCGCTGCTTCCAGAATCGGGATCAGAGCAGCGCCAGCGCGCGGAAGGAGGTGACCTAGCTTTCGGTGAGGCGGCCGTTGTTCATGTGCCAGCGGCGGGTTGCGGTGATCGAGTCGAGCATACGGCGATCGTGGGTGATCAGAAGCATTGTGCCTTCGAAGGATTCGATTGCCTGCTCGAGTTGTTCGATGGCGGGCAGGTCGAGGTGGTTGGTTGGTTCGTCGAGGACCAGCAGGTTGACGCCGCGGGCTTGGAGTAGGGCAAGTGCGGCGCGGGTGCGTTCGCCAGGGGAGAGGCTTTCGCAGGGGCGCAGAACATGTGGGCCGCGGAGGCCGAATTTGGCCAGCAGGGTGCGGACCTCGGCGTCAGGCCAGTCGGGCATTTCGACGCTGAACGTATCCGCGAGGGCGGCACTGCCGCGGAAAAGTCCGCGTGCCTGATCGACCTCGCCGATTTCGACGCCGGAGCCGAGTGTGGCAGTTCCGTTGTCGGGCTGGATTTTTCCGAGCAGCAGGGCCAAGAGTGTGGACTTACCCGAACCATTGGCGCCGGTCAGCACGATACGGTCGGCCCAGTCGACCTGGGTGGTGATCGGGCCGAGCTCGAACTCGCCCCGGGTGAGCGTCGCATTCGCCACCGTGGCGACCACCGAGCCGCTGCGTGGCGCGGCCGCGATGGACATGCGCAACTCCCACTCCTTGCGCGGCTCCTCGACCACATCCAGACGTTCGATGCGTCGTTGGGTCTGGCGGGCCTTGGCGGCCTGCTTTTCGGTGGATTCGGCGCGCATCTTGCGGCCCGCTTTGTCGGAGTCGAGCTTGCGGGGGTCGCGCGCCTTACGGCGAGCATTGCGGACGCCGTGTTCGAGCCAGTTGCGCTGCATTTGGGCGCGGGTCTCGAGTCCAGCCTTGGTCTCGGCGTACTCCTCGTAGGCCGCGCGGGCGTGCTGGCGGGCGATCTCGCGCTCCATCAGATACGCCTCGTAGCCGCCGTCGTAGATCCCGACCCGCTGCTGTGCGAGATCGAGTTCGACAATGCGATTCACCGTGCGCGCCAAGAACTCTCGGTCGTGACTGATCACCATCAGCGGCACCCGCACGCCGGTCACGAACTGTTCCAGCCGAGCCAGGCCGTCGAGATCCAGATCGTTGGTGGGCTCATCGAGCAGCAGAATGTCGAAGCGGGACAACAGGACCGAAGCGAGTCCGGCGCGGGCTGCCTGGCCGCCGGAGAGTCCGGTCATCACGGTGTCGAGGCCGTTCGCCAGGCTTTTCGCGAGTCCGAGGTCCGCTGCGACCTCCTCGGCCCGCTGATCCAGATCAGCGCCACCGAGCGCGAGCCAGCGCTCCAGGGCCGGTGAATATTCGTCCTCCCCGCCATCGGCCAAACGTTCTGCCGCAGCGTCCATGATGCGTTGCGCTTCGGCGACACCTGTTCGGCGGCAGAGGAATTCGAGCACCGTCTCGCCGGGAATCCGCTCGGGCTCCTGCGCCAAGTACCCGACCGTGGCATCGGGTGGGGACAGCGTGATGCTGCCGGTGGGTGTCGAGCGGTTCGCGAGCATGCGCAGCAGCGTCGACTTCCCCGCACCATTCATGCCGACCAAACCGATCACATCACCCGGCGCAAGGGTGAAATCGAGGTCGTCGAATAGGGTGCGTTCGCCGTGGCCCGCGGACAGTCCGCGCGCGTGCAGAGTGGTGCTCACCAGCATGAGTCTGCCGTGTCCGTGCCGCACGTCGGCACCGAGGGGGCCGTGCTCGGGGTTGCACCCTGAGTCCATAGCCTGCGGAAATCAGGGTCGGGATAGGTCGTGCGACCGATGTGCGGCGCGGTTTTCCCCGGCAGAGTTGATGTCGTAGCCGAACATCATCAGAGAGGGACCACAATGACCGCCCCCGCGCCCACCCGCCGACTCACGCGCTCCAACAACGACAAGTGGATCGCCGGTGTCTGCGGCGGCATAGCCGAATACTTCGGCTGGAACGCCAACGTCGTCCGGTTGCTCTTCGTCCTGTCCTGCCTGCTCCCGGGACCGCAGTTCGTCGTGTATCTGGTTCTGTGGCTGATCATTCCGAAAAAGTGATCCCCGACAATTAGGGGCTGGGCGCTGCGTCCGGGACTCGCGGATGACACTATGGACCGGTACCCACCGATCGACCGCCGTGTCACCCACACGAGTCCCGAGCAGGAGGAGTCATGATCACCTCAGGTGAATTCCCGGGCATGGATCCCGGCATCGACGCATCCTCTTCGCTGGACGGGCTCGGTGAAGTGGAACTGCACCACCCGACCCAGGACATCGATGGCGACGGCACCCTCGACACCATCACCACCACCGGCCCCGAAGCCATGCAGGTGTGGACCGACTGGGACCACGATGGCATCGCCGACCAGGTCACCGTGGTCGAGAAGGACGGCGATTACTCCGCATGGGAGTTCCATCGGCATCCGGATGGGACGTCGGAGTGGGTGCGGACCGATCAGGGGAAGATCGGGCACTAGCCGCTGAGCAGCCTCGATTCAGCCCGGCCTCGCCCTCGGGGCCGGGCCGCGCTCGTCACATCGAGTAGCCACGGCTCCTGTCGACTGCATCTCGACGGGTTCCCCTCCACCCGACACCCAATTACACTGTCCGACAACGGCCCCCACAACCCAACCCCTTCGTGGGTACACCCGGCCGCAGGCTGCAATGATCCGCGCGACGCTCGTGCGGATCATTGGAACCTGCGGAATCACTCTTCGACCGCGATTGATGTCGTGTGCTGTGGCTGCCGGGTCGACGGCCGGTTGTAGCCGCCGGACCCACCCAGTAAATTTCTGCTGAAACCCCGTGCGATGGAACCGAACATGGACCAGCTGCGTCAGAAGAGATAAAGCGCTTGTCCGCGCGAATGAGTCGCCGATGGTCGTATCGGGTGCAGCAGGGATGGAGGGGATGGCGTGGCTGAGTCGGACAAGATGGGCGTCAAGACCGGTGAGCTGGGAGCGCTCGGCAGTGACTTCAGACGGTCTGCGAGTGCCGTAAAGGATCAGGCCAAGCGCGTAACTGATCACATGTTCGGTGTAGGCAACGATGAGGCAGGGCGAAACTACTCGCAAGAAGGCATTGCGGTGCACAGCGGGTTGGAGCGGATCGACGCATGGCTCGAGAATTGGAGCGCCGCGACTACAGCCCTCGGCAACGCGCTCGGTGCATCCGTGGTGATCTATTCCGAAATCGATCGGGCGCGTGCTTCAGAGACGGACAAGCAATGATCACGCGAGTAGTAGGCATTCGTACTGGCGACACAGTATTTCAGGGGGGTTCGGGGCTATGACAGTTCCTTGGCAGGGCAAGGAGATCGACGAGATCCTGGCCGAAGGTAATTATGGCCTTCAGTACTGGATAAAGTTCATGCCTCTTTATGAACGGGCGTTCGGCGGTAATGGCGGCAAGGGTGATGTCAGTACGATGTTGGCGCTGTATGACGAACAGAAGGGTATGAAGGTCTCGAAGCTGGAGCAGACCGGCGAAGCGTTGAAGACCGCCTTGGCGGAGGTGGACGCTCAGTGGGATGCCCAGCAGGGATACGCGCGTACACTGCCGACACTCTGGACGGGGACTGCTGCGAATTCCGCGATGGACATGCTGACCAAGCAGTTGGCCCAAGCCGACGAAGATCGAAAGCATGCCCGCACGGCCATGAATGTCATAGTGGAAATGACGAGCTCGCTTCGCACGTCGGTTGCCGTGAAGGCATATGTGACGAAGGAGCTGCTCGAAGGGCCAGTGGGTGGCAGTAAAGTCGTCAAGATTGATGGCAAGACACCGGAGGACGTCGAGCTCATTATCGATGTCCACGAGGCGCGCGAATGGATAAATGCCGATCAGGTTCGTGACTTGGGGCGGGTGTTCCCGGAAGTCGCTGTTCCCGAGGATAAGATCCATAAGAGTACGTTGGGTTTTATAAACTCTGATAGTCAGAATCTGATGACGGGGGAATACGGTAAAAAGGCTCATCAGGTGACGGATGACTGGCTTCAAAAGGTTTTCAAGCCAGATTTTGATCGCAAACTGAGTTCATACGTCGAAATCTGTAACACGGTCGATAGTTTCTTCAAGCAGCAGTACAAGAATCTGACCGATGCGATGGCGCAGGTATCCGAAAAGTCGTATCCAGCTCCGGAAGAACCGGCCAAGCCGAAGACGACAGAGTCGCCCACCAATAAAGAGACACCCACCAGCAAGGAAACGCCGACAACCACTGCATCCACTACGACGACGCAGTCGACTGCGACACCGTCCACCGCAACGATGCCGTCCACTACAACGACGCCCACGACCACGAACTCGACCTCCAGCAACCCCCTACAGGGGCTCGCCAGTCTCACGCAATCAGCTTCGCAACTGAGCTCGCTGGCGCAAACCATCGGTCAAGGACTTACTTCGCTCGGTACCTCGATAAAGTCGGGTGTTGACACCGCGATCGAGCAAGTGACCAAGTCTCCCGAGACGAAGACCGAAGATGAGAACGGCGACGACAGGAAGGACAAGTCGATTGTCGAGTTCGATCTCGGTGGGAAGCATATGAAGGTAGAGATCGGGGCGGATGGTCAGCCGAAATTCGTGGTAGTAGACGCGGACGGTAAGACCCATGAATACGGCGTGAAGCTGGATGACAAGGGGAATCCGATCATCTCCACCAATGAGCCCGAAGTTGAAGACCGCGAATCCGCCACACCCGGTGACCAGCTAGCGCCGGATTCCACCGACAAGCCCGATGAGGGCACTCCGGCGACGAATGAGAACTCTCCCGGTAGCCAAACCGTTCCTGGAGTCCCCTCCGCAGGTAAGCGCGAAGAAGACGGTGAGCACACCCCTCAACCGATGCCGGTCACTGGAAGTCAGGAGGAAGCGGCCGATAGCGGTGCCAGGTTGGCCGAGGCTGGCCCGCTGTGATCCGCTATCGCTGCACCGTCTCAGCTGTTGATGATCAGGGAGAGTCAACGTGGTGAATTACGTCGAAGAAGCCAGGCGTCTTGCCGAGGAGAATCAGCGGCGAATGGCGATACTGCTGGACGAGGTTCAGGAGATCCAAGCCGACACCGCCAGGGGTGGGCGTGAGTTCTCGGCACGGGCGACCGCCGAGATGGATCGATTCTGGGAGGACCACGCCGAAGAGATAGCGAAGGCTGAGGCAGAGGCAGCGGAGCGGGAGCGGCTCGAAGCTGAAGCGCGGGTCGAGCGGGAACGTCAGGAGACCGAAGCCCGCGAGCAGCGTGAAGCTATCGCGCGTTCGATCGCTGCCCGCAAAGCCCACGACATCGTCACTCCGATCGATGAGGACGATGATCCGGAGTCCGAGTACTACCGTCGCAAGAGTTGGCTGATCTGAGGGGGCGGTCCGTCGCACAGCGATTCGGCAAGCGCAACGCTACTTGCGTGCCGAGATCGCGTCGCTGTACGGCCGGAGAAAGTAATCGCTGAGGTTGTCGCGGGCGGGTCTGTCGCCTCCAAGCAGCGCCAAGGGCGGCATTGGCGCAAATCCATGAACACACCTGCGTCAGCCTGTCGAAACTCCCGGCATCCGGCAGGATGACACATCGGCCAACAGCCTTGCCGAGGTGATGTGAACGATCGCTTGCAGGATGACGCGAATGGCGAATGAGGTCGCGAGCCAGTGAGACCGGCTAGGCCGGTGCGGTCGCAACCCCGTTGAACACTCGAATACCAACGGCCCGTTGACAGTCCGCACCCAACAGTCCTACCGTCTAATCGGAATCGGATTCCGGTTCATCAATTGACCGATAGGACTCCCATGACCACCCACTGGACCCTCCCGCGAATCCTCGTCGGCGCCGTCCTGCTCAACACCCTCATCGGCCCCCTTCTCGCCGACTTGGTCATCCCTGACATCGCCGACCTCCACCTGCACAACCCCGCATGGCCTCCGCACGCCAAATTCCACGACGCTCAATACATCGGCATGGGCGCACTCATCGGCGCGATCGGACTGGTGGTCCTATGGCAGCGATCGGGGAACCTCCGCGCCCAGTTCTTTTTGGCTGCCGCACTCGGATCGGTCACCTGGCTGGCCATGTTCGGCGCGCTGCTGTTCCCCGGCACCGCAGCCCAGGACCCCGAGCACGCGGCCGACGCCACGAAGGTCATCGGTATGGACCCGCAACTATTCATTGCCTTGGTAATGCTGATCGTCTTGGCGCTGGCGATCGTCGTCGAGCGCACTCGCGCACCGATCCGGGGCTAACCTACGGCCAGCAGACAGGAAGATGATGACCGACCGAAAACTCCGCACCGACGCCGCCCGCAATCGTGACCAGGTCCTCGCGACCGCGTCTGCATTGTTCGCCGAACACGGTGACCAGGTGCAGATGGCCGATGTGGCACGCGCCGCAGGCGTCGGGGTCGGCACCATCTACCGGCATTTCCCGACCCGCCGGGCCTTGATCGAGGCAGCTGCGGAACAGCGCTTCGCCGGAATTCTCGAGCATGTGCGCCGCACCTGTCTCCCGAATCCGGATGCCAGGCAGGCGCTGGCTGGTTTCCTCAGTCATGTCGCCGAAGTGCATGAGCAGGGGCGTGCGCTGTCGGGCACCATCGAATCGGTACTCGGCGATACCGAACCACGCGGTACGGTACGCGACGATCTGGCCGAACTCGGCGCGGAACTGCTGGCCAGGGGGCGAGCCGATGGCAGCATTCGCGCGGATGCGACCGTCGCCGACCTTTATATGATCGTCGGCGCGGTCGCCACGGTCAGTCGCGACGGATTCGGCGATTGGCGGCGGTTCATCGAACTCGCGCTCGACGGCCTCCGGCCATGATCACCTACGCAACAGCTGTGCGAGCTGAAGGACCGGGAGCTTCGGCTTCTCCTGCTCGCGCGGCGCTTCCGGATCGACAGCAGTGGTGTGGGGGATAACCGCTTCCGGATCGGAAAACGCGGCATATGTCTTGTCGTGCAACAGTTTGTGCAGCAGATATCCGGTCAGCAGTGCCCGCGTAGTCCGCGCGGTCTTGGACTCGTGCTTGCCCGCACCCAACGCGGCCAGCGCGCGACGCCCTTCGACAATGCCGTTATGTGAGGCCCCGTCGACCGCCCGCAATACCGCCGGTCCGGCCCACGCGGCGGTCAGCGAGATCGCGTTCGAGCTCACCGATTCGATATCGGTCGCCCCCGCCACCACCAACGCCGGGGTGTCGATATCGGGGGCGATGGTCTCGGCGGACGGCGCGGTCGGCGCCGGGTAGAGCGCGGCCACTGCGGCGACGCGACGCTGTCCGGCCGCGAGCACCGCGGCGCCCGCACCCATGCCGTGCCCGGCCAACGCCAGCCGGTCCGGATGCACGCTGATCGCACCGTCGCCGAGCCGAACGCTGGTGCAGATATCGAGCGTGGTGAGCAGATCGGTGGCCAATCCGAGATGTGACGGAATCGGCCCGCGCTCGGTATCTGGGGCGGCGGCCACAAAACCCCAGGACGCGAGGTGTTCGAGCGTGGCGCGATAGTTGGCGGCGCTGGTCAGCCACCCGTGACCGAAGGCCACCGCGGGTAGATTCAGTCCGGACTCTGGGGTGAACACCACGCCGGGCTGACCGGCGATGGCGAGATTGCCGCGCAGTACGCGGTGGGGCCCCCGGCTGGTCAGGGTGCTCACGAGTGATTTCACAGACGCCGACACGACGTGAACGTTATCTGATAAGTACTCTGATGAGCCATGTGCGGAATCGTGGGATACGTCGGATACCGGGATGCCCTCGGCGTTGTCGTTGACGCGTTGCGCCGCATGGAATATCGAGGATACGACTCGGCGGGTGTCGCGATCCTGGATGGCGCGGGTGTGTTGGCGGTGGAACGCAAGGCGGGCAAACTGGCCAATCTCGAGGCCGAACTCACCGAAATCGGGACCGACCACTTCGCCGGTACCACCGGCATGGGGCATACCCGCTGGGCCACCCACGGCGCGCCGACCGACCGCAACGCCCATCCGCACCGCGACACCAGCAACAAGGTGGCCGTCGTGCACAACGGCATCATCGAGAACTTCGCGCCGCTGCGCCGGGAGCTCGAAGACGCCGGTGTCGAGCTGAGCAGTGACACCGACACCGAGGTCGCTGTGCACCTGGTGTCGCGCGCATACGCCAAGGGACCGACCGCGGGTGATTTCGCGGCTAGCGCACTGGCCGTGCTGCGTCGGCTGGAGGGTGCGTTCACACTGGTCTTCACCCATGCGGACCACCCGGACGTCATTGTCGCCGCGCGCCGCTCGACGCCGCTGGTTGTCGGTGTCGGCAAGGGCGAGATGTTCATCGCCTCCGATGTCACGGCCTTCATCGAGCACACCCGCGAGGCCGTCGAACTCGGCCAGGACCAGGCCGTCGTGATCACCGCCGATACCTATACGGTCACCGATTTCGCGGGCAACGACGCATCGGCACGGACCCGACCGTTCACCATCGACTGGGATCTGGCCGCCGCCGAGAAGGGCGGGCACGACTTCTTCATGCTGAAGGAGATCGAGGAGCAGCCCGCCGGCGTCGCCGACACGCTGATCGGCCACTTCACCCAGGACGAGGCCGGTGGCCGGATCGTGCTGGACGAGCAGCGCCTCGCCGATCAGGAACTGCGTGACTTCGACAAGGTATTCGTCGTCGCCTGCGGCAGCTCCTATCACGCCGGACTGTTGGCCAAGTACGCGATCGAGCACTGGACCCGGCTGCCTGTCGAAGTCGAGCTGGCCAGCGAATTCCGTTACCGCGACCCGGTGCTGGACCGGTCCACGCTGGTGGTGGCGATCTCCCAGTCGGGCGAGACCGCCGATACTCTCGAGGCGGTGCGGCACGCGAAGGAGCAGAAGGCGCGCGTGCTCGCCATCTGCAATACCAATGGCGCGCAGATTCCGCGCGAGTCCGATGCGGTCCTCTATACCCGGACCGGACCGGAGATCGGCGTCGCGTCCACCAAGGCATTCCTGGCGCAGGTGGCCGCGAACTACCTGGTCGGGCTGGCCTTGGCGCAGGCACGCGGCACTAAGTATCCGGATGAGGTCGCGCGCGAGTTCGCTGAACTCGAGGCGATGCCGCACCTGGTGCAGCAGGTGTTGGAGACCGCTCCGCAGGTGCGCGCGATCGCCAGGGAACTGGCGCATGTGCCGACTGTGCTGTTCCTCGGCCGTCACGTCGGCTATCCGGTGGCGTTGGAGGGTGCGCTCAAGCTCAAGGAACTCGCGTACATGCACGCCGAGGGTTTCGCGGCGGGTGAGCTCAAGCACGGTCCGATCGCGCTGATCGAGCAGGGGCTGCCGGTGATCGTCGTCATGCCCTCACCCAAGGGACGCGCGGTGCTGCATTCGAAGCTGCTCAGCAATATCCGTGAGATCCAGGCCCGCGGCGCCCGCACCATCGTCATCGCCGAGGAAGGCGATGACACAGTGCGCCCATTCGCCGACGACCTCATCGAAATCCCTTCGGCGCCAACCCTTTTCCAGCCGCTACTGTCGACTGTTCCGCTGCAGATCTTCGCTGCCGAAGTGGCGCAGGCCCGCGGGTACGACATCGACAAGCCGCGCAACCTGGCCAAGTCCGTCACCGTCGAATAGCGAGAAGGCTCGTCTATGTGCTGTCGGCGGGGGAGCTGCGGTGGCTTGCTCGACAGGACAGCGATGAAACCTTCGACAAGGGCGAGGACACGGCGGCGAGACCAGAAGTCTGTGCTGGGCCGTTGCGACCTGGATGTAGTTCGGCGTGGGCGGTCGTGACCGGCGACGATCGATCAGCGCCGCCGGTTACGAGCTCTTCAGGACCGGCCAGCCGCGACTAGAGTTTCGGTTGTCTCGCTTGGCGTTTCGGCACCGCGACGTTCGAGATTGCCCGACACGACCGCCAGACCCAGCGCGCTCACGACCAGGATGACTCCAATCCAGTTGGGTGAGGTGTACCCGTATCCCGCGGCGATGACGACGCCGCCGAGCCAGGCGGAGATCGCGTTGCCGAGGTTGAAGGCGCCGATATTGAGGGCCGAGGCCAGGGTCGGCGCATTGCCTGCCTGATCGAGGACGCGCTTCTGTAGCGGCGGGACGGTCGCGAAGCCAAGGGCGCCGATCAGGACGACTGTGATGGCGGCCGCGACCTTGTTGTGTGCGGTGAGCGTGAACAGTGCGAGCACCAGCGCGAGGCCGCCGAGGGTGGTGTAGAGCATCGGCATCAAATGGCGGTCGGCGAATTTGCCGCCGATCAGATTGCCGAGGAAGAAGCCGATGCCGAACAGGACAAGCAGCCAGGTGACCGAACTCTCCGCATAGCCGGTGACCTCGGTCATCATCGGCGCGAGGTAGGTGATCGCGGCGAAGACGCCGCCGAAGCCAAGCACGGTCATGGCCATTGCGAGCAGCACCTGCGGGTTGGTGAGCACGGCGAGTTCGTGACGAAGACGCGCGTCATGAGGTGCGGGCTGTTCGGGCACGAGCACGGTGACGCCGATCAGACCTGCCAGGCCGACCAGTGCGACGAGCAGGAAGGTGAGCCGCCAACCGAACTGCTGGCCGAGCAGCGTGCCCAGCGGCACGCCGACGATGGTCGCGACGGTCAGTCCGGTGAACATCATGGCGATCGCACCGGCCTTGCGATCCGGGCCGACCAGATTTCCGGCGACCACCGATCCGATGCCGAAGAAGGCGCCGTGTGCGAGCGAGGCGACGATGCGTCCGGTCAGCATGAGACCGAAAGTCGGTGCGAGCGCCGACAATATATTGCCCGCGATAAGCAGCAACAGGCTGACGAGCAGCATGCGCTTGCGGGATACCCGAGTGCCGAGCCCGGTCATCATCGGCGCGCCGACCAGCACGCCGAGCGCATAGCCGGTGACCAGCAGGCCTGCCGTGGGGATCGACACCGTGTAGGTGTCGGCGATATCGGGCAGCAGTCCGACGACAACGAATTCGGTGGTGCCGATTCCGAAGGCCCCGAGTGTCAGGGCGAGTAGTGCGAGCGGCATGAGCGCGAGCCTCCACGTGATGTTGCGCCTGAGCTTTACAGGCGTCAACAATAATTGCAGACGCGGGTTAATTGCAAACGCGGGCTATTGTTTGCTTCATCTATCCTGGACGTACGAGCCCCGACGCGAAGGAACGTCATGACCGCGGATGCCGCCCTGACCGGCCTGGCCGATGGTTGGTATGCACTGTCGCTGCTGCACGATCGGATCGAGGCGCATATCGAACGCGCCCTGCAATCCGGTCATGAGCTGAGCGTGCGCGAATTTTCGCTGCTCGTCGTGCTCAGCCGCCAGCACGAAGGACCCGGCGGTCACCTGCGCATGAATCAAGTCGCCGAAGCCGTGGTGCTCAGCCAGAGTGCGACGACCCGCCTGGTCACCCGCCTCGAAGACCGTGGCCTGCTACAGCGCTACCTTTGCCCCGACGATCGCCGCGGCATCTACACCGACGTCACCGCCGCGGGCCTGGAACTACTGACCCGCGCCCGCCCCACCCACGACACCGCCCTGTCCAGCGCTCTGGGCCAAGCCGCCGCCGACCCCGAACTCGCCCCGCTGGTCGCCGCCGTGGAAGCGATGAACACCAACGCTGCCCGGATCCCGCAGGCGTAATCTTTCGTCGGCGCGCCAGTGGACACACTGCCCCTCCCGCTGGTCGCATGCGCCTGCTGCCATGGGGACAAGTGGTCCGAACCGTTTCAACATGGTGCGCGGGGTTGAACGACGGATGATCCGACCCCGCGCTCGGCTCGGAACGAGTGTCATGTGCCAGCGGGGGCGTGATCGTGGCGGAGACTCCGGGGATCTGGCCCGGCTACTTCGATGGTGATAGTGCGGCTCAGGATGGGTCGTCTGCGCTCACGCCGGAACGTATATCGGGCGGCAGATGATGCCCTGCGGTGGTTGGGCCGTGATCGTCGCCGCTGGAGCTGTGCTTGTGGGCATCATCTGTTCAACTTCCCATCATCCAGCTGGGGAAGGCTGGCGCGACGCTGGTGTGCGGAATGCCTTCGTGCTCGATCCATACGAGCGCGATGACCCCTGCATCCGCGCTTTCTGGGAGCCGGAAGGAGGCTCTGCTATTCGACGGTGACGGTGCCGCGCATCTGGGGATGCAGGGAGCACAGGTAGCGGTAGGTGCCGGGGGCGAAAAACGTGTAGCTCCATTCGCCCTTGTCGAAGATCGGGCTATTGATGCCCATGGCCTTATCACCGATGCCTTGGACGGTGTGTGGGACGGAGTCCTTGAATTTCCAGGTCACGGTCTCGCCGACCTTGACGGTGACATCGGCGGGGGAGAACTTCATATCCGTGACATCGACGGTGACGGCAGCGGTTTTCGAATCGCCGGCCTTGGTGGTTGTCGTCGTGTGGCCGGACTTCGCGGTGGTCGATGTGGGGGTCGAGTTCGTACCGCCGGAGCCGCAGCCTGCCAGCAGTACTGTCGCGGCCAGGACGGATCCGGTTGCGATCCGGGTGGACATCGCGTGGCGCACGATCGGCATGACGGCCAAGCGTAGTCTGCTGACGGTGCGGGCCAGCACAGCGCATGACGTTGCGCTTCGGCGTATCCCCGTACCAGCGGAACCGCAGTGCCCGATCGACGCAGTGGAGGCGAGCGTTCATGTCCAGCCAGCGGGGCTATTTCACCGCAGATGAAGTGCGCGTGGCCGAGGCCGAGCTGTTCACCCGCGTCCCCGAGGGCATGCCGATGCATCGGGCGGCCTACGGATTGGCGACCGTGGTCGCGAGCGAGTTGCGCGCGCGGACCAGCGGCATCGCGGGCAGGTCGGTATTGCTGCTCGTCGGTTCCGGCGATAACGGCGGGGACGTGCTCTGGGCCGGATCGATGCTGCGCCGCCGCGGCGCCGCTGTCACCGCCGTACTGCTGAATCCGGAACGCGCGCACGCGAAAGGCCTTGCTGCCCTGCGCAAGGCAGGCGGTCGGATTCGAACTGCATCGGATGTTTTGCGTGCCGATGGCGCGAACTACGAAATCAATTCGGCTGCACCTGACCTCGTGATCGACGGTATCGTCGGCATCTCCGGCCGTGGCCCCCTCCGTCCAATTGCCGCGGAACTCGTTGCCGCTCTGGTTGTTCCGATCATCGCCGCCGATCTTCCGAGCGGAGTCGATCCGGACACCGGCGCGATCACCGGCCCTGCTGTCCGCGCTGAGGTCACGGTCGCATTCGGCGCTTATAAGCCGGTGCATGCCTTGGCCGCGCCCTACTGCGGCCGAATCGAATTGGTACCCATCGGTTTACGACTACCCGAACCGAATCTCGCGGCGCTGGAGCCAGCGGAGATCGGTGCGCGGTGGCCGATTCCGGGACCAACCGACGACAAGTACACCCAGGGTGTTACCGGTATCTGCGCGGGCAGCGCGACGTATCCCGGCGCCGCTGTACTGTGCACCGGCGCCGCCGTCGCGGCCACCTCCGGCATGGTTCGCTACGCCGGAACCGGCTCGGCCGAGGTCCTCGGCCATTTTCCCGAAGTAATTGCCGCCCAGACCATCGCGTCCACCGGCCGAGTGCAGTCCTGGGTTTTCGGCCCTGGCGCCGGTACCGATACCGACGCCCACAAACGACTTACCGAAATCCTCGCAACCGACCTTCCTGTCGTCGTCGACGCCGACGGCCTGACTTTGCTCGCCGGCGATCCCGACCTGGTCCGCGGCCGCACCGCCCCCACCGTATTGACCCCGCACGCAGGCGAATTCGCCCGCCTGACCGGACAAGAGCTCGGCCAGGATCGGGTAGCCGCCGTCCGCGACCTCGCCGAATCCTGGCAACTGACCGTCCTGCTCAAAGGCCGAGCCACCCTCATCGCCAGCCCCGGTCGCCCCGTACTCGTCAACGAAGCAGGTGGTTCCTGGGCCGCCACCGCCGGTGCGGGTGATGTCCTGTCCGGCATCATCGGCGCCCTCCTCGCCGCGGGCTACGACCCCGCCTGGTCCGCCGCCGCTGCCGCCCGCGTCCACGCCCTCGCCGCCAACCTCGCCGCCCATGAGAACCACCCATCCGCCGCCCCCACCTCCGCATCCCCTCTCCTCGACCACCTGCGCGCGGCAATCCGCACCTTGCGCACGGTTGCGGGGACGTGACGCGCGCCGGCCAACTCTCATTGCCGCCTCGATGGCCTCGCGGTATGCGCTGGTCCCGGGGACTCGGCGACTCGGCGACCGGGAACGGGACCACTTCGACGACCCACCAGACGCGCTCGTCTCGGTATCCGCGCGGCCGTTCGCTGTTCTACTTGCGCTCGCCGCCAACTGCGCTGCCGCCTCGTCATCACGCGTCGTGCGCGCTCTCCCCGCTTGGACATGAACCGACGCCCTCGCGCGAGCCAGGCACCGAATGGCAGGATCACTAAGCGTGGAGGCGCAAGTGGAGACGGTTATCGATCTGGATGCCATTGCCCACAACGTGCGGGTCCTGCGTGAGTATGCGGGGGATGCGGCGGTGATGGCGGTGGTCAAGGCCGACGGCTACAACCACGGCGCCGTCGAGGTGGGGCGGGCCGCGTTGGCGGCAGGGGCGGCCGAACTCGGGGTCACCACGGTCGCCGAGGCGGTGCAGTTGCGCACCGCCGGGATCACCGCGCCGATCCTGTGTTGGCTCAATAATTCCGATGCCGACTTCGGCGCGGCGATCGAGCACGATATCGAGATCGGTGTCTCCTCGCTTGATCATCTGCGTGCGATCGAGGCCGCGGCGCGCGCAACCGGCCGAACCGCGGTCGTCTCGCTCAAGGTCGACACCGGCCTCAACCGCAACGGCATAGCACCGACCGAGTACCCGGCGGTGCTGGCGGCCCTGCGCACGCTGGTGGACGAACAGGTGGTGCGGTTCCGCGCGATCTTCTCCCACCTCGCACACGCCGACGAGCCGGAACACCCCTTCCTCGACGTCCAGCGCGACCGATTCGTCGAGGCCATCGCCGCCGCCAAGGAGCACGGCCTCGAACCGGAACTGGTCCACCTCGCGAACTCGGCTGCCACAGTCACCCGCCCGGATTTGGCGTTCGACATGGTTCGGCCCGGTATCGCGATGTACGGACTGACCCCGATACCCGAACTCGGTGAGTTCGGTCTGCGCCCAGCGATGACTTTTCAAGCGCGAGTCGCCTTGGTCAAGCAGGTCGCTGCGGGTGAGGGCGTTTCCTACGGCCACAAGTGGATCGCTCCACACGACACCACCGTCGCCCTCATCCCCGCCGGATACGCCGACGGTGTGTTCCGCCCGTTGAGCAACCGCTTCGCGGTGTGGCTCGGCGGCGCGTTGCGACCCAACGTGGGGCGCATCTGCATGGACCAGTTCGTCGTCGATCTGGGTGACAATGCCGCGGGCGTCACTGAGGGCGACACCGCGATCATGTTCGGCGCGGACCAGCCGCGCGCCCAGGACTGGGCCGATCTGCTCGGCACCATCCACTACGAGATCGTGTGCTCTCCCCACGGCCGGGTGCTACGGCGCCACATAGGGGGAATCCGATGAGATCAGTCGTCCGCGGCGGACTGGCAACCGCTGGTGTGGTCGGCGCGCTGGCCGGTGCCCACGCTTTGCGCCGCGCCGGTGCCCGCGTGCTCTGGCCCGCTCGCGTCGATGAATACCGCGACGAGAACTTCGCCCTGTTGGACGAGGACCGCTCAGGTGCGGTGGTCACCGAAGACGGTGTGTGCCTGGCCACCCGGGAATGCGGTCCGCCCAATGCGCCCGTCACGGTGATCTTCGTGCACGGCTTCTGCAACACCATGGCGTCCTACCACTTCCAGCGCCGTGACTTGGAAAAGCGGTGGGGAACAAGCGCTCGCTTGGTCTTCTTCGACCTGCGCGGTCATGGCCGCTCCGGCACCCCCACCACCGACAGCTGCACCGTCGCCCAGCTCGGTCGCGATCTGGCGGCCGTCATCGAGGCGACCACTCCGACCGGTCCGGTGGTTCTGGTGGGTCATTCGCTCGGCGGCATGGCGGTACTTGCCGCGGCGGCACAGTTCCCGGAATTGTTCGCGGCGCGGGTGATCGGCGTCGGTCTGCTCTCGACCGCCGCCGCCGAGGTCACCTCGGCGGGCATCGCGCAGCTGCTGCGTAACCCGGCCGTCGACGGCTTCCGCTTGGCCGTGCATACCGCTCCGGCATTGGTTCAGGCCGGGCGCAGCACCGTCCGGCATGTGATCACGCCGATACTGCACGTCAGTTCGTTTCATGGGCACGTCAGCCCCACTCTTTCCCGCTTCACCACGCTCATGATCGACCGCACACCCGTCGAAACGATCGTGAAGTTCCTGAAGGCGATCGAACTGCATGATGAATCGGCCGCACTGCCGACGCTCGCGGGACTGCCGGTGCTGGTGATCGGTGGCGCGCACGATGTTGTCATCCCGTTCCGCAATTCACGGGCGCTGGCACGCGAATTGCCCGATAGCGAACTCGTCCGCCTCGATGAGGCCGCCCACATGCCGCATATGCAGTTCCCGGATATCGTCAACGACGCACTCGACCGCCTACTCATGCGGGCGGGCGTGATCGAGGACACCCCATCAATCGCGGAGGTCGCCGGTGGCTGAACGGCAGCAACGGACTCTGCCCACGGTCGCCGACACCGAGGCCTTCGGTCGCGAACTCGCCGCCGGACTGGGGGCGGGTGATCTGGTGGTACTCGATGGTCCGCTCGGTGCGGGTAAAACCGCCCTGACTCGCGGCATCGCCGAGGGCCTCGGTGTGCAGGGCCGGGTCAGTTCGCCGACCTTCATCATCGCCCGCCAGCACCGGGCCGGACAGCGCCACGGCGCCGCACCGGTGCCGCTGGTGCATGTGGATGCCTACCGACTCGCCGGTGATCTGGACGAACTGGACGCCCTGGACCTCGATACCGATCTGCATCAGGCGGTCGTGGTGGTCGAGTGGGGCAAGGGTGTCGTGGAACACCTCGCTGAGCGACACCTGTACGTGCTGCTCTCGCGCGAACCGAATTCCGAAGTCCGCACCGCGATCTGGGAATGGGTCGGTTAGCTCGCGAGATGGCGGATCGTCCGGGTGCCGTAACGACCGAGTAGCTCCGCACCGCGCGCAGGTACCACCCGGTATCGTTGGGCCAATCATGCTTGTACTAGCCGTCGACACCGCGACACCCGCCGTAACAGCGGGATTGGTGGAACTGGAGCAGGCCGCATCCGGCAACCTCGCCCCGGCGCGGGTACACACCGTCGCCGCTCGCGTCCGGGTCGACGCCCGCGCCCACGCCGAGGTGCTCACCCCGCAAATCCTCGAATGCCTCTCGGAGGCAGATCGTTCCAGAGCCGATATAGAGGCCGTCGTGGTCGGCATCGGGCCGGGTCCGTTCACCGGACTACGGGTCGGCATGGCGACCGCCGCCGCCTTCGGTGACGCGCTCGGCATCCCGGTCTATGGTGTCTGCAGCCTCGATGCGATCGCCGCCGACGCGGTGCTCGAACCCTCCCTGCTGCCCGACATCACACCCGAGAGCGAACTGCTCGTGGTCACCGACGCGCGCCGTCGCGAGGTGTACTGGGCTCGCTACCGTGACGGATATCGCATCGAGGGCCCGGAGGTGAGCAAGCCAGGTGACCTGGATCCCGTGCAGGCCACCATGGTCGCCGGATCCGCCTCGCACGTCGACCTGTTCGACCTGCCCGTGCTCCCGGTCGAGACTCCGTCGCCCGCCGGTCTGGTTCGGGTCGCGGCTGCCGAACTGCTGGCGCGCACCGCGCCGGAACCATTGATCCCGCTGTACTTGCGCAGACCGGATGCGGTCGAACGGAGTTATCGCACGCTCGACCGGACGGGAGCGTGACGGCCGTGCAGCCGAGCAGACCCGTGATTCGCATCGAGCCCATGGACGTTGCGGATATCGAGCGCTGTGTCCAACTCGAGCAGCTGTTGTTCCCGGAGGACGATCCGTGGCAGGCGGTGTCGTTCCGCTCGGAACTGGCCGGGCCGCACAACCGCTATATCGTCGCGCGCGACGAGGCCGGGCGGATGGTCGGCTATGCGGGTATCGCGCTGCTCGGTGATGCCGAACATCCCGAGGCTGAAGTGCACACCATCGGCGTCGATCCCGGCTGTCATCGCGGCGGTATCGGCACGATGTTGCTCGAGGCGCTACTCGCCGAGGCCGCTGAGCGCGGCGGTCCGGTCTTCCTCGAGGTGCGCACCGACAACGCCCCCGCCATCGCGCTCTACGCCAAGCACGGCTTCCACATCATCGGCCTGCGCAAAAACTACTACCACCCCAGCGGCGCCGACGCCTACACCATGCGCAGACCGGAACTAGCCGCAAACCCGGCCTGGGGCCCGCGGCCGGCCGAATCGGCACAACCGAACGAGGTGCTGTCGTGATCGTCATGGGCATCGAAAGTTCCTGCGACGAAACGGGAGTCGGCATTGTGCGCCGGCACCCCGACGGGACCTGCGAACTACTCGCCGACGAGGTCGCCTCCAGCGTCGAACAACACGCCCGCTTCGGCGGCGTAGTCCCGGAGATCGCGTCGCGCGCACACCTCGAGGCTATCGTGCCCGCGATGCGCCGAGCACTAGCCGCCGCGGGCATCAGCAAGCCCGACGCGCTCGCGGTGACAATCGGACCGGGGCTGGCCGGTGCGCTGCTGGTCGGCGTCGCGGCCGCGAAAGCCTATGCGGCAGCGTGGGATGTGCCGTTCTACGCACTGAATCATCTCGGCGGACACGTCGCGGTGGATACTCTGGAGCACGGCCCGATGCCGCCGTGCGTCGCGCTGCTGGTCTCCGGCGGGCACACCCATCTACTGCACGTTACGGATCTATCCGAGCCGATCGTCGAACTCGGCAGCACCGTCGACGACGCGGCGGGCGAAGCCTTCGACAAGGTCGCCCGGCTACTCGGCCTCGGCTTCCCGGGCGGACCCGCGCTGGATGCCGCTGCGGCACACGGCGATCCGAAGGCCATCGCCTTCCCACGCGGTATGACCGGCCCGCGCGACCCCCGCTACGACTTCTCCTTCTCCGGTCTCAAAACCGCCGTCGCCCGCTACGTCGAGGCGGCCCAGCGCAACGGCTTCACCGCCGATGAACTGCCGATACCGGATATCGCGGCATCGTTCCAGGAATCGGTCGCCGACGTACTCACCATGAAGGCAGTCCGCGCGGCCCAGGACGTCGGCGTCGACACCTTGGTCCTCGGCGGCGGTGCCACCGCCAACTCCCGGATCCGCTCGATGGCCGAAGACCGCTGCGCCGCAGCCGGATTGCGCCTGCGCGTCCCCAAACCCCGCCTATGCACCGACAACGGCGTTATGATCGCCGCCCTCGGCGCCCACGTAACCGCCGCCGACGCCCCCCCATCCCCCCTAACCGTCGCCACCGACCCCGGCCTCCCAGTCTCCGTCAGCCAACTCGCCTAACCCCCGGGCAATCAAGATCAGGTGGCACTGGTGGCGGGTCTACTCGCGTTTTGCCGCCATGGTTTCCTCGTGATCATTCGTC
This sequence comes from Nocardia sp. NPDC050630, assembly GCF_044457245.1. Lineage (NCBI taxonomy): Bacteria > Bacillati > Actinomycetota > Actinomycetes > Mycobacteriales > Nocardiaceae > Nocardia > Nocardia sp. NPDC050630. The sequence continues at coordinate 297,451 of NZ_JBITGN010000003.1, forward strand.
CAGCCAGACTCGACTGGTGCCTGGCTTGGTCTCTCGGCGCGGGTGGTCATTCCCTGCGGGCGGCGGGGCGCGTCCTCTGTCCTTGGACCGGACCTGTTGCCTGGCTTGGTTCCTGGAGCCGGATGATCTTGGCCCCTGCCCCACGGAGTGCGTCCTCTGTGGTCGGGTCCGACCTACTGGCTGGCATGGTCCCTGGGCTCGGATGGTCTTTCCTTGTGGCCGGCGGGGCGTGTTTTCTGTCCTTGGGCCTGGATGGTCTCTCCCCGCGTCCCACTGAGCGCGCCATCAGCCTCGTACCCTGGCTCGCTCCCTCGCCCCGGATCGTCCCGGAGTAGCGTCCTCAGTCCTCAGGCCTGACCAACAACCCGACCTGCCCCGCGCTCGATCCTGAATTCGCCTTGGGCGGGAACGGGATTCGGGACTGCGCCGGTGTCTGTGTCGGCCCCGATTGAGGCGCTGACGCCGGACCGCGGTCCTGGCCCGATGACCCCGCACCCGGCGAGTTCGGATTTCCGAACAGCGGCCCGAGTAACTCGGGGAACGGGATCGGCGGCAGGTTCGGATCCGGGCGCAGCGTCGGCGCGGAAGGGGTCCCGCCAGGTGACGTGGCGGTCGAGGTGGCCGGTTGGCTGCGGTCCGGGGTGAGCGAGGGGATAGTGGCGCCGGAGGGCCGGTTGGTGCTCTCCCGGTTCGGGCCGGTGGGCGATGTGCCCGTACTCGGTGGCGCCACGGTCACCGGCGCCGTGGGTAGTTGGGCACTGCTGGTGGTGCCCGCGGGGGAGATCTCGTTGTCTCCGGTCGGCGCGAAGGTCTTCACCCCATAGCCGATGACCAGCCCGACCACCACGATCGCACCCGCCAGCGTGCCGACGACCTTGGTGAAGGTACCGACCGGCGCGTCGGCGGCACCGACCACCGGAAAAACCGATGGCTGTACCGAATCCGCCACCAGCGCGGCGCCTTTCGCGATCACCGCCTCCGGATCGTCGATGGTGTGCACCGGAACGTCCAGATCGTGTTCGAGGGTGGATAGGACGGCCGGAATATTGGCCCCGCCGCCGATCACGATTACGGCCTCTGGTGATTTCGAGGCCCGCGCGAATACCGCGGCGGCGAAGACGGCGGTCTCGCGCAACAGCTCCGAGATCAGTTCCTCGAAGTCGGCCCTGGTCAGCTTGAGCGGTTGCCCGGCGACGTGATCGATGGTCACGGCGGGCGCGATCGATAGATGTTCCTTGGCGGCGCGGCCGCGATTGGTGAGCATGCCCCGGTTGGGTCGGGTGCCGCGCCGGGCGTAGTGCAAATCGACGAGATGGTGATAGATCAGCTCGTCGATGGCGTTGCCACTGACCGCGGCGGTGCGTTCGGTGCGCAGGATGGTGGAGTCGGCCTGGTCGGCCACGGTGATGCTGAGACCGGTCGCGCCGAGATCGACGATGGCGACGGTGTCGTAGCGATCCACGAGTCCGGTGTGCCGCAAATAGGTAAGTGCGGCAGTACCTTCCGGCACCAGCCGCAGATCGCGCTGTTTGCCGGTGGCCGCACGGATCACCTGCGCCTGCTCTTTGCTGCGGTAGGCGACCGCGACGCTGGTGGGCGGGCGACCGGCGGCGGAATCGACACCGACCGATTTCGCACCGGCGAAGCGCGCACCGACCGGTTGTGCCGGAAACGCCACGTCATAGGAGAGCTGCGTGGTCGGAAGTTGGGTGGTCATCAGCTCGATCGAGGACGCCACGAGATCGCCGAGATCGGAATGGGCCGCGTCCGCGGAAACGACTCGGTAATCGAAACTCTGCGCGCCGTTGGACGCGGTAGCGACCAGCGCCGAGCACACGACCTCGTTACCGGCCGATATGCCGAGGGATGTTCGCATGTCACCTCCCTTCGAGCGGATGGTCATGGTGTCGCCGACCATCTCGAATGGACAGCCGGACAGCTCGCGTGGATGGCGAGCGATCCGGACGCGGGACCGGGCCGACCCATTGTCCGGATGGGTCGCTGGGACGGCCTTGGATCACGTGTGGTCTTGCCCTCTGGTGAAGCTTCTTGTGGAAAACGCTGGTGTTGTGACGCTGGTTCGAACTCGGTACTGACGCTGATCTTGCTCTTGCGAGCGGGTATTGCTCTGTAGCGCTTGGTGTTTCGTGACGCTTGGTGCTCCCCCACGGCGCCGGTTCGTGACGAACACGGCGAGCGGAGCACGACCGTCGTCAATACTGTCACAATCCGTTATCCGAACGTTACAGATTTGCCGAAGTCTTGGGAAGCCCTCAGACATCTGGGCGTGGCGTGGCGCACGCGTGTCGGAAAAAACGACGCGAATGCCGGGAACCAACGGTTTTGGCACAGTCCAACCTTGAGCGCTGGCACTCTCATGTATAGAGTGCTAGTCGGCACTGTGTGATGTGCGTGTGCCAGTTCGACTACTGAGCAGGGGTCCCGGCACCCGCGACGACGGGGCTGATGCGCAGGGTCGAGTTCGAGTGGCCGGCGATTGCATGCGGGGCGCTCGATACAACACCGATACCGATGGTCCGGGACAACAGTTCCGGACGACCGTAAATCCCCTGAAAGTGGAGGGCTCAACGTGGCGAGCGTGAACATCAAGCCGCTCGAGGACAAGATCCTCGTCCAGGCCAACGAGGCCGAGACGACGACGGCCTCCGGCCTGGTCATCCCCGACACGGCGAAGGAGAAGCCGCAGGAGGGCACCGTCATCGCCGTCGGCGAAGGACGCGTCACCGACAAGGGTGACCGCATCCCGGTCGACGTCAAGGAAGGCGACGTCGTCATCTACAGCAAGTACGGCGGCACCGAGATCAAGTACCAGGGCGAGGAATACCTCATCCTGTCGGCGCGCGACATCCTGGCCGTCGTCACCAAGTAGCCGATAGGCACATGCGTTCCGCCCCGGTGTCTTTCGCGACCCGGGGCGGAGTGCGTTCGGCCCAGAACACACAGGAGCTGACAAACACATGGCAAAGCAGATCGAGTTCGACGAGAAGGCTCGTCGTGCTCTCGAGCGCGGCGTCGACAAGCTCGCCGACGCGGTGAAGGTCACCCTCGGGCCGCGTGGTCGCCACGTCGTGCTCGCGAAGGCTTTCGGCGGCCCGACAGTAACCAACGACGGTGTCACCATCGCGCGCGATATCGACCTCGAGGACCCCTTCGAGAACCTCGGCGCGCAGCTGGTCAAGAGCGTCGCGACCAAGACCAACGATGTCGCCGGTGACGGCACGACCACCGCCACCGTGCTGGCCCAGGCGCTGGTGCGTGCGGGTTTGAAGAACGTTGCGGCTGGCGCGAATCCGATCGCGGTCGGTTCGGGCATCGCCAAGGCCGCCGACGCGGTCTCCGAGGCGCTGCTCGCGCTGGCCACCCCGGTCTCCGGTGAGCAGGCCATCGCACAGGTCGCCACCGTCTCCTCGCGGGACGAGGAGATCGGTGAAATGGTCGGCAAGGCGCTGACCACCGTCGGCAAGGACGGCGTCGTCACCGTCGAGGAGTCCTCGACGCTGCAGACCGAACTCGTCGTCACCGAGGGCGTGCAGTTCGACAAGGGCTACCTCTCGCCCTACTTCGTCACCGATGCCGACAGCCAGCAGGCTGTGCTCGAGGACGCCTACATCCTGCTGAACCGGGAGAAGATCAGCTCGCTGCCCGATCTGCTTCCGTTGCTGGAGAAGATCGCCGAATCCGGCAAGCCGGTGCTGATCATCGCCGAGGACGTCGAGGGCGAGGCGCTGTCCACCTTGGTGGTCAACTCGATCCGCAAGACCCTCAAGGCAGTTGCGGTGAAGGCTCCGTTCTTCGGTGACCGGCGCAAGGCCTTCCTCGACGACCTCGCCGTCGTCACCGCGGGCACCGTGGTCAATCCGGATCTGGGTATCTCACTGCGCGAGGCGGGCATCGAGGTGCTCGGCAAGGCCCGTCGCGTGGTCGTCACCAAGGACGACACCACGATCATCGACGGGGCGGGCACCGCCGAGGACATCGCGGCCCGTGGCGCACAGCTGCGGCGCGAGATCGAGGCCACCGATTCGGATTGGGATCGGGAGAAGCTCGAGGAGCGTCTGGCCAAGCTGGCCGGCGGCGTCGCGGTGATCAAGGTCGGCGCGGCCACCGAGACCGCTCTCAAGGAGCGCAAGTACCGGGTCGAGGACGCGGTGAGCGCGGCCAAGGCCGCCGTCGACGAGGGCATCGTCCCCGGTGGTGGCACCGCCCTGGTGCACGCCGCTGCCAAGCTCGTCGAACTGCGCGACTCGCTCTCCGGTGACGAGGCGATCGGCGTGGAGGCGGTGCGTACCGCACTGCGGGCGCCGCTGTACTGGATCGCCACCAACGCGGGCGTGGACGGTTCCGTGGTGGTCAGCAAGGTGGCCGACGGCAAGGAGGGCTTCAATGCCGCCACCCTCACCTACGGTGATCTGCTCACCGCCGGTGTCGTCGACCCGGTGAAGGTGACCCGTTCCGCGGTCGTGAACGCCGCGTCGGTGGCCCGGATGATCCTCACCACCGAGAGCGCCGTGGTCGACAAGCCCGCCGAAGAGGAGCATGACCACAGCCACCACGGTCACGCGCACTGAGCGCAGGCCGAAGGCAAAAGGCCCCCGGGACCGCACGTCCCGGGGGCTTTCTTTGTGAACAATATGAACGCAATGCCGCGCAAGAAGTCGAAAAATATCAATCGCGGCTTCCTCTGACCTTGTGCCGATCGGCGGCTGCCGCCGAAGTTTCGTCGCGGACCGGCGGACTGTCTCGAGCCGATTCAGGGCGTACCCGACGAGTTACCCATGGGTCAGCGAATCGGTTGTTCCGTCGGCAGTGGTGACGTGAATCGGCCGTATGGGAGAAATCTACGAGGCGACCGGTGGCTGCTCGGCGGCGATGGCGGCGAGCAATCTGGTGCGCAGGGCGGCGGGCGGCTCGGCCGCCGTCGCCTCCGCGAGAGTAGCGAGGACTTCGGCCGTCTGCTGGACTTCGGTCACGAATTCCGCGTGTAGTGCGGGGTCCTCGCCGTCGAGCACTTCCTGTACCGCATTGTGGTCTTCGTCGTCGATCGATCCGAGCGCGACGGCGTGCGCGAGATCGATCCGGGCTTCGTTCATCTCACGTCACCCCCAAACTTTTCTTCAGTCGTGTCAATCCGTCCCGTATACGGGACTTAACGGTAGGTAACCCTACGCCGAGGAAGTCGGCGACTTCCGCGTAGGTTCGCCCGCCGTAATAGGCGAGCGAAATGGCTTCCCGCTGAGTCTGTGTCAATGTCCCTAGACCCCGCTGGACGGCCTGCTGCTCGAGCCTGCGCTCTACTTCTTCGGTGACCTCATCGAATTCGTTGCCGAGAACCCTTATCCCATAAGCGACTTCGCGCAGGGTATGGGCCTGTTCGGCGCGGACCCGGTCGACGGCCCGCCGATGTGCGAGGGTCATCAACCACGTCACCGCGGATCCTTTGGTCACGTCGAAACTGGACGCGGTCCGCCAGATCTGGAGATACACCTCCTGGGTGGTCTCCTCCGCGTAGCCGGGGTCGTGAAGGACGCGTAGCACCAGGCCGAAAACGCGCGCGCACGTTCGGTCGTAGAGCTCGGCGAATGCCTCCTGGTCCGACCGGCCGCAACGTTCGAGAAGTGCGGCGAGTTCGATACTTTCGGCGGCGCGTGCCGTTACCGCAGATTCCACCCCGTTGGAAGTAACGGCGGGTGGGATGGCTTCTCTTCGGAACGAGTCGCCCTCTGCGGCCGGCGGCCGCGTTGTCACAACGCTCCATTCTGTGTCATCGGTCACTACCGTAGCGGGCCGCTATCGGACCCCGCGCGGTGGGGTATCAGCGAACCGCGTGCGGATCAGCAACTTCTCTGTAAACCTCGACACGTCAGGCGTTTCTGGCGGGGACACCCCGTGACACGCCGATGGTTTCGCGAAACGCCGTATGCACAACCGACTTCGGCTTGTGGCCATCGCCGGGTGTTTGCTAGGCATTCGGCGCGCCGCGCCACACGGATGGGAAGAAGTTGGGTTCACACGGCCATGCGACGACGGTTGCGCCGGGCGTGCATCTCGCGTTCGGTTTCGGACATACCGCCCCAGATGCCATAGGGCTCGCTGACCTTGAGCGCGTGACTGCGGCACTGCATGAGCACCGGGCAGGCCCGGCAGATCTCCTTGGCGCGCATCTCGCGTGCGGTACGGGCGCGGCCGCGTTCACCGTCCGGGTGGAAAAACACCGCGGAATCCTGGCCTCGGCAGGATCCCCGCATCTGCCAGTCCCAGACGTCCGCGTTCGGTCCGGGAAGGTGGGTCGGCATGGGCATGGTGAACTCCTCGTGGTGCGAGCTCGTCAGCGTTGTCGAGCAGTTGTTCTGCAACAGTTGTGGCCACGGCGCTGGGTCGGCGGCGTGCCATGGGCTCGCCTATTGCGGTCGCTGCAATTTCGCGCGGCGCCGACCGTGGCGATGAGCTACGTTAGGTCCAGCCGCGAAATTCCGTCAATAGTTCGATGCAGCAGTTTTCTAAATCTTAAGCTGCGAAATTTAACCTCGAAGCTGTTTACTTTTTGGATCGGTCCGGTAATACTGATCGGTTGACCAGAGGCCGAGCGGTCTTCGCATGGCGTCAGTATTCCGCATTCCCGCAGGTGGGAACGGGTTGGCGGTTGCATCCCCGAGTGGTAGCGAGTAGTCGCGGACGTGGGTCCTATCACATCGCCGACCGACCGCTGCGATGTCCGCTCGATCGGAGATGGCAGAAACGGGGCGCTCAGGTTAATTGCGCGAAACGCATGTGAATTCCGGTCACACACGCTATGTGATTGCCGGAAGTACTTTTACTTGATGGAAACATGGCTACGGCGATGAAATGCTCAATATTAGCCGGAAGTACCTGGCGGACGGTTTCTCGCGCGGGGTCGCATGCGGCACTCGGGTTAGAGTTCGGCCGTGCTCGTGCCCGCTTCCCCTATATATATCGAGTCCGCCATGCTTGCCGACGCGGCCTTCGGTACCCGCCCCGGCCGTGCCGCTACCGAGTTGCCAGCCGCCGCGAACCCGCTCGATTGCTGGTACCGGGCGGTGATTCTCGGTGGTCAGGGACGGTATGCCGCGGCACGCGAAGAGTTGCGCACGTTGCGCGAGCGCACCACCGATCCGGTGTTGCTGTCGCTGGCGGCAAGTACCGAAGGCTCGTTCCTGCGTCAGCTCGGCTGGCATGCCCGCGCGGCCGGCTATGACGGTCGCGCGGTCGCGCTGATCCTGCCGACCGAGGATGCGGTGGGTCCCGCTCGCGTGGACGCGATCTGTGACGCGCTGACCGGTCTCGCGGCCGATGCGCTCGGCATCGGCCGCTCGGCGCTCGCCACCCGCCTGCTTCGGCGCAGCCATGACGCGATGGCCCGGACGCAGTCACCGCACGGCTGGCGAACGCTGATCCGCTGGCATTGGGTCTGTGCGGAGACCGCACTCGCTTCCGGCGCCGCCGACGCTGCCGCACCCCACGCCGCGACAGCCCTCGCGCTGGCCGAGGACGCACCGTCGGTTCGGCACCGGGTCAAGTCCCGGCTCTTGGTGGCCGCGACCGCTGCGGCATCCGGTGATGTCGAACGCGCGCGCACGCTCGCCGATGCGGTTGCCGAGCAGTGCCACGAGCATGAGTTGCTCCCATTGCGTTGGGCCAGTTCGATGTTGCGCTCCGGGGTGTGCACGGGGACTCGCGCGGACGCGGCCGCGATCGATGCGCAGGAGTGCGCGCAGACCATCGGCCGTCGTGGCGGCCACTTTCGTCCCATGAGTGATTCCCGAGTCTGATCAAGACACCACCGTGTTGCCCGGATCCACGCGCTGTATCGCTATTGTTAGACCCGTTCCGCCCCTTCGGTGGAAGCACTGGTCATCACCGCCGGTGCCACTTGTAACGCCAGGAAATTCTCTGACGATGACGAACACGGGCGAAGAGTTGGACCTCGCCGTCGCTGCCGCTGCGCAGGGCGACAGATCCGCTTTAGCCCAGGTACTCGAATTGGTCCGCCCGTTGGTGGTGCGCTATTGCCGCGCGCGGATCGGCGCCGCGGAGCGTGGACAGCTCTCCGCGGACGACGTTGCGCAGGAGGTATGTCTGGCCGTGATGACAGCTCTGCCCCGGTATCAGGACCAGGGCAGGCCCTTCATGGCCTTCGTATACGGAATCGCTTCGCACAAGGTTGCCGACGCTCATCGCAACGCCGCCCGTAACAAGGCGGAGGCAATGGCCGAAGTACCAGATGTCATATCCACCGACCAGGGGCCGGAACAGCGAGCTCTCGAGTCCGAAACGAGCAGGCAGATGAATAGCTTGCTCGCGACGCTTCCTGAGAAGCATCGAGAGATTCTGATCCTGCGTTTGGTCATGGGTTTGTCAGCAGAAGAAACCGCAGTCGCCGTGGGCAGTACGGCGGGTGCGATACGCGTCGCCCAACACCGGGCGCTCGCGAAACTGAAGTCACAAGTGGCGAGGGCAGGTGAAATGTATGGCTAGGGATGGCGAGCGCGGTCGGGGCGACTGGAAGGCGCGACGTGGATCGCGAAATAGCGGTCCCTACGCCGGGAGTGGTGACACCGGTCCGGTGGACATCGCGGCGGTGCGCAGAGACGATGCGCTGATCGATGCCATTGCTAGCAACGGCCCGGTACAGACCGACAGCGCGGAGGAGTTTCAGCTCGCCTCGCTGCTCGCGGACTGGCGCGCGGAGCTGATTTCTCCGCCGCTGCCTGGGGGACCGAACCTCGATGAGATCGTCGCGGCGGTCAACCAGGAGATCGGTGCCCGGCAGGTCCGTATCGGTGCGCAGTCCGGTGGGCGACTACGGCTTATCCGTCCGATTCTCGGGACGGCTGCCGCGCTGGCTCTGGTCTTCGGTGGTCTGTCGGCGTTCTCCTATGGCGCCGCTCCGGGCGATCCGCTCTGGCGGGTCAAAGAAGTCGTGTTCAGTGAGCAGGCGCAGTCGACCGTGGTGCAGCGCGCCGACAGCGATCTGGCCAATGCGAAAGTGATGCTCGCTCAGGATAATCCGGAGCAGGCGAGGGCAAGGCTGGAGGGCGCGAAGGCGAATGCCGAGCTGATCGACGATCCGGTCAAGCGGGACAAGCGAATCAACGAATTCAACCTCTTGCTTGCGGAGTTGAACAAGATCGCTCCGGAGATCGGGAAGTCACTCGCGGCGAGCACGACACCGACGACGACATCCAACCCGGCGACAACCGACGGCACCAACCCGTCGACCACCAAGCCGTCCGGCGATGCTGGTTCGACCTCTTCGGTGGTTCCGCCGGTCGATACGAAGGTGCCGACTACGGACACGCATACTCCGGGCACGTCGACACCGTCGACAACAGTGCCGCCGGTGACCACTCCCGAACAGTCCACCCAGCCCAATCAACCGCCCCAGGCTCCGCCGACCACCCTGGTACCCAAGCCAACGGGGGTCGTGCCGAGCGCGGATTCCGGCCCACCCGTGCAACCGCCGACACATCAGCAGACGCCGCCCTTCGTGGTTCCCACGGGGTTGCCATCTTTGCCGGGGTTGCCCGGGTCGGGACCGACCACTTAATCGGAGTCGATACTCCAACAGCGCTTTGGTTCGTGAGAAGCGCTCGATCCAGCAGAAGCGCTGTGGCGGATGCATATCCGCCACTTCCGCGCGTACGTGGGTGCGCGGACATCCGAATAATCGTGCATGAACCGATCGCCGACCGGCGGTCGGCTTCTTGTATGTCAGCTATTTCACATCGCGCCCGCGCGTCAGCGCGCTGTGTGGGCGCGCGATGTCAGCTGTCGAACCCGTCGAATCCGTCGCCGTGGAAGGCCTCGTTCATCGAGGCGTCCGCGTACCCCCGGCAGTAGTCCCAGGTGACATACGCTTCCGGCATCGGGTCGTAGGCGGGTTCGTGCGGGCGCACCGTGCCGTCGACCAGCAGTTGAAGCAAATTGGCGCGCAGCATATCCCAGTCGTGGTAGTGATCTTGTCTGCAGTCTTCGCAGCTGACCACGAGTCCTCGGATGCCACGGTGCGCTAGTAGTGCCTCATACACCGCAAGGTCGGCGAGATCCTCCTCGACCGCAAGGCGCTCGTGGGGATCCAGCGGTTCGCCGGGCTCGATGGCATCGAGCGCGGCGGTCGGGTCGGAGGGGTCTCCGGCGAACGGATCCGGCGGCAAGCCAGGTGGTAGATGGTCACGCACACCCCCACGGTACGCAGAACAGGGGGCTCTTCGCCAGCTATGTGGCGCGCCAGTTTCGGTGGTGGGCTCAGTTCCGTGAGCGAGCGCAGCGGGTGAACCATAGGCACAGGCGCCCACGCGCACGACGGAGCCGAGCGTGAGCGAGGCGCAGTCGTGAGCGAGCGCAGCGAGTGAACCAAAGGCACAGGCGCCCACGCGCACGACGGAGCCGAGCGTGAGCGAGGCGCAGTCGTGAGCGTGTTTGCGGGACAGATACCATGGGTGACAGGCCCCGGCCAGTATCCGACAGCGCTGGCGGAGCCGTCACCGTCCATCCCATCAGCTTCCACGACGCCGGCCACCCCGGCGTTCGTTGCTTTCGACGTCCAGGAGGGGTCGATCCGAATGAGTAATCCCGTATCGGGCGAACGAACCACGGTCCGCCCTCCTACGGGTGGTGACGATCCGAACAAGATCGCCATGCTCGGCCTCACGTTCGACGATGTGCTGTTGCTGCCGGCCGCTTCGGATCTCATCCCGAGCACGGTGGAAACCTCCAGCCAGCTGACCCGCGAGATCCGGTTGCGCACCCCGCTCTGCAGCTCCGCCATGGACACCGTGACCGAGGCGCGGATGGCCATCTCCATGGCGCGCGCGGGCGGCATGGGTGTGCTGCACCGCAATCTGGCCGTCGCGGATCAGGCCGCACAGGTCGAGACCGTCAAGCGGTCCGAGGCGGGCATGGTCACCGACCCGGTGACCTGTCGCCCCACCGACACCCTGGCCGAGGTCGACGCGATGTGCGCCCGCTTCCGCATTTCCGGTCTGCCGGTGGTGGATGAGACCGGTGCACTTGTGGGCATTATCACCAACCGCGATATGCGCTTCGAGGTGGATCAGAACCGGCGGGTCGCCGATGTGATGACCAAGGCGCCGTTGATCACCGCGCAGGAGGGCGTCACCGCCGAGGCCGCACTCGGTCTGCTGCGCCGCCACAAGATCGAGAAGCTGCCGATCGTCGACGGGAACGGCCGGCTGCGCGGACTCATCACCGTCAAGGACTTCGTCAAGACCGATCAGTACCCGAACGCCACCAAGGACCGTGATGGCCGCCTGCTCGTCGGCGCCGCGATCGGTGTCGGCGAGGACTCCTGGTCGCGCGCCATGACTTTGGCCGATGCCGGGGTGGATGTGCTCATCGTCGATACCGCGCACGGCCATCAGGCCGGTGTGCTGCAGATGGTGACCAAGGTCAAGGCCGAGGTCGGCGACCGCATCCAGATCGTCGGCGGCAATGTGGCAACCAGGGCCGGCGCGGCCGCGTTGGTCGAGGCGGGTGCGGATGCGGTGAAGGTCGGTGTCGGTCCCGGCTCCATCTGCACGACCCGCGTGGTCGCCGGTGTCGGCGCACCGCAGATCACCGCGATCCTCGAGGCCGTCGCCGCGTGCAAACCGCACGGTGTTCCGGTGATCGCCGACGGCGGCATCCAGTTCTCCGGTGATATCGCCAAGGCCATCGCGGCCGGCGCGTCCACCGTGATGCTGGGCTCGCTGTTGGCCGGCACCGCCGAGTCGCCGGGCGAGCTGATCCTGGTAGGCGGCAAGCAGTTCAAGAGCTACCGCGGCATGGGCTCGCTGGGTGCGATGCAGGGCCGCGGGCAGGCCAAGTCCTACTCGAAGGACCGCTACTTCCAGGACGACGTGCTCGCCGAGGACAAGCTGGTGCCCGAGGGCATCGAGGGCCGGGTACCGTTCCGCGGACCGGTCAACCAGGTCATCCATCAGCTCGTCGGCGGATTGCGCGCGGCCATGGGCTACACCGGCTCGCAGTCCATCGCGGAGCTGCAGGAGGCGCAGTTCGTGCAGATCACCGCGGCCGGGCTCAAGGAGAGCCACCCGCACGACATCACGATGACCGTCGAGGCGCCCAACTACACTGGTCGCGGCTAGCCTGCTCGAGGGGTTGTGTACTGGACGGGATGTTCCGTGCATGATTGACCGTATTCGCGGTCTTCGAGGTGCATAACCCACGGCCTCGCGCAGCGTAGGGACGGGACCACGAGTCCCGGCCCGAGCTCCCGGACGTAGTCGCCTGTTCACGATCGACGGCTCGATATGCGACTACGAGGGAGCGAGTCCGTGCGAGCGGCGCTCGCGGCGTGGCAGCCGGATCGTCGAAGCGTATGCGACGCAGTCGCGAGTCTCGACGGCTCGGACGCCAGCGACTGCATGCAGGTCGCTCGACCGGGTCAGCGGGACCACGGGCGAAGCGACCACGCAGTGCTGCGGGCGCTGCTAATCCAACAGAGCCGTGAACATGCCGCGCCGGCGCGGCCGAAACTAAGGAGCACGCGTGCGCGACATGGTCGAGATCGGTATGGGTCGGACCGCCCGGCGTACCTATGAACTGGACGATGTCGATATCGTCCCGTCGCGGCGGACCCGTTCGTCGAAGCAGGTATCGCTGGCGTGGCAGTTGGACGCCTACCGGTTCGAGATCCCGTTCCTGGCGCACCCGACCGATGCGCTGGTCTCGCCGGAGTTCGCCATCGAACTCGGCAGGCACGGCGGACTCGGCGTCATCAACGGTGAGGGGCTTTGGGCCCGGCATGCCGATGTCGCCGCCAAGGTCGACCAGCTGCTCGAACTCGTCGCCAAGGGCGGTTACGAGCGTGCCGTCGGGCTGCTGCAGGAATTGCATGCCGCGCCGATGCAGCCGGATCTGCTGGCCGCCGCGGTCGCGCAGGTGCGGGCCGCCGGTGTGACGGTGGCGGTGCGGGTGAGCCCGCAGAACGCACGCGCGCTGACCCCGGCGCTGGTGCAGGCCGGGATCGACCTGCTGGTGGTGCACGGCACCATCATCTCCGCCGAACACGTCGGCGATGGTGAGCCGTTGAACCTCAAGACCTTCATCGCCGAGCTGGATGTGCCGGTGGTGGCCGGCGGCGTGAGCGACCACAAGACCGCGCTGCATCTGATGCGCACCGGCGCCGCGGGCGTCATCGTCGGCTACGGCTCCTATCCGGGCGCGACCACCACCGGTGAGGTGCTCGGCATCGGGGTGCCGATGGCGACGGCCATCGCTGATGCCGCCGCCGCGCGTCGCGACTACCTGGACGAGACGGGCGGACGCTATGTGCACGTGATCGCCGACGGTGATATCGCCACCTCGGGGCAGCTGGCCAAAGCCATCGCCTGTGGCGCCGATGCCGCCATGCTCGGCGTGCCGCTTGCGCTGGCCGCCGAGGCGCCGGGGCGCGGCTGGTACTGGCCTTCCTCGGCCGCGCATCCGTCGGTGCCGCGCGGTTCGTTGCTGCATGTGGAGGATCCGTGGGATCTGGGCGGCGAGTTGTCCGGTGATACCGGCGAGACGGTGCGCCCGAGCCTGGAGCGGGTGCTGTACGGCCCCTCCGACGACCCGTTCGGCTCGCTGAATCTCGTTGGCGGCCTCCGTCGCTCGATGGCCAAGGCCGGCTACTCCGACCTCAAGGAATTCCAGCGGGTCGGCCTCAGCGTCCGCGCGTGACCTAGCCACGCTCAGCGGGCGTGCGTCGGGACCGACCGCTCGCGGAGGAACTGCTGTATGGCGTGGTTGACCGGCTCGGGGTGGGTCATGGTGACCGCGAGCCGTGCGCCAGCGATCTCGACGAACTTCGATGCGGTCAGACCGGCGACCAGCTGCTGGGTGCGCTCGCGGGCGATACCGCTGTCGGTGGCGTGAATCACCAAGGCCGGGCAGGTGATTTCGGATAAGCGGTCGGATACCGAATCGCGGCCGAGTAGACAGCCCGCGGCGACCTCGATGCCGCGGCGGTCGCGGCCGAGCCACCGCTTGGTCCAGATCGCCCGGTACCACTCGTCATCGCCGATCAGCCAATATGCGAGCTGTTCGACGGCCTCCTGCCGGGAGCCGTCGTCATACCACTCGTCCAGGAATTTCTGGGTCGCGATGGATTGTTCGGCCGTCGGACCGTGCGCCTCGGTGCTGATCAGGATCAGCGCCGAAACCCGCTCGGGTGCGATGAGCGCGGTGCGCAGCGCGGTGAACCCCCCTTGCGCGGTGCCGCCGAATACGGCGCGTTCGACGCCGAGATGGTCGAGCACGGTGAGCGCATCGCGTGCGGCGGTCCAGTAGGTGAACGGTAGCCCCTCGTCCCTGGTACGACCGTGTCCGCGCGCATCCCAGGACACGATCCGGAATTCCGGTGCGAGCGCGGCCATCTGGGATGCGAACATCGTTCGGTCCATGAAGAATTCGTGTGCTAGTAAGACCACCGGACCGTCCCCGCCACTGTCCTCGTAGTGGATGTCGGCATCTATCGCGCGGGCGAAGGGCACGGCATGAGGATAGCCAGCGGTGCGGGGGCGCGCGGGACGATTTCGGCCGCTGACATCAAAGCCTTGCTGGCGCTCGGTTCCGATGGCAGTGATGCTGCTGTGCCGATGGTTCGCTCGCTGCGCTCCCTGCCGCCTGCGCCTCGCTGGCGCTCGGCTCCGCCGTCAGGGAGGACCCTGCTGTGCCGATGGTTAGCCCGCTGCGCTCGCTCACTAAACTGTTCGGGTGGCAGAAACCCAGAGACCGGTCCTCGTCGTCGACTTCGGCGCACAGTACGCCCAGCTGATCGCGCGGCGGGTCCGTGAATCGAGTGTGTATTCGGAGGTGATTCCGCATACTGCCACCGTGGACGAGATCGCCGACAAGCAGCCGCTCGCGGTGATTCTGTCCGGCGGACCGTCCAGCGTGTACGCCGAAGGTGCGCCGCAGCTGGACGCGCGGCTGTTCGATCTCGGCATCCCGGTCTTCGGCATCTGCTACGGCTTCCAGGCCATGGCCCAGGCGCTCGGCGGCACCGTCGCGCACACCGGCACCCGCGAATACGGCCGCACCGAGCTCAGTGCCGACGGCGGTCTGCTGCACGGTGGCCTGCCGACCAAACAGCCGGTGTGGATGAGCCACGGCGACGCGGTCACCGACGCGCCCGAGGGTTTCGAGGTCACCGGGACCAGCGCGGGCGCTCCGGTCGCCGCATTCGAGGATCGTGCCCGCAAGCTGGCCGGTGTGCAGTACCACCCGGAGGTGCTGCACTCACCGCACGGTCAGCAGGTGCTCAGCCGCTTCCTGCACGAACTCGCCGGAATCCCCGCCACCTGGACCCCGGCCAATATCGCCGAATCGCTGATCGCCTCCGTGCGCGAGCAGATCGGCGACGGCCATGCGATCTGTGGGCTGTCCGGCGGTGTGGACAGCGCGGTCGCCGCCGCACTGGTGCAACGGGCCATCGGCGAGCGACTGACCTGTGTGTTCGTCGACCACGGCCTGTTGCGGGCGGGTGAGCGCGAGCAGGTGCAGCAGGACTTTGTCGCCGCGACCGGCGCCAAGCTGGTGACCGTCGACGCGGTGGACAAGTTCCTCGGGGAGCTGAAAGGCGTCACCGATCCGGAGGAGAAGCGCAAGATCATCGGGCGGGAGTTCATCCGGTCGTTCGAGGACGCGGTCTCCGAGGTCGTCGTCGAACAGAGCGGCGGGGCCGAGCCCGAGGTCGAGTTCCTGGTGCAGGGCACGCTCTACCCGGACGTCGTCGAGTCCGGTGGCGGCAGCGGCACCGCGAATATCAAGAGCCACCACAATGTCGGCGGTCTGCCCGACGATCTGGAGTTCGACCTCGTCGAGCCGCTGCGGTTGCTGTTCAAGGACGAGGTGCGCGCGGTCGGCCGCGAACTCGGGCTGCCCGAGGAAATCGTTGCCCGCCAGCCGTTCCCGGGGCCCGGCCTGGCCATCCGTATTGTCGGCGAGGTCACCGCGGACCGCTTGGAGACGCTGCGGCAGGCCGATGCCATCGCACGCGAGGAGTTGACCGCCGCCGGGCTGGACCGCCAGATCTGGCAGTGCCCGGTGGTGTTGCTCGCGGATGTGCGCAGTGTCGGTGTGCAGGGCGACGGTCGCACCTACGGTCATCCGATCGTGCTGCGCCCGGTCTCCAGCGAGGATGCGATGACCGCGGACTGGACCCGGCTGCCCTATGACGTACTCGAGCGCATTTCCACCCGAATCACCAATGAGGTGGCCGATGTCAATCGGGTTGTCCTCGATGTGACGAGCAAGCCGCCGGGCACCATCGAATGGGAGTGACCCGCAATTGGGCCTGATTTGCCGGATTCCGGGAGTACCGTCAGCCGGGTAGACCAGTTCCCCAGGGGGTCCGGATGGCAGCGAAGAAGCCGCTCTGCACCGTCCACGCGGTCGTCGAGGCACCGTGTGGGGTGGTGGCCGCGCTGCTCACTACGGTGAGTGCCGGTCCGGTCGGTCCGGACAACGCCTTCTTCCTCGCCGACGGCCCCGATCCCGGGATGCAATTGCGCGGCGGCCCGAATGAATTTCGGGCCGCGATCGCCGGGGACCCCCATGGGATTCGGGTCGAGGTGGATCGGGCGCAGGCGATGCTCGCGGTCGAAGGGCAGCGGTGGTTTCGCGCCGAATGCCGAGTGTTGCCGCATCCGAAGGGCGCTCGGGTGATCCAGCAGATGTTCAATGTCGCGACCAGTGCGCGGTGGATGGTGCCGATGATCGCGCGCGGTGTGGAGGGTAAGCAGCGGGTCAGTATGCAGCGGCTACTCGACCGGATCAGTGAGCATTTGAGCTGCCCGGCTTATCTGGAGTAGCGGGTGGTGTGCGGCTGAGGATGAGTTGTCCGAGTAATAAGCCGCCGACGAGGTAACTGCGGCTCGGTGTCAGCGGCATCAAGCGGCCGATCGGGATTCCCGTATGGTCGGTCGGGTCGTCGTCGATGTCGAACTGTTCCATGGGCATTGGTTCTGCTCCTCCAAAGAAAATGGCCCGTCCGCCTGGACGGGCCATTCGCGTGATCAGCGGGGTCTGCGCGGGGAAATGACCAGCAGGACGCCGACCACGATGGCGGCGATCACGACGACCCAGCCGAGGGATGCCACACCGGTGGAGGTCATGGTGGACGGGCCGATGAAGGCCCAGATGCTCACGCCGAGGGCGAGCAGTCCGACGATCAGCAGAGAGACCGATGGCCCCCGCTTGGTGATGTTGTCTTCGGTGGGTTCAGCCACGGTGCACCTCCGCATTGCCGGTCCGGACATGGACTTTCAGATCGAGCACGGGTGCGCCGTCGGCATGCGGGCCGGTAATGCCGGTGGGGCAGTTGACATCTCCCAGGTTGACGGTGCAATCGCTGCGCACCGCCATATCCTCGGGCAGCAGGATCTCGGCATCGCCGAGCCCGACCGTGACCTCGACGGCCCGGTTCTCGGTCAGCTTCAGCGACCGCAGATCCAATGTGCCTGTTCCCATGGTCAACTCGTACTTCGGGGCGAGGTCGACTATCGAGGTGGGCGCCCAGGTGCGATCGCCGACGGTGGCGCTGTCGAATTCGATCGGTCCGAGCATCGAAGCCAGCACCACGAATCCAGCGAGCGGTGCGGTGAGTACGAGCAGGCCGAAGCCGCGGCGCAGGAATGCGCCGATCACCAGCCCCGACCCGATCACCGCCAGCGCCACCGCGGCGATGCGTCCGGGAGTCATCCACTCGACGCCGGAGGCGGCCAGCGCACCCGCACCGGCGGCGGCCAGGATGGCCAGGCCGAGCACCACGGGTGTGAGCCGGGAGCGAGGAGGCTTCGGCTGGGGAGCGACGATGGTGCGGGTCGGAGTGGGGTCGGGGAGGTCCCAGGCGAGTGGGGCGACGCCGAGGGGGTCCCAGGAGGGTGGGGTGAGGCCGGTAGCGTGCGCGGGTGTCGCGGACATTGTTCGGGATGGGCCAGTGCTTGTGCGCGAAGGGGATTCCGCCCGCGATGAGCTGTTGCCGCTTTCCGATGCGGCATCGGTGCCGCTCGTGCCGGATGTAGCAACAGGTTGTGCGGTGTCGCCACCTTTTGCGCCGGAGGTGGCGCTCGCGCCGGGCGTCGCGCTCGCCGTGGTGCTGATGCCGGTCGATGCGCTCACGCCCGATAGTCCGCCGGTCGTGTGCGGCGATTCGGAGCAAGCGGTTCCCGGCGTTGTTCCATCGGTGGGGGCTGTGGTCCCGGTCCGAGGCGTCGTGGTTCCTGCCTCGCTCTTGTCGAGCAGTACGGTGTCGGCATCATCCTTACGAAGCAGGATGGTGTCGGGATCGGCTGGCGTAGCGCCCGCGATCGGCGCGCCGTGCTTTTCCATCAGTTCGGTTTCGGCGTCGCTATTTTCGGCGTCCGGCAAGACAATCGGACCTGCCTGATCCGCCGCAGTGTTCGATGCCGCCGGGGCGGGGGCCTCCGGAACATATGCGTCCGGCAACTTGGTGTACGGCGTGTACACGCTGGTCTCCGGCGCGTAGAAATCACCGGGCATCGGGCGCTGTGGGAATACCGCCCCGGGGTAGCCGGTCGCGGTGAGACCACCATCGAAGCCGCCGAGTGAGCTCGTGCCGGGCGGTGGCTGTGGGGTTCGCATATGCAGCATCCACCAACCGGCCAGCATCAGCGCCATGCTGATCATGCCCGAGCCAGCCAGTCCGACGCCGACCGGTCCGATGGTGCTGACCGCGATCGCCAATGCCACGATCAGCACGATGGTCTTGGTCTGCGACTGCGAGCTGTGCCCCTTGCCGAACAGCGACTCCGCCGCCGAGAACTGCTCGCCCGCCTCGCTGAACAGCAGCCAGGCGAGCAGGTACAGCACAATGCCCGCTCCGCCGAAGATCGTCGACACCACGAGTGCGACCCGCACGAGCACCGGATCGATCCCGTAGCGCTGCCCGAACCCGGCCGCGACACCCGCGATCGGACCTTGCCGCGGCAACCGGACGGGCCGCGACTGCCACATCTGGTGAATCTGATCGCCGAAGCTCGTTTTCGTCATGGTTTCCATACTGGGCGTGACCAGCGCTTCGGCACATCGGGGGGAACCCTGAAACTATGCTGATCCTTTTGGACCAATCGGTCTCTTGGTTATTTGTCGCAGGGCGGACGGTAGGGGAGTTGCGTGGGGTTCGCGCCGAGGACGGCACGATAGCCGCTTGGCCGTGCGATCGTTGATCGCACGGCCGTCCTGGTAGCGGATCACAGGAAGATCCGGTCTCCTGTCACCGCGTCAGCGGCGGTGACCTCGGGTGTGTCGGCAGTGAGGGTCACATAGGACTGGATGGTGAGCGGTCCGCCGCAGTTCTTGACCAGTAGGTGATAGTCGTGGCTGACCAGATAGCCGGTGCCGCCGAGAGACAAGTCCTTGGTGCCCACTTCGATCGGCTTGATCTCGCCGGGGCTGATCGACATGTCGAGGCTGACTCCCGCGTAGATCTTCGGGCCGATGCTGGCATCGAAGTTCGGTGACGTCGAATCGCCACTGCCGCTGACCCCGATGCTGAATCCGGCGTCGAAGCCGATGCCGGCCTGGATATCGACCGTGAGATCGAGATCGACCGCACAGGCGATCAGGTAGCCCGCCTTCATGGTGCCCGGCACATTCGCTGGGATGATGCCGTAGAAGGTGTTGTCCAGAAAGACCTCTCGGTTGGTCGGCATTCCATTGAGCGGGGGGACCGGGCGGAACTGTTCGTCCATATGGCCGACGGTGAGCTCGAATCCATTTGGGCCCGAGTAGTTCTTCTCGTGCGGCGCCATCCCCTGCGCGGCGGCGGACGGCGCGCCCGCCACGGCGATTCCGACCGAGGTGGCGGCGATGAGCAGTATCGACTTGATGTTCATGATTCCTCCCCGAACCTGTGCTCGGCCCCCTGCGGCGCGAGTCCCGGTGTTGAGTGGGACGTTTCCGACCCGAAAGAAACGTATGGCGCGGGGCGGCGAACTGCCTAAGCCATTGATCGGTATTCGATCTGAAAAGCACTGGTAGACATGCCTTGGCGCAGCTATCCGGTCCGGCGGTGCCCGAGTCGGCAGCGGATCCGTCGGTTGCCCGCTCTTTTCGTCGCAAGATGCCTGAGATCGATATAAGAACGGCAGTTCAGCGTGGCTTTCTTGTCCGGACCGGACAGGCGTGCTGCCCGGCAACGGCGAGGGCGCCTTCGGGCCGGCTATCGACTACTCCGCCTGATCGACCGCCAGGGGCTGCGCCGGCCGGGCAGGGGCTTGGCCGTGCGCCCGTTAGTTCGTCGTGGGTGGCCAGGCGGTGGGGTCGTTGACGTAGCGGCCGCAGGCGCAGTCGAGGGCTTCTGCTGGTGTGCCCGCAGGCCAGTCCGCTCGACCACGTGCGGGACCAGGCGCCAGCATCGCGGTGACCGCGACATCGTCGGATCGGACTGCCGTTGCGCTCCCCAGACCGCTTAGTCCGCGAATACACCGACGTCGGCGCGCGCGGTGGTGACTGTAGCCACGGCCGCCGCCCGAGCGTCCTCAATGGTTCGACGGCCGAGCCCGCACGCGGTTGCTACCCCATGCGCGGTGCGGCCCGAAGCCTGTTCGAACAGTGTCAGCGCGCGGATGCTGTCGTCGACATCGTCGGGAGAAACGACACCGGCGATCAATTGCCAGCCGGGATCCAGTCGCTGCAGCGGGCGGTAGAAGGCCGGATCCAACGGTGCCGGATCCGCACCGTAGGCACAGGGAACATGCACGACCGGCAGGGGCACTGCGCGTTTGCGCAGCAGCGGGGAGAGGTGGCCGAGCAGGTGTACCGCTGGCGCCAGGCTGCGGGGGGTCAGCAGGTTCTTGTGCTTGTGGTCGCCGTAGCACAGATGCAGGGTTGTCGCTGCGCCGATCTCGTGGGTGCGGACGAGGAATCCGCCGAGCTGGCGTGCCAGCAGCGGTCCCAGTGCCCACTGCGCTCGTAGTCGCTCGGCCTTGACCATGCCCAGGGTGGCGATCGGTGATTCCACCTGCCACACAACGCGATCGCCGTAGCGAGCGGTCACCTCGGACATCTCCTGCAGCACGGCGTCGGTGAATACGGGCAGATGCCGCAGCGCCGTGACGAGTACACCGAGGTTGCGGACTGCGGGCCCCATGGGCAGACCGGGCGAGACCGCCGCGCCGGCGAAAACGAAGAGGGCCAGATCCAATGGGTTGGGCTGGCTGATCTGTACCCGCTTGTCCGCCAGCTCCGGACGGCTGCGCTGTAGCGACTCGAACTCCGAGACGATCGCAGTGATCCGCTCGACGCGCCCCATCGCCACGTCGCGTGGTTCAAGGACGTGACCGGCCCGCACACCGTAGCTGCGCATATCGCTGTAGTCGGCGTAGTCGCCCGCGCGGATGACGTCGAAGGCGTCACGCCCTTCGAGAGCACGCAGGTAGGCGACGACCCAGCCCGAATCGAGATCGCGCGGCACCGCAGTAAGTGGCCAGCCGTCACTCTGGTCGGCGAACCATTGCATGACGTCGCGATCGCTGGTCATCAGGGCCTCGGGCAGGCTACCGACGAAATGTGCGTATCTGGTCATGGCGGCTCCGTTTCGATCGACCGCAGGCAGCTGACGGGCAATTCTCCGACGACGAAACCCTTTGGCGCACTGCGTGAAGGATGCGCATCATATATCCGGCCCGCATGCGGTCGACTCACCGCTGACGGGAAGCCGAAGCGTGCAGATCGGGCGGTCCGAAGCGCCGGTTCAACCGGTATGAACCAGACAGTGCTGGAACCACACAGACTTCGAGGTAAGGACCGCATCGTCCAGCCCTTGATCGGAGTCGGGCCCTCAGCGCGGAAACTGGACTCGGGCAAGTCCTGCTCTAATGACAGATATCGCCTGTATGCGACAGATGAGATCTGTCGGCACACAACGGTGAAGATCAGGGTGATTCCCGATGGTCGGGTGTCGGTGGGCCGTGCCAGTATCGAAGGCATGTACCCGTCCGTGCCCGCGTTCGATGCTGCTCGGGGGGCCGATCCCCGGGGGTTCGGCGCCGCGCCCGGGTTCACGCCCGGCTCCGGCCGCTTCGGTGCCGCGCCGGCGCTTGCGCCCACGCCGCCCTATCCGCGGATGGTGCGGCGTTCGGGTGGCCGGATCGTGGGCGGTGTGGCTGGCGGTGTCGCCGACCATCTCGGGCTCGATGTGTTCAAGGTGCGGATGGCATTCGTATTGCTGTCCGCGCTGGCGGGGGCGGGGATCGTCGCCTACGGCATGCTGTGGATCTTCACTCCCGGCGGCCACGATGCGCTGAAGCCGACCGGTAAGGAGCGCCGGCAGGCGATCGGGTTGGCTCTGCTCGGGATCGGGCTCGCGGTCGGGGTTTCGTGGTTGTTCAGCGGTACCGCGGCGAAGGTGATCGTGCCGATCGTCGTGGTGGCGGTGGGTGCGGCCCTGGTGTGGCGTGAATACGACACCGACGGCCCGCGGTCGCTGCTCGGCCTGCCCGCGCGTCCCTCGGTGGTGACCTGGTCGCGCATCGTCGCCGGGATCACCATGATCGTGCTCGGACTCGGCGTGGTGGTGCTGGCCAGGATCGATCTGAGCTCGCTCGGCTCCGCGCTGATCGCGGTGGCGGTCACATTGATCGGCGCCGGTCTGCTGACGGTGCCGCTGTGGCTGCGCATGATGCGCGCGCTGAATGCCGAGCGCGCGGCCCGTATTCGCAATGAGGAACGTGAGGAAATCGCGTCCCACCTGCATGATTCGGTGCTGCAGACCTTGGCGCTCATCCAGCGTCAGGCCGACGACCCGCAGGAAGTGGTCCGGCTGGCGCGCAGTCAGGAGCGGGAACTGCGCCGCTGGCTCTTCGAAGATTCCGGGCCCGCACAGTCGAGCCTGGCGGTGGCGCTGCGCACGATCGCGGGCGAGGTCGAGGATCAGCACGGGGTGAAAGTGACTCCGGTCACCGTTGGCGATGTGACGATGGACGGCGCCGACAGCGGATCTGGTCTGCCGAAGGAGCATTTCACCGCTTTGCTCGGCGCGAGCCGGGAGGCGCTGGTGAATGCCGCCAAACATGCGGGGGTTCCGGAGATCGATCTGTTCGCCGAGGCAGAACCGCATCAGGTGAGCATTTTCGTGCGCGATCGCGGCACCGGATTCGATATCGCGGCGGTGCCGCAGGATCGGCGAGGCGTCGCGAAATCCATTCGCGCCAGAATCGAGCGGCGCGGCGGTCAGGTGGAGATCCTGTCCACTCCTGGTCGGGGCACCGAGGTGCGGATCATCATGCCGCGCACCGATGCCGGTGATCAGGATCGAGCCGAGGACGCGCCGGTCGGCGACGAACCGGACGAGGTGCGACAAACGGTTCGCAACCGCCGATGATCGTGCCGTCGAGCAGGGGTGTTCCGTGCGGCCGCCGGGTTGCGGCTCGGCCGTGAGCCGATGGTGTCGCGTAGCAGGAACTCGTGACTTTCGTTCGAACATCGCGGCACCGCCGGAATGAGTCCGGTCCGGGCAGCGCCTTCGAGGCGTCGCTGGCGATGAGTGGTATGGATGACGACGGATCCGGCGGCGGTTGTGGTACCGATGAAGTGCGGACGGCCTGCGGGCCGCCCGTGCGTCAGGGTGGATCGATCCACCGAGGGTGAGGAGAAGTAGGTGGCCGTGCGGGTCTTTCTCGTCGATGATCACGCCGTATTCCGTTCGGGTGTGCGGGCCGAATTGAGCCGGGAGACCGATATGGAGGTTGTCGGGGAGGCCGGGGGCGTGGCCGAGGCGGTCGCCGGAATCAATGCCGCGCGTCCGGATGTTGTGCTGCTCGATGTGCATATGCCCGACGGCGGCGGGGTCGCGGTGCTGTCCGGCATCAATGACGGTCCGGTATGCCTGGCATTGAGTGTCTCCGACGCCGCCGAGGATGTGATCGCGGTGATCCGTGCGGGTGCGCGCGGCTATGTGACCAAGACGATCTCGGGATCCGAACTGGCCGATGGTATTCGACGGGTCGCCGGTGGCGATGCGGTGTTCAGTCCGCGGCTGGCCGGTTTCGTACTCGACTCGTTCACCGGCAAATCGCCGGTGCCGGAGCCGCCACTGGATCCCGAACTGGATTCGCTCACCCCGCGCGAACTGGAGGTGCTGCGGCTGCTCGCCCGCGGCTACACCTATCGGGAAATCGCGGAGAAACTCTATATTTCGGTGAAAACCGTCGAAACCCACGCCTCCAACGTGCTTCGCAAGACCCAGCAGTCCAACCGCAACGCACTCACCCGCTGGGCCCACCGGCGCCGCATCGACTGACTTTACGCATTCTGGCGCGCCGCGTACGAATTCGCTTGCCGCGCATGGTTTCACCCGGCAAGTTGATGCGAGCCAGGCCATTTCGTCGGCTGCGCGGTGCAATTTGTGGGCGCGGTGCCATTTCGTGCGTACCGCAAGGTTGCGTACTCGAAGCGTGCGCGCTTTGCAATCATGCGGCAGCTGAAAAGCTGTGGCGCAGCGGATTACATCATCGCGATGATGATGGCGATGATAAGGACCAGGCCGATCAGCAGGCCGATGGCGATGGCGAGTGGGGCATTGCTCGTTTCCTTCGACTTCGCCTTCGGGCGCTGGGGTGCCGCGGCCGCTGGGGCCGAGGTGTTGCTGCGGTGCGGGCGCGGCAGCGGTGTGGAGTGCGGGCTACGCAGGCCCGATGCCGAATTGCGGGCGGCCCATGCCGGAATGGTGCCGTCCTCCGTGCGCACCGGGGCGCCGAGGATATACGGTCCGGTACCGGGACCGAATGCGGCGGTGAGGATTTCGTCGCGAGCCTCGGCCATGGTCGGCCTGCGCTGCGGGGCCGGCTCCATCATGTGCAGCAACGCGTTGGTGAGCATGCCGCTGCGGCTGGGCGGGATGATCTGGGCCATCGCCGCGCGATAGACCACGGCATCGGTGTCGTCGTCCATACCGAACGGCGGTTGCCCCTCGATCGCGGTGTAGAGCGTGGCGCCGAGGGAGAACACATCGCTTGCCGTGGTCGGCTGCGCGCCGCGCGCCACCTCAGGGGGCAGATAGGCGGGGGTGCCGGTGATCACGCCGTCCGGTTCGTCGGAGCTGTCGGTCGCACCGCGCGAGATACCGAAGTCGCTGAGCTTGGCCATGCCGACGACGGGTCCACGGTCGGCGACGAGAATATTGCCGGGTTTGATATCGCGGTGCACGATGCCCGCGGCGTGCGCGGCCGCCAACGCATCGGCGACCTGCGCCCCGATCTGCGCCACCTCGATCGGCGGCAGCGCATTCACCAGCGCCAATGCCCTTGCGACACTGCGTGATGGCAGATGTTCCATCACCAGCCATGGCTCACCGGCCTCGAGCACCACGTCGTAGACGGCGATGGCGTGCTCATGCGAGAGCTTGGCCGCGACCCGGCCCTCGTGCATGATCTGGTTGCGGATCTCATTGGCCTGCGCCTCCGGGAGTCCGGCGGTGGAGAGCACCTGTTTGATCGCGACGTCCCGGTTGAGCAGGCGATCGTGTGCGAGCCATACCGCGCCCATACCGCCGCCGCCCAGTTTCGACTGCAGACGGTAGCGGCCGGCAACCAGATAATCGGGGCCGACAATGGGACGAGCGCGTTCGGTCACGGTGCGAGGGTAGCGGAAAACGCGGCCAGCTGGCCTGATTCGCACCGTGCCGGTTATTGCGTCAGCAGGCGATCCGGGTGCATACCGTCCACCATGCCGATGAATGGCGGATGGATGCTGTAGCCGAGCATGCGCCGGATTTCGGGCGAGACCGTGCGCACCGTATCGCGGTCGGTCGAGAGAGTGAACGCCTCCTGGGTGCGCAGCCACGGCTCGCAGTACTGTGCGGTGGCGGCCAATCGCGAGTTCGCGGAGCGGTTCGCGCCACCGCCGTGCCAGAGCGTGCCGAGGAAGAAGACACACGATCCGGCGGGCATGACCCCGGGCACCCGCATATCGTCCTGCTGTGGCGTTCGACCGTCCGGCCAGCGATGACTTCCCGGGATGAGCATTGTCGCGCCGTTCTCGGCGGTGAATTCGTCGATCGCCCAGATGGTGGCTGCCGACAATGCCTTTCGTGGTCGCGGCACCGGATAGAAGCCGTCGTCGGGATGCAGGAGCTGGGCATTCTCGCCGGGGGCGATATTGATTATCTGCAACTGCGACAGCAGATATCCGGGTAGCAGAAGTCGATCCAAGAGGGCGAGTACGCGGGGATGCTCGACCAGCCGGTCGACCATGCGCGTCTTGCCGAGCACGCTGTAGAGCCGCTGAGTCCGGCGGCCCTCGAACGCATTTCGCCCGTTCGGGCCGAGCAGGGGCAGGAGTTCTTTGCGAAGTGCCGCGCACTGTGCCGAGTCGAGCAGGCCCTCGAGAATCACGTAGCCGTCCCGATCGAGAGCGGCGAGGTCGGCGTCCACCTGCGCGGCGGGGACATCGCGTGCCTCGTGGACTGTTCGATGGGTTCGGGACAGATCGCCCGCGAGGTCCTCGAGCCGTTCGACCTCCGGTTGTGCATTGCTCATTGTTCTTCCTTTCCCGCGCCGGTTGCCCCGGCCACGAATTCCCATACCTGGTCGGCGACGACGGCGCGGTCCGGACGCGGACTGCGAGTCAGCGCCACCGCAACGGCCATGTGCACTCCACCGAGGACGGCCGCCACGAGCAATTCGGGATCGCGGTCCGCGGGCACCATGCCCTGGCGCTGGCCCTGCGCCATATTCCGGATGCCGACCTCGATCGCCTGCTGCAACCGTTGCCGTTCCACGCCCGCCGCCTCGGCGTCGCCGAATCGTCCGAGCGCGACGGGGGCGAGTGGGTCGTCGTAGAGGAAGTTCACCCAGGCCACCACGCGCGCGTGTTCGCGTTCGCGCCAATCCTTTCCGGCGAATTCCGCATAGGTGACCGTTTCGCCGAGTCGGTCGTAAAAGTCGGTGATTACGGCGGTAAGCAGTCCGCTGCGCGAGCCGAAGTACCGGTAGGGCAGCCCGACGCTGACACCGGCGCGGCGGGCGACGGCGGCCACCTCGAGTTCGCCGGTTTCGCTCAGCTCCGCATGCGCCGCCTCCAGTAGTCGTCTGCGTGCTGTCGCGCCGCGCCCGGTCCATTCCTGGTCGGTCATGACTCCGCCTCACTGACGCTTGCCTCCGTCATGACCGACATGTCGGCTGTGCTGGTGTTCGCTCGCTCATGGCGCCGATCTTAAGTTGAGTTCAACTCAAAAAACAATGGCAGGTTGCGAAGTGATCGCGGTCAGGGCGCGTACTTGACGGAAGTCGGGGGTGGGTTTCTACTGAGCGAGTATCGAACGTATATTCGATAGTGATCGATAGCTGGATCGGTGCTGAACTCTTGTTAGTGGGGGTTCGGGCCGCGCCTTCGCCTCGGGTCCATCGGTGGAAGTAGGTGGTTGTGATGGGTTCGGATGAGGATTCAGGGGCGGGGAGACGGCGGGACAGGATGCCGCCGAGGGATAAACCGACACTGGATGAGCTGCGTCGACGGATGGCGGCGATACCCGGGCGCGGGGAAGCGGCGGCCGAGCGGCTTCCACGCGCCGCCGAATTGCGCAGGGAAGCGCTCGCGGTGCCACCAGCCCTTGCCGAACTGTTGCCTGATGGCGGCCTGGTCAAGGGGTCGGTAGTGGCCTATTCGGGTGCGAGTTCGCTGCTGGCCGGTCTGCTCGCCGCGGTGACCGAGGGCGGCGGGCATGCCGCGGTGGTCGGGATGCCGCGGCTCGGGCTGCTCGCCGCGGTCGAGATGGGCGCGCAGTTGCAGCGCCTCGCCGTCGTCGCCGATCCCGGGCCGGATCCGGTGGAGGTGGCCGCGGTATTGCTCGACGGCCTCGATCTGGTCGTGCTCGGCCTCGCCGGCGCTACCGTCGCCCCGTCCCGCACCCGAGTCATCGCCGCCCGCGCACGCAGCAAAGGGGCCACCCTGGTGGTTACCGACGGACGCTGGCCAAATCCGTCCCTGCGCGTGGATACCCGCATCGCCGGATACGGCGGCCTCGGCGCGGGCCGGGGTCGCCTGCGCTCACTCCGCTTGGAGGTCGCGGTCCGCGGCAAAGCGGGCACACCCTGCCACGGCCGAATCGAACTGCGTCCCAGTGCGAGCCGACTGGAATGGGTAGGGGTGGAAACAGTCGCCGCGGCAGATGAAGCGACTGTCGAGGCCCACGGTGCAGCGTCATGATTCGAACCTCGGTAACCGTCGCGCCATGAGTTCTCCTGCGCGAAACGGCCTTTCCAGCGATTCGGGGTCCCGACTCGGCGGCAAAGCCGAGGCAAGCGAGGTGACGTGCGGTGCACGAGCATGATTCGGGCGCAGTGCCCCTCGCTGCCGTAAGCAACGGCGGTCAGAGGGCAATGGCCGACTATCGCCTTGACAGCGGTCAGGGGATAACGGCCGACCGTCACATTGGCCCTAGATCTGGACTGTGCGGCATCCTAGGCGGGCTGTGTGCACATCGGTGCCCAGGTACGCACACCAGGATCGGCCGCCCCTCACCCGATGTGCGGGCTCGCGCGACGGCATCAGTGTGTCGCGCGAAAACCCATGCGGCCGACCAGGACATGCCGCTCGGCTGCGAGGTTCGTTTGGGCACCCTGTCTTGCGACCGGGCACACCGGACAGCGGATGCCCCGTCGCTACACGGGGTGCCCGGAGGGGTGGGGTGGTGATCCGGCCGAGTCGGGTGGGTGGGGTGCGGGTGCTGGCGCTGTGGTGTCCGGACTGGTCGGCGGTGACGGCGGCGGCGGTGGCGCGGGTGCCTGCGACGCGGCCGGTGGCGGTGCTGTTCGCCAATAAGGTGGTGGAGTGTTCGGCCATTGCCAGGGCCGAGGGGGTGCGGCGTGGGCTGACCAAGCGGGAGGCGCAGGCGCGGTGTCCGAATGTGTATATCGCACAGGTGGATCCGGATCGGGATGCGCGCTTGTTCGAGCCGGTGGTGGCGGCCATCGATGCGACGGTGCCGGGAGTCGAGGTGCTGCGTCCGGGACTGTTGGTGCTCGGTGCGCGGGGTGCGGCACGGTTTTTCGGGTCCGAGGAGGCGGCGGCCGAACGGCTCGTCGACGCGGCCGCCGCGGTGGGGGTGGAGGCGCAGATCGGTATTGCCGACGAGTTGTCCACAGCGGTGATCGCGGCGCGTTTCACCGCGATCGTGCCGCCCGGCGGCGGTGCGCGATTTCTGGCGCCGCTGCCGGTGCGTGAACTCGCGCTGGAACCGAGTCTGTCCGCACCGGAACGCAGTGATCTGGTGGATCTGTTGCACCGCTTGGGATTACGGCGGATCGGTGATTTCGCCGCGCTGACTCCGATCGAGGTCACCTCGCGCTTCGGCGCCGATGCCGTACTGGCGCATCGCTGTGCCAGGGCCGTGCCGGAGCGTCCGCCGTCCGCGCGTCGTCCGCCGAAAGATCTGACGGTGCAGTATCGCTGCGATCCGCCGATTGATCGCGTCGATGCCGCGGCCTTCGCGGGACGCATGCTCGCCACCCAGTTGCACGAGGCGCTGTCCAAAGCCTCGATGGCCTGCACCCGATTGTCGGTATTCGCTGAAACCGAGGCAGGCGAACAGCTTTCGCGAATCTGGCGGTGCGCCGAACCGCTGACCCCGGAGGGCACCGCGGATCGAGTGCGCTGGCAGTTGGACGGCTGGCTCACCCGCCGCGACCGGCCCACCGCACCGATCACGCTATTGCGCCTGAAGCCCGTCGAAGTCGTTGCGGCGAGCGCACTTCAGCTCGGTCTGTGGGGTGGAGTCGGCGAGCATGACGAGCGGGCCCGCCGCGCCCTGATCCGGGTGCAGGGGCTGCTCGGTGGCGAGGCGGTCCGGATCGGCGTGCTCAGCGGTGGCCGAGGACCCGCCGAACGCATCACCATGGTCGCCCTCGGTGACGAGCCGATTCCGGCCGCCGACCCGGCGCTGCCATGGCCCGGCCGACTGCCCCATCCCGCACCCGCGGTGATCCTGGTGAACCGTTCGGTTGTGCATCTGGAGGCCGCCGACGCAACGCCGGTGCAGGTCACCGACCGTGGCCTTTTCACCGCCGACCCGGCCCTGCTGCGGTGGGGCAGCAAGCAGTGGCCGCTGGCGGGCTGGGCTGGTCCGTGGCCGGTTGACGAACACTGGTGGACCCCGGAATCCGCCACCCTCTGCGCCGGAATCGCCGCCCGTATCCAGGTGCAACTTGCCGGTGAACCGGCCGATGTCCGTGTTCTGCTGCTCATCTACAACGAGCAGACCTGGCGCGTCGAGGGGCTTTACGACTGACTATGTGCGCGACCACACCAGCGCCAGCGTGAATGGATGTCCGCGCAGCTGCGCCCATTTCGGCTTGGCCGCGATCCAGTCGTCATCCACCAGCGCCTCGGCCATCTCGGTGAGCATCCAGCCAGCCGCCGATGCCGCCGAAACCTGTTCGCTGATCAAATGCAGATGCGTGCTGATCGCGACCGGCTCGCCGGACGGCGGGGTGTAGTGCGTCGGCATGCCGGTCACCATCATGAACTGCGGGTGATAGCTGACCGTGACACAAGTGCCGCCGGGCGCGGCCAGCCGCCAGGCTTCGGCGTAGAAGGGCGTCAGATCGTCCAAGTGCTCGTCGATCAGTGAGGAGATCACCAAATCATAAGCACCACTTGGCAACCCGGTGTCGCGCGCGTCCGCCTCGGCGAGTGTGGTGTGTGCTCCGCGCGCACGTGCTCGCGCCAGCATCCCAGCGCTCACGTCGACGCCATCGATATGGCGAATTCCCTTCTCCCGCAACCAAGCTCCAGTCCGCCCCGTCCCGCAGCCGAGATCCGCGGCGCGTTGTACCCCACCCCAGTCCGGTTGCCGCAGCCGATTCAGCAGCCCGAGATCCATCTCGTCCATGACCGTCTGCTCATATGTCGGCGCCCACCCGTCGTACCCGGCGGCGACATCAACGGTGCGATAGTTGCGGCGATCGAAGTCGGCGAAGGAGGGCATGGCCGAAGTATTGCCGCGATACGTCGACATCCGCCAGACCTTTTCCGCCACCACATCCTGCGGCGGCTTCGAATGTCGAGCAATCGAGATGCCAGGACCATGCGGCCGTGGTGACTACCCCGAGCGGCGAGTTCGCGGCCTGTCTGGTGTCCGAGTCGTCGAAGCGCGTGCGCCCGTAGGTGCGGGTCTCGCCCTTCCCGCATGCGTGCACGGGTGCTGAACGCCCCGCCATGAGCGACTCCAATGGAGCGAGTTTTACCAGCGACCGTTCGCGGCCCGTCTCGCGTCGGAGCCGTCGTAGCGCATGCGCCCGCAAGGCGCGGGACTCACCCTTCCCGCATGCGCGCACCAAGTGCCGAACAACCCGCCACCCCCAACCACAATGGAGCGAGTTTTACGAGCGACCGTTCGCGGCCCGTCTCGCGTCCGAGTCGTCGAAGCGCATGCGACGAAGTCGCGAGTCTCGACGGCTCGGACGCGGGGGCCCACGGGGGGGGGGGGGCCCG
>NZ_JBITGN010000003.1:328957-436657 GCF_044457245.1 Nocardia sp. NPDC050630
CGGCGGCCCCCCCCCCCCCGCCCCGCGCCCCCCCCCCCCGGCCCCCGCCCCCCCCCCCCCCCCGGCCCCCCCCCCCCCACACCAGGGGGCCGCGAACACGCAGCGCCGCAGGCGCTGCAAATCAAACACAGTATCCTCGGAAATCGTGGATCTCGCGGTGACCAGGGCTGTGCTCGACGGCGTGTGGATCGCCTATCGGGATTCCGTGGTCGGCGATGGTGCGCCGGTGGTGCTGGTGCACGGTATGGGCGGGGACGGGCATACCTGGGATCGGTTCGCGCATACCTTGGTGCGGGCTGGGCGGCGGGTCATCATTCCCGATCTGCGCGGGCACGGGCGTAGTGCGCACACCGAGTCCTATTTGTTCGCCGAATTCGGCGAAGACGTGCTGAACCTGTGTGACCGCCTCGAGCTGGATTCGGTGGATCTGGTCGGGCATTCGCTGGGCGGTTTCGCGGTTTCCTGTGTTGCGCAGGAACGGCCCGAACTGGTGCGGCGGCTGGTCATCGAGGAGTGCCCGATGCCGTTGCGTTCCGGCGATGAAGAAGTGAAGTTGACTCGTCGCTTCCCGACCGTTCCGGAACTCTGGCATGCCACCACCAGCCTGATTCGGCATCCGCGTGCGGTGCTCGCCTTCGATCGCTCGATGACGCGGACCGCGCTCGAACAGTTCCGCAAGCCGCATCCGGAGTGGTGGGACCGGCTCGCTGACATCACCGCCCCCACCCTGGTGTTGCGCGGCGGTCCCGGCGGCATGGTCGATCCGGAGAAGCTGGCCATCTTGCGCGACACCATCCCGGACTGCGCTGTGACCGCCTTCACCTGCGGTCACAGCATCCACCGCGACCGCTACCGGGAATTCGAGGCAACCGTGCTGCCGTTCCTCGCGACGCTCCCACCCGCCGCTATCTAGAGTGAAGCGGTGCCCGCGCAAGACCGTCCGGTTCTGTTCTTCCCCGACGAGCAGTCGTTCCGCGACTGGCTCCTGACCAACCACGCATCGGTGGACGGGGTCTGGCTGCGCTTCGCCAAAAAGGGCTGCGGACGCGTTTCGCTGAACCATGCCGGCGCGCTGCGGCAGGCATTGTGCTTCGGCTGGATCGATGGGCAGGCGCGCGGTGAGGATGCGGAGTTCTGGCAGGTCGGCTTCACGCCGCGGCGCAAGCGCAGCCCATGGTCGCTGCGCAATATCGGCCTGGTCACCGAGCTGATCGAGCAGGGGTTGATGTATCCGGCCGGACAGGCCGAGATCGATCGGGCCAAGGCCGACGGCCGCTGGGACGCGGCGTTCGCCGACGGACAGACGTCGGGTTGATGACCGGATTCGAAGGGATGCTGTGTTCGGCGGCGGCCGCGGTCGATGTGCCCTTGCCCGGCACGGCGACTCGGGTGTCGGGGTGGTTGTGCGTCGAGCAGCCGGGCGCATGGGGCCGGGATGTGATCGGTGACGAAGTGCTCGGCCGAGAGATCACTGCCGAACTCGCCGCCCGCACCGTTGCCGCCAAGATTCGTCCGACGCTGATCCGGCGACCGGGCCGCAATGAATTCACCGGTGTTCGAACGGTTTTGATCGCTAGCTCGCGCCCGCAGGGTTTCTGGTGCGAACGCTTCGAGATCACCGACCTGAGGCAGCTGCTCGACCTGGACCTCGACCTGCTGAACGGCCCGCCGCCGGGAATCGGCGCGCCCGTGCGTGATTCGCTGGTCCTGGTGTGCGCGCACGGAAAACGCGATCAGTGCTGTGCGCTGTTCGGCCGTCCGATCGCGGCGAATCTGGCCGCCGACTATCCGGACCGGGTCTGGGAGTGCTCGCACACCGGCGGCCATCGCTTCGCGCCTGCCATGGTGTTGTTGCCCTCCGGCCTGACCTACGGCCGCGTCGATACCGCGGCCGCCATCGCGGCGGTCGAAGCTGTAGAACGCGGTGCGGTTTCCTTGGCTGGATTGCGAGGTCGCAGTGGTCACCATCCGGTCGAGCAGGTCGCGGAAATCGCGGTGCGCGAACAGGTTTCGGCAAGGCTCGATGATCTCACCATCAGTCTCGAAACCGATTCCACCGCAACCGGTTCCGCTCTGGCCCTGGTTACCCATCGTGACGGCCGCCGCTGGCGGGTGACAACTCGCACGGTGGAACTTCCACCGCGCCAGGCCAGTTGCGGTGCCGCACCGAAACCGGTCACCGCGGTCGTGGCCGACTGGATACGGCCTTTGACCACGGGCTGATCGTGGTCCAACGGGCTGGATCGCGCTGCGGACGTCTGGACTATCTGCCGGATGTGCCGGCCCGGATCGCGGTCGACGGTGTGCGCGTTCAATGTGGAGGGTGGTGCGCTGCCTCGTCCTCGTCCTCGTCCTCGTCCTCGTCCTCGTCCTCGGCCGAGAACGACGGACGGGACGTGGTTGCGGCGGAATCCACCGCAACCATGTCCCGTTCGCCGGCGACCTTTATCGCCCCCTGCGGGATGAAGGTCGCGGGCTTACCAGTGGGTGCCGGGCACCCAGCGGGCGGCGCGGCGCAGGGCGGTGCCCGTGACTCGGCGAGCCGTCGACTGATGACGCGGATTAGACTGCGGTACAGCGGATTCCGTTGGTTCTTCGGTATCGACCTGCTCACCCTTGGCGGCGGGAGAGTCGGGTATGGCCCGGTAGTAGCGGTGCAGAATGCGGTCACGCAGCTTCGGGGTGAGTAGTGCGCCGTATTCGGCGAAGGTACCGAGCGGGACATCGATGCGCTTGGGTCGCTCGCTCAGCGCGCGCACGATGGTGGCGGCCGCCCATTCGGGGGACTCCGACGGGCCCTGATCGCCGCTCGGGGTGATCATCGGGGTGCGCACCAGCGGCATGTGGATGGTGGTGAAGGTGACGCCGTCGGCCATGGTTTCGACCGCCGCGACCTCGGCGAACTTATCCAGCGCCGCTTTGCTCGCGAGGTAGGCGGCGAAGCGCGGCGTGGCCACCTGCACGCCCGCACTGCTGATATTGACGATGTGGCCGAACTTGCGCTCGCGCATCTGCGGCAGCAGCGCCAGGGTCAATCGCACGGCGCCGAAATAGTTGACCGCCATGGTGCGTTCGAAATCGTGCAGCCGGTCGGTGGAGCGGTGGATGGCGCGACGGATCGAGCGGCCCGCGTTGTTCACCAGCATGTCGACGTGGCCGTGCTCGTCCAGGATGGTTTTGACGGCGTGGTCGACGGAGTCGGAATCGGTTACGTCGCACTGATATCCGTAGGCGCTGCCGCCCTCGGCTCGGATCTCCTCGACCACGGCCGTGAGTTCGTCGGCGCGCCGGGCGAGCAGGAAGACGATGGCGCCCTTATCCGCCACGGCCAGCGCGGCGGCCCGGCCGATGCCAGAGGACGCGCCGGTAATGAGCACATGCCGCCCCGTCAGGTCGCGGTTGCGGCGATTGCGCCGGATCTGCCCGCGCAGGTCGGTCTCGTCAGCGGAAGCTCGGGTCATCGCTGCTCCTTTGCAGGTCGAGTTGGCATGAACTTACTCTCAAGTAAGTTTACTTGCCAAGTGCGCTCTGTTCGATTGGCGACATTCGCGGGCCATTCGTGGTTGCGCGAGCTACCTGCCTCCGGGTTCTTCGCTCACGCCGCCGTGTACAACGATCTGGCGACGGCGTTCGGACTCACCATCGACACGATCGGCCCGAGCTTCGACATCGAAGCGCTCCTCGTCGAACTCGCACGTCGAGCGTTTCGAATCGGGCCACGCCGAGGTGTTCGAACCGACCTCGAATCTATCGAACATATGTGCGATACTCTGCGCATGGCGGACGATCGGATGGCGGAAATCTTTGCCGCGGTGCGGCTCTCCGGCAGTGATCCGGAGGGGGCGCGGCGGATGCTGGCGGAACTGTGGGGCGAGCTCGGCGACGGCGGAGATCCGTTGCAGCGCTGTGTGATTGCGCATCACCTCGCCGATCTTCAGGGCACGGCCGAAGATGCGCTGCGCTGGGATCAACGCGCGCTGGCCGCGGTCTTCGGCCCTGGCGTTCCTCTCGATGAGGGGTTACGCGGATTCCTACCCTCGCTCTACCTCAACCTCGCCGACAGTCACCGCCGCGTCGGCGACTTCGATGTGGCTTACATGCAGCTGACCATCGCGCGCGGCCATCTCGATGTCCTCGCCAACGACGCCTATGGCGCCGTGATTCGCTCCAGTCTGGACAAGGTCGAGGCAGCGCTGGGCGAGAAGTCGACGGAACCGCTCCAGGTCGCCTGATTCGGCGGGCCTCTACACTTCCTTGCGGTTCGAATGTATGTTCGACCGTAGAGGAGGTGATGTGTCATGGGTTGGAGCAACGGCCCGCCTACCTGGGCGGAGCTGGAGCGGGTGCTGTCCGGGCGGCCCGGACCGACGAATCCGGACGCGATGTATCCGGGCGACGGCGGCGACAGTCCGGCGTGGTCGCGCAAGCGCGGGGATTATCGACCCGAACCGGTCGAACCGGCCGGTAGTCCGGTCGTGCCATATGCGGAGTTGCACGCGCATTCGGCCTACAGCTTCCTCGACGGTGCGAGTCAGCCGGAGGAGCTGGTGGAGGAGGCGGTGCGGCTCGGGCTGGAGGCGATCGCGCTCACCGATCACGATGGCTTCTACGGAACCGTTCGCTTCTTCGAGGCGGCCAGGGAATGGGGTATACCGACGGTCTACGGGGCCGAATTGTCACTCGGTACCCCGGAAGACGTACCGCGGCTCGGACACCTCGGCGCACCCGATTCGGCACCGCGCACCGGTTCGCCGGATCCGGCCGGTCCGCATCTGCTGGTGCTCGCCCGTGGTCAAGAGGGCTATCGCCGACTCTCCAGCCAGATCGCGGCAGCGCATATGGCCGCGGGGGAGAAGGGCATCCTCCGCTACGACCTGGACGCGCTCACCGCGGCGGCGGACGGGCACTGGCACATTCTGACCGGATGCCGTAAAGGCCATGTGCGCCAAGCCCTCGAGCGCGATCTGCGGGCGGGAGACACCCGTCTCGGGCGAGCCGAGGCCGCCCTGCGCGACCTGACGGAGCGTTTCGGCGTCGACCGGGTGAGTGTGGAACTCACCCATCACGGCATTCCGGAGGACGACGAACGCAACGCCCACCTCATTGCCCTGGCCGATCGGCTCGGCCTGCCCGTGGTGGCCACCACCGGAGCGCATTTCGCCGCACCAGCCCAGCGTCGCCGCGCCATGGCGCTCGCGGCGATCCGGGCGCGCCGGAGCCTGGACGATATCGCGGGTTGGTTGGCGCCGACCGGTGGCGCGCATCTGCGTTCGGGTGCGGAGATGGCGCAGTTGTTCGCCGCTTGTCCGCAGGCGGTGGCGAATGCGGTGACACTCGCCCGTGAATGCGCATTCGATCTGAAATTGATCGCGCCGAGCCTACCGCCGTTCGACGTGCCCGACGGCCATGACGAGGCTTCCTGGCTGCGTGAACTCACCCTCGAGGGTGCGGCTCGGCGTTATGGTCCGCCGTCGGGAAATCCCGAGGCGTATCGGCAGATCGAGCACGAACTCGCGATCATCGACGAGTTGAAGTTTCCCGGCTACTTCCTGGTGGTGCACGATATCGTCAGCTTCTGCAAGGAAAACGACATCCTCTGCCAGGGCCGGGGCTCGGCGGCGAATTCGGCCGTCTGCTACGCGATCGGCATCACCAATGTCGACCCGGTCGCCGCCGAATTGCTGTTCGAACGCTTCCTCACCCCGGAGCGCGATGGTCCGCCCGATATCGACATCGATATCGAATCCGATCGCCGGGAGGAGGCGATCCAGCACGTCTACGCCAAATACGGTCGCGAATACGCCGCTCAGGTGGCGAATGTGATCACCTACCGCGGTAAGTCCGCGGTCCGCGACGCCGCACGCGCACTCGGCTTTTCACCCGGACAGCAGGATGCCTGGAGTAAGCAGGTGAGCCGCTGGACCGGAGTAGGCGCCGAAATCGGTACGGATATTCCCGCGGAAGTACTGGAGTTGGCTGCCGAAATCGAGAGTCTGCCAAGGCATCTCGGTATTCATTCCGGCGGAATGGTGATCTGCGACCGGCCGATCGCCGATGTCTGCCCGGTCGAATGGGCGCGCATGCCCGGCCGCAGCGTACTGCAGTGGGATAAAGACGATTGCGCCGCGATAAATCTGGTCAAGTTCGACATGCTCGGTCTCGGCATGCTCTCCGCACTGCACTACATGATCGATATGGTGCGCGAGCACAAGGGGGAAACGGTTGAATTGCACACCTTGGACCTGAAGGAAACCGCTGTCTACGAGATGCTTTCGCGCGCCGATTCGGTGGGAGTTTTCCAGGTGGAGTCGCGGGCGCAGATGGCCACACTGCCCCGGCTGAAGCCGCGGCAATTCTATGACCTGGTGGTGGAGGTGGCGCTGATTCGGCCCGGCCCGATCCAGGGTGGTTCAGTGCATCCCTACATCCGTCGCCGCAACGAGGACGAGGAAGTGACCTATGACCATGACGCGCTGAAGAATTCGCTGAAGCGCACCCTCGGCGTACCGCTGTTCCAGGAACAGCTCATGCAGATGGCCATCGACGTCGCCGGTTTCACCGCTGCCGAGGCCGATCAACTGCGCCGCGCCATGGGTTCCAAACGCTCACCCGAACGCATGGAACGCCTCAAGGACAGGCTGTATCAGGGCATGCGCGATCTGCACGGCATTACCGGCGAAGTCGCCGACCGCATTTACGAGAAATTGTATGCCTTCGCGAATTTCGGCTTCCCGGAAAGCCATTCGCAGAGCTTCGCGTCGATCGTGTACTACTCGGCATGGTTCAAACTGCACTATCCGGCGGCCTTCTGCGCCGGATTGCTGCGCGCCCAGCCGATGGGTTTCTACTCACCGCAGTCGCTGGTCGCCGACGCTCGCAGGCACGGCGTTGCGGTGCACGGACCCGATATCAATGCCAGTCGCGCCGAACCCGCCCTCGAAAACCATGGTGACGAGGTGCGACTCGGGCTTGCGACCATCCGCCACATCGGCACCGATCTCGCCGAACGCATTGTCGCCGCCCGCTCTGCCGGTCCGTACACCTCCTTCCTCGACTTGACCGGCCGGGTGGAACTCTCCGTCGCGCAAGCCGAATCCCTCGCCACCGCAGGCGCTTTGGGTTGTCTCGGCATTACCCGACGCGAAGCATTGTGGGCGGCGGGCGCCGCAGCGGGTGAACGCCCCGACCGGCTTCCTGGTACCGGTGCCGCCACCGCCGCCCCCGCCCTGCCCGGCATGAGTGAACTCGAACTTGCGGCCGCCGACGTCTGGGCCACCGGTATTTCCCCGGGCAGCTATCCCACCGAATTCCTACGCCCGCAATTGGATGCGCTCGGTGTCATCCCCGCCGCGGGTTTGCTCGACGTGCCCGACGGCTCCCGCGTTCTGGTCGGCGGCGCCGTCACACATCGCCAACGCCCCGCCACCGCCGCCGGCGTCACCTTCCTCAATCTGGAAGACGAAACCGGCATGGTGAATATCGTCTGCTCGGTGGGCCTGTGGACTCGCTATCGTCGTTTGGCTCAGAGCGCTCCCGCCCTACTCGTTCGCGGCCGCGTCCAGAATGCCGCGGGCGCGGTCACCGTCGTCGCCGAGTACCTGCAGCGCATGGACCTGCGCGTCGACTCGAGATCCCGCGATTTCCGTTGAGACTCAGAACATTCCGTTCGCATTGGCGGCCTGCTCCGGAACCGGCTGGATGACATCCCAATGTTCGACCAGCTTTCCGTCGTCGAGGCGGAAGATATCCATGATCGCCAGCCCGCGATCGCCGGGCTCGCGCACACCGTGCACGTGGGCGACCACGTAATCACCCTCTGCCACAATGCGTTTCACCTCGACGCGCAGTTTCGGCGCGCCTTCCTTCAGGCTGGTGAGTCGGGCGAGTAGTCCGTCGAAACCATCGGCGATTTCCGGATTGTGCTGGATATAGCGCGCGCCGAAGAATTCGGCGGTGGCCTCGAAATCCTTGGCATTGAACGCGGCTTCGTAGAACGCGAGGACGGTCTGCTTATTCGATTCGAGCTTCGGGTCGACGGAAGTGCTGGTCATCAGTGTTTTCTCCTTTTCGGGCGCGCTGCGAGCAGTCGCCAGCGGCAACTGAACAGCTGTAGCGCTACAACTGTAGCGCTACATATGTCCGGCTACAATCCCCACATGACCTCCGATCCGACGACCCGACGCGGTCGAAATCCGCGCGGCCACGGTGGCCGACTGCGTGCGGAGATCGTCGACGCCGCGATCCGGCTGCTGGATGAACTCGGTGATGATCAAGCCCTGTCCATGCGTGCGGTCGCACGCGAAATCGGCAGCGCCGCAACGTCGGTCTACCTGCATTTCGCCGACCGGGACGCGCTGGTGCTGGCCGCACTGGAGCGCTATCACGGCGATCTGGTGCGCGCGATCGATGACGCGGAGGCCGCCATCGACGATCCTGTCGACAAGCTGCGCGCTCGCATCCGCGTCCTCGGCGACTGGGCCTATCGACACCCGGGCATGTACAAGGTGCTGCACGAGAGCACCATCCATCAGCGCGTGGACATGCCGTTCAAGCGGGAGCTGACCGAACGTACCGCCGCCGCGATCCGGCGCTGTATGGATGCCGGTCTCGTGCCCGTCGACGACCCGGTCTCGGTCATGCTGGACCTGCGCGCGGCGGTGCACGGTGCGGTATCGATGCGGCTCAACGAACCCGGCCAAACCTGGCCGCCGCTCGCCGAGCAGATCGAGCGATTTCTGGTGAAACTGGTTGGCGTCACTTCGGTATTCGGGAATGGTTCGCATCGGACTTCGTGACCGAATTCGCCGCAGCGGCTAACCTGCGTCCATGCGGAAGCTTGCTGTGCTGGTGATCGGCCTGCTTGGTTTGACGTTGCTGGTCGGCTGCGGTGATGACAACGACGACCATGCCGGTCCTGGCCGGTCGAGCATGGCGACCGTCGCGCCGATGGCGCCGCCGCCGAGTCTGCGCGAGGGCGCCCCGGCGAAGGGGGATACCGGCGGGAACACGGTCGAGGCGCGCAAGGAGGTCATCACCGGCAGCGTCGACATCACCGCGGACAATCCGATCAAGGCGGGTGCCCAGGTCACCGATCGGGTGCGCGAGGTCGGCGGCCGGGTCGATAGCCGCACCGAGCAGCCGGGGACCGATGACAACGACCCGCAGGCCACGCTCACCGTGCGGGTGCCGGCGGATAAGACCGATAAGTTCATCGACGGCCTCGGCGGCGTCGGCAGGGTCACCCGGATGAGCACCAACCGCGACGACGTCACCATGCAGTGGCAGGACCTCGACGCCAGGATCAAGGCGCTGCAGGCCTCGGTCGACCGGTTGCGCACGCTCATCGCCGGGGCGACCAACACCGCGGATCTCATTGCCGCCGAACAGGCGCTGTCGAGCCGGCAGGGCGAGCTCGACAGCCTCACCGCGCAGAAGCGGCACCTCGACGATCAGGTCGCGCTGTCCACACTCACCATCGACATCACCACCGAGGACAAGGATTCCGATGAGGGGCCGACCAATTTCTGGGACGGCATCGTCTCCGGTTGGCATTCGCTGGTGGATTGGCTGAAGGATGCGGTGATTTTCACCGGCAAGGCGATTCCGTGGCTCGGGTTCGTCGTGGTGATCGCCGCAGTGGTGTGGGGTGTGGTGCGGATGGTGCGGAGTCGGAAGCGGAGTTCGTCGGGGACGGGAGAATCAGAGGAGGGCAAGGCAGTTCCGGTTGCGGTCGGTGCCTCGACCGGTGCGAACACGACAGCGGTTGAAGGTGCGGGTGCAGGATCGAGTGCGGGCGCTGAGACCGGGGCCGGTGCAGTGGCTGGGACCAGTGCGGGCGCTGGGGCCGATGAGAGCACTGGGGCCGATGAGAGCATTGGGGCCGGTGCAGGCGCTGGGACTGGTGTGAGCGCTGGGTCTCCTGCGGGCGCTGGGACCGGTGCTGGTGCTGAGACCGGTGCGGGCACTGGGGCCGGTGACGGCGCTGGGACTGGCGTGGGCGGTGGGTCTCCTGCGGGCGCTGGGACCGGTGCTGGTACTGAGACCGGTGCGCGCGCTGGAAAGAGTCCAGGCGCGGGAACTGGTGCTGGCTCTCAAACAGGCGCAGGCACCGAGACCGGGAAAGGTACCGGGGCGGCGAAAGGCACTGGGACGACAGGAGATACAGGTGCCGACGGTCGTAAGGGCGACGATCAAACCGAACAGCCGTAGGGGCCCACTCGTGGAAACCCTCGACGACGGTACCCTGCGGCTGTACGTCCGCGCCCCCGCCGTCGAAGGCAAGGCGAACAAGGCCGCCATCGAACTCCTCGCCGACCACTATGGTGTCCCCAAATCCGCCGTCCGCCTCGCTGCGGGCGCAACCTCCCGCTTCAAACGCTTCGAACTGGACCTCTGAGCTCCCGAACCGGAAAGTCCACACCGACCTCGAGATCCCATCGCCGAATAGGGTTGAGCGACAGGGTCACACAGCGCCGGGAAATCCGGACTGGCGCCAAGCCTCGTAGACGGTGACGGCGGCGGCATTGGAGAGGTTCATCGAGCGGCGGCCGGGCAACATCGGAATGCGCAGTCGATCGGTGATGTGTGGATCGTCGAGCACCTCTGCCGGCAACCCCGTCGGTTCGGTGCCGAACAGCAGCACATCGCCCTCGCGGTACGCCACATCGGTATACCGCGTGCTCGCCTGGGTCGTGAACGCGAACACCCGCTCCGGCCGCACCGCCTCCCATGCCGCCGCGAGATTCTTGTGCACCGTCACCGAGGCCAGATCGTGGTAGTCCAATCCGGCCCGCCGCAACTTCGCCTCCGAAAGGTCGAACCCCAATGGCTCGACCAGATGCAACTCACACCCGGTCCCCGCGACAAGTCGAATCGCATTGCCGGTATTTCCGGGAATCGCGGGCTCGTGAAACATCAATCGGAACACAACGCATCAGCTTGTCATGTTCGCTCGGAGACTTGCATCCCGC
This sequence comes from Nocardia sp. NPDC050630, assembly GCF_044457245.1. Taxonomy (NCBI): domain Bacteria; kingdom Bacillati; phylum Actinomycetota; class Actinomycetes; order Mycobacteriales; family Nocardiaceae; genus Nocardia; species Nocardia sp. NPDC050630. The sequence continues at coordinate 339,928 of NZ_JBITGN010000003.1, forward strand.
CCGATCCACGGCGGCCCGGACTCGCCACGGCAACAGCGCGGACTCACCCGGGAGAACACCATCAAGAATGCAATGATCGCCGCGACCTATCTCATGCTCGCGGCCACCGGCGCCCGACGAAAGCGACGAAAGTTATTGTGCCTCAGCCGAGACCGGGTTCGAAGTGGTGACGCATAAGGTGTACGTGGGCCGATGGATGCCGCCTTGACTCGGGCAGTGGCCGCTGTGCAGACTGGGCCGACATCGCACCCGTCTCGGTTCGGCGGGCATTCCGGTTCATGGACGACATCGGGGGTAAGACCATGCGTATTCATCGTGCCGTATTGGCCTTCGTGCTGCTCAGCGCGGTGTTCACCGGCACAACGGCGTGCTCGGACGAGCCGACCGAGACCACTCGGGAAGTGGCGTCCACGACCACGGTGCCATCGGCACCGACCGTGCTCGGCCCGCTCGGCTTCGGCAAGCTGCGGATCGGTATGAGCCGAAGCGAGGCCGAGGCCACCGGAGAAATCGCGGCCTTCGACGACACCAACGATCCGCCCGGCTGCGGCCGCTATACCGCACGAGCCGGTTGGCAGGGTTTCACCAACAAGGGCGAAATAGTCGCGATCATGCCCGGCAAACTTCCCGTCCGTACGGCCGAGGGCATAGCCGTCGGCTCCACGGTGGACGAAGTACGCGCTGCCTATCCCGCGCTCGAGATCGGTTACAACTGGAGTTCGGCCGCGGTCCCCGATCAACCCGCGCGCTACGGCTTCCTCGGCATCTACCGGAACATGCCCGCCGATGCCAAGGTCACCCAGCTGATGCTTTACAACGACAGGGACACCTGCCACAACTGATGGGCTGTCGTGGCGATTTCAGCCGACGCCGAGCGTATTGATCGTGGCGGCGATGAAGACGATGGCGGTGCCGAGCAGGCCCAGCGCGGCGACATCGAACGGCTTGCTGCGCACCGCGAGCAGCCCGACCCTGGCCGTCGGCAGGCAGAGCCGGAAGGTCGCCGCGAGCAGCGCCGCACCGCCGAAGAACAGCGCGCCGCGTCGCCATCGGTCCCAGGCCACGAAGACGACCGCGAGCAGGATGACCGCCGTCACGACCAGCATGGGCAGGTGGCAGCGCAGGAACTGCGCACCCAGGCTGGTCCGGTCGGACTGCCGTTCGGCGGCAGACGAGTCAACGTCGGTCACGCTCCGATTCTTGCAGACGGCATACCGCCGCTCACACCAGTGCGACGCGGACGCGCACCCGCATGCCGAGCTTCGAGGCGCGGCTATTGTGCCGCAACATGTTTCGCGACACTCGATCAGGCATTGCCTCCGACTACTACTAGGCGTAGTTTCAGCAAGGAGAGATCCATCCGGTACAAGGGGTACGGACAATGCGAGCGCTTTCCCGGATTCGGCACTACGTGCAAGCGATGCGGCAGGCGAAGCGGAACCGATCCGACCTATTCGGCTGGCTCGCCCGCCGACCGCAGATCCTTTTCGGCACGCTGGGGTACGAGACAGCGCTGCTGTTCAGCAACAGACTGGATCCCAAGCTCAAGGAGCTGGCCGAACTGAAGACAGCCGGACTCGTGAACTGCGAGTTCTGCCTGGATATCGGCTCGGCGCTGGCGCACTCGAGTGGACTCACCGAACAACAACTGCGCGACCTGCCACGCTATCGCACCAGCGACGCCTACAGCGACCTGGAAAAACTCGTCATCTCCTTCGCCGAGGCCATGACCGCCACACCGGCTGTCGAACTAGCGGATCTGCGCAACGAATTGCTGAACCACCTGTCCAAAGGGCAGTTCGCCGAGTTGACAGCCACCATCGCCTGGGAGAACCAGCGCGCCCGGCATAACCAGGGGCTCGGCGTGCGCCCCACCGGAATGGCCGAGGGCATGGCGTGCGCCATCCCGGAGCTGGTCGCTGAAGAGCGCTGAAGTAGTGGCCTTGGCCGAGATCCTCGATGAGGCCGGGATGTGTCGGCTTCCAGGTGAGAAGTTTCCGGGTTCGAGCGACATCGGCACCTCTCGTTTGCGGGCATGATGCACGCCGAGCCCGATCTCGCGGCGAGGTCGGAAGAGTCGCTCCGCGAGGGGCGTCCTGAACAAGCCGAGTGACCTGGTAGGCAGCGGACTTTCAGCTGCTGCGACCCAATCGTGCCAATCGCATTGTTTCGGTCAGCAATTTCGATACCGCCGCGGCTTCGGTGAGAAAGCCGTCGTGGCCGTCACGGGAGTGCACGATCTCCAGGCCCTCGCAGCCCGGCAAGCCGTCGGCTAGTTCCTGTTGAGTTCGCAACGGGTACAGGCGATCCGAGTCGACGCCGCCGACCACGCAGGGTACCGGGGTGGCGGCGAGGGCGGCCGCGATGCCGCCGCGGCCGCGGCCGATATCATGTCGGTTCATAGCCTCTGTCAGCAGCACATAGGTGGCAGGATCGAAACGGCTGCAAAGCTTTTCGGCCTGGTGGTCCAGATAGCTCTGTACCGCGTAGCGGCCACCGTCGCGCGGATCCTCGTCGTCCTGTGCGTTGTTCTCGAAGCGGTGATCGAGTTCGCCCTCGGTGCGGTAGGTCAGATGTGCGATGCGTCGGGCTATGCCCATGCCGGTCATCGGTGCGCGATCGGTGTCGTGGTAATCGCCGCCCTGCCAGTCGGGATCGGCCTTGATGGCGGCGATTTGGGTTGTCTGCGTACCGATCTGGTCGGCGGTGGCGCGTGCGCCGACGGCGAGTACCAGTGCGGCCGCGACCCGTTCCGGCGCGCCGACCATCCACTCCAGCACCCGCATACCGCCCATCGAACCGCCGACGACGGCGGACAGGCGTTCGATGCCGAGCACATCGAGCAGTGCCGCTTCCGCGGTCACCTGATCACGGATGGAGATTTCCGGAAACCTCGAGCCCCAAGGCTTTCCGTCCGGCGCCAGCGTCGAGGGGCCGGTGCTGCCCATGCAGCCGCCGAGCACATTCGTCGCGATGACACACCATTCGTCGGTATCCACGGGTGCGCCCGCTCCGACCATGCCGTCCCACCAGCCGGGCAGCGGATGGATATCGTCGGGCACCCCGACCACATGCGAATCGCCGGTCAGCGCGTGCTCGACGAGCACCACATTGTCCAATGCGGGGGAGAGCTCACCCCAGCGCTGCACGGCCAGATGGACGTCCGGGATGACCGCGCCGCTTTCGAGACGCACATCCCCGATGGCAATGATGCCGAGACTCCCGTCCGGCGGTGGCAGGGCCACCACGGACGAACGCGTGGTACTGGGATCTGTCACGGTCACGACTCCGCCTCGCCAGCGCTCGGCTCCGTCGCGATCGCGGTATCGCTGATCCGTTCGTTCATGACGTCGTCCCCGTGCAACTGTGCGTCGCCGACGCTGGGTCAATCACGAGAGAACGCACGTCCCCGATGTTAACTACCCGGCTCAACCGGGCCGCGGTCCGGTAGATCGGCTGGGTGCGTGCGCCGGTGCTCTGCGCCCTCGCGACGAACCGATCGGCCGCGGACGCGATGGGGTCACTCATGTCGTGCTCCAAAGGGTTGTTCGCCGGCAAGTCTTATCGGAGTGCGGGTGACGGACAACAACTCATCGGAAAAACCTCCTGAAGTGCGCGCTTGCCCTCGACCATCGAGAGCCCGGTCATCACCCGGAGCACCCCACCGCTGCTGGAGGGTTGCCGTCCAGCAAGCCGGGGCTTCGCGCTGGCACTCATGACCTGACGGACATGGTAACCGGCGGGCGGTCGGCGACTGAAATCCGTTACCGGTTTTCCGCCGCGTCGGTCGTCTGTCCGGTACACACGCGCATGAACTCGTCGAACGATGTGGTGAAGCCGTTGCGGGCCGCCGCGGCGGCAGCGGCGGTGTCCTCCTCGTCGAAGATCGAGTTCTGACATTCCATGCTGAGGTGGCCGATCAGCTGCCACGCGCCGACGACCAATCGCACCGGTAGCGCGTCGGGCTCGGTGCCGAGTCGCTCGGCGATTACATCGGCGATCGCGGCGTTCTTATCGTCGGCCAGTTCCATGCTCTGCGCGCTGACCGTCGGACTACTGCGCAGGATCCGCTGCATCTGCTGGAAGCGCCGGAATGACAGTGGTCCGTCGACACTGTCCACCGCCTGGTCGACGACCTGCAGGAAGGCCTCGCGCAGCGATAGCAGCTCATTGCCGGTGACCGGGAGTCCGCGCAGGCATTCGGCGATCGCGAGTCCGAAATCCTTGACCGGCCCGAGAATGATGGCCTCTTTGCTGTCGAAATACCGGTTGATCGTGCGCGGGGACACATCCGCGCGGTCCGCGATTTGTTCGACCGTCGTCGCGTCGAATCCCTGTGCGTCGCACAGGTCGAGCGCCACCTCGATGATGCGCAACCGGGTCTGCTGCTTCTTGCGTTCACGCAACCCCAGACCCGCAGGCGCACTTGGCCCTGAATTCGCTGGGGCGCGCACAGCGTCCTCGGCTGCGGCGCTCGCGCCGATCGGCGTCGATGACTCGAGCATGGCCTCATATTAGCGCAATCGGGCCGGTTTGTGTCCTTAACAGTCAAATGTCGGAATGCGACATTTTTCTCTTGACGACAAATGTCTGTCGATGACAGGATGGCTGCACGAACTTCGGACTAGGAGACCAAGGTGAGCGAGACTGCGACAGCGGTGGAAGTTCCGGACAAATCAACGAGTTCGGCGCGCTGGTGGGCCCTGGGGGTGATCGCACTGGCCCAGCTCATGGTGGTTCTCGACGCCACCATCGTGACCATCTCGCTGCCCTTCGCCCAGCAGGATCTCGAGATCAGCGACGGCAATCGGCAGTGGATGCTGACCGCGTACACATTGATCTTCGGCGGTCTGCTCCTGCTCGGCGGTCGACTGGCCGACTACCTGGGGCGGCGTCGGATTTTCATCGTCGGCCTGGTCGGCTTCGCCGGGGCGTCGGCGGTGGCGGGTCTGGCGCAGAACGGCGCGGAGCTGTTCGCCGGACGGGCGCTGCAGGGCGCGTTCGCGGCACTGCTCGCGCCCGCGGCGCTGTCACTGCTCTCGGTGACCTTCACCGAGGCCAAGGAGCGCGCCACCGCATTCGGCGTCTTCGCCGGTATTTCCGCCGGTGGTGCTGCACTCGGCCTGATCGCCGGTGGCGCGCTGACCGAATACGCCTCCTGGCGCTGGTGCCTGCTGGTGAACACCCCGATCGCCCTGATCGCGCTGCTCGGCGCGCTGGCATTCGTGGTGAAGGATGTGCCGACTCCACGCACCGGCGGCTATGACGTGCCGGGCGCGGTCACCGTGACGCTCGGTCTGATCGCCATCGTGTACGGATTCAGCCGCGCCGCCGACGACGGCTGGCTGGCAGGTAGCACCCTCGGGCTGCTTGTCATCGGCGTCGCCCTGCTGATCGCCTTCGTCGCCATCGAGCGTCGTTCGTCGAACCCACTGCTGCCGCTGCATATTCCGGGTGAGATCAACCGCGGCGGCGCCTTCCTGGCCGCGCTGCTGATCCCGATCGCGATGTTCGCGATGTTCCTGTTCCTGAGCTACTACTTCCAGATCACCCTTGGTTACTCGTCGCTGAAGGCCGGTTTCGCCTTCCTGCCGTTCCCGGCGGGCATCGCGATCTCTGCCGGTGTCACCAGTGCGCTGCTGCCGAAGCTTGGCCCGCGGCCGCTGATGGTGGCCGGCGCCGTGCTCGGTCTGCTCGGTCTGGTGTGGCTGGCGCAGTTGAGCTACGGCGATGGCTACGCGCTCAGCGTGCTGCCGGCGCAGTTGCTGATCGCGCTCGGTATGGGCCCGCTGTTCGTCGGGATGCAGACCGTCGCGCTGCATCAGGTCGAGGAGGCGGACTCGGGTGTGGCCAGTGCGTTGTTGAATGCGGCACAGCAGGTCGGCGGTGCGGTCGGCACCGCACTGCTCACTACCATCTCGGTGCAGACGGCCAAGACCTTCGCGCAGGACAATCCCGCGGTCGACAATCTGATCGCCCGGGCTTCGATCCACAGCTACGACGTGGCGTTCTATGTCGGCGCCGGATTCTTCCTCGCGGCAATTCCGGTGATCGCGTTGATGATTCGGGACAAGCCGGAAAATCTGATCGAGGGATCCGAGGAAGACGCGCGGATTCCGGTCGCGGTCTGATCCTGAAATAGCGGTGTCCGGGTGTCCTATGGGATGCCCGGACATCGCTATTTCGGCAGGGTGTCGGCGCCGCGGACCTACTTGTCGGTAACTATTTCGGGCGGCTTCACATTGGGGGCTGCCCGCGCGGTGAGGTCAATGGCAGCAGTACGCTTGTCTTGTTTGCACCACACGTCTCGCCGACAACGCGGGACGTATACGTTGTCTGTTGGAACAGCTGGGGTCCGCTCACAAGCGTGTTTGCCTGGCCGTGCAATGAGGGCACCATCCTAGGAGGACACGAAGATCCATGTCCAAGATCAAGGTTGAAGGCACCGTCGTCGAACTCGACGGCGACGAGATGACCCGGATCATCTGGCAGTTCATCAAGGACAAGCTGATCCACCCGTATCTCGATGTGAACCTCGAGTACTACGACCTCGGCATCGAATATCGGGACAAGACCGACGACCAGGTCACGATCGACGCCGCGAACGCCATCAAAGAACACGGTGTCGGCGTCAAGTGCGCCACGATCACCCCGGATGAGGCCAGGGTCGAGGAATTCGGCCTGAAGAAGATGTGGCGCTCGCCCAACGGCACCATTCGCAACATCCTCGGCGGAACCATCTTCCGCGCACCGATCATCATCTCGAATGTGCCGCGTCTGGTCCCCGGCTGGACCAAGCCCATCATCATCGGCCGTCACGCGTTCGGCGATCAATACCGCGCCACCGACTTCAAGGTATTCCAGGGCGGCACCGTCACCCTCACCTTCACCCCCGACGACGGCAGCGAGCCGATCGTGCACGAGGTCGTGAAGATGCCCGAGGACGGCGGCGTCGTCATGGGTATGTACAACTTCAAGAAGTCCATCGAAGACTTCGCGCGGGCCTCGTTCAACTACGGCCTGCAGCAGAACTACCCGGTCTACATGTCGACCAAGAACACCATCCTCAAGGCCTACGACGGCATGTTCAAGGACACCTTCCAGGAAGTGTTCGAGGCAGAGTTCAAGACCCAGTTCGACGCGGCGGGCCTCACCTATGAGCACCGTCTGATCGACGATATGGTCGCCTCCTCCATGAAGTGGGAGGGCGGCTACGTCTGGGCGTGCAAGAACTACGACGGCGACGTGCAGTCCGACACCGTGGCCCAGGGCTTCGGCTCGCTCGGTCTGATGACCTCGGTGCTGCTCACCCCGGACGGCCGCACCTGTGAGGCCGAGGCCGCGCACGGCACCGTCACCCGACACTACCGCCAGCACCAGCAGGGCAAGCCGACCTCGACCAACCCGATCGCGTCGATCTTCGCCTGGACCCGCGGCCTCGAGCACCGCGGCAAGTTGGACAACACCCCCGAGGTGATCGGCTTCGCGCAGACGCTCGAGGATGTCGTCATCAAGACCGTCGAGGGCGGCCAGATGACCAAGGACCTGGCGCTGCTCGTCGGCGGCGATCAGGGCTACCTGACCACCGAGGAGTTCCTCGGTGCGCTCGATGCCAACCTGGCCCGCGCCCTGCGCTGAGCTCCCCGCCTCTCCGCGCCTTTTGCCGGTCGTTGGGTGCCGCTAGGTGCCGTCGCGGGCGGCGGAAGAGCGCGGGGTCGGCATGGTGTACCCGGTGAGTTACCAGTGTGCTCACAACCGCACCGCCGCTGGTCATGTGGTGCCGACAGCCCCGGGCGTTCTCGAGAATTCGGCCGACGTGCGGGTAGGGCGGTGCTGAATGACGCGGGTGTTGGTCTCGTCCGGTCGGGCCGGGGCCAGCAAGGAGGGCGGGGTGCACGGCTGAGACGGGAGCATGGGTCCGGCGTGCGCCCTCTGTCGCGGCCGGTCGTCGGTGAGGTGGGCGGGCTTCCATACGTCGGCGGACACAGTTGAGGGGCGGCACTGCTTGGCGGTGCCACCCCTCAATTCAGTTCGATACGGCGGCGCTGGAAGTACCCGGCGCGCTGCCGTCATGCTCGCGGGCCACGCCGATACCCGCCCGACCCTGACACCGGAAATCCTGAGCGCGTTCAAGCCGGACCAGCAAGGCCTACACCCGACTGTGAGAAGTCGACATCAGGCAGCCAATTCAGCTGTTGCTCAATTTGTTTGGATGGTTCGGGTCAGCCAGGGCGGGGACCGCGCCGTGTAGGTCGGGCCCGGCAATCTCACCGGTCCACGCTTGATACAAACTACCGCAGGCACGATCGTCCTCGTCGCGGGCGGGCCTGATCATCGCGATCGGCGCCTTCCTCGACGGCCTCGAGGGGTTCCGGGATGGCACGGAGGGCCGGGAGGTGAAACCCCTCCCGGCCCCTCGCTACAGCACCTTTCGCTGTCTACCGGTACACAATGCCGGAAACGGTGAATTGCCCAGGCTAGGCAGTTCCACCCCCACCTGTTTCTGGAGAGCCCTCGGGGACCTCCCCGCCACCGCCGGGTCCTTGCTCACCTGGTCCTTGCTCGCCGGGTCCTTCTTCGCCCGGTCCTTGCTCACCTGGTCCACCCTGCTCGCCCGGTCCACCCCCACCCGGTCCACCCGGAGCACCGCCACCGGGAATCGGAATGGGGATGGGAATCGGGATGGGGATGGGGACGGGGAGAACTCCGACACCGCCACCGCCACCGAGACCGCCACCGAGACCGCCACCGCCACCGCCACCGAGACCGCCACCGGGAATAATAACTCCGCCGCCGCCGCCGGGGGGGATGGGGATGGGGATGGTTGTCACCGGCGTTGTCGGCGGTGCTGTCGTCGTTGTCGTTGTCGGCGGTGCAGTTGTTGTTGTCGTTGTCGGCGGTGCTGTAGTCGTGGACGTCGGTGGGATAGTGCAGTTGGGTCGGGTGATCCTGTTGTTGTCCAGGGTGACCGAGCCGTTTCGCGCCAAGAGGCGTCCCTCCACGATGGTTCCGGTCTGCGCCGAGATCGAGGTCAACGCCATGATGGTTCCGACGAAGGTGGTGTTGGTGCCCAGTGTCGCGGAGCTACCCACCTGCCAGAAGACATTGCACGGTGAGGCCCCGTTGATGAGGGCGACCGTGCTGTTCGATGCCGTGATCAACGTAGATCCCGCTTGGAAGATCCAGACCGAGTTGGGATCATTTTGCCCATCGAGGGTGACTGTCCCGGTTAGGCCCATGGGGCCCGCCGTGTTGTACACCCCCGCGACCAGTGTTTGGCCGCCGAGATCAGGGGGAGCGGCGGTGGCGGGACCGCGACCCGCAGCATCGTTATATGCCGTAGTCAGATCCGTTTGCGCTTGCAACGCCACCGCGTCGGCAGCGTGGAAGGTTCCCGTTCCGGGGGTAATAAGTCCCGGCGGAAATCCGGTAATCGCACTCCCCGGGCTGACCCCCACATCACCGGCGATGATCGTAGGCCCCGTGTTGGTGACCGTCTGGCCCGCCAGTACCGCAAAGGACGCGGCCGTTCCCAACCCGACAGGGGGCTGGGCCGCTGACGCTATCCCATTGAAGATCAGCAGGACTGTGGCGGTCACAACCGTCACCGCAGCGATGATCAATCGTCCGACCGGACGCGCCCGGGGCGAGTTGGACGCCAATGTCACTGGTTTCCCTTCGCCGTTGAACGGCACACGTGTGAATGTCACTGTGTGTCTTCGATGCAACTCGGGTACGTGGATGGGTGGGTCATGATTTGCTCATCGATGTTCTAGCAGCGTCCAAACCGCCCCGACCACGTCAATAAGTCGAAGCCAGAAATTAACCCATCCAGGGTCGCGCGACTTACGAAGTACCTTTCGATGCCGATGTAGCGGAGCGTGGGCGATGCTCGCGTCAGTTTGCTTGCTACTGAATCGGTGTCACGGTCGAGTCTCGCCACGGGAGTATCAGCGGTTCGCGAAAACGGTGCGCGATCTCTCTTCTGGCGGGCGACCACGCAAGCGCCCTCGAGGCCCGTCCTCGGGGGCACCACCAATCACCAAACAGGAAGAGGTTAAACAAACATGGGCGGTCTCGTCAGCGGTCTGCTGCCGATCGTGGGCAACCTTCTCACCGGCGTCGTCAGCGTTCTGGTCCACGCGCTGCTCTGACACGAATGTGTGGTTGCGGTCCGACTCCCGACATCTCGAAACAGTCGGTCGGGGGTCGGGCCGCAAACAATTCACTACGCCCCATACATACGTGATCAACCGATCGAGAGGCTGTTCGAATGATCCTCCAGCCCGTAATCAACGTCATCACAGGACTTCTCGCCGTCGTGGGAGACACATTCCATTTTCTGACCGGCGGCCTGCTCTAGGGGGCAATGACAATCCGGCGGGATGAACGTGAAGTACGGCAAGTCCAAGTAGAAGCTCGAGTCTGTGAGAGGTCGGATCGTAGTGTCGAGGAAGATAGCTCGAGCACTCGCCGTAACCGGCGTGTGTGCAGTCGTCGCAACGACCGGCGCCGTCGTCGCCGAACCCGCTACCGCTGCTCCGGAATTCGATCCGACCGACTGCCCGGCCCTGTACACCCTCGGGGTTCAGGGCACAGGGCAGTCCTCTTTCAGCGCATCGCCCACCGTCGACACCGGCTTGCTGTCGGGCGTTTTCGCGCCATTGCTGGCCAGCATTTCGAAGCCCGGAGCGATCGATCGCGCATACGTGCCCTATCCCGCGGCGTTCGGCGGGATCGTGCCCGGCGCTGCCACGTCGCCGTACGCACAATCCGTCTCCGCCGGACTCGACGAGTTGCGCAGCATGGCCCGCGCGATCAGCACTAGATGCGAGAACACCAGCCTGGCTTTGCTGGGGTATTCACAAGGGGCGCACGTTGTTTCGCTGTTCCTGCGGGAAGTGGGGCTCGGATACGGGGTGGTGGCACCGGACAAGATAGCCGGCGCCGCACTCTTCGGCGACCCGACCCGTGACTCGGGGGCACCAGTGTTCCCCGGCGCGCCGGGACAGCGCACCCCCGCCCCCGCGCCCGGCATCGACCGAACAGCATTAGCGGGGCTGCCACCAGTTGCGCAGGCGATGCCAGCGGGCGGTGGTATCGGGCCGCAACAAGACATCGCGGCAGACTTCGGCGCGCTCACCGGACGCGTGGCCTCGCTATGCATCGCAGAAGACCTCGCCTGCGATGCGCCCACGGGCACACCAATACTGCATGCGTTGACGAACATCATCGGCCAGGCACTGCTCTCCCCACTCGACCCAATCACCGCACTGTCCTCGATCATTCAAGCCGTTGTCGCGACAACCGTGAAGACCGCCGCCGCCGTGGTCAGCCAGGACGTGGATGGCAATACGGTCGAAACCCTGACGCTGACGTCCGAACGGACGCTCAGTCAGCGCCTTGCCGAAGCCTCGGACCCGCGGGTACCGGTTTATGGTCCCGACGCGCAGGCAGCATTGCTCAAAGTGGCTACAGTCACGCTCAATATTTTGCTCGCCGTAGTAGGCGTGACACTCGAACCGAGCGAAGTCGCCGAAATCCTCAGCGTGGGCGAGAATCAACCTTTGGACAGCATTGCCCTCCTTACGGAAAAAGTTACTGGACCGCGATTCCCATCGGAGCCGATCGAACCCGTCGGGAACCTGGTGACACAAGCGTTCGACGCGGTGGCCTTTGCCGTCGCAGACAACGCCGCGCTCCTCGAGCCCGCAACGTGGGCGAGATATCAGGATGTTGTCGCACGCCACGGCGCCTACGCATGGGAATCCGTCACCGAAACCGGCCAAACGCCAACCCAATTCGTCGCGGACTGGTTTGCAGCGCTGGCACGCGGTCTCGCCACTCGGACAGGCTCCGCTGCCAACGCCAAGGCTTCCGCCGCACCGAGTGTTCCCAGTCAGCCTATTGATCCACATCAGGCCGTAGCACCAGACGATGCATCTCCACCGGCCGTCCAGGCCTCCGAACCAGCTACGGCCGAATCCACGCTCCTACATCGCGCACCGCGAAAAGACATGTCGGCATCCGTTACCGCTGACCCTGATATCACAATGTGGGATTGCCTCCTGATGCTCCTGACGTTCCTGGTTTCGTGGCGACTGCTTCGATATCGGCTCGCCGCTGGAGATGCCGTCGGTGTCCGATCCAACTTTCTTGCCGGGTCCACGAACTCAGCATCGAACAACGCCAGCTGGGGTTGGAGCGCGCCGCCGATAGTCGTTGCAGTCGGAGCCATATCGCTTGTCGCGGTGTCGGCGCGCGAACTCCTGTACCTGTAGGGATACCGATAAATCGCCATTTTGCAGCGGCTGTGGGTTGGTGATGGCGCAGAGTGGCCGCAGCACGGGAAGATCAACACAGTCTTCCGCTCCCGCGACAGTCTGGCGCGCAGTATTCGCGGTCGAGCCGCCCTCATCGACCAAGGTGATGCTGGGGCCGGGTCTGTCATGGTGTGCCAGCGGGCGGCGGAGTGATGCCCACGAGCGCGGTGTAGACCACCACGTTGGACTGATAGCTTCTTATGGTGTGGTCGAATTCGCCGCCACACGTCACCAGTTGCAGCGCGCTGTATCCGCGCGAGTCGTAGACCTCATGGCGTGGGAACTCCGACTTGAGATAGGTGGCTACCCTCTCGACGAGGAAGTGAGCAACCGATCGGTCCGCTCTTGTCACGTCGACCTCGTCCCCGGCGCGCAGTGACGATAGTCGATAGAAGACCGCGGGTCCGGTGTAGGAGTCCACGTGTCCCAGGATGACCGCGGAGCCCATGTCTCCCGGTGGGGGGCCGTATCGGTACCAGCCCGCTACCTGAAAGTCCGTCGGAAGTTCTACGGTGCGATCAGGATTGAGGCCGAGCTCGGAGAGTGGTCCATCCACTGCGATAGCTGGGATGTGTAGTTCCACAGGGAGCGATTCTGGGAGCGCGGCCGGGACCACGGTACCGAATGCGGTCACGGCGGCATGGTGGGCCGGGACCGGATTTCCAGCTGGGCACAATCGAGCGATCGGACTCAGTGCCGCGAGAAGTAGCAGAATGCTCGCCGCTATCCGCAGGTGCCTCGACGACACCGGCGAACTGCGTCTTGGACTGCGCGGAGTGCGGGCTCGTGCTTCGGTCATTCCGGGGTCGCCCCGACCACATCCACCACCGGGTCCACCTGGATAGCTGAGGCCTTGCGGCGGGAGTTCCGGAATCGGTGGGCTGGGACCGCCGGGTAACCCTGGAATGACCGACGCAGCACGAAATGACGAGCTCATAGGAACTCCTCGACAGATAGAATTTATCCCTATGCCTCACATGCAATGGTGAATGCGACCGGATCGGTTCTATCGCCTCGGCAACCAGCGAAGTGCTTATGGCACTCGACACGTGTTACTAGGATTTTACGCTTCAAGGCCGTAGATCCTAATTAAACTTTAGGTTCGGGCGGTAGGGCCGAGACTGAAGGTGATGCATCTATTAGTCTGCCGTAGTAGCCACGGGTGGGAATCAGGAGAAACCGGCGGGGCTCTCTCTGTCGGACTCGGCATTAGATCAGGCGACCGGTTGGTTTTAGGAGGTCGAGTGGATCGTTTCACTGCCGTCGGGTTAATCGCGTAACTCTTACGCACAACGACCACGAGACCTGACCTCGAGAGGCAGGAGCCGTGGCCCTGGCGTGGGGGAACTCACGCTTGCCTGGGAAGCGCGGGCGGTCGTCGGACGGTTACATGATGTTGTGACCAGTCCCGTAACAACGCAGAGTTCCGCACGTGCCGAGGGCGAGCGGACGGACTGGCATATTCCGGCGATGCTCGCGCTTGCCCTCGGTGGATTCGGAATCGGCACAACCGAATTCGTCACCATGGGTTTGCTGCCCGATATCGCGAGCGCCATGCACGTGTCCGAGCCGACGGCAGGTCATGCCGTATCGGCCTATGCGCTCGGCGTTGTCGTCGGCGCTCCGCTGATCGCCGCACTGGCCGCACGGGCGCCGCGCAAACGTCTGCTCGTCGCCTTGATGGTGGCATTCACCATCGGAAATGCGGCGACCGTCATTGCGCCCACCTTCGCACTCCTGGTCGTCGCGCGGTTCGTTTCTGGCCTGCCGCACGGCGCATATTTCGGCGTCGCCTCATTGGCCGCCGCGACGCTGGCACCAATAGGACAGCGCGCCAAGGCGGTTGCCGCGGTTATGCTGGGATTGAGCGCCGCCAATGTTGTCGGCGTTCCCAGTGCGACCTGGCTGGGCCAGCATCTCGGCTGGCGCGATGCCTTCGTGGTGGTGGCGGTGATCGGTATCGCCACCGTCGCGGCGCTGATCCGATTTGTGCCGGAGCTGCACGGCATCCGGATCACCAACCCGATGACCGAACTCGGCGCACTGCGTCGCTCACAGGTGCTGCTGACCCTGCTGGTCGGCGCGATCGGCTTCGGCGGCATGTTCGCCGTGTACACCTACGTCACCACCACGCTGACCGATGTGGCCGGTCTGCGGCTCGGACTGGTGCCGTTCGTGCTCATGCTCTTCGGGCTCGGGATGGTCGCAGGCAATATCGTCGGCGGCATTCTGGCCGATCGCGGTGTCGATCGGGCAATCTATGGCTCGATGATCGCCATGGTCGTCATCCTCGCGGGATTCGTTGCCGCTGCGCACAATCCATACACGGCGGCTATCGGCGTGTTCCTGATCGGCGCATCGGGTGCGGCGCTCGCGCCCGGTCTGCAGACCCGCTTGATGGATGTGGCCGCCGACGCCCAGACCCTCGCCGCGGCGCTGAATCATGCGGCCCTCAATCTCGCCAATGCGGCCGGCGCGTGGTTGGGTGGACTCGTCATCGCGGCGAGTCTGGGCTACACCGCGCCCGCGGCCGTCGGTGCTGGTCTGGCCGTGTTCGGCGTTCTGTTGTTCACCGTGACTGTCTGGGCCGGTCGCCGCTCAGTGGCTTAGCTGCTGGGTTCGAGCGCGACGACCGGAATCACCCGATCGGTTTTGGTCTCGTATTCGGCGAATCCCGGCATGACCTCGACCATGGCCGCGTAGAGCCGATCGCGTTCCGGGCCTGCGGTGATCGGGGTGGCTGTCGCCTCGATGGTGTCGGTGCCGATCTCGAGCGTGACCTTCGGGTTCGCCAGCAGATTGTGATACCAGTCCGGGTTATCGGGTGCACCGGCCTTGGACGCGATGATCACGAAACGGTCGCCGTCGCGGATATAGGCCGCCGGATTCGTGCGCGGCAGTCCGGTCTTGGCGCCGGTCGTGGTGAGCAGCAGCAGATCCTTGCCTTCGAACGGTCCGCCGACCTTGCCCGCATTCGCACGGAACTCCGCGATGATGTTCTGGTTCCAATCGTTGGCCATCTGGACTCCTCGGATCGAGAGATCGGGTCGAGGTAATCGTCGCCGATATATGGTCCGATCAGATCACCTTTTTGAAGAATCCGCGCAGGTCGGCGAGTAACAAATCGGGGGCTTCGTGGGCCGCCCAGTGCCCGCCTCGGTCGTATTCGTGCCATTGCACGAGGTTGCGATGGTCGCGTTCAGCGAATTTGCGCGGCGGTTTGAAGTCGAAACCGAAGGAGGCCAGCCCGATCGGCACGGTGGTCGGCTGCTTCGCCTGGGGTGCGCGATCGTGCTCGAAGTAGAACCGGGCCGCGGGCGCCGAGGTATTGGTGAACCAGTAGATTGCCACATTGGTGAGCAATTCGTCGGTGCTCATCGCGTTCACCAGCGCCTGGCCGCTCCAGGCGAGTTGGCCGACGGGGGAATCCGACAGTGCGTGGCCGAGGGTCTGTGGCTGCGCTTGCTGGGCGGCATTGTGGATGGCGTGCGCGCGGAATTTCTGCCCGAAGTACACCAGGATGAGCTCGTATTCGCTGAGTCCGTCCAGCTCGCCCGGCTCGCGCCTGGGAAAGGAATAGAGCTGGGTCACGTGCACGCCGACGACTCGGTCCGGGGCGAATCGGCCCAGCTCGGGTGCCACGATGGCGCCGCAGTCGTTGCCGTGCACACCGTAGCGATCGTAGCCGAGGCGGTTCATCAGCTCGTCGAATGCAGCCGCCATGCGTGTCGGGCGCCAACCGGCGGTGTGGGTCGGTCCCGAGAAGGCGAAGCCAGGGTAGGACGGGATCACCACGTGGAAGGCGTCGCTCGGATCGCCGCCGTGTGCGCGTGGATCGGTCAATTCGCCTACCAGGCCGAGGAATTCGGTGAACGAACTCGGCCAACCGTGCGCGAGTAGCAGTGGCATCGCGTCGGGCTCGGGCGAGGTGACGTGCACGAAATGGATGGTTTGCCCGTCTATTTCGGTCGTGTATTGCGGAAATGCATTGAGCCGCCGCTCTTGTGCGCGCCAGTCGAAACTATCGCGCCAATATTCGTGCAGCGGACGGACGAATGACAGCGGAACGCCGTACTCCCAGCCGGGCCGCACCGGCACGCCCGGGTATACCCGGCCCGCGATCTCCCGAGCGGGCAGTTCCGCGACGTACCTGGTGTGGGTCAGACGGTACGCCAGGTCAGCCAGGTCGGCCTGCGGGATCGCGATGCGGAAGGGCTTGATCTCGGACACGGACTCAGCCTGCGAGAGTCGCGCGGCCGGAACAACGCCGAATCCGACTGTCTTTCGATCACTTTCGCTTATCGGCTGCCATGTGCAGCAGCCGGTCTACCAGCGTATCGACGTAATCGTCGGTGAGCGCGCCGGTGCCGAAAAGGGTGCGGGTGTAGAGCGGGGCCAGGATGATGTCGACCACCTCCAACACCTCGGGGGCCGCTTCGCCGCGCGCGGTGGCCCGATCCAGCATGGCCTGGACCTGGTTCGCCCGTTCAGTGAGGAATCGATCGCGCGTCTGTTCGCCCGCCGTGCCGGTGTCGAGCAGCGCGAGAATCGTGCGCAGCAGCGCCAATCCGTCCGTCCCGCTGACATCGCGGGCCGCCTTGACGGCATAGGCGCGTAGATCGCCCTCGAGCGAACCGGTATTCGGCATCGCCGACTCGGTCCCGAGCCGATCGACGGTCACCTCCATGGCCAGCGCTTCGAGATTGCCCCAGCGCCGGTAGATGCTGGTATCGGCGACGCCGGCGCGCGCCGCGACATCGGCGACGGTGAAGTTGCCGTAGCCGCGTTCGGCGACCAGTTCGGTGACCGCCTGGTGTACCGCCGCACGCACGCGAGCGCTGCGACCTCCGGGACGGCGGGCGCGGGCTTGTTCATCCATGCCCCCATCCTAACGCAGTGCTGACTTGCGTTTGTGGCCGCCACTCGTTATCGTGAGCTTAACGCCGTTACGAACTGCGTTTAGGAGCTGACATGGAACCGATCTTCTTTCCCGACAACCACTCGTTCTGGTACGAGACGCTGCGCATCTTCGGTCACATCGCTTATGGCGGAGCGGATTTCGGCGAGGTCGCGGTCACTGCCCAGCGGATCGTCCCCGACGATTACGACAGCTGGTACGACGAGTGGCTGGCAACGGCCGATCGGGTAGCGGCCGCGGCGCGGACGGCGCATCGGGTCAGCGCCCGCGACGGCTATCTGCGTGCGTCGAACTACTACCGCGCCGCGGAATTCTTCCTGCACGGCAATGCCGCCGACCCGCGCATCCGGCATGCCTACGATGCGTCGGTCGAATGCTTCCGCGCCGCAATCGAACTCGCGGACCAAGTGATCGAGCCGGTGCTGATTCCGTACGAAGGCACCACCCTGCCGGGCTACTTCTACCGCGCGGACGACTCGGGTGAACAGCGTCCAACGGTGGTGATGCACAACGGGTTCGATGGCACCGTCGAGGAAATGCACTTCTTCGGCGCGGCAGCGGCCGTTGAGCGCGGCTACCACGTGCTCAGCTTCGATGGTCCGGGGCAGCCGGGCGTCAGACACCACCAAGGGTTGGCCTTCCGTCCGGATTGGGAGAACGTCGTCGGCCCCGTGCTCGACTACATTGCGGCGCGACCCGAAGTGGATACCGACCGGATCGCGCTGCTCGGGGTCAGCATGGGTGGTGTCCTCGCGCCGCGCGCCGCCGCCTTCGACCAGCGGGTCGCGGCCCTGATCGCCGTCGACGGCATCTACGACCTCGGCGACATCTCCACCGCGGGTCTGCCCGGTGAACGTGCGGAACTCGAGCGCAGGCTCCGCGCTGCGGACGATCCGGAGCTCGATGCCGCGCTCGAGGCGGCGATGGCAGCGAATCCCGTTATGCGCTGGGCGATTTCGCACGGCATGTACGCCATGGGCGTCAGCACGCCGCGTGCTTTCGCCGCCAGCTACCTCGACTACCACGTCCGCGAGGGCATCGCGGAGAAGATCGCCTGTCCCACGTTGGTGTGCGCGGGTGCCGATGACGGGTTCTTCAAAGCTCAGCCCGAACGCCTTTTCGCGCATCTGACCTGCCCGAAGACGCTGCTCGAGTTCACCGCCGAGCAGGGCGCCGATGCCCATTGCCAGTCCGGCGCACAACGTTTCGCATTCGCTCGCATCTACGACTGGCTCGACGACACCTTCGACCGGGCCTAACCCGTTGCTGCTCGATACTTCCAGGAGACCTGACATGAACACGATCGACCGCATCGACCGAGCCATCGATATGACCGGCGGCATCGTCGAAGGCATCGCCGCAGAACAGCTGACCGCGCCGACGCCGTGCCGGGAATGGGACCTGCGCGAACTGCTCAATCACCTGGTGGGCGGCATGAATATCTTTGCCGCGCAACTGCAGGGCCTGACCCCCGTCCGCGACCACCACGACGACTGGCTCGGCGCCGATCCGCAGGGCGCCTACGCCGAGGCGGCCGAGCTCGACCGCACGGCCTGGCATCGTCCCGACGCACTCGAGCAGAAGGTGCGTCTCGGCTTCGGCGAGGTGCCCGGCCCGATGGCGGCGGTGATCCACCTGACCGAACTCGTCGTGCACGGTGTCGATCTGGCGGTCGCCACCGGACAGATGCACTCGGTCGACGAGCAGCTGTGCGCGGAGCTGCTGGCGATCATGCGTGAAATGGGCATCGAAAACTTCCGCGTACCAGGGATGTTCGGTCCGGAGGTTGCGGCGCCCCGCGATGCTCCCGCGCACCGGCGGCTGCTCGCCTACGTTGGCCGAGCCTGAGCCCCGTGGCCCGTCGCATCGTTGCGGCGGGCCTTTGCCGTGCCGTCTGCCTTCGTCGCGTCAGCCTGTCTTCGACCGCGTCGCCATCAGCTCGGACGCGTCCGACCGCGGCGTCAGTTCTGCTCCAGTGGCCCCAGCTCACGAACAACGTTCGCCAGCGCGCGAATCTGCTCGGTTTCACCGCCGCTGCGCCAGATCAGCGCCCACCGGACCAGGTGTGAATCGCTGATCGGCACGTAGCGGATACCGGGGCGGTTGTAGTAGCGGGCGACGTGGCTCATGCCCATGGTGAAGGCGCTGCGGGTGCTGGCGACCGTCAGGATGTCTTCCACCGTCGAGACGGTGGAAACGCGTTCGATAGAGCGGCCCCCGGGTGTGTAGAAGGGGCTGATGGCATCTTCCCAGTAGTCGGGCATCGGTTTGCTCGGCGCCAGCACGCCGCGATCGCCGAAAACTTCCAGAGATAAGTGCTTTTCGTCCGCGAGCTCGTGGTCGTCGCCCATCATGGCCACCATGGGTTCGGTCGAGATGATCGGCCCGACGGTCAAATCAGGTTCCTCGACCGGTAACCACGCGATGACGATGTCGGCCTCGCCGCGTCGCAATGGGTCGAACTGTTCGACGAATTCGATATTGCGGATCTGTAGTTCCCACTGTGGGTGCCGGGTTCGGAAGAGTTCCCAAAATGGCCGGTAGTCATATGAATTGAAGCCGATCATCGCGATACGAAGCACCCGAGCCGCGCCCTGCGCGGTCGTCCGCGCGTTCTCGATCGCCTGGGTCAGACCGTGGTAGGCGGGGCGCAGATCGGTGAGCAGCTGCTTGCCGAGCGCGGTCAGTTGGATATTGCGCGGGTTGCCGCGGTCGATGAGACGCCCCCCGATACGACGTTCCTGATTCTTGATCGACTGGCTGATCCGAGCCTGGGAAAGATACAGCCGTTCCGCGGTCCGCCCGAAGTGCAACTCCTCGGCCAGCGCCAGAAAGATCTCGATATCTCTCAGTTCCATCGTGGTGCTCCTGATCGGTTACGCCAGCCAATCAGACCATTTTTCGACGGAACGCGCTCACCGTGCTCAGTCGCCTACGGCGGAGATCCGCGCGGCACCGGGACGCGCCGTGAAGCGTCGCCGCTCGAAGTCCCAAAAGCGGTAGATCGGCCACTGCACCGTGTGCGTGAGCCACGCGCCGACGATGAAGGCGCGATGGCGGGACTGCCAGGCCGTGCGCCGGATGGCCATATTCGCACCCTGCAGATTGCCGACCCGGCCGCCGAACTTGCCGCGCCGATCCTGCAGGTAGATACCGAGTTTCAGGAGGAAGCCGACGGGTGAGTCGTGGTAGGTGGTGATGCCGGTGAGCGCGGCCGTATCGGGATGTTCGATGAAGTGACCTCTGATGACCTCGCCCCAGTCCGGATCGACCAGCGTATCGGCGTCGGTCCGGGCAATGAGCCGAATCCGGCGGCCCGTGATCACTTTTGCTTATCGGTCCACGCGGCGATGAACATACAGATCTGTATGTAAGTGTAGAATCGCCGGAATGACCAGGTCCGAAGCGCCCAAGCAGCAGCGCCGCACGCAGGAGCAGCGCAGTAGTGAGATGCGCACGCGTCTGCTCGATGCCACCATCGACTGCCTGGTTGAATACGGATACGCCGGGACCACGACGCCGCGGGTAGCCGAACGGGCCGGGGTCACCCGCGGTGCCCAAGTGCATCACTTCGGGTCCAAGACCGATCTGGTGGTCGCGGCGATCAGCCATCTGGCGCAGTTGCGCGCGGAGACCGCGATGCGGGAGATGTCCAGGGTGCAGGGCGGCGGCGATCCGGTCGGGGCGGCCTTGGACTTCCTGTGGGAGCTACATCAGGGGCCACTGTTCATCGCTACCGCTGAGCTGTGGGTGGCGGGTCGGACTGATCCGGTTCTCGCCTCGGCGATGGAGAAGGTCGAGCCGTTCGTCAATAATGCCGTGCTGATGGCGGTCGCTCGATTCGTCCCGGATGAGATGCGGCGCAAGGAAGCTCGCGATTTCGTCTACACCGCGATGGACGCATTGCGCGGAATCCTGGTTTCCAACTTCATAGATCCGGATTCCGAACGGGCGCACCGACGTTGGCGGCGAGCTTCGGTGCATCTGCGAGAGATCGCCACGGCCGCATTGGCCGCGCATCCATTGTCGCGGCCCGCCGAATAGAACCCTCTCAGCGTTGGCGCGCCGGAACGGCGGACGCGTTGGCGAGATCGTCGGCAGATACTTGTCGACCGCAATATCTGTTGCGACGGTGACGATCCACGCGATTGCGCAATCGGCGTAGAAGCCGACGATGTTGTTCGGTAATGCCGCGCGCGCAGGGCAGAGACAAGGCTGAGGATCTGCGTGATCGCGCCGAAGAGCGCCCGGCAGCCGATGCGGGCGCGCACCGCGGGATCGTCGCTGGCGACGGCCGCGCGGTGCTCTTCGGGCCGAGCATCGGCCGGGGCTGGTGGGCGGCCCATGCCTCTGCGCGCCTGGACAACTCGCCGTTGACCCTTGGCGCAATATTCAGCGCGCGCCGAATGGTGCTGATACTCGTCCTGAGCAGGGAGTTCTCACGTTTCATGAGCCGAATTGCCTCGAGCTCTTGCAGGCTTACATACAGCTCTGTATGTTTGTTTCTGTTCGATCCGGACGGGTTCGAACACTGCGGGCCGCGTCTTCGGCCCGGCGCATGGTCACACCGGGTCAGGTACTAAGTGAGGAGTTCGATGGCGAACAAGGTCTACGTCGTTGGCGTCGGCATGACGAAGTTCGAAAAGCCGGGCCGCCGAAAGAACAAGGACGGCAGCGCTTGGGACTACCCGGATATGGCGCGGGAATCGGGCACCAAGGCCCTGGCTGATGCCGGGGTCGACTATCGCGAAGTCGAACAGGCCTATGTCGGTTATGTTTACGGCGAATCCACCTCCGGACAGCGCGCGGTCTACGAACTCGGGATGACCGGCATTCCGGTGGTCAACGTCAATAACAACTGCTCGACCGGCTCCACGGCGCTTTTCCTTGCGGCGCAGGCTATTCGGGGTGGCCTG
Organism: Nocardia sp. NPDC050630; assembly: GCF_044457245.1. Lineage (NCBI taxonomy): Bacteria > Bacillati > Actinomycetota > Actinomycetes > Mycobacteriales > Nocardiaceae > Nocardia > Nocardia sp. NPDC050630. The sequence continues at coordinate 362,085 of NZ_JBITGN010000003.1, forward strand.
GCCGATTGCACCCTGGCATTGGGTTTCGAGAAGATGCAGCCGGGCTCGCTCGGTTCCACCTGGGACGATCGCGAACAGCCGATGGCCAAACACGTCATGGCACTCGCGGAGATCTCCGAGGTGCTTTTTCCGGTGGCGCCGTGGATGTTCGGTGCGGCCGGGCGCGAGCATATGAAGCAATACGGCACCACCGCGCAGCATTTCGCGAAGATCGGCTACAAGAATCACAAGCATTCGGTGAACAACCCGTATTCGCAGTTCCAGGACGCGTATTCGCTCGATGACATCCTGGGCTCGCGGATGATCTACGACCCGCTCACCAAGCTGCAGTGTTCGCCGACCTCGGACGGTTCGGGTGCGGTCGTGCTGGCCAGCGAGGAATTCGTGAACTCGCACGACCTCGCCGCACAGGCGGTGGAGATCGTCGGCCAGGCGATGACCACCGACTTCGCCTCCACCTTCGACAACACCGCCAAGAATCTCATCGGCTACGACATGAATGCTCGAGCCGCACAGAAGGTTTACCAGCAGGCGGGCCTCGGTCCGGAGGACTTCCAGGTCATCGAGCTGCACGATTGCTTCTCCGCCAACGAACTGCTGCTCTACGAGGCCCTCGGGCTCTGCGGCGAGGGCGAGGCCGGAAAGCTCATCGACGACAACCAGACCACCTACGGCGGCAAGTGGGTGGTGAATCCCTCCGGCGGGTTGATTTCCAAGGGACATCCTTTGGGCGCAACGGGTTTGGCGCAGTGCTCCGAACTCACCTGGCAGCTGCGCGGGACCGCCGACAAGCGTCAGGTCGACAACGTCACCGCCGCGCTGCAGCACAATATCGGCCTCGGCGGCGCCGCGGTCGTCACGGCCTACCAGCGAGCCGACCGCTGATCTCTGCTCGGCGAAAGCCGGATGCAGCAACAATATTCACTCGACGAGGAGTACTCATGGGCCATATCGAAGCCACCAAGGACGTCAACGCCACCCCGGATGCGTTGTGGGCTGTCGTCTCCGATCCGCAGACCTGGGACAAGTGGTTCACCATTCACGAGCGCTTCATGGAGGAGCCGCCCGCCACCTTGGCCGAGGGGGCCAAACTGGTTGCGAAGATCGTCATGCTCGGCATGGCGAACAAGTTGGAATGGACCGTCGTCGCGGTCGAGCAGCCGAACAAACTCACCCTCGGCGGCACCGGAATGGCCGGGGTGAAGACCGAGTTCACCTTCGATATCCAGCCCAAGGGCGATGGTGGCAGCACCATCCTGGTCTCGGGTGACTTCGAGGGCGCGCTGATCAAGGGCGCGCTCGGCAAGGCGGTCGAGAAGGACGGTCTGAAGCAGTTGGACCGATCGCTCGAACAGCTCGACGCGCTGGCCTCGGCCTGAAAAGGGGTCGGTAATGACAGCTGCTGCGGCCCGGCCGGTGGAGTTCGACGACAGCGGACTCGAAACCTGGTGTGACAATGAGCGTTTCGAAGTGACCAGGGAGCGGATCGCAGAATACGCCGCCGCGACCAATGATCCGATCGAGGTGCATCTGTCGGGCGAGGTGGCCGCACCGATCTTCGGCATCGTCCCGGTCTTCGAGGCCATGATGATGCCGGTGATCGATGTCGCGCCGATGGATATATTCGGCCGAGTCGTGCACGGAGAGCAGGATTTCCACTTCCACCGCGCGATCCTGCCGGGGGACGAACTGGTCTCGCGGGCCAAGGCGATCGGCTACGCCAGCCGTTCCAATGGCAGCACCATCACCATTCTCATCGAATGCCGTACCGAGGCAGGGGAATTGGTGAACGAGCAGTATCTGACGGCCTTCTTCCGCAATATCGACGCGGGTAAGACGGTCGGTGTCGCCGCTCCGGCGCACAAGTTCGACGAGAACCTTCGGTCACAGGATCCGATCGCGGTCGTGCCGCAGCATGTCGATCTCGATCAGACCTACCGCTATTCGCCCGCGTCCGGCGATCCGGTGCCGCTGCATCTGGACGAGCAGGTCGCCAAGGATGCCGGTCTGCCCGGGATCATCGCGCACGGTCTGTGCACCATGGCCTTCGCATCGTGGGCCGTGCTCACCGAGGTCGCGGGCTCGGATGTCCACCGGCTGAAGCGATTCGCGGTGCGCTTCGCCAAGATGGTCTTCCCCGGTGACGACCTGCAGACCCGGATCTGGCGGATCGGCTCGGAAAACGGCGTCACCACGTACGCCTTCGAGACCGTCCGTGGCGAAGACGTCGTCCTGAGCGACGGTCTCGCCGAAGTCGCCGACCAACTACTGAACAACTGAGGAGCCATCTAGATGGGTGCATTGGAAGGACGGGTCGCCGTCGTCACCGGCGCAGGTCGCGGCATCGGACGTGAGCATGCGCTGCTGTTCGCACGCGAAGGTGCGGCCGTCGTCGTGAACGACCTCGGTGGCAGCAATGCCGGTGAGGGTTCCGACGTCGGTCCGGCCCAGCAGGTCGTGAACGAGATCATCGCGGCGGGCGGCAAGGCCGTTGCGAACACCGACAACATCGCGACCTGGCAGGGTGCCGCTAACGTTGTCGCCCAGGCGATTTCGGAGCTCGGCGGTCTCGATATCGTGGTCAACAATGCGGGCATCCTGCGCGATGCCTTCATCGCGGGCATGGACGAGGCGCAGTGGGACGGGGTGATCGCCGTACACCTCAAGGGCCACGCCGCGGTGCTGCATCACGCGGCGGCGTACTGGAAGGCGCAGAGCAAAGCAGGCAACCAGCCGAACGCTGCGGTAATCAATACCGCCTCGGCCTCCGGAACGACCATCCCGAATGCGGGCCAGGCCAACTATGGCGCGGCCAAGGCGGCAATCGCCGCGCTGACCCTGGTCGCTGCCGACGAGCTCGCGCGCTACGGCGTCCGGGTCAATGCCATCGCGCCGATCGCGCGCACCCGGCTCACCCTGGCCACCCCCGGCATGGGCGAGATGATGGCCGCCGAAGCCTCGGCGGTCGAGGACGGCGATTTCGACGCCTTCAGCCCGGCCAATATTTCTCCGCTGGTCGCCTATCTGGCATCGGAAAAGTGCCCGATCACCGGCAAGGTTTTCGCGGTTCAGGGCGGTGCCATATCCGAGCTGGCAGGCTGGCACGACGTGAAGACGATCGAGACCGACGGGCCGTGGCTCATCGACGATATCGCCGCTCGGCTGCCTTGATCTCGCGGGAACGTTAGGAGACGACGATGTTCGAATGGTCCGAGACCGACGAGATGATCCGCGAGGCGGTGCGCAACTTCATCGATAAGGAGGTCCGCCCGCAGCTCGACGCACTGGAGAGCGGTGAGCTCACCCCCTACCCGATCATTCGGAAGTTGTTCAGCGACTTCGGAATAGATGCGCTGGGTGGGGAGGCGGTGCAGCGACTGCTCGCCAAGGAGCGCGAGAAGGCGGAGGCGCTGGCCGCGGGCGAGCCGCTGCCGGAGAAGTCCGAAAAGCCATCCGGCGGTAGCCCGTTCGCCGGTCAGGAGTCGCTGATGGCGGTACTGATCGGGGAGTTGTCCGGCGTCTGCATGGGGCTGGTCACCGCGATGGGTGTCAGCATCGGTCTCGGCGCCACCACCATCCTGTCGCGTGGCACGCTCGCGCAGAAGCAGCGCTGGCTTCCCGATATCGTCACCATGAAAAAGGTTGCGGCATGGGCGATTACCGAACCCGACTCCGGTTCGGACGCGTTCGGCGGCATGAAGACCTATGTCAAGCGCGACGGTGAGGACTACATCCTCAACGGTCAGAAGACCTTCATCACGAATGGCCCGTTCGCCGACGTGATGATCGTCTACGCGAAGCTCGACGAGGGTGACGGCGGCGATAAGCGCGAGCGCAAGGTGCTCACCTTCGTGCTCGACAAGGGGATGGATGGCCTCACCCAGGGCAAGCCGTTCAAGAAGATGGGCCTGCACGCCTCGCCGACCGGTGAATTGTTCTTCGACAATGTGCGCCTGGGCCGCGACCGGCTGCTCGGTGAGACCGAGGAGCACAAGGGCGGCGACGGCCGGGAGAGCGCCCGCTCCAGCTTCACCGCCGAACGCATCGGTGTCGGTTTCATGGCGTTGGGCATCATCAACGAATGTCACCGGCTCTGCCTGGACTATGCCAAGAGCCGCAAGCTGTGGGGTCAGGAGATCGGCCGCTTCCAGTTGGTGCAGCTCAAGCTGGCCAAGATGGAGATTGCCCGGATCAACGTGCAGAACATGGTCTTCAACACCCTCGAGCGCGGTAAGGCGGGTAAGCCGCCGACGCTCGCCGAGGCATCGGCCATGAAGCTCTACGCCTCCGAGGCTGCCACCGAGGTGGCCATGGACGCGGTCCAACTGTTCGGCGGCAACGGTTACATGACCGAGTACCGAGTCGAGCAACTCGCCCGTGACGCCAAGTCCTTGATGATCTATGCGGGCAGCAATGAAATCCAGGTGACCCACATAGCCAAGGGCCTGCTCGCCCAGTAGCGCGAACTTCGCGGTCGGCACAGCACATAGGTGACGGCGCACGGCATGTGCTGGGTTTTCACACCGCGCGCAAGTGAGTGCGGCTGGCGTAGATATGTTCGGCTATTAGCGTCGCGATGCGGTCCGGAGCTTCGAGCATGGGGACGTGCCCGACGCCGTTGACCAGGATGCGGTCGGCGGAGTCGGGCAGTTCCCGCAGGAAGCGGCGGGCGTATACGCGGTTGGGGATGATCCGGTCGTATTCGGCCATCAGCAGGCGCACCGGGGTCGGAAGGTTCGACAGGTCTTCCAGCGCGGGAGCGCGCACGGTGCCCAGGATCAACGGGAGCAGGACCTGGCAGTGCAGTGCGGCGTTGATCACGGCGGCGATATCGCGGCGCGAGACGGCCGCCGCGTTCTTGCTCAGCAGCATGAGGGCGAAGCGTTGCGCGATCGGATTGTTGATCGCGAATCCGCCGAGCCGCTTACCGACCTGGACGATCGGCACCAGCGAGAGGAATTTCGCACCGACGCGGAACTGGATGAGCGAGGGCGACTGCCAACCGCCCGCCGGTGCGATCGCGGTCAGGGTGCGGGCCCGGCCGCGTCGGGCCAGTTCGAAGCCGACCCAGGCGCCGAGCGAATTGCCCGCGATATGGCAGGTACGCCAACCGAGTTCATCGAGTTGATCCTCGATCCGGTCGGCGAGGGTATGGACATCGGTCGACCAGCCGTCGATCGGTTCACCACCCCAGTGGCCGGCAAAGGCGGGGGCGAATACCTCGCAATGCGCGGAAAGCCGCAGCGCGACCTGTTCCCAACAGTGCGGCGAAAGCATGAACCCGTGCAGCAGCAGAACCGGATCACCGGATCCGATATGCAGCGCTTTGATGGGGGCGGGAGAGTTGGTGGTGCCTGACTTCATCGTCATTCACCCCTTCCTGGACTGCGATGTCCCGGGGGAGTTCGTCTGACCAGCATTGTACGGTCGTTTGGTGCCTTATATCATCTCGTCGATCAATGTGAACGGGGTCCGTGCGGCGACGGGCAAGACGGGCAAGGGGATGCTCGAGTGGCTGGCGGTCACCGAAGCCGACATCATCTGCCTGCAGGAGACCCGGGCAACCGATGAGCAGACCCGCGCCGCGCTCGCGCCCGCACTGGATGCGGGCTGGTATCTGACGCATGCGGAACCGGGAGCGAAGGGGCGGGCCGGAGTCGGCATTCTGTCCCGGCGCGAACCGCGTGCCGTGCGCATCGGACTCGGCGGCTGGCAGGACGGAACCTGGCATCCCAGCGCTGAATTCGCCGGTACCGGACGCTATGTCGAGGCCGAATTCGATGAATTGACCGTGGCCAGCGTGTACGTGCATACCGGCGAGGCCGATACGCCGATGCAGGACGAGAAGTACCGCTTCCTCGACGAGATCGGCACCCATATGCGGGCCCAGACCAGCGATTTCGTGATCTGCGGCGACTGGAATGTCGCGCATACCGAACTCGATATCAAGAACTGGAAGGGCAACCTGAAGAATTCTGGCTTCCTGCCGCAGGAGCGGGCCTGGATCGACGGCATGCTCGCCGCCGGATATGTGGACGTGGTGCGCAACCTGCATCCCGGCGTCGCGGGCCCGTACAGCTGGTGGTCCTACCGCGGCCGCGCCTACGACAACGACGCGGGCTGGCGCATCGACTACCACCTGGCCCGCGGCGAGGTGGCGGGCCGGGCGAAGCAGGCGGTGGTGGAACGCGCCGCCACCTACGCCGAGCGCTGGTCCGACCACGCGCCCGTCACGGTGCAGTACCGATAAAGTTCGCGGTATGGCAGTGCTGGAGATCGGGATCGCATGAATATTTCATCGAAGCGGGTTCGCGCCTTCGCCGCATTAGGTGTGGCTCTGCTGGCCTTGGTGATCGCACTGCTCGCCTCGCGTGGCGGGGACAGCAAGCCGAGCGCGGCCTCGGTGACCTCCACCACGCGCAGCGCCAGCGTGGCGGTTCCGGCGCGCGGCCCGGATGTCACCACCACATCCACAGTCCGAGCCCCCGGCGTTCCGGATCGCGCCTACGCGACCCTGACCGAAATCGACGCGGGCCGCTGGCCGGATTCAGCGAACGCGTCCGGCACCAAGGGTGGTGACCGCTGGATGAATCGCGGCGGCACCCTGCCCGCCAAGGATTCGGCGGGCAAAGCCATCACCTACCAGGAATGGGATGTGAACCCGAAGCAGCCCAACCGTTCCCGCGACGCCGAACGCATCGTCACCGGCAGCGACGGTTCGGCCTGGTACACCGGTGACCACTACGAGACCTTCACGAGGATGCGCTGATGACAGTTCCGTTATCGCAGTTCCTTGCCCGTCCCGAGGTCCAGCGGTCCACCGACGCCGCGGCCTCGGCGCCGTCCGCCGTGGTGGGTGCCCTCCCCGTCGACGCGCCAACGCTCAGCGGCGTGCGCTACGACGCACCCGTCGACTACGCGGTACGCGAACTGCGGGGGCCCAAAATGCAAACCACCGCAGGTGTTTTCGACGAATTCGCGGCCGCCTTCCAATTCCCGTATTACTTCGGCGCGAATAAGGACGCCTTCGACGAATGTCTGCGCGATCTCGATGATTTCGTCGGCCCCGCCGCCGGATATGTTGCCGTAATCCGCGATTCGGCCGAGCTACTGATCGATGAACTGGAAGAACGCGCATGGTTCATCGAAGCCATGCGCGAGGCCGCCGAATACTGGTCCACCAAGGGCCTGGCCTTCCGGGTCGTGCTCCAAGGCGAACCATCCGACCCGGAAATCGTCCGCCTGAGCCCGTAGCGCCGAACACAGTCGAATGGTGGCTGTCGGTCTCGCGGGGAACAACCATTCATGCCGGTCTGGCTCAGGTGAGGCGGCTGGCGAGGTCATCGGCGAGGAGTACGAAGACGTCGGTGGTGTGATCGATCAGTTCTTGGCGGGTGAGCGGGAGGTCGTTCTGTAGCCAGGCGGTGAGGGTCTGGACCAGGCCGCCGACCAGGTAGGTGGCGCGAAAGTCGATGGTGGGATCGGGATTCGGGTCGGTGATGCCGTAGAAGTCGATGCCCTCGGCGGCGACGATGCGGGCGAATACCCGCACCGTCTGGTTCGTGCGGGCGCGCAGTTCCGGCGTCGCCATGCCCGCGACCAGTGCGACGTGCGCCTTGCGCGGATCGTCGGTGAGCAGGTGAATCCCTGCCGAGATCGCGGCATGCGCCTTGGCTCGGGTATCGGCCGGTGCGGTCTGCAGCGCACCGATGATCGCCCCGGCCAGTTCCTCCGCGATCCGATCGATGAGCGCGGCCAGCACCGCATCGCGGCTGTCGAAGCTTTCGTAGTAGTAGCGCTCATTGAGTCCAGCCTGTGCGCACAGTCCGGAAACGGTGAGCTTGGCGATGCCCTGGGTGCCGATGATCTCCAGTGCGGCATCGAGCAGTGCCGTGCGTCGCTGGGCGCGGCGTTCGTCGGCGGAGACGCCGCCGTAGGCACGTTTCGTCGGGCCACTCATCGCGCGAGCACCGCCCGCCACGGAATCGCTTCGCGATGAACTCATACCGCGATTCTGGCATGGCTGCGGTCCCGGTCGACCAGATCGTGGTAGCGGAGGACGCCGTCAATCTGGTTGAGAATGTTGCCAGATTGCGAAATCTGGTGGATTCTGTTGTCAGATGCTGTGCATTCCAATGCCAGGGATGACGGGGCAAACGCGCCCCACGGCACGCGCTCAACGAGGAGGCAGCGATGTCCGAGCCCGGCTATTTCGCCGATCATTCGATGGCCCGACGCGTCATGAGCAAACGCGCGGTTGGCCTCACCTACGGTCAGCGTGCCCTGGTGATCGGGGCGGTCAATCCGCTGCTGTACGTCGGAACCGCCGAGAACACCGAGCATCGGATGACTCCGTACACGCGACTCGCGTTGACCGGCAAGCTTTTCGAGGCCGTCTTCCTCGGCAGCAAGGACGAGGCGGATCGCGCGCTCGCCTTCACTGCCAAAAAGCATGCGAAGGTCGTCGGTGAACTACCCGAGGAAGCGGGCCCGCAGCATCCGGCGGGCACCGGCTACTCCGCATTCGACCCGCATCTGATGTACATGACCATGGCCTTCGCCTTCGACTCGGCCGAAGTGATGCACGATCTGCTGGTCCGCCCGCTGACCGACGGCGAACGCGAGGGCCTGTACCAGGACTACGTCCGCTGGGGCGAGCTGTTCGGCATGCCGCGCGAGGCCGCGCCCAGCAGCTACCCGCTGTTCCGCAGATCCTTCGACGACTATCTGGCCTCGGACGAGCTGTTCCTCACCGATGAGGCCCGGTTGGTCGGTTCGTATCTGGCCGGTCAGCGTGTGCCCTATCGGCAGCGCGGGCCGATCCGCCAGGTCGTCGACGCGTTCTACCTGCTGGTGCAGGGCAGTCTGCCGCCGCGGATCCGCGATATGTACGGGATGCGCTGGGGGCTGCCCGAGCAACTCGCCTACCGCGCGCTCGCGCAGGGCGTGCGCACCGCGCATATCGCACCGCCGCTGGTACCGCCGGTGCTGCGCGGGACGCTGGCCGGTCCGAGCGCGCCGGTCTACAAGCTGCTGTCCAAGCGGGAACGCGAACTGCACAGCACCGGCCGCCCGAGTATGCCCGGTGTCGACCCACGCAACTGGGCGGCGCGAAATTCCGCGTGACCGCGGCGTGAGCGACGGGCCCGGAGGCGGTAGCGGAGCGTAGCCACGGAGGGACCCGCGAACGCCGCAGATCGGACACCGCGGGGTGAGCGACGGGCCCGGAGGCGGTAGCGGAGCGTAACCACGGAGGGACCCGCGAAATTCCGCGTGACAGCCATGCGAAGATCGGGATATGTCCAGTCCTGCTCAGACGAACCCGGCCGCTGAACGCAAACAGCGGGTGCTGTCCGGGATCCAGCCCACCAGCGCATCCTTCCATCTCGGCAACTACCTTGGGGCGCTGCAGTACTGGGTGACCATGCAGGACGACTACGACGCCCTCTACTTCATTCCGGATATGCACGCGATCACCGTGTCGCAGGATCCGAAGGAACTGCGCCGGCGCACCAAGGCCGCGGCCGCGCAGCTGCTCGCGCTCGGCATCGACCCCAAGCGCTCCACCCTGTTCGTGCAGAGCCAGGTGCCCGAGCATGCCGAGCTGACCTGGGTGCTCAGCTGCATCACCGGATTCGGCGAGGCCAGCCGGATGACCCAGTTCAAGGACAAGTCGGTCAAACAGGGCGCGGAGAACGCCAGCGTCGGACTGTTCACCTATCCGGTCCTGATGGCCGCGGACATCCTGCTCTACCGTGCGCATCAGGTGCCAGTTGGTGAGGATCAGCGCCAGCATCTGGAGCTGACCCGAAATCTGGCTCAGCGCTTCAACACTCGGTTCAAGAAGACCTTCGTGGTGCCGGAGGCGCATATCGTCAAGGGCACCGCGAAGATCTACGACCTGCAGGATCCGACCTCGAAGATGAGCAAGTCGGCCTCCACCGACGCCGGTCTGATCAACCTGCTCGACGATCCGAAGATCACCGCCAAGAAGATTCGCTCCGCGGTCACCGATACCGAGCGCGAAATCCGCTACGACCCGGAAGCCAAGGCCGGTGTGAGCAACCTGCTGGTGATCCTGAGTTCGCTGAGCGGCACCCCGATCGTCACGCTGGAACGCGACTATGACGGTAAGGGGTACGGCGATCTGAAGTCCGATGTCGCCGACGCGCTGGTCGAATTTGTCACCCCGCTGCGGGCGAAGGTGGAAGAGTATTTAGGGGATCAGGGCGAACTCGACCGCATCCTCGACGCAGGTGCCGAGCGGGCGCGCGAGATTGCCGGCAACACTCTGGCACAGGTCTACGACCGGGTGGGGTTTTTGGCTCGCTAGCTGGGGAATACCGCTAGCGACCGCTCGTCGACCAGCACCGCGCGGTCTCTGTTGAAGGGGCGTGACAGATGCAGGTGATCGACAACATCAAGGCGGCGCTCGAACGTCGGATTCAGTCGCGGCCATGGCTGGATCACCTCATCCGCGCGGGCGGAAACTATCAACGGCAACGCGGTAATTACTACGCGGCAGGGATCACGTATTTCACAGTGCTGTCGCTGTTTCCGATGTTGATGGTCGCCTTCGCGATCGCGGGCTCCGTACTGTCGGGCGACCCGGACATGCTCACCGAAGTGCGGAACAAGATCATCGAGAACATTCCGGGATCACTGGGCGGCCAGCTCAATGATCTGATCGATCAGGCCATCCGATCGCGCGGCACGGTCGGTACGCTCGGTCTGCTCGTCGGTGTCTACACCGGACTCGGCTGGATGGCGAATCTGCGGGCGGCACTGACCGAACAGTGGGAACAGAAGACCCCGGAAGGCAATTGGTTCCTCAATAAACTCTCCGACCTCGGCGCACTGATCGGTCTCGGCCTGGCCTTCGTGGTCTCGATCGGCCTGTCCACGCTGGCGTCGAGCACCCTCGGCGCGCGACTGCTGAGCACGTTCCGTCTGTCGGAGTTGCCCGGTGCGCGGCTGATCCTGGTCCTCATTTCGATACTGCTCGGCTTCCTCGCATCGTGGGCGGTGTTCGTCTGGATGATCGCACGCCTGCCCCGCGAGCCGGTCACCCTGCGAAGTGCCGCCCGAGCCGCGGCGATCGCCGCAGTGGTCTTCGAGCTCTTCAAATACGTCGCGTCGTTCTACCTGCAGATGGTGCTGCACAGCCCCGCGGGCGCGGTATTCGGATCGATCATCGGCCTAATGGTGTTCAGCTACACCACCTATCGCATCATCCTGTTCGCAACCGCCTGGGCCGCAACGGCATCGGAAAACGAGATCGAAGCCGAAATCCCCCCACCCGCCCCCGCCGTAATCAAGCCCCGTGTGAGCGCGCCGGGCCTTTCCATGGGCACCAGCGCCGCCTCCTTTGGCGCGGGCGCCCTTGCGGCATTGGTCCTTTCGGGCCTGCGCCGCCGCTGAGTCGCAGTGGTGTGAGTCGCTGACCCGGATTGATCAGTATGGCAACCGTGTCACTCGCAAGAGGTCGTTCGGTTCGCCAGCTGGACAGCTCCTGAGGCCAACAACGCGACACAAACCCAGTCCCAACGGGTTTGCGGCTGAGAACTTGTGCCCGATAGAGTTTCGCTGTACGTCGAAGACGATCCATGTGTCGATCGGGGTTGGGGAGCAATGGACGAGTACACCGAGCGTCGGGCAGCGCACCTCAAACGATTGAACGCCGCGGTCTCCGAGGTGCGCGGGAGCTCGCGATCGGCGGACGGTGGCGTGTATGTCGAAGCCGATGCTCGCGGCACGATCACGGCTCTGTTCATCGAGCCGTATGCGCTGGAAGCGGGTGCTCGACGGCTCGAGCGGCTGATCGCGGATCAGCACCGGATCGCGTATGGAAATGCTCAGGCTGAGGCCGAACGTATCTATACAGAGCTCAGTCAGGATGCGCCGACGCGGCGAAGGTAGCGGCAGTGGTCCGCGAATACATTCTCTCGGTGAGTCTGTCGTACGCAACTTGCGAGCCGCGGCAAGTGAAATCGAAAGTGTGGTGAATCCGTGTTCGAGGTCGACCCGGTGAGGATGCGTAAGCTGGCGGCTGATGTGAGGGTCCACTCGGACACCATCGCTGGTAAGGCGCCGGTCGCGAAAGACAGTCGTGATGATGCGCGGGACAAGCTGCAGGGTTCTTCAACAGGGGTTCGCATCCAGGAGACGCTTGAAGCGCTGGACCGTGTAGTGGACTTTCATGTCGGCCGGATGCGAGAGCTTGCTGGTGTAGTCGAGCAACAGGCCACGGCCTTCGAGCAACTGGATGAAGCCAACGCGACCCGTTTGCGTCAGGTAGGGGAGCGGTGAGCGGGCTTCACGAGGATCATCCCCTCACAGTGCCTCAGGTACTGGGTTGGAATCTCGGCCCGGCCCGTGATGTGGCATCAATCGTGAAGCGCGTGTCAGGTGAGATCGATTCGGAAATGGCTGACGCGGGTCGCAAGATAGCGCAGTCATATGAATATTTCGAGGGCAAGTCAGGCGATAGCGTGCGCGAGCGCGGCGAGCAGGACAAGAAGGATGGATTCGCGACCGTCGATGTCTACGAGGAGATGGCGAAGTCGATCAACTCCATCTGCGAGACCATCGAAGGGAAGATCGGAGAGATCCGTGGGTGGCTCGAAGAGGTCGAGGATTCGGACTGGGATCTATTCTGTGAACCAGACGGCGAAGTGCTTTCACACCAATCGAATTGGGAGACGATGAAGGAGCATTGGTGGTCTCCCGCCACTGCTGTCGCCAACAAGGAGTTGGAGGAGTTTCGGCTGACCCAGGCGATTCGTCAAGCGCTGACCCGGATTCAGGAGGCCGATCTCACCGGGTCGGAGAACCTTGGACGGCTACTGGAGAAGTTGGCCGATTCAGTAAAGCAAGGCGTGTCTGGTACTCCGTCCGATCCGACCCTCGCAAAGGTACTCACGGATTACCAAACCGAAACGTCGAGTTCCAAGCCGGTGATTTGGCCCTCGGATGGCGCCCTGCTCGACGTCATTCGTATGGCGATACCAGATTTCAAGGCCACTCTGATGACCGAGGAGGAGTCCAGGGCTCTCGATAACCTCTACTCCAAGAAGGGTCTATCTGGTCTCAAGGATTTCTTCGATATCACCTCGCTGGCGGAGGACGAAGCCAAAAAGCGGTACCCGACCTCATACCTGGACGGGCACGGTGACGCATTCCGACATACATACTGGAATGCATTGATGACGCAAAAGTTCGGCGAGGATTGGACTCAGACCTACACCACTAGCCATGAAAAGATCGGTGGGAACCCGCCGCATCGCGAGGCTATGGATCTGTACAACAACGAACAAGGGCGAAAGATCGGCCTGGCGAACTCGAGCGCATCTGCCGAAGAGTTGGCGCAGAAGGTCAAGGAACACATCGACAATGGGCAAGCCATCGTCCTCGGCAACCCCGTCGACCCGGCCACCGGCCTCCGGAGTCGGCCGACAATCACCTGGAGCAACACCGTGAGCGAGAGCGATACCGGCCAGCCTGCCGGAGTTGAGATTCCGTTGCCGGGGAAGAAATGATCATATGACCAAAGTGAAGTACGTACTGCTGATCTCCGTTGCCCTGTCGGCGTTGAGTGCATGCACCACCTCCACCGATCGACCGGACGATCAGACCTGCACTGGCACATTCGATTTCAGCTCTCCACAAGCCGAGCCGCTTGGATCGAGCAAGCGTTTCGACGCCGCACTGCGCGAGGTGGCAAAGGGTACGGATGGAGCCACGCTGATCGAGATAACCCGTGCTGCGGGTTGGGCTGATAGCTGGGAGCGGTTGGTGGAGGTGCGTGTGTCCACCAAAGTGGCCGACCTCAACAAGAACGCGAACACACCAGGTCAGTGTTGGAAGCATCTCCCCACAATGGATTACCGGGAAGGACCGGAGCAGGGCTACTACCTGTTCGTCGACAAAGGCAAGCCGGTGCAGGTCGTCTCTTGGAGCGGCGATCGGAAGCCCCTCGAAGTACGCGACCGCGGGGCTCTGACCGCTGAATCGGTGCTGGTGCCTCGGCCAGGGCGCGACAGGCTGGAGCCGGCGTCATAGAAGCCATGTTGGTGGGGCTATTCGGCTGCGCTACGTGGTCGAGTTCCGAATCGGACGGTGTCCGGTCAATACCGAACACCGAACGGTGAGCGGAATCTAGGCAGAAGACTCTACGACGACCGCCAACGACCAGTAGTCAGCTGACAGGACCGAGCGCTCGAGCGTGCTGTATCGAATCGCTGTTGCTCGAGGTATGAGGTTGATTGGCTTCGCAACGTCGTCGAATTCCGCTTCGACGTATATCGAGGTGCTCATGTCCGTCGGACAGTAAGCAGGACGACGCCTCAGCACAGACGACTGGCTCGCTACGAGACCGGTAGGCCGTCAGCGGGTGAACCCGCCATGGGTAGTCGCGGCGTGAAGGCGACCTTTCGGCTGGGGTGAACACGAGTGCGGGGTCGGAGGGGTTCTTCGAATTGCGAACGCCGACACGGTTGTTCGGAAGGATGCGACTTCGACGCAGCTCGAAGTGGGCGCCGTTGCGGCTGCTGCTGAACCACGTCGCGTCCGAGGATGCGCAATAGGGTGCCCCTCCGAGATCAGTGGTCGAACTCTCCGCGGTTTGTCGCGGCGGTGAAGGCTGACCATTCGGCTGGGGTGAATACGAGTGCGGGGCCGGAGGGGTCTTCGAATCGCGAACGCCGACATGGTTGTTCGGGAGGAAGGCGACTTCGACGCAGTTCGAGTGGGCACCACTGTGGCTGCTCTTGAACCACTTCGTGTCCGAGTGGTTTCGCCATGTGGTGCCCCTCTGAGGTCAGTGGTCGAAGTCTCCGCGGTTTGTCGCGGCGGTGAAGGCTGACCATTCGGCTGGGGTGAATACGAGTGCGGGGCCGGAAGGGTTTTTCGAATCGCGAACGCCGACATGGTTGTTCGGGAGAAAGGCGACTTCGACGCAGTCTGAGCTGGCACCGCTGTGGCTGCTCTTGAACCAGCCAGCACCGGTCAGATCAATGTTCACGCGTACTCCTTCGCCATTCGCATGAGTAGAGCACGGCTGTCGATGGGATCCATCGCACTTCGCCGGAGGCCCTCGTAGGCATCATGGTACCGGCGGACGGTGGCTGGTTTCGCAAGATACAAGCCCCCTGTGAAATTCTCTGTGAAGACTATGGGCGGCTCGATCGCCTGCCCCTGCTTATCCGTGCCGAACTCGAGGATGACGAATGGACCGGTTGCGTCCCCCAAGGGGAATCCCGCGCTGAACGGGAGGATCTGCAACCGTACGTTGGAGCGGGTGCTCATGTCGGCGAGGTGTCTCAGCTGGGTCGCCATCACTTTCGGGCCACCAACCACCCCTCGCAGGACCGACTCTCGCAGCATGACGTCGAGTGTCGCCGGATGGTGCTTGCGGGTGATTCTCGTTTGCCGCCGCATCCGCAACTGCACCCGACGCGCGTGTTCCTCAGGGCCGTCGTCGGGATAGCCCGACCGCAGGAGCACGCTGGCGTATGCCGGTGTCTGTAACAACCCCGGCACGAGTTCGGGCTGATAGGTGGTCAGCCGCTGCGCGGAAGCCTCCAGCCCGACAAAGAAGTCGAAGTTCGCTGGCATCACGTCGCCATATTCGAGCCACCAGCTCAGCTCATTGCCCTGTACCGCAAGCCCTTTCATCGCGGCAGTGTGGTCAGGATCGAACTCGTAGATCTTGCACAGCGCCTCGAGATCCACATCGCGCAGATGCGCCACCGTGCCCTTCTCGATCCGCTGTAAGGTACTGCCGCTGCGGTCGATCAGCCGGGCTGCCTGCTGGAGCGTGAGTCCGCACCCCTCCCGTCCATCCCGCAGATACTTCCCCAGCTGCCGCCGTGCCAGCGTCGATCCGTCCTCCGACATGCCCGCCTCCCTTCAGGTTTCACCGTTGGCACCAGCAGAGCACACCGTCATCCCATGCGGAGGGCACATCACGAATGATCATGCGATGAGGGCATAACCCCAGGAAGGATTGCATCCAACAGGTCATTCGCAAACCAGATCACAATCGGCACATACCTGTTCAGCGGGACCACTTGACCCGCTACAAGCCCGGGCATCCCCACACGGCTTGGTTGGGGTGCGGGCGCTGAGTACGGCAGGAGTGTCCGAACCTGCAGGATCGAAATCAATCGAGACACACTTTGCGTCCCAAGGGAACCGATTCATGGTTTCACGCGTCCAGTACATTGAGCGAACGGACAGCGAGGGAGGGATAGCCGTGGAAGTGGGGCAATCGGCCGCGAATGCGCTGTATCAACAGGCCACTGGGGGAACATTTCGGATGGAGACCGACGCCGCACGTCGGTGCGCCGAGGTCTATACGAGGTTCGTCGAGACGACGCTCGAACCACAGATCAAGCGATCAACCAACCTGCATTCCTTGGAGGGGTTCGGCGGATTCGAGTCCGCCAAGCAGCTTCAAGACGGATTTTCCGGCAAGGCGGTGAAGATGACAGAAGCTCTTAACGGGATGAAAGAGGCGGCGCTGAAGATGGCGGCGGCATACCTACGAGCCGGTCAGTTGGTGGACGAGGCCGACGCCATGAATGCGCGGTCGATCAGCACCGCCACCTCAGAGGTGCAATCGTCATGACTGGAATCCGCATTGCCCTGCTAGCGGTGGCGGCCGCCGCGCTGGCAGCGAGCTGTTCATCCGACAACCACGCGACACCGGCCGACACAGATCACACCACGATGTCGTCCTCAGCAACGCAATCGGCTCGGCCGACATTGACGAACCCCAAGCTCCAGCCGCCTACGCAGGACAACAAATACACCGCAAGCACTGGCCGCCCCAAGGTGGTTTTCGATCCCTGCACCTGGATCAGTGATGAGACAATCCGACGAGCCGGATTCGATCCGGTTACCCGTGAGCGACTTGACGATCTGATCGCGGAGTATTCATTCTTGACGTGCACTTTTTCGTCACCGCAACGCACAATGCGGCTGAACTCCGGGAACGCTACCTGGGAAGAAGACGTCGCAAAGGTCGGCTCTTACAGCGAGCCGATCACTATAAACGGTCGCCAAGCCCTGTTGGTTCGTGATCCCCAAGTGCGTCGCGGCTGCCAGGTCGATATCCGAACCAAGGTGGGGTTCTTGCAAATGGCAGTCGATCTCACCGACCGCGCCCCCCAAACCCTCAACCCCTGCGACGGCATAACCGACATCGCCTCCACCATCGAACCGGAGATCGGCAAGGACAACTAACCATGACCGGCCCTCTCGACATCAACAATGTTCCCTCAGCCCTCGGTGCATTCGATTCGAGCCGCAAGCCCGACACCACTCAGCCGAGCACACTTGCGCGCGGTCAGCAGCAGGGGGCGCAGCAGTACGAGACGAAACTGTCTGCTGTCGGCCAGGATCCGGCGTACATCACTCGGATGGAGCAGTTCGAGGGCATCACGCATGAGGAGATCTACACTCACGCGCAGCAGATGAGTCCGGGCATCATGCATCATCAGGCCGATACCTGGATCAGCATCGCAACCGCGCTGAGCGGTGGACTGTTCGGCGCGAATCTTGCGATTCAGAAGGCATTGGCCTCGGGTATCGAGGGGGCCATGGCCGATGCGGCTCTCGCTGCGGCGCAGACGTTTTATCGGCAGGCCAGTGATGTCGAGCAGGTGATCAATGCTTGCGGGCACCGGATAAAGGGTGTGGCGTCAGCCGCCGAGGTGGTGAAGATGACGGTGCCGCCGCCATCCGCGGCGGACGGGAGCAGGGGTTCGGCGACCACGCTGGATCCCGCACAGGTCATCATTTCCGCGGTCGGCGCGGGACTGGTCGGGGCCGGTGACAGCCAGGAAGTCGCCTATCAGCGCGGTATCGAGGCGCTGCATCGCACGGCGATCGACACCATGAACAACAATTACAAACCGTCCTACGGTCCCGCCGGCTCCGGTGTCCCAACATTCGTGCCGGTCACGTCGCCGGGCGGAGGCAACGGCGTTAGCGGGCCGGGCGTAAGTAGCGGGGGCGGCAATGGCGGCACCACTGGATCGGGCACCGGGAACACTGGCGGTAGCAACGGCGAGTCGAACGGATCGGGCACACCGGGGAGCGATCAGGGCACGGTGAACCCCACGGGCCTCGACTCGAATTCCACTACCGGACAACAGACGCAGTCTCCGACGACAGCCGCGAGCACTACCGCCACCTCGCCCGCCGCGACAACTACCACCCAGACGACCTCCGGACAGCCGGGCAGCTTCGGTACCTCTGGACCGGGTGGCACATCCGGACCCGGCAGCAGCACCACGCCGAGTCCAGGGCGCAGTGTCACCGGCGTGCCGACGACCGGAAATTCCCGCGCGGCAACGGTTTCCACTGCGGCGACCAGCGCGGCCAGCAGCGGCCGCAACGGTATGTCGGGCATGTCCTCGCCCGGTGCGGGACGTAAATCGGGGGAGGACGAGTCGAGCCGCAAGGTCCCCGACTACCTGATCGGCCAGTACGAAGAACTGGTCGGCCCCGACGATCCCGCGGTTCCGCAGGCAATCGGGTCCGATGCGCCTGCGGCCCACCCGAGCGGTGAGCGCGGGTGAAGTTCGAGTTCACGCCCGATGAGTTCATGCACATCTGGCGCGAGACGCGGTCGGATCGCTACCCCTTTCCGTTGCGCCTGATCGCCTCGGTGCGCTGGGAAGACGAATTCGACCAGCTCACCCGCGAATTGGACCGCCGCATGCCGCTGCACGCCAACCCGGACCTCTCGGCGGCCTTGCGTGTGGCCGCCGATCCGCGAATCGCATTGACGCTGACCGGAACTCGGCGACGCCCGCTGCGCGCGTTCGGCGCGATCGACGCCGACATCGGCGTCACCCTGGTGCAACGGCCGGGCCCCACCCCCGATTTCGGCGGCAATGTAGTGCTCGAGGTCGGCACCGCCGCGATCGCGGCCGCCGTATTCACGGCAGTGCTCGGCGACGTGCCGCCGGGACGTCATCCGGCCGTGGCCGAAGATGCCCAACGCCTGGTCGACGACCTCGAATCCTGGACCGGCCTCAAAGAGGCAGCGTCCGACCGCATCTACCGCCTGCTGCGCGCCCCGCGCTCCGGTTCCGGAACCGTGGAAATCCTTCGCGGCCTACGTGATTCCCACCCCGCCCCACCTGAATACCTGAACTGGTTCGACATCGAAGGCGACGGCCGCTACCACTACCGCCACCAATACAACGAATTCCACATCACCCCCTGCGATCAGTCCGCAATCCGCCGCGAAATCACCCGCCTGGCACAACCGCGCCCCTGATCCGCCGCTCCAGCGCCGACGGTCGCTTCCGGGTTCGATTGCCAGATGCTGGTTGCCAAAGAATCTGGGCAGCTTGAGCAAGGCCGTCAGTTCGAGACTTTTCGCACGTCTGCGCATAAGCGGACGCTCGATCTAGGCAGTCTGCCGGGGCCGGTCGACGGGGAACAGCGACGCTGATATCAGGATGGCTTGGCGCGGGGTCTCCGCTCGAGCGAAGCGGTGGCAAATGCCGAGGGTGCATCTGCGGGTCTGCGCGATGTCCGTCTCGGCCGTCCCGGATGGCCGAGACGACCGATTCTTATTGCGTGCCAGGCTCTTTGTCGAGCGAAGGAGCATAGCGCGGATCTTGTTCTATCGCTGCCCGGAAGCGGGAGTGAGCTTGGACGAAGGCGAACCTTTCATCATAGATGGGGCGGTACGTCACCCGCTGGGCACTCTTGCCGAACAGGTGGATGACCACCACCAGCCCCAGCGGAATCGAACCCGGGAAGAGTGCGAGTATCAGCGGGATGAGCAGGGGATCGACATGCGCCACACTGACTATCACCACAGCGACGAGATTGGCGACCATCAGCCATAGCAGCGAGCGGGCGGCCCAGCGGTATCGCCCGGAGGTGCGGACGCATCGGTCACAGACGGGCCACTCGCCGACGAGGATCGTCGAAACAGGTGCGACCGGCACCACGCCTCCGGTGAACAAGTTCTTGCCGAGGTCTCGTTCTCTGGCTGTGCGATGAAACCGAGGATGTAGATCCATGTCGTAGAAGCTGGCCCGCACGTGGTTTCGCGACACCGCCGGAAGACCGTGCCCGGGACACAAATCGGGCAGAGGTTGCGCAATTTCCAGTTCGAGTGGTTCGACGCGTAGCCGCCGGGGCGTTTTCCGCCAGAGCGAACCGGTATTCGGCAAAGGGGCCTGACACCGACGCAGCCGGATCGTCACGTCGTCCTCGTGCGTGTACGGCCGCTGATACACCGGTGGATTCGGTGGTAGTGGGGTCGCCTCGAAGCCGTCACCGCTGTTGGGGCGGTAATAGTCACCGGCCAGGCGAGGTAGCCTCACTCGAGCCATCCGCGTTGGTTGCGGTCCTGAAAGTACAGATCGTCGTCGTCCAGGTCGTCGGGTGTGACGATCCGATCGCGGTTGGGCTTCCGAGTTCCTGGAATCACATGGCTCGCAGGGCGGTTACCGCTGCTTCCGACCTCGGAGGCCGCCGTCGACGGTGTTCCCTGGGGAGCGCTGGTCGGCGATTGCTCGGGCGACGAACTCGGGGATGGCTCTGCGGGGGGCGAAGTTTCGGGATCCTGGTTCCGGTAGCTTTCGAGGATCGCGTTTCCCAGTTCGGCCTTTCGCTGGATTTCCTCGGGCGATGTCGCCGCGAAATCCTCTAGCGCCTTGGGGATGACCGCGTCGCCGAGACGCGCGAACGACTCGCTGTGCACGAGATCGCGGATGGTGCCCTTCCCTTGCAGGATCTCCTGCATTTGCGCCTTCAGATCCGGGGCGAGGCCCGGGCTGCCGACAATGATGTTCAGAGCCTTCGCAAGGTGACGTGACATGCCGACATCGCCGCCGGCGAGATCCAGCATCGGTTCCTCGCGATTCATCAGTTCACCCCGGGATGGTCGTAGGTTCCGCCGAGACTGGGGATCTGGAATTCCATCGCGGTCCCGATGAACGCCGTGATCGTGCCGAGCGCTGCTTGTGCGGCAGCCAGCAAGGCTCCAAGGTTCTTGATTTGTTTCACAACATTGAGTGTCATCGCGAGGAGGATGGCATTGCAGACGACCTCGAGTGCGGCTGCGGCGGAGGCGCCGACGCCGGTCGCTGCAGCAGCAGCTGCGGCGGCTTGCGTCAGAACCCACTGAACCGCACGGTCGCCGAGTTCCAGTATTCCCGCTTGGACGGTCTGCGCGATGCCGAACGAAGCCCACGCGAACGCGGCGGTCGCGTTGGCGATCTGTGTCAGTGGCTCGACCTGCCCGTCGAGGGCCGTCGTCAGTTTTGAGAAGTAATCGGCCGCGCTGGTGGCCGCGTTGCCCTGCCACGATGATTCGACATTTTTCATCGCTGCGTCGATCGCGTCACCGTAGGCGGTGTTATATGCGGCCAGATTCTCTACCGCTTTCGCGGACTCGAGCAGCTCTTGCCAATCTCCTCCAAAATACTTCTGTACATCTTCGATCGGGTTCCATCCGGTCAACGAGACGATGACGTTCAAGTAGTAGGTAACGCTGTACGCGTTTCCGAGGACGAAGTCGACCAGAGTTCCTCCGGTCGACAACCAGGCCTCTACCTGCGGTTCGACGAGCTTCGCGGTCGGATCGGATGCGGTAGTAGTGTCGGTCATTTGCTGGCCTTTGTCGGGTAGGTCTTGTCGAGCGCTTCGGCCCGTGCTTTGTCGACCGTTCGGTACATGTTCGCGGCGTTCTTCAACTCCGTGGCGGATTCGCTTGTCATGGAGCCCAGCCGTGTGTAATTCACCGCCAGTTCGTCACAGGCTTCTTGAAGTACGCCGATGAGAGGTTTCAGGGCCAAACCGGCATTGCTTTTCAGGTCGAGATGCTTCTTGGCATACTCGACTGCCTTCGCGCTTCCCACCGCGATTTCCGCCAGCTGGTCTGCCGCCTTATCGATATCGTCTGGGGCGACCTTGAATTCGTAGGTCATTCTTTGACTTTCTGTGGATGTGGCGATAACCGCGCGTGCCGACGCAATCCCGTTCGTTTCCGGCTGAGGCGGCATGTCGGGCGCGCGTCTACTTGGCCGATCGGTGCGAGAACTCGACCTGGCGGTAGGGAGGTGAGTACCCTGGCCGGATTCCGGTGCCAGGGTGCACTTCTCGGGGCAGTTAGGGTAGCGGCCGTCGGCAGTAGAGCGTGGAAGCCGTGGATTTCGGCGCAGAGCCCTACCACCTCGCGTGCCGACCCACCAACCGCCGAGTCGCCAGTCCACCCTGCCATCGCAGTCACCCCCTAGTGAATCGCCGTAAGAATACTTCACGAAGAGCATCCGGCCCAGGTTCCGGACGAGGCCCACCACCCGCAGCGCAGCGGGGTGAATTGGCGGAGAACTGTCGCGGCACAAGGCCGTTGGCGGTGGAAAGTCGTTCGGCAGGTAGGTGTTCGGTGGATAGGGAGATGGGGGCTGTTGGGTGCCAGCCGGTTCGCAACTGCAGGGGGCCGCGCTAGCTCGCGGCACCGGTGTCAGCGTGGGTGGGGCGGAAAATGGTGTGGCGGCTGGTTGTCGTGCGGGCGGTAGCCCTGCGGCGGAATGTAATTCGGCGAGTAGGCGGGTCCGGAAGCCGGTTGCGGCTGGTAGCCGTTGGGGGCGGCCGGATTCGGGGGATATTGCGGTGGATACTGTTGGGCGTCTGCCGGATGCGGGGTCGGCTGCTGGTTTCGAGGCGGGTTCGTCGGTGCGGGACCGTAAAGCGGGTTCGCGTTCGGCGGTGGCCGATAGCCGGGATAGGTTCGCGGATCAATCTGCGGCTGTACGGATCCGGATCGCAATGCGCGCACATCGCGCCGCTGCACGGTGACTCGGGCGGGTTCGTGGAGGCCGTAGCCGGCAGGTCGTTGTCGTCGAAGAAGCAGAAGGCGGTGGCGAATCCGCGCCAGAAGTAGCCGCGGACCAGGTTGCCGAAGGTCGGCCAGCCGCCGTCCTCTCCTCGGATGACCACCAAGCCGAGCAGCGCTTCGCCGATGGTGGCGTGGATGATGCGCTGCACGATGACCGTGTGTACGAACGACAACGCCGCGTAGGTCGCCACGAAGACGAGGACGACCCACCCCAGCCCCGAGACTGCGGTGTTCGCTATCGCGCCCGCTGATCCGCCATGTAGCGCGATATCGAAGAACGCCGCAGTATCGCCGCGCAGTTCTCGCGGCGAAGGGTAGCGGGGGTCGTTCTTGTCGCCGTGGTACTGCGGTCCGCGTGGCGGGGCCTCCAGGTAGTCGTTGACTCGCTGCAACCCTCGACCGACAATCCCCATATCGACGATCTTGAAATACCTCTGCCGCAAAGGCCTTCGGAACTTCGGTCTATCGGTGGCGGCTCACGCGACGAGCTCCGAGCAGCAGTGCGAGGACCAGGATGACGCCGCCTACCAGCAATAGCGCACTGGTACCCGTGTGGTTGTCGGGTTCATCGACAGACTGTGCCTCGTGGTCGGTGTCTTTGGGTGGTGGGGAGGCAAGTCCCGCAGTGCTTTTCGTCGATGCGGACTTGGTTTCGGGAAGTTTGCCGATGGTGGATCCCTTCGGCAGGGCGAAACCGTAGTCGAGCAGGCGCGCGGCCTGTTCCCACGGACGCAGCGGCAGCACATCGGCTTTCAGCAGCGTCACGACGAGTCGGCGGCCGTCGCGCTGGGCGGCGGCGACGAAGGTCTGTCTGGCGTCATCGGTGTAACCGGTCTTGCCGCCGAGCGCACCGTCGTAGTCGTAGAGCAGGTGGTTGTCGTTGGCGATGGGGAAGCCCGGATGATCTTTGTCATCAGGGCTTTTCGGGTCCTTGGGGTAGCCGGGAAAGTCGACTTGCTCGGTGTGGATGAATTCGGCGAACAGGGGAATGGTCATGGCCTCGCGGAACAGCACCGACAGGTCGTAGGCCGAGCTGCTCATGCCGGGACCGTCCAGACCGGACGGGCTGGCGGTGCGAGTATCCAAGGCGTACAACGATTTTGCCAGTTCGTTCATCTTCTGCACGGTACCGGCGTCACCGCCGAGTTGGGCGGCGATGGCGTGTGCGGCATCGTTGCCCGACGCCATGATCAGCGCCTGCATGAGCTGTCGGTTGGTGTAACGGCCACCGGGACCGATGCCGACCCGGGTGCCGTCGGCATTCGCATCCTCCTGCGTCCCGGTGACGGTCTTGTTCAGATCGAGGCTGCGCAGCGCGACAGTCGCGAGCAGCACCTTGATTGTGCTTGCGGGCCGGTAGCGACCGTGCGGGTCCTTGGCGGCGAGTACCTCACCGGTATCGAGATCCGATACCTGCCAGGCGGTGGCCGAAATGTCCTGGGGTACCGCCGGTGCGCCGCGCGGGATGACGACGCCGCATTCACCCAGACGTGAGCCGCCGACCGGCGGAATCGGCACGGCCAGCGCGGTCGGCGTCGGCTGTCCGGGTTCAGGGACCTCGGATTCATCGATCGGATTGGGCGGCCTGGTCTTCTGCGGGCAGCTGTCGGTATTCGGCGTGCTGAACGGCGTCGTCGTCGCGGTCGTCGGCGTTGCCTGTGAAACGGTCGCGGCAGGGCCCCACATCACGGCTGTTACGGCCAGTGCGGAGCCGAGGCAGAGTGCGACGAGGAGGCGAAGGTCCCGGGTGCTCATCGGCTGCGAGCCTACTGACCGGCCGCGTTGTCGGCGGGTAAGAGGCACGGATGGATCAAGTATTGACAGGAACTATTAAATGAGAGCTACTATCAAAAAGTTGTAACTATCATTTTCTGGAGGGGCTATGAAGACAGACTCGACTCGCCGCTGGCTGGCGCTGGGGGCGCTGGCCTTGGCAATGCTGACCATCGGCCTGGATATGACCGTGCTGACCGTCGCGCTGCCCACGCTCGCTGTCGACCTCAATGCGAATACCGGCGCGCTGCAGTGGTTCAGTTCCGCATACACATTGGCGCTCGCGGCCGTGATGCTGCCCGCGGGCGCGCTCGGCGACCGCTACGGCCGCAAAAAGCTGCTGCTCGGCGCGCTGGTGCTGTTCGGTGCGGCCTCGCTGGCCTGTGCCTTTGCCACCACCGCCGGTCAACTCATCGCGGCCCGTGTGGTACTCGGCGTCGCGGCGGCGGTCATGATGCCGCTGTCGATGGCGGTGCTGCCGGTACTGTTCCCGGATTCGGCGCAGCGGGCCAAGGCCATGAACATCTGGGTCACCTCGACCGCGCTGGGATTGCCGCTCGGTCCGATCCTCGGCGGTTGGCTGATCGATAACTTCTGGTGGGGTTCGGTATTCCTGATCAATGTTCCGATGGTGGTGCTGGGCGCGGCGGCCGTCGCGGCCCTGGTGCCGGAATCGCGGAACCCGGATCAGCGGCCGATGGATTTGCCGGGCATCGCGCTGTCGATCCTCGGCATGGTCAGTGTCACTTACGGATTCATCCGGCTCGGTGATAAGGGATGGGGCAACGGGCTCGGTTGGGGTGCGCTGGTCTGCGGCGTGGCGATCGTCGCGGTATTCATCGTGTGGCAGCGGCGTGCGAGCTTCCCGCTGGTCGATCTGGGGCTGTTCGGCAGCCCGGGTTTCCGCTGGGGCGCGGCGTTCACCGTGATTATCACCTTCGGCCTGTTCGGCCTGTTTTTCACCGTGCCGCAGTACTTCCAGGCGGTCCTCGGCGTCGACGCGCTGGGCAGCGGAGTGCGGCTGCTGCCGATGATCGCCGGACTGCTGGTCGGATCGCGGCTGGGGGATCGGTTGCAGCCGAAACTGGGACCGGCGCTCATGGTGGCGCTCGGCCTGACGGTACTGGCAGTCGGCATGGGCTTGGGCGGGCTGACCGAGCTGGGAACCTCGTACTGGTTCGTGGCCCTGTGGGTCGGGTTGACCGGTGCGGGCATGGGCCTCGGACTGCCGGTTGGTATGGCGGTCGCGTTGGACAATCTCGAGGTGGCCCGCGCGGGCGTCGGCTCGGCACTGGTGCAGGCGCTGCGTCAGGCAGCGGGCACCATTGCGGTAGCGCTGCTGGGCACCGTGCTGGCTACCGTGTACCGCGACGATCTCGGAGCGCTGAATGTCGATCCTATTCGCGATAGCGTGAATTCCGGTGTGGCAGTGGCGAAGTCGACCGGCGATGCCGCCATGCTGGAGCAGGTGCAGTCGGCGTTCGTCGGCGGGATGAGCGCGATGCTGTGGGTATGTGCGGCCATCTGCGCGGTGGCGGTACCGCTCGCACTGCGGGTGCTGCCACGGCGGTCGACGGGCGCACCACAACCCCCGGAGGCGATACCGGACGCGCTGGTGCCGGTTGATGGGCCAGAATCGACATATGTCGGTTGAGCTGCCCGCGGACGGGACCGCCGCGCAGAGCCTGCGCGAGCGGAAGAAGGAACGGACCCGCCGGACGATTCGTGAAGAAGCGTTCCGGCTGTTCCGCGAGCAGGGCTACAGCGAGACCACCATCGAGCAGATCGCCGCGGCGGCCGAGGTATCACCCAGCACTTTCTTCCGCTATTTTCCGACCAAGGAACAGTTGGTGCTCGCCGACGATCTCGATCCGCTGATGATCGACGCGATACGGGCCCAACCGCACGACATCCCGCCGATGACGGCGTTCCGCAATGCGGTTGGGGAGGTATTCGCGAATCTGCCCGTGGCCGAGCTGGCATTCGAACAGGAGCGTCAGGCGCTGCTGTATCACGTGCCCGAGCTGCGCGCCGCCATCGGACTGGAACTGCAACGCGGCATCGACCTGATGGCGGGCCTGCTCGCCGAGCAGATGGGTCGGGATGCGGACGATTTCGAGATTCGCGTGACCGCCGGTGCTATCGCGGGGGTCGCGCTCGGAATCGCGAGGTTCAACCCGTTGAATGCCGAGAACCTCAATCGCGCACTGGATTTCCTGGAGGCAGGGTTACCGCTCGGCAAGCAATAGTGCTGCCGAGCGGCGGAAAGTCCTAGGCGGACTTGGTAACCGGGCACCCGTGTGCCAATGGGCCGAGCAACTTGTTGTTGTCGTAGAAATGCTCGAGTTCGAGAATGCGCAGGTCGTCGCTGACCCTGGCGATCGTCACGCCGAACATCTCGATCAATGCGCCGGTGGGCTGGTGGCCCTTGTATTCGCCGTCGTAGCGACCCCAGTGCCGCCAGCGGAAGGTGACCGCGGGCGGTCCGGCCAGCACCTCGAGCACCTCCCAGAAGAAGCCCTTCGGAAAGGCGGTATGGAAGGTCTCGTGCGAGGACTCGAAGGTCTCTCGCTCGACCTCGTAGTACGGGTTATCGCCGATCAGGATGTTGTAGCTGCCGATCCGTGCGAATTCCTCGGCGTCCTGCCACGCTCCGCCGTTGACTCGGCCACGGTAGTGCTCGGCTACCAGCGACACCCAGGTCGCTGGGTCCTTCTTGTGTGAGACCTCCATTTCGAAGACCCGCACCAGATCCTCGACGATGGCTTCGAGCGAGCCCGCCGCATGCTCGGTGGTGCGCTCGCGCGGCACGGTTTCGTTGGTCAGGTGGTAGTCGGGCGCGCCGTTGCGCCAATGCTCGGCCGGCGTCGCGGCGACCACCGCGTCTCGGCCCTGTAGCCACAGCGGCGTCGTCTCGGCTGTGGAATCGGTTGTATCAACAGTCATCTCGGCTCGCGCCCCTTCGAAGAGATCGGACGCGAGGCAGGCTAACAGCCGGTTGGTGGATTGTCGCGACAGCTGTGCATCCGGCGAACTACAGTGTCTTCCAGCAACTTTCGAGTTTTAAACGATGATGTGTCACATTCTGGTCGACGCGTGCAATGCGCGGTGCGGCGAATCGTCGTCCATGGTGCTGAAAAATCCGCCGATCACGTCCTCGATTTCCGAAATCGACTGTGCGCAATACAGAATCGGTTGGTAGTGCGTGATGTCGTAGACGGCGGTGCCCATCCTCGCCACATCCAGCGGTCGCAGCTCGGCGTGCTGGAACTCCTCGATCTCGCCGTAGGAGGACAGCAGTCCAGCTCCGTAGCAACGAATTTCGCCGTTCTCGCGAACCACGCCGAATTCCATGGAGAACCAGAACACATCGGCGAGGAACTTCAGCGCCGTCTCGGTGGTCAGCCGAGTGACAGCAGCGCCGACCGCCTCGTAGATGGCCGCGAAACGCGGACTGGCTATCTGATTGGCGTGCCCGATGATCTCGTGGATGGCATCGGGCTCCGGGGTGTACAGCGGGGCCGAATGGTGCCGGATGTACTGGGTGGAGTGGAAGGTCCGGTCGGCGAAGGAGCCGAAGAACTCGCGCAGCGGCACCAGACCCGCGGCGGGTACGTAGCGGAATCCGGTCAGCGGGGTCAGCGCGGCGGAGACCTCGTCGAGCTGCGGAATGTGATCGCTCGGCAAATCGAGCCGGGCGGCGGCCGCGAGCACTTCGGCGGCGGCGTACTTCTGGTGTTTGCGTGCGAGTTCGGCCGACACGATGCGCCACACCTGTTGTTCCTCATCGGTGTAGTCGATATGCGGCAACGCTTTATCCGGTGTGTAATCCAGCGCGAGCGCGGCGATCGCATTGCGGCGGGCGCGGTATTCGGGATCGTGCACGCCGGGGTGCTCGTCGCTCAGGTGCACCATGACATCGCCATCGCCGGATCGAGTCACCGGCGAGTACAGCTGAGCTTCGGTGAACATACGTCGATGCAAGCACCGCCGGGCGGTGGCGACAACAAAAGCCCGCCCAGCTGGTCAAACTGCCTAGCTGGTCGGGCTTTTTCGCGTTGTTACCGGCAGTAGGCCGGCCGTGGCGGCGGCAAAAGTGATCAGTGGTGGCCGTGCAATTCGTGCACCACAGCATGGCCCTTGCCGCGTCCGATCATCCACTTGTTGATCGGTGTGGTGAGGACGAAGGCGACCACCAGAGACAAAGCCAGAGTCGCCCAGAACATGACTGTATCCAGATGTGCGTCCATGGCACCGGGCACCGCGAGGATGACGGCATTGTCGACGATCTCCATGACCGTGATCGAGACCGTATCAGCGGCCAGTGCGGTAGTGATCGCTGCCGCCAGCGGCAGACCCGCCTTCAGGACCCCACGCATGGTCAGTGCGTAGCCGAAGAAGAAGGCAAGCACGATTGCCAGCACCATGGTCGCGGTGTTGTTCCAGCCGAGCGCGGTGCCGATCACCATGCCGAGGATTTCGCCGATCGCGCAGCCGGTGAGGCAGTGCAGGGTGGCCTGGGCGGCCATCCGCCAAGACGCCGGAGCGTGATGCTCGGTGTTTGCGTGCCGAGTATGCCCGGCGGCTGCCGCATGCGCGGAATGTGCTGTGCGCCCGGCGTGTTCGTGGTGTTCGATGGGCGTTCCGTGCTCGTGCTCCATGCGGGGAACTATACCCCCGTAGGGTAATTCGTCAAGTACCGATACCGGTGTTGTGCCCGATTTGCCAGACATCAGCGGGTCGGATAAAGCAATATGGCGAATGTACGAAGGAGGGCGCATGAAATCCGTGCGGATCGATCTCGACCAGCAACTGCTCGCCGCCGCGGCCGCCATCATGGGCACATCGACGAGCAACGCCACCATCAACGAGGCGCTGCGCCGAATCGTTGTGCACGAGCGGCAACTTCACCATCTGGAGCGGTTGGCTGCCGGTGTGCTGTGTGCTCTGCCCGGACCCGAGATCGCGGTTGCCGACGGCTGATCAGAGGTCACCGCGTCGGGCAGCGCAGCCCTTTCTGCGGTGGGGTCAGCTCGATCGGGTACTTCAGGACCGGTTCGTCGACGCATTCGATGCCGTTCATGGTTTGGCGAGGCCGCGGGTCAGTGGGGCCAGGTGCGTGAGGTGTACAAGGTCGAGATCGCCCTGGTCGTGGCATCCGAATAGCCCAGGCCGCGACCGTCGTTCGCGGTGGCGGGTGCTCGGCGAGTGACGGTCGAAGCCTTCCCATCTTCAATGTCGGTGGGGGCTGGCATGATGCGCGAGATCGCACCGCATTCGAGGGGGATTGATGTCGGTACCCATCGCCAAACTGCCATTCGACCAACGTCCACGGGAACGGCTGCTCACGCTCGGCCCGCACGCGCTCAGCGATAGCGAATTGCTCGCCGTGCTGCTGCGCCAGGGACGCCGGGGCGAAAGCGCACTGGACATGGCCGCCGAGCTGATTGCCGAGCACGGCGGCATCGCCGGTTTGGCGGCCGCGCGGCCGGAGGAATTATCGCGGCGAGCGGGCGTCGGGGAGGCCAAGGCCGCGGCCATCATCGCCGCCTTTCACCTCGCGACCAGGGCCCGCAGCAGTCCGGAAAACGCCCCGCGCCTGGACGCCGCCGCCGATGTCGTCCGGGTGGCGCTGCCGCTGTTCGCCGGTGCCCGTGTCGAACGGCTGCTCGTGCTGGTGTGCGATGCGCAGAATCGATTGCGGCACAAGGTATTCGTGGCCGAAGGTGCGATCGATCAGGTCGCCGTCCCGGTCCGCGAAATACTCAATACCGTGCTGCGTCACGACGGTCGCGCCTTCGCGGTGGTGCACAATCATCCCTCCGGCGACCCGGTCCCCAGCTTCGACGACCGTCGCGCGACCAGTCTGCTCATCGAATCCGCTCGCATCGTCGGCCTGCGTTTTCTCGACCACGTGGTGATCGCAGGGCAGGGGTGGGCGAGCGCCGCACCGTTGCAGCGGTCCGGTGCGTGATGCGATCAGCGGGGCAGTGCCGGAATGCGCTGCAGCAATGCGGGTGTCGGTTCGTCGACGCTGGCAGCGAAGTCGTTGTTCCTGGTGACCCACCGCACCACGAACGGGCACACCGGTACGATTCGGCGGCCGCTCGCTACGGTGTCCGCCAGCGCGTCGTGGATCAGAATGCTGCCCAATCCTCTTCCGCCGAACGCCGGATCGACCTCGGTCGCATAGAAGACACGGTGCGCACCATCATCGAAATACAGCTCTTCTCCGACGGGCGTGCCATCGAGTCGGATTTCGTACGCGTTGCGCGCGGGAACGCTGACTACCTCTACTTTCGGTTCACTCATGCCCCCTGGAACGCATCCGTACCGCCGTTTATTGCGCAGACGACGAGGGCTACCGAAATGTCCCTGAATGGGAATGAAATGGGAAAAGCTCCGTAGCGGGGGATCCATTGCGCGGACGACGAAGGCCGCCCGCATCTTTCGATGCGGGCGGCCTCGGGGTGCCTCGAATCAGCGTGCGAACAGCAGTGCGCGCTTGACTTCCTGGATGGCCTTGGTGACCTCGATGCCGCGGGGGCAGGCATCGGTGCAGTTGAAGGTGGTGCGGCAGCGCCAGACGCCTTCGACATCGTTGAGGATGTCGAGGCGTTCGCGGGCGCCTTCGTCACGGCTGTCGAAGATGAAGCGGTGTGCGTTCACGATCGCGGCCGGGCCGAAGTAGCTGCCGTCGCTCCAGTACACGGGGCATGAGGTGGTGCAGCAGGCGCACAGGATGCACTTGGTGGTGTCGTCGAACCGGGCGCGGTCGGCCTGGCTCTGGATGCGCTCGCGGGTGGGCTCGTTACCCGAGGTGATCAGGTAGGGCTTCACGGCACGGAACGCGTCGAAGAACGGCTCCATGTTGACCACGAGGTCCTTCTCCACGGGCAGGCCGCGGATCGGCTCGACGGTGATGGTGAGGGTCTTGCCGCTCTTGGGCAGCATGTCCTTCATCAGCACCTTGCAGGCCAGCCGGTTCACGCCGTTGATTCGCATGGCATCCGAACCACAGACGCCGTGCGCGCAGGAGCGGCGGAAGGTGAGCGTGCCGTCCAGGTAGGACTTGATGTAGATGAGCACGTTCAGGAAACGGTCGGTCGTCAGCACCGGTACCTGGAAGGTCTCCCAGTGCGCACCCTTGTCGTCCTCCGGGTTGAACCGGGCGATCTTGACGTCGACCATGACCGAACCCTCGGGCACCGGTGCGGCCTTCTGCGGGGGTGTGTCGAGTGCGGCAGTCATCAGTACTTACGCTCCATCGGCTCGTAGCGGGTCTGCACCACCGGCTTGAAGTCGAGGCGGATATCGGAGATGAGCTCCGCACCCTCCTTGTAGGCCATCGTGTGCCGCATGAAGTTCACGTCATCGCGGTCCGGGTAGTCCTCGCGGGCGTGACCGCCGCGCGATTCCTTGCGGTTGAGCGCGCCGACCACGGTGACCTCGGCCAGCTCCAGCAGGAAGCCGAGCTCGACGGCCTCGAGCAGGTCGCTGTTGTAGCGCTTGCCCTTGTCCTGCACCGTGATGCGGGTGTAGCGCTCCTTGAGCGCGTGGATATCGGTGAGCGCCTGCTTGAGGGTGTCCTCGGTGCGGAACACCGCGGCGTTCATATCCATCGTGTACTGCAGTTCGGTGCGGATATCGGCGACGCGCTCGTTGCCGTGCTCCGACAGCAGCATGGCCAGCCAGTCCTGCACCATTTTGGCCGGATTCTCCGGCATCTCGACGAACTCGGTGCGCTGGGCGTACTCCGCGGCGGCGATGCCGGAGCGGCGGCCGAAGACATTGATATCGAGCAGCGAGTTGGTGCCGAGACGGTTGGAGCCGTGCACCGAAACGCACGCGCATTCACCCGCGGCGTACAGGCCGGGCACCACATCGGTGTTGTTGCGCAGCACCTCGCCGCGAATCCGGGTCGGGATGCCACCCATCACGTAGTGACAGGTCGGCATGACCGGCACCAGTTCCTTCACCGGGTCCACACCCAGGTAGGTGCGTGCGAATTCGGTGATATCGGGCAGCTTTTCCTCGAGCACGTCCTCGCCGAGGTGGGTCACGTCGATGTAGACGTAGTCCTTGTTCGGTCCGGCGCCGCGACCCTCGAGCACCTCGAGCACCATCGAGCGGGCGACGATATCGCGTGGTGCGAGGTCCTTGATGGTGGGGGCGTAGCGCTCCATGAAGCGCTCACCGCTGGCATTGCGCAGGATGCCGCCCTCACCGCGGACGGCCTCGGAGATCAGAATGCCAAGACCGGCAAGGCCTGTCGGGTGGAACTGGTGGAACTCCATGTCCTCCAGCGGCAGACCCTTGCGGAAGACGATCGCCATACCGTCACCGGTCAGCGTGTGCGCGTTCGAGGTGGTCTTGTACATCCGGCCGGAACCGCCGGTGGCGAAGATGATCGACTTCGCGTGGAAGACGTGCAGTTCGCCGGTGGCGAGCTCATAGGCGACCACACCCGTCGCGACCGGACCACGCTCGGTCTCGGACATGACCAGGTCGAGCACATAGAACTCGTTGAAGAACTCCACATCGTGCTTGACGCAGTTCTGGTAGAGCGTCTGCAGGATCATGTGGCCGGTGCGGTCGGCGGCATAGCACGCGCGGCGGACCGGGGCCTTACCGTGATCGCGGGTGTGACCACCGAATCGGCGCTGGTCGATCTTGCCCTCGGGCGTCCGGTTGAACGGCAGACCCATCTTCTCCAGGTCCATCACCGCGTCGATGGCCTCCTTGGCCATGATCTCCGCGGCGTCCTGGTCGACCAGGTAATCGCCACCCTTGACGGTGTCGAAGGTGTGCCATTCCCAGTTGTCTTCTTCGACATTGGCCAGTGCGGCGCACATGCCGCCCTGTGCCGCGCCGGTGTGACTGCGGGTCGGGTAGAGCTTGGTCAGGACGGCGGTGCGGGCTCGGGGCCCGGCCTCGATCGCCGCGCGCATACCGGCGCCACCGGCACCGACAATGACGACGTCGTAGCGGTGCTCCTGAATCCGGGATTCACTCATGCCTGCACCTCGCTGGCTCCGGCATGTGTGAAACACGCTGTGTCGATGATTCGTTCGCTGCGCTCACTCATCGGAGTTCGCCTGTTCCTAACTGATGTTGGGGTCGAAGGTGAAGATGACGTAGGTGCCAACGCCCACGATCAGGATCATCGAGATGGCTAGCAGGGTGTTCAGCCAGAACCGGGTCGAGTCCTTGCGCGAGTAGTCCGCGATCACGGTGCGCAGGCCGTTGCCGCCGTGCAGCTGGGCAAGCCAGAGCATGGTCAGATCCCAGAACTGCCAGAACGGGCTGGACCAGCGCCCGGCAACGAAGGCGAAGTTCAAGCGCTTCACGCCGCCGTCGAGCAGCAGCATGATCGTCATGTGGCCCAGGACCAACACGATCAGCAGCAGGCCGGAGAAGCGCATGAACAGCCACGCGTACTTCTCGAAGTTGTTGTTGGAGCGGGCGCGCGGCGAGCGAGGCAGATCCAGGCTCGCGGGACGGTCGTAACTCTTACCGATGACAGGTGCGTTCATGCCTCCACCTCGCTGGCGCTCGGCTCCGGCATGACCGCACTGGCGGCTGTGTCGATGATTCGCTCGCTCATGTCAGTGCTCCGTGAACAGGTAGAAGAACTGGCGGCCGACGGCCGGAACCACCAGCAGGAACCAGACGGCCAGAATCACCCACAGCATCGTCTTCTGGTACTTCGGGCCCTTGCCCCAGAAGTCGACCAGGATCACGCGTACGCCGTTGAGCGCGTGGAACAGCACGCAGACGACGAGACCCATCTCCATCAGGGCGACGATCGGGTTCTTGTAGGTCTCGATGGCGTGGTCGTAGGTGTCGGGGCTGACCCGTACCAGTGCGGTGTCCAAGACGTGCGCGAAGAGGAAGAAGAAGATGGTGACACCGGTAATCCGGTGTAGCGCCCAGGACCACATTCCGGGGTCGCCTCGGTACAGCGTCTTCCGCTTCGGCTGTGCCGGAGCTTCTGTCGTGGTCATAGAGTGCGGTGCCTCCAACGTCGTTGATGGACCCGGTTGCAAGTCCGAGGCAGGCGACGTGGATGTATATGCCCAGGTGGCTGCGCTTTGCTGCTTCAAATAGCTCGCGCGTGGGCCCGCCGCCGGGAACCTGAACCGATCTGATCTGGACTCTAATCCCCTCGCAATCGCGGAACTAATTCGGCGTGCCGTGCGTTGCGCTACAGTCGAGCGAGTTAGGTTTACCTTTCTTGATGCGTAATGGGTTGCGCTGTGGCCCCTGCGCGGGCAAGTGTGGCTCGGTCCGGAAGGGGTTCCCGATGGCGGATATCGACTGGAAATCCTTGCGCAACAAAGCAATCCAAGTTATGCACAATGCCTATGCGCCGTACTCGCGGTTTCCGGTCGGCGCGGCGGCTCTCAGTTCCGACGGCCGAATTGTGAGCGGCTGCAATGTGGAAAATGTCTCATATGGATTGGGCCTTTGTGCCGAATGCGTACTCATCGGTAACTTATTCGCGGGTGGTGGAGGCCGTTTGCTGGCTATCTCCGTTACCGATTCCCGGGGCGAAATCCTGATGCCGTGTGGGCGTTGCCGCCAGCTGCTCTACGAACACGGCGGAGCCGACCTACTTGTGGATCACAAGGCCGGACCCGTGCCGCTACGAACCCTGCTCCCCGACGCCTTCGGGCCTGAAGATCTCGATGCCGGGCAGCGGTAGGCCGTTCTCAGCAATCTGCGAACGACGCGTCGATTTCGACTTCCGTCGGCATGCTGATCTCTGGTCTGCCGACCGACGTGATCCCCGAGGTGCTCCCCTTTCGACCTCGCGGACACTGAACTCGAGATCCGCGACGCGGCGGTCCATGTGTGCGTGCGTCATTGCGCTCCCCAACGTCTACTCGATGATGCGCGGAAGCTATCGGAAGGCACCGGCAAGTTCCAGGGGACGAGCGTGTCCCGTGCCAGACTTGCCGGTGTGACGGCAGTGGACGCGGTTTCGATCATTACGACCAAGCGGGACGGCGGGGAGCTGTCGGGCGCGCAGATCGATTGGGTGGTGGATCGATTCACCAAAGGGGTGGTGGCCGACGAGCAGATGGCGGCGTTGGCGATGGCGATCGTGTGGCGGGGGATGACGCGGCGGGAGACCGCGCGATGGACGAATGCCATGATCGCGTCGGGGCGGCGGATGGACTTCACGGATCTGGCGCGCCCGACCGTGGACAAGCATTCGACCGGCGGGGTCGGGGACAAGATCACGTTGCCGTTGGCGCCGTTGGTCGCAGCGTGCGGGGCAGCCGTGCCGCAGCTTTCCGGGCGCGGGTTGGGGCATACCGGCGGGACGTTGGACAAGCTGGAGGCGATACCGGGATGGCAGGCCGATGTGCCGGTGGCGCGCATGCGGGAGATTCTGTCCGATCCCGGCATCGGCGCGGTGGTGTGCGCCGCCGGCACCGATCTCGCGCCCGCCGATAAGCGGCTGTATGCGCTGCGCGATGTCACCGGGACCGTTGAATCCATACCGTTGATCGCCAGCTCGATCATGAGCAAGAAGATCGCCGAAGGGACCGCCGCGCTCGTCCTCGATGTGAAGGTCGGCGCGGGTGCTTTCCTGAAAACCCTGGACGGTGCACGCGAATTGGCAACGGCCATGGTCGAACTGGGCGCGGATGCGGGGGTACGGACGGTCGCGTTGCTGACCGCGATGGACACGCCACTCGGACGCACCGCGGGCAATGCGCTCGAGGTCGCCGAATCGGTGGAGGTGCTCGCGGGCGGCGGCCCCGCCGACGTCGTTGAACTGACGCTCACCCTCGCCCGCGAGATGGTGACCCAGGCCGGACTCGATATCGACCCGGCCGACGTCCTCGCTGATGGTCGCGCAATGGACCATTGGCGCGCCATGATCAAGGCCCAAGGCGGCGACCCGGACGCGCCCCTGCCGCGCGCGAAGCACACCGAAATCGTGCGCGCCGAACAAGACGGTGTCCTTACCAGACTCGATGCCATGGCCATCGGCGTCGCCGCCTGGCGTCTCGGCGCCGGTCGAGCTCGCCAGGGCGATCCAGTCCAATTCGGTGCAGGCATCGAAATGCACGCCAAACCAGGCGATTCCGTAACCACACGCCAGCCCCTACTGACCTTGCACACCGACACGCCGCAAGCCTTCCCCGGCGCTCTCGCCGCCCTCGAAAACTCCTTCACCATCGGAACCACGGCACCACCGCCAGCCGCCTTGGTCCTGGAGCGCATCGCCCTCTGACACCACGGCGTGCCGTCGCGGTGATCCGCTTGCCTCTTTTAGGGTCGTGGACCGCATCGGCTCCTGACACCACGGCGTGCCGTCGCGGTGACCCGCTTGCCTCGTTTAGGGTCGTGGACCGCATCGGCTCCTGACACCACGGCGTGCCGTCGCGGTGACCCGCTTGCCTCGCTTAGGGTCGTGGACCGCATCGGCTCCTGACACCACGGCGTGCCGTCGCGGTGACCCGCTCGCCTCTTTTAGGGTCGTGGACCGCATCGGTCCCTGACACCACGGCGTGCCGTCGCGGTGACCCGCTCGCCTCTTTTAGGGTCGTGGACCGCATCGGTCCCTGACACCACGGCGTGCCGCGGTGACCTGCTCGCCCGCTAAGCGTCGGGAAGTCCGATTGCCGGGCGGTCCTGGGCCGCCGGATCAGTCGGCAACACCTGTGCGAGTGCGAGTCGATCACACGGGAGGCGTGGCATGAGGTTTGTGGCAATTTGGCGGGAAACCGACCGCTACGTTAATTCTTGGCTGGTTAAAGGGGCTTTCCGGTGCTCATGGGTGGCCATCGGCTACTCGAGCAGCGACATTGCGGATTATGTCTCGGGTGGGGGTGGCGGAGAGCGCGATCACAGCCGCATGAAGGGGTCGGTGCGGCTAACGTGTGGTCAT
Source organism: Nocardia sp. NPDC050630 (assembly GCF_044457245.1). NCBI lineage: Bacteria > Bacillati > Actinomycetota > Actinomycetes > Mycobacteriales > Nocardiaceae > Nocardia > Nocardia sp. NPDC050630. Next base: position 399,644 of record NZ_JBITGN010000003.1, read on the forward strand.
GACAGGACCGATGCCTTTGACCCTTGCCTCGATCCGCCAAGCTCCCAAGGCGTTGTTGCACGATCATCTCGACGGTGGTCTGCGGCCCGCGACGGTTTTGGAGCTCGCCGCCGATTGCGGTTACGACGACCTACCCGCCGACAATGAGACCGAGCTGGCGGCATGGTTCCGCGATGCGGCCGACAGCGGCTCGCTCGAGCTCTATCTGGAAACCTTCGCGCACACTGTCGCGGTAATGCAGACCCCGGAGGGCCTGCGCCGCGTGGCTCGGGAATGTGCCGAAGACCTCGCCGCCGACAGCGTGGTGTATGCCGAGGTGCGCTTCGCTCCCGAACAGCATCTGGAGCGCGGCCTCACCCTGGACGAGGTGGTCGAGCACACCCTCGCCGGATTCCGCGAAGGTGCGGCGGCCGCGGCCGAGGACGGTCACCCTATCGTGGTGACCTGCCTGCTCACCGCCATGCGGCATGCGGCGCGTTCGCGCGAGATCGCCGAACTCGCCGTGCGGTGGCGCGATCGTGGCGTCGGCGGATTCGATATCGCGGGCGCGGAGGCGGGGTTCCCGCCCAGCCGCCACCTGGACGCCTTCGAATACATGCGCGCCAATAGCGCGCACTTCACCATTCACGCGGGTGAGGCGTTCGGACTGCCGTCCATCCACGAGGCGCTGGCATTTTGTGGCTGCGATCGGCTCGGCCACGGTGTGCGGATCACCGATGACATCACCGTTACCGGCGCGATCGAGGACGCGCAGCTCGGCCTGGTCGCGAACTATGTGCGGGATGCCCGAATACCGCTCGAGCTCTGTCCGTCGTCGAATGTGCAAACCGGCGCGGTTCCCGCACTCGACAAGCATCCGTTCGACCTGCTGGCGCGGCTGCGCTTCCGCGTCACCGTCAATACCGATAACCGTTTGATGAGCGATACCAGCATGAGCCAGGAGATGCTCAAGCTGGTCGACACCTTCGGCTACGGCTGGAGCGACCTCGAACGCTTCACCATCAACGCGATGAAGTCCGCGTTCATCCCGTTCCCCGAACGTCTGCGCATCATCGACGACATCATCAAGCCGGGTTACGCCGTACTGCTCGGGTAGTTATTTCTCCTGCGTGAGCCGGGACTCGAAGTTGCGCTCCAGGTCCCGCCAGCTCTGGGCTTCCGCGGTGAACGGAGGGTTCGGGGCCAGGCGGGTCGGGTCCGGGTTCAGCAGGTACGAGACGTACCAGCCGAGCGGAGTGGACTGCGCCAGCGCCTGTTCAACCGTATCGTCGTCGGCGTAATCGGCTGCGTCGGTGAACAATTCGACCGCAAGATCGAGCTGTTCGACATCGACCGCCTGCGGGCCCTCGGCCAGATCGTCGGCGAGACCGGGCAGCACGTAGACGTTCTCGTCGGTGACCTCGACCTCGAGCGAACCGTCGACGGCGGCGGTCTGCACATCGGTGTAGGTGCTCACCCGCGCCAGCTCATGCTCGTGGTCATCGGCCAGGTAACGGGCCAGCGCGCGCTCGGAGCCGAACACGGTGATGGAGCCGTCCTTGCCGAGGAAGATCGGCTCGTCGTCGAGGTAGCAGCGCAGGGTGAAGTAGGTGCCGTCGGAGGTGACGATCTTGACCGGGTCGATGCCGACCTCATGCCAGAACGACTCGTCCTCCTCCCCTTCTTCTTCTTCCTCCTCCTCGTCGTCCGCATCGAGGTCGACGGATTCGAACTCCTCGTCCTCCTCGCTGTCGGCCGCGTCATCGGCGTCGACCACGTTTTCCTCCGCGGCGAGCAGTTCGGCCTCCGCGACCGCGACCGCCTCGGCATCGACCTCGGGGGTCTGCACCACGGAGTCGATGGCGTCGAGCACGTCGTCCCAGCCCTTGGCGATGGCGGCGCCGATCTGATCCCACAGCTCCTCGCCGTCGCGCCCGACAAAGGCGCTCACGCCGCTGGCCAGCGCGCCGACCACCGGATGGGAGCCGAAGAACTTGGTCACCGTCTCCAGCTCGCACACCTCACCGATATTGCGCACCATGCTGAGCGTGTCGTCGAGCTCGGCGATGGTATCCACATCTGGATCGCTCGCGACCAGCTCCGGCACCCCGACCAGATCGAAGGTGAAATTCTCCTCCGGCTCCAATTCGACCGCCGACAGCCCGGCCACGACCTTCCACGCCGGATGGTCCACGAGATCGTTATCGGAGTTGGTCCGGATGAATGCGGCCAGCTCCGCGACGGTCTCGAAACCGTAGAGGGAGTCCTCATGTCCGAGGAACGCCTCCCACTCGTCATCACCGTCGCGCCAGCGCGGTGCCCACAGGGTGACGAGATCGCCGTCGGTCAGGCCGAGCTCGATCGGGACGATGTCTCCAGAAGCCATGTGCGGAAGCCTATCGACCTTCCGAGTCAGTGACTATCCGGCCCGCCCCCAACGCTTCCCTGGGCGCCCTCCGGCCCGACCGCGAACGACTCGTTCAGTGTCGCAACGACCTTCGATCGCTGCGTGCCGGCGTCCTCCGCGGCTTGGCGACAGGCCCATATGATCAGCTGACCGACCTCTGCCGGCGGCAGCGAGGTGACCGACTCCGACAGGCTCAGCGCGACCAGCGCGCCGTCGCTGTTCACCTCGACGCTGACCATGCCGTCCTCGGTCCGGAACCGGCCATGCACCTGCTTCAGGCCGTACAGCGCGGCCTCGAGCGCTTCCAGTTTTGCCGTCGCGTTGGCGACCAGCGCGTCCATTTCAGCGCTCATACCTGCGCCTCGCTGGCGCTCGGCTCCGGCATGACCGCTGAGGCGCCTGTGTTCATGATTCGTTCGCTCCGCTCACTCATACCGGCCTCATCCAGCTCGTCGGTCCGGTGTCCGCGTCATCGATGCGGTCCAGTTCGTCCACCGCGGCCTGGCGCGTCGGCAGGCCGAGCTTGTCCAAGATGTCGGCGGGCATGCCCGCCTCGGCGAGCAGCTCGCGGCGGCGGGCTCGGGCGGCGACAGTGGAACGCTTGGTCAACCGCAGGATCTCGTCGGCCAGAGTCTGTGCGCCGTAACGGTATTCGCTGCGCTCGAACTTGATCTCGATCGGCATGCCCTGGTCGGTGGCACGGACCGAGATGGTGCCCGATCGGTTGGTGCTCGCCGCCACCGTGACATTGGGTATCGGTGGGGTCTGGGGCTGGGACATTATTCGTTCGCTCCGCTCATTTACGAGGTCGGCCGGTAGAAGCCATGGAAGTTCATGCCCATGTTGTCGGTTCGAACCGAGCTGATCTGGACCGGATTACCGGCCTCGACGAACTGTCCGTTGCCGATCACCATCGCGACGTGGCCATCCCACACGGCCAGATCGCCCGGCATCAGATCACCCGGTGACACCTGCATATGGCCATTGCCCTGCTCCTGAGCCAAGCGGGGCAGATCGACACCGGCCTCGCCGTAGGCGTACTTGGTGAGACCGCTGCAGTCCAGTCCGGAGCCGGGCGTGTTGCCACCCCACACGTAGGGTGTGCCGACCGCGCCGATGGCCGCCTTGACCGCCGTCGCAGCCTTTTCGTTCGGGGCCTCCACGACGCTTCCGTCGGGCAGGGTGATCTTCACGCCCTTCCCGGAGGCCGACGACTGCCCGGTCCCGGTCGTGCTCGTACTCGGTTTGGAACTCGATGCCGTACTCGCGGACGTGGTGCTGGCTTTGCTCGCGGTGCTCATCAGGCTGCTGAGCATGCCGCCCGCGCCACTCGCGACAGTGCTCACGGTCGATGACAATTGCGAGGCACCCTGGGTGGCGGTGCCGACCGTGCTGGCGACATTGGACAGCGACGGCGTCGACGGCGGGGGAGTCAACTCGTTCATCGACGCGGTCTGGGTATCGAGTTCGTTGCGTACCCGGCCGACCACATTCAGGCCCTGACCGATGTGGTCGATCGCGGAGCCGACGAGCACCGTCAGCCCCTCCGGTGTGGCCAGCGCAGGACCGAGACTGGTGGCCTGGTTCACGAATGACTGGACGATCCCGTTCAGTTCCTTCTGGCCCGTTTCGACTTGGGCCGCAGCCTGATTCACGACGGTGGCCATATCGTTGCCGCGATCGGAAATGGTGGCGGCCGAGGTCTGTACCCGCAGCGCCTTCACGGTGACGGCATCGGCCGCCGCACCGTCCCATGCGTTGTTCACCTGGTTGATGCTGTTGCGCCCGACCGCGTGCACCTGGTCGACGGCGGTCGAGGTGGAGGTCAGTGCGTCGGCGGGTCCGCCAGTTGGCAGGACACCGGTGCCGAAGCTGGAAAGGAGGTCGAGCAGTGGCTGGACCAGGGCGCTGACATCGATCACGGCGTCATCCGTCCAGGCCGGTGGCGTTCAGCCCGGCGGCATTGTTCAGGTCGGTTTCCTCGAGGACGACGGCCGAAGATGTTGCCGCACCGCCCATGCTCGCGAGCACCGCCGACAACTGACCGATCGAAGCAACGTGTCCGGCGTGCGCCGCGGCGTAGGCGGCCATGAAATCGCCGCCGATAAGGCCCATGATCGGGCCGAGAAGTGTGGGATCGGCGGCCGCGGCGCTCACCCCTGCGGCGGCGAGATCACCTGACATGGCCGCGGCCGTCGCGCCGTAGGCGGTGATGCCTTCGGTGTCGGCCGACATCTTTCGCATAATGCTCCCCCATCTGTTTGTTCCCAGGCAGAGTACGTCATCCACCTAGTTCGACGCGCTGCCTTGCCGATCGGTTCCAGCCGTTCGAAAAAAATTCGGGTGGAGGTACGCCGCCGAACTCGTTTTCGACCTTATCGTTCCCTCATGCGCACGCACACCGTGGACCATCCGCTCGTCGCCGCCCTGCTGACCACGATGCGCGATGCGAGAACGGCCAATCCGGCCTTCCGCGCGGCATTGCGCGATCTCACCGGGATCCTGATCTACGAGGCGCTACGTGACGCGCCGGTCGTCAACTTCCCGATCACCACACCGGTATCCGACACCGAGGGAACGCGATTGGCGCAGCCGCCGCTGTTGGTTCCGGTGCTGCGCGCCGGACTCGGCATGGTCGACGCGGCCGCCGAACTCATTCCGGACGCCAGGGTCGGTTTCGTCGGCATCGCCCGCGACGAAACCACCCATCAGCCGGTGCCGTACATGGAATCGCTGCCCGCCGACCTGTCCGAGATGCCGGTCTTCGTGCTCGACCCGATGCTGGCCACCGGCGGTTCGATGCGCCACACCCTGACGTTGCTTGCCGCTCGAGGGGCCACCGACATCACCGCGGTGTGTGTCGTAGCCGCCCCCGAAGGCATTGCCGCTCTTGCCGATTCGGGCCTACCCGTGCGCCTGGTCACCGCCGTCGTCGACACCGGCCTCAACTCCGATGCCTACATCGTCCCCGGCCTGGGCGACGCAGGCGACCGCCAATTCGGCCCCCGCTGAGCCACTTTCGCGTCGAATATGTCGGTGGCTTCTGACAGGCTGAGTGGCCTGCTTCGAGATCCGCGGTGGTTCGCTCGGTGACCGAGTCCGGATGAATAGCCTGGCTCAGAGTCCTCGACAGAAGGCACGCAGTTCAGCGAGGCGTTGTCCGGCGGCGGTTCTCGCCGCAGCCAGAACTCCACAGTCGGCGACCGGCTCGACGACTTCCAAGTAGCACTTGAGCTTCGGTTCGGTGCCGGATGGGCGGACCACGATCCGGGAACGGCCGCCCTCGAAAATCAATGCGTCGGTGCGCATTCGGCCGCGCACCTGGAGCAGGTCGGTGTATGCGACCGGCTCGCCCGCGATTTCGTCGGGTGGGGCCGTGCGCAGGCGGTTCACGAGTTGCGCGGCTGCTGCCGGATCGGGTAGGCGCAATGAGACCTGGTCGGTGGCGTGCAGGCCGAATTCGACCGCGTAGTCGTCGAGTTCGTCGGCGAGGGTGCGGCCTTGGGCCTTCAGCCGGGCGACGAGATCGGCAGCCAGCACCGCCGCGGATATACCGTCCTTGTCGCGTACCGTGGCCGGGTCCACGCAGTGGCCGATGGCCTCTTCGTAGGCGTAGACCAGACCATCGCCCGCGCGGGCCAGCCACTTGAAGCCCGTCAACGTTTCCGCGTACCGCGCTCCCCGGGCGGCGGCGAGTTTCGAGAGCAATCGCGACGACACGACGGTGGTCGCTACCAGTGCATCCGGCGCAGCGGTCCGCAGCACATAATCGCCGAGCAGCACACCGGTTTCGTCGCCGCGCAGCATGCGCCAGCCGCCGTCGCCGTCCGGAATTCCGATGGCGCAGCGATCGGCGTCCGGGTCGAGCGCGATGGCGAGATCCGCGCCGATCCTGGTGGCGATGTCCAGCAGAAGGTCAGTGGCGCCGGGCTCTTCCGGATTCGGGAAGGCGACGGTGGGGAAGTCGGCATCGGGCGCGAATTGCGCCCCGACGACGTGCACATGCCCGAATCCCGCCGCGGTGAGGGCAGTCACGGCAGTATCGCCGCCGACCCCATGCAGCGGTGTCAACACGATCCGGATATCGGAACGCTCGCCGGGACCGCCGATCAACTCGGGCAGCCGAGCCACCCGATCGATATAGCGGCGCACCAGGTCATCGGCGGCCGGTGTGACGGGCGTGCGGGCGATCGGCTCGGTGACGTCCTCGATGCAGCGCTCGATCTCGGTGTCGGCCGGTGCGATCAGTTGCGAACCGCCGTCCAGGTATACCTTGTAGCCGTTGTCGGTCGCCGGATTGTGCGATGCGGTGATCTGGACTCCCGCGACGGCTCCCAGCTCACGCACCGCATAGGCGACGACCGGGGTGGGCAGCGGGCGTGGCAGCAGCACGACCGGAAAGCCCGCGGCGGCAAAGATTTCCGCGGTCGCGATGCCGAATTCGGCGGAGCCGTGCCTGGCGTCGCGTCCGACGACCACCGCGCCGCCGCCGAGACAGCGACCACGCAACCAGTCCACGAGTCCGGCGGTTGCCCGGCTCACCGTATCCAGGTTCATGCCGTCGGGTCCGTCCCGCAGCGGCCCGCGGAGCCCGGCGGTGCCGAAGCGCAGCATCTAGAGCCGTTCCAGTACGCCGCGCAGCAGTTTGCCGAGACGGGGCGCGGCCGCATGACCTTCGGCGAGTACCTCGGCGTGCGAGAGGTGCGCACCCGTGACGCCCGCGGCAAGGTTGGTGACCAGGGAAATACCGAGCACCCGGGCGCCGAGCGCACGGGCCGCGATCACCTCGAGCACCGTCGACATGCCCACCAGATCCGCGCCGATGGTACGCAGCATCCGGATCTCGGCGGGGGTTTCGTACTGCGGCCCGGTCAGGCCCGCATACACACCCTCGGTCAGACTCGGGTCGATTTCTCGTGCCAGCGCACGCAATTCGGGATCCCACGCGTCCACGAGATCGACGAATGTGGCACCCGCCAGCGGCGTGCGGCCGGTGAGATTGAGATGGTCGCTGATCAACACCGGCTCGCCGACGCGCAGCCCATCCCGAATCCCGCCCGCCGCATTCGTGAGCACCACCGTTTCCACGCCCGCCGCGATCGCGGCGCTCACCGGATGCACGACATCGCCCGGCTGGTAGCCCTCGTACAGATGCTGACGCCCCATCAGCAGCAGCACGGGCGTGTTGTCTACGGCAACCGAATGCACCATCCCGACATGCCCTTGCGCAGTTGGCCTCCCGAATCCCGGCAGCTCCGGCATCGGCACCGAAGCCGACGGCGTGCCGATCTCCGCGGCCGCATCCTGCCAGCCCGATCCCAGCACCACCGCAACCCGGTGCCGCTGCACTCCCGTACGTTCGGCAATCGCCCTCGCGGCCTGTTCGGCAAGCATGCCCGTCACGATAGCTGGGTTTTTGGCGGCGCGGGCGCCGCGAACGGGTCGCGAGGGGACGGCATTTGACCTGCCGAGAATTTGCTACCCGCGAGTAGGTTTTCCATCCTTTTCCCGTTACGCTGCACGCATGCCGTATCTGGAACGTGAAGGGGATGTGTTCGTTGTCTACCTCGGGAACGAGGGGCAGACCGACAGCGAGAACCGTTTCCATCCGGATTGGATCGATGCGTTCCACGGGTTGTTGGACCAGGTCGAGGCGTCCGAGGGGCCGGCGGCGCTGGTCACTACGGCGAGTGGGAAGTTCTACAGCAACGGACTCGACACCGATTGGCTGTTCGGCAACCTGGATCAGATGCACGGCTACCTCGATCGCGTGCACAGCCTCTACACCCGACTGCTGACCTTTCCGCTGCCGACCGTGGCCGCCGTCAACGGTCACGCCTTCGGGGCGGGTGCCATGCTCGCCACCTCGCACGATTTCCGGGTGATGCGGGCCGACCGCGGCTTCTGGTGTCTGCCCGAGGTGCATCTCGGCATGCCGTTCACCGTGGGCATGAACGCGCTGCTCACCGAACGCCTGGCCAACCAGGTCTGCGTACAGGCCATGACGACCGGTCACCGCTTTGCCGCGGACGAGGCGATCGCTGCGGGAATTGTCGACGCCCAGGCGGATGCTGATAGTTTGCTGAAGTCCGCCATCGAACGCGCGGGCGCCCTCGCGGCAAATCGCAAGCCCAATCTGCCGGTGATCAAGCGGTCACTGCACGCCAAGGCGCTCGCTGGGCTCGCGACGCCGACCACGCCGGAGAATCTGGCGTTCGCCCCGGGATAACCGCAACTCGAGCGCAACCCTTGCGCCATCGGGCGACATCGCCCCTGGACGCAGGGTGCGCCCGATCGTCTGCGCAGTGCCAGACTGTGTGCCATGCCACCACCGCGCAGCGGGCACCCCGAATCACGCACGGACCACCACGCGCACCCGGCCGCGGCGGCGGATGCCACGATCCTGGCCGCCGCGCCCGAACTGATCGCGCTCTCGCATTCGATCCACGCCGAACCAGAGCTGGCGTTCGAGGAAACCCGCAGCGTCGCCAAGACCATCGCGCCGCTGGCCGAGCGTGGTTTCGCGATCGAGACCCCGGTCGCCGATCTGCCGACCGCGTTCCGCGCGACCTTCGGATCCGGCGAGCTCACGGTCGGTATCTGCGCCGAATACGATGCGCTGCCCGAGATCGGGCACGCCTGCGGACACAACGTCATCGCGGCGTCCGCGGTCGGCGCCGGACTCGGCCTCGCCGAGGTGGCCGACGCCCTCGGTATCACCGTCGTCGTCTTCGGCACACCCGCCGAGGAGAGCGGCGGCGGCAAGGTACTGATGCTCGAGCGTGGCGTCTTCGACGATGTCGCGATGGCGATGATGGTGCATCCGGGCCCGATCGATATCGTCGACGCGCGCTCGCTGGCGCTGGCGGATCTGTCGGTGGTCTTCCACGGCCAGGAGGCACATGCCAGTGCGGCGCCGGAATTGGGCCGCAATGCGGGCGACGCGGTGACCGTGGCGCAGGTTGCTCTCGGATTGCTGCGGCAACATCTCCGACCCGGACAGCAACTGCACGGTATAGTCAGCGACGGTGGCGTAGCCCCCAACATCGTTCCCGGACGTGCGGAACTGCTGTATTACCTACGCGCAGTCGACTCCGCATCCCTCGACGATCTGATGCGACGAGCGTCGGCCTGTTTCGAGGCGGGTGCGTTGGCAACCGGCTGCACACACGAAATCCGGACGGTTGCGCCGACATATACCGAGCTGACGCCCGATGCCGGATTACTGTTTGCCTATCGCGAGCAGATCGTCGACTTGGGCCGGGTGCCGATCGCACCGGAACTCGAGGCGCAGCGACCGCTCGGGAGTACGGATATGGGCAACGTCACCAACGTCATACCGGGCATACATCCGGTCATCGGCATAGATGCCGGTGGGGCGGTGACGCATCAGCCCGGCTTCGCCGCGGCGAGTGTCAACGCTTCGGCCGATCGTGCGGTAACCGACGGTGCGATCGCGCTCGCGCGTACCGCTATCGCCGTAGCTCGCGATCAAGTACATAGGGACAGGTTGTTGCGACGGCTCGTTCAACGACAGGAGGACATTCGGTGAGCATTTCCGGCCGTTCCGCGGCGCACGCGAGACGTTCCGTGACGGCGACGCGCGTGCCAACGGGGGGCCAGGGGAGCGCCGCGCATTCGGATATCGCGGAAGTCGGACCGGATGCGGTCGATTCCTGGCTGGCCGAGCACACGGTCGATCTCATCCAGTGGCGGCGGCATATCCACGCGAACCCGGAGCTCTCCCGCACCGAATTCGCCACCACCGAGTTCGTCTCGGCCTGGCTGACCAAGGCGGGATTGACGCCGCAGAAGATGCCCAACGGCACCGGAGTGCTTTGTGACATCGGTCCGGTGGACGCACCGCGCATCGGACTGCGCGCCGATATGGATGCACTCCCACTGCAGGAATTCACCGGACTCAGCTTCGCGTCCACCGTCCCCGGCGTCTCGCATGCCTGCGGGCACGACGCGCACACCACGATCCTGCTCGGCACCGCGCTCGCGCTGGCCGATCAGGAACTGCCGGTCGGCGTCCGATTCGTCTTCCAGCCCGCCGAAGAGGTGATGCCGGGTGGTGCGATCGATATGGTCGCCGCCGGCGCGATGGAGGGCGTCGACCGGATCTTCGCACTGCACTGCGATCCGCGTCTCGAGGTCGGCCGGGTCGGCATCCGGGTCGGTGCGATCACCTCGGCCGCCGACACCATCGAGTTGGTCCTCGATTCGCCGGGCGGGCACACCTCGCGTCCGCATCTGACCAGCGACTTGGTCTACGCCATCGGCACCGTGATCACCGGCCTGCCCGGTCTGCTCAGCCGCCGCATCGACCCGCGCACCAGCACGGTCATGGTCTGGGGTGCGGTCAGCGCGGGCAAGGCGCCCAATGCGATACCACAGACCGGCATGCTCACCGGCACCGTGCGCACCGGCGATCACGCGACTTGGTCGCTGCTGGAGCCGATGGTGCGCGAGATCGTGGACGGCCTGCTCGCCCCGACCGGGGTGCGCTACCAGTTGAACTACCGCCGCGGTGTGCCGCCGGTGGTCAATGACGAGCACTCGACCAGGATGTTCGAGGACGCGATCCGCATGCTCGGCCCGGACGCGCTCGCCGACACCTTGCAGTCCGGCGGTGGTGAGGATTTCTCCTGGTACCAGGAGGAGGTACCGGGCGCGATGGCCCGCCTCGGCGTTTGGTCCGGGCACGGTGAACAGCTGGATCTGCACCAGCCGACCTTCGATCTCGATGAGCGCGCGCTTGCCGTGGGTGTCCGGGTGCTCAGCAATATCGTGTTGAACGCGAGCTGACGAAGACAAAGAAGCGGCCGACCCTCGGCCGCTTCCGCGTCTGCTCAGCTACCGAAGAATCCGGGTCCGACGTTCTTGCTGTTGCGGGTGCGCAGCGCATGGACATATTCCGGTGGCGCGCCTGCCTTTTCGGCCGCATCCGCCATTACGCCGATATAGCGCGCCGAGGGTAGGCCGCCCTCGTAGGCATCCAAGACATACAGCCAGGCCAGGATGGGTTCGGAACCGCTGCCCGCGGTCGGGGTCACGCGCAGCCGGATCTTGCGGTGGATGCCGAAGTCGGAACCCTCCCAGCGGTCCAGGCGCTCCTCGTCCTCCGGGGATACGTCGTAGAGCACGACGAACACCCGCGAGTCCGGGTCCTCGACGACGGTGGCCAGCGGGCCCTCCCAGCCGATGTCGTCGCCGCTGAAGGTGAGGCGCCAGCCCTCCAACCAGCCTGTCCCGTACATGGGGGAGTGCGGACAGCGCTCGAGCATCTGGGACGAGTCCATGTTGGACCCGTAAGCGGCGTAGATCGGCACGACGCAAGGGTATCCAATAACCTGCGCACATCGTCTCTATCCCGGCGAGATGACCGTGTGTTCGCCAGCTAACGTTGTTTACCGGCACCGGAGATCCCGGTCGAACAGCTCGAGCGGAGGTATCCATGACCCGCATAGCGATCATCGGTGGCGGACCGGCCGGTTACGAAGCGGCATTGGTTGCGGCCCAACACGGGGCCACGGTCACCCTGATCGATAGCGACGGCATCGGCGGGGCGTGCGTCCTGTGGGACTGCGTGCCGTCGAAGACCTTCATCGCCTCGACCGGCGTGCGCACCGATCTGCGTCGCGCCCGTGACCTGGGGATTACCCTCGATCCCAGCCAGGCCCAGATCGAACTGGGCGAGGTGAACGCGCGCGTCAAGGCGCTGGCGCTGGCTCAGTCCTCCGATATCCGCTCCAAGGTGCAGGCCGCGGGTGTGACGGTGTTGACCGGACACGGACAGCTCAGCGATCCGGCTGCCGGTCTGGCCGCGCACCGCGTCCGCGCGCTGCTGGCCGATGGCACCGAGGAAGCCATCGAAGCCGAAGTAGTGTTGATCGCCACTGGTGCGAGCCCGCGCGTGTTGCCCGGCGCCGAGCCCGACGGCGAGCGCATCCTGAACTGGCGTCAGCTCTACGACTTGGAGGAACTTCCGGAGACCCTGGTCGTGGTCGGCTCCGGTGTGACCGGTGCCGAATTCGTCTCCGCATATACCGAAATGGGTGTGCGGGTGAAGTTGGTCTCCAGCCGTGACCGGGTGCTGCCGGGCGAGGACGCCGATGCCGCGCTCGTACTCGAGGACGCACTCGCCGAACGCGGTGTCGAACTGGTCAAGCACGCCCGCGCCGATGCGGTGGAGCGCACCGCCGATGGCATCGTGGTCAAGCTGTCCGACGGCCGCACCGTCACGGGTACGCATGCGCTGATGACGGTCGGCTCGATCCCTAATACCAACGAACTCGGTCTGGAGCGGGTTGGGATCGAACTCGACCGCGGCGGCTATCTGCGGGTGGACCGGGTGTCGCGCACCTCGGTACCCGGTATTTACGCCGCGGGCGACTGCACCGGCCTGCTGCCGCTGGCCTCGGTGGCCGCCATGCAGGGCCGCATCGCCATGTATCACGCGCTGGGTGAGGGCGTCAGCCCGATCCGGCTCAAGACGGTCGCCTCGGCCGTATTCACCCGTCCGGAGATCGCGACCGTCGGTGTGAGTCAGACCGCCATCGATAACGGCGAGGTGCCCGCGCGCACGGTGATGCTGCCGTTGAACACCAATCCGCGCGCCAAGATGTCGGGTCTGCGCAGGGGTTTCGTCAAAATCTTCTGTCGGCCCGCGACCGGTGTGGTCATCGGTGGTGTGGTCGTCGCCCCGATCGCCTCGGAGCTCATCTTGCCGATCGCGCTCGCGGTTCAGAACAATCTGACCGTCAACGATCTCGCCCAGACTTTCTCGGTGTACCCCTCGCTCACCGGCTCGGTCACCGAGGCGGCTCGCCTGCTGATGCGTCACGACGACCTGGATTAATCGCCGCCGAATCCCACCGCCCCGAGACTTACTGTCTTGTGGGGATTTTCATCGCGTTGCCAGGCAGCCGCGCATGTGGTTCACTTCCCGCAGAGATGCGATCGGCGGGCGATCGCGAGGGTTCTGTGTGGGGGGATCGATCCTTTCCAGCGGGAACGGCGAACGGCCGCTTGGTCGTTCGCCGGTCCTCGTTCGTGGACCAAGCGTCTCACCAGGGATAACTGCGTGCGACCCACCCGGTCGCACACGGGAAGGGATTGCGAAAAGTGAAACATCGTAAGCCGAGTCGGGCGCAGCGGGCGATGGCGAGCACATCGCTGCCACTCGCCACCGCGGCGGCCGTGGCCACGCTCTTCGCGGCGCCGGCGGGGGCAGTTCCGGATCAGCCGAGTACACCGACCACCCCGGCGCCCGCCGCGCCCGCCGATCCGGGCAGCACCACGCCCACGGATCAGGGCCAGCCGGAGACCACCAAGCCGGATCCGGGTAAGCCGGAGGCCAAGCCGTCGCCGACGCCGAGCCAGCCAGGGGTCACCACTCCGGATCCGAACCAGGTCATGCCGAATCAGCCGAGGGATCCGAAGCTTTCCACGCCGACCCAGCCGGGTGTCACCACTCCGCGCGTCGCGCCGCTGCCGGTTCCGGGTCAGGCCGGACCCGACATCCCCGCCGTGGTGCCGGAGACCGCGCCCGGCGCGGAGGCTCCGAAGCCCGCGCAGCCCGGAACCACCGCGCCGGGTGCGAACACCCCGAGCGGTCCGAACGCCCGGACCCCGCAGCAGCCACAGTCCGACACACTGGTGCAGCAGCCGCGCTGGGAGGCTCCGCGCTTCCAGCAGGCGCCGGCCGCGCCGGTCGTCGAGATGGATGGTCCGCACCAGGAGATCGGTGCCAATATCGACGGTGGTTCGCTGGCGCCCGGCTACGTGGCCAATACCCACCACTTCAACAATGCCTCGGGCTACGTCGGCACCATCGGTTACCGCACGCCGACCGGTCAGGGCGAGGCCGGTGTGTCGGTCGAATACATCACCGCCAACAGCGTCAAGGTCACCTCCTACACCGGTGGTGAGGGTCTGGCTGACAACAAGACCGAGGTCGTCATCGACACCACCCAGGCCAACCTGGCCAAGGCGGCTGTCGAGCACTGGATTCGGGAACAGCCGGGCGGCGCGGCTGCCCTCGAGGCCGCCGCACAAGTTAAACTTCCGGTGCCGCCAGGCGAACTGGCTCCGCAAACGGTCAACGTCGCCGGGGTCACCACCCAGTGGGGTGGGTCACTCCAGTACTGACACGAGCTGATTCGACGGGTGGGGCGGTCGTTCTCGACCGCCCCACACGTGTGTCCTGGGGAAAGGATTTGGTGTGGGCTCCGAGGGTGATGGCAGGGACAACGAATCCGACCGCTCCGAGTCGGAATTCGGACCCCCGTTGGATGATTTCGGCCCGCCGGTGTCCGAATTCGGCCCGCCCGTCTCCGAATTCGGCCCGCCGGTAGGCGAATTCGGTCCGCCGACGGGTGGGCAGGCTCGACCGCAATGGTCGGTGCCCGAGCCTGCCACCGATCATCCCGAGCTGATCTGGCGGCCGGCCGACGAACCGCCGACGGTGCCGCCGCCGCCCCCGCAGTACCGCGCGCCGGATACGACGGTGTTCGGCGATGCGCCGCCGCCTCCGCCGCCCCGGCGACCGGAACCACCGGTCGAACCGGATCCCAACGAGGCCACCGTCCGGCATACGGCGCCTGCCGCGGGCCAGCACGACACCTGGTGGAACAGCCCCACCGAATCCGGCGGGGTGCCGAAGCCGCCGTCCGAGCCGCCCGGCCTGTCCTGGTCCGACGATCCGATCGCCAAGCGTCTCGCGCCGAAGCTGATCTCCGACACCATCACCGCGACCCCGACTCGGCACAGTTCGCGCGGCCGGTGGATCGCGCTCGGTGTGCTGGCCGCGATCGTGGTGGTGCTCGCGCTGGTGGTAACTTTCGTGGCGGTCAAGCGCGACGATAACGGCAGTCCGAAGGCGGCGCCGCCGGCACCGCCGAGCACCTCCGCCGCGCTGAGTTGCCCCGCCAGTAAAGACGGCAAGGTGACCCGCGGCAACGGGCAGGGCGACACCTCGAGCGGCCCGGGGGCGATCCTCGGCTTCCAGTACGAGTTCTACGTCGACCGCAATGGTGAGCGGGCGCGCAGATTCGTCGCGCCGGATGCCGAGAATGTGTCGACGGCCGAGGTCATCCAGCAGGCCATCAATGAACAGATCCCGGTCGGCACCACGCATTGCCTGCGGATTGCCGAGTCGGCCGCGGACACCTTCGAGGTGGATCTGACCGAACATCGCCCCGACGGCACGACAAATGTCTACCGGCAGACCATTATCACGGTGGTCCGGGACGGTAAGACCCTGATCTTCGCCATCCGGGAGCGCATCTGAGCTCTCTACCCAGAGCTGGAATTCATCCCATGATAGGGTAAGTGGGCTGCTGATTTTCGGAGGGTTTCCATGTCGCCGACCAATCCACCGCTCGCTGCCAAACTGGGCGGATTGAAGAGTTCGGCGATTCGTGACCTGCTGAAACTGACGGCGCGTGACGAGGTGATCAGCCTCGCTGGTGGTTTGCCGGATGCGGAGTTGATGCCGAGGGAACGGCTCGCGGCAGCGGCCGATGCGGCGCTGCGTGGTTCGGCGGTGTTGCAGTACACCGAGTCGGCCGGGTGGGTTCCGCTGCGCGATGTGCTGCGGCAGCGGGAATCGGCGAAGCTGGGCCGTGCGGTCGGGCTCGACGAGATCTTCGTGACTCATGGTTCGCAGCAGGCACTTTCGCTGCTCGCCGAGGTGCTGCTGGATCCGGGCGCGCTGGTTGTCGTCGAGGATCCGGCGTATGTCGGTGCGCTGCAAGTGTTCCGGGCAGTTGGGGCGCGAATTGTGGCGGTGCCTCTGGATTCCGAGGGCATGCGGCTGGATGTGTTGAAGGAACTGCTCGGCCGCGGTGAACGTCCCGCGATCGTGCACACGGTGAGCAATTTCCACAATCCGGGTGGCGTCACCATGAGTCCGCCGCGTCGTCGTGAGCTGGCCGAACTCGCCGATGCCCATGGTTTCTGGGTGATCGAGGACGATCCGTACGGTGAACTCTGGTTCGACCGGCCCTCGCCCGATCCCGTGGCGACTTACTCCCGCAACGTGATTCGGCTTTCCAGTGCCTCGAAGATCCTCGCGCCCGCGCTGCGGGTCGGCTGGATGGTCGCGCAGGAGCGGATCTGTCGCGCGGTCGAATTGCTGAAACAGGGCGCTGATCTGTGCGGTTCGGCGCTGACCCACCAGATCGCCGCCGACCTGCTCACCGATGAAAGCTGGCTGACCGGCCACGTCGACACCGTCCGCACCGCCTACGGTGATCGGGCCAAGGCACTCGTGCACGCCGTGCGCACCCGCTTCGGTGACCGCGTCACCTGCACCGATGCCGCCGGCGGCATGTTCGTATGGGCCGATTTCACCGACCGCACCGATACCGATGAACTGCTGCCCCTTGCCCTGGCGCACGGCGTGGCATTCGTCCCCGGCTCGGCCTTCGCCGTCGATACCGACTACAGCCACTCGATGCGCATGTGCTTCACCACGTTCGACCCGCCGACACTGGAAGCTGCGGTCGACCGGATGGCAAGAGCTGCCGAGCAGTTGAAAGCCACTCCACAACAACTGATTCGGTCAGCCGGCTAGGCGGGGGAGTCGACCCAGTTGTAGGTGCGCTCCACGGCCTTGTTCCAGGCGGCGAGGTGGGTTTCGCGGTCCGTCGCCGACATCGCGGGCTGCCAGGTCTTATCCGCGGCCCAATTGGCGCGGATGTCATCGGTGCTCTCCCACAGTCCGACGGCGAGTCCGGCCGCATAAGCCGCACCCAGTGCGGTGGTTTCGTTGACGACCGGGCGGACCACCGGCACATCGAGAATGTCGGACTGGAACTGCATGAGCAGATCGTTGCCGACCATGCCGCCGTCGACCTTGAGCGTGGTCAGCTCCAGCCGTAGCTGCTGGGATTCGGCGTCGGCGCGCATCGCATCCATGACCTCACGCGTCTGGAATGCGGTGGACTCCAATACCGCTCGCGCCAGATGCGCCTTGTTGACGAAGCGGGTGAGGCCCGCGATGACGCCGCGGGCATCAGGTCGCCAGCGCGGTGCGAAGAGGCCGGAAAACGCGGGAACGATATAGGCGCCGCCATTGTCCTCGACACTGCGTGCCAGCGGCTCGATCTCATCGGCGGCGGAAATGATGCCGAGATTGTCCCGGAACCATTGCACCAGTGAGCCGGTCACCGCGATGGAGCCCTCCAGGGCGTAGACCGCCGCCTCGCCGCCGAGTCGGTAGCAGACGGTGGTGAGCAGTCCATGCTTGCTGAATACCGGTGTGGTTCCGGTGTTGAGCAGCATGAAATTGCCGGTGCCGTAGGTGTTCTTGGCCTCGCCGGGAGACAGGCAGGCCTGGCCGAAGGTGGCCGCCTGCTGGTCGCCGAGAATGCCCGCGACGGGTATGCCCGCCAATGGACCGGAGCCGATCTCCGCATAGATCTCCGATGAGCTGCGGATCTCGGGCAGCATCGATTGCGGTACCCCGAATTCCGCGCAGATTCGTGGATCCCATTGCAGCGTACGCAGATCCATCAGCATGGTGCGCGACGCATTGGTCACGTCGGTGATGTGCTGACCGGTCAGCTTCCACAGCACCCAGCTGTCGATGGTGCCGAAGCACAGCTCGCCGGACTCGGCCCTGGCTCGCGCGCCCTCGACATTGTCCAGGATCCAGCGCAGTTTCGGACCGGCGAAGTAGGTGGACAGCGGGAGGCCGGTGCGGTCCTGGTAGCGCGTCGCGCCGAATTCGCCGCCCAGTTCGGTGACCAGGCGGTCGGTGCGGGTGTCCTGCCAGACGATCGCGTTATGAATCGGCTTGCCGCTGGCCCGATCCCACACCACCGTCGTCTCGCGCTGATTGGTGACACCGACCGCGTTGATCTGCTCGGCGGAGATCCCCGTACTCCGCAGCGCCTCGGCGAGCACGAATTCGATATCGCGCCAAATGGTTTCCGGATCGTGCTCGACCCAGCCCGGCCGCGGGAAGATCTGCTCGTGCTCGCGTTGTGCGACACCGACGACGCGGCCCCGCCGGTCGAAGATGATGCACCGACTCGAGGTCGTGCCCTGATCAATGGCGGCCACATAGCGACGCATTCGTGCAGGCTACTAAAACCGGCGTGGCCCGCGGGGAAAACAGCGGAGTGCGCGGCACTTCACCTCGCGACCAGCACGGTGCCGGACTAGTGTTGGGGTCGGTTACCGGCGAGTAGCGCGGATTATCGGCCGTGGGCGACACGGCTACGGTCCCGATACGGGATCGTCGCCGATTCCTTTAGCCTGTACAACAGAACATCGCCCCCCGACTGAGCAGCTCGATCGTGTGCCCGAAGGACCACAAACGTCGTCTGAACCCCGACGCCGGGGTCGGCTGGAGGAGTCGAGCATGATCAAGAAACCGGAATCGCAGTTCCTCGGCCCCGAGCAGCGCGCGACGGCGTGGGAGCGCTTCGGTAAGGATCATTTCGACGTGGTCGTCGTGGGTGGCGGCGTGGTCGGCTCCGGTATCGCGCTCGACGCGGCCACGCGCGGTCTGAAGGTCGCGCTGGTCGAGGCGCGCGATCTCGCCTCAGGCACGTCCAGCCGCTCCTCGAAGATGTTCCACGGCGGGCTGCGCTATCTGGAACAACTGGAATTCGGGCTGGTGCGCGAGGCGCTGCGGGAACGCGAACTCGCACTCGCTCGGCTCGCACCGCATCTGGTGAAGCCGCTGCGCTTCCTCTACCCGCTTACCCGCCGCGGCTGGGAACGTCCGTACGTGGCCGCCGGACTGATGCTCTACGACACTATGGGCGGCGCGAAATCCGTTCCCGGCCAACATCATCTAACCCGGCACGGCGCACTTCGGCTCGCGCCGGGTTTGCGCCCCGACTCGCTGATCGGCGGCGTCAGCTACTACGACACGGTCGTCGACGATGCCCGCCACACCATGACCGTCGCCCGTACCGCCGCGCACTATGGCGCGGTTATCCGCACCTCCACCCAGGTGGTCGGCTTTCTGCGCGAGGCGGATCGGGTCGTCGGGGTGAAGGTGCGCGACAGCGAGGACGGCCGCACCGGGGAGATCCGCGGGCATGTGGTGATCAATGCGACCGGCGTGTGGACCGATGAGATCCAAGCACTCTCACACAACCGCGGCCGCTTCCATGTGCGTGCGTCCAAGGGAGTGCACATCGTGGTGCCGCGCGACCGCATTGTCAGCGATGCCGCGATCATCCTGCGTACCGCGACCTCGGTGTTATTCGTCATCCCGTGGGGCGCGCACTGGATCATCGGCACCACCGATACCGAGTGGAATCTGGATCTCGCCCATCCGGCGGCGACCAAGGCCGATATCGAATATCTGTTGGACCGGGTCAACCAAGTGCTGGTCACCCCGCTCACCCCTGCGGATATCGACGGTGTCTATGCCGGTCTGCGGCCGTTGCTTGCGGGAGAAAGCGATTCGACGTCCAAACTGTCGCGCGAACACGCCGTCGCCCGGGTCGCGCCGGGGCTTGTCGGCATCGCGGGCGGCAAGTACACCACCTACCGGGTGATGGCCTATGACGCGGTCGACGAAGCGGCACAGGACATTCCGGCGCGTGTTTCGCCGTCCATCACCGAGAAGGTTCCGCTGCTCGGAGCCGACGGCTACTTCGCGCTGATCAATCAGACGGTGCACCTCGCCGAGGCCTACGGCGTGCATCCGTACCGGGTCAAGCATCTGCTCGATCGCTATGGTTCGCTCATCGACGAGGTCGTGGCCATGGCCGACGGTAAACCCGAACTGCTGCAACCCATTATGGATGCGCCGTCCTATCTGCAAGTGGAGGCGGTCTATGCGGCCGCAGCGGAGGGCGCGCTGCATCTGGACGATATTCTGGCGCGCCGGACCAGGATTTCCATCGAATACTCGCACCGCGGCGCGAATTGCGCCGAGCAGGTCGCCCGTCTGGTCGCACCGATACTCGGCTGGGACGACGAGGAAATCGACCGGGAGGTGAGCACTTACCAGGCCCGCGTCGATGCGGAGATTCGCTCGCAGACCCAGCCCGACGACCCATCCGCCGATGCCCTTCGTATCGCGGCCCCCGAACCGCGCCCGCAGATCCTGGAACCTGTCCCGTTGGACAGCTGAGGCTGTGATGAGACCGAAACGGCTGTTCAGTGCTCCTTTTTCGGGGTTTCGACATGGGTGGCCCATGCCATGAGCGACCGAATGTAACGCAGTACCAATTCATCCGGATACCGCTGCGGATCGGCCAGATGCAGCCGGGCCAGTTCCTCCAACGCCGCGAGCATGATTCGCTCGGTCGCGCCATCCGGATCGACGGTGACTCCGGCATGGCGCGACAGATGCCGCGCGCCGATCGCCCGCGCATAGGCCCGGCCGAGTTCGAGCCGGTCGCGCAGATCCGGCGGTCCACCGTCCGGTGGGCTGAGGATGATCCGCCAACTGGTCGGGGCTGCATGCAGATAGGCGAGAATCCCGCGGCCGATCCGATCCGCGTCATCATCGGTGTCGGACCAGTCGAGAGTGCCGATACCGGCCAGTGCGGTGGCCGATTCGCGATCCACCAGTGCGGTCATCAGCCCGGACAGATCGGTGAACTGCTGATACACCAATGCGCGTGCGACCTCGCCCTCGCGTGCTACCCGGTCGATACTCACCGCGCCGAAGCCGTCGACGGCGACGATGTCGCGCGCCACATCGAGTAGCTGTTCGCGCCGGTCGGCCGCGGACATGCGGCGCTTGGGTGTGGGACAGGGCTTGGCAGTGGGCTGCTCAGACGTCGAGCGCTCCGTGGTCACGGCAATGACGGTAGCGCAAGTAGCAGTTCCACCGCCTTGGCAGCGCTCTGCACCGCGCTCTCCATGGTGGCCGACCAGTCCGTCGCGGTCCAATCGCCGGCCAGTACCAGCGTCGGCACCGAGGTGCGCTGCTCCGGGCGCAGCCCGTGCGTGCCGACCACCTGTGAGAAGGTCGCTCTCGGCATTCGAACCACGTGTCCTTGAACGACTTTCGCGTACTCGGCGGCCGGGTAGTAGCGACGCAGCAGCCGCATTTGCTCGTCGATGATCTGCTCGTTGGTCTTGTGAATCTGCTCGTACGCGCCGCTGGTGGTCAGGCAGTACAGCCAGGCCTGGTCGGTGCTGCGTCCGGTCATCCGCTGCCGGTCGAAGACCTCATCGATAACGCCTGCACCGCCGATCAGCGCCTCGAATTCGGCCTCGGTGCCGAGCGGGCGGTCCAGGTACAGGTTGGTGCTGACGATCGGTGTAGCACCCAATTTGTCTGCGGCGGAGTAGATTTCGGCGTGTTCGGGCAAATCGTCGAGCAGTCCGCCGATATTCGAATTCGGTACCGCGCAGACGACGGCATCGGCTGCAACGACCGAGCCGTCCGCGAGAGTCACCCCGGTCACCGCGCCGTTGTCGATATTGATGCGGCGGGCTACCGCGCGATGGCGGACCTCGACACCGTATTTCTCGAAAACCCTGTGGGCTCCGGTGATATAGAGCGTATCGAGGTCGGTGGTCGGGTAGCCGATGGTGACCGCTCGGCGGTGTTTGATCCCGAGCCGGATGCCGGTGGCCAACAAATCGGCGAGAATCTTGGCCGATTCCTGCTGCACGGGTTCGGCCGCGAGGCCCAGAGCGAGCCAGTCCCACAACGCTTCTCGCGCGGGAGCGGGCATACCGACCCGGTTGAACCACTGTTCGGTGCTGAGGTCAGCGAGATCGGCGGGCTGGCGCAGGCTCTGCCAGCCCACGCGCACCGTGGCACGGGCGGCGCGCAGCCGATCGAGCAGGCTCGCGTCGGGATGTGCGCCGAACAGGGTGCGCCAAGCGCCCCAGCCCTTGGTCACTATGGAGGTGCTGCGTCCGCCCGGCCAGCGCAGCGTGCCGCCCTGCGGAAAGGCGATGTGGTCACGGGTGCCGACGCTGGTCAGATAACGGAACAGGTGGTCGTAACCGCTGGCGATCACATGCTGGCCGTTATCGGGAAGATCGTGGGCCGCGTCGACTTTCATCGCATGGGTCCGGCCGCCGAGTCGGCCGCGGCGTTCGAGTAGCGTGACCTGCTTACCCGCCTCGGCCAACCAGACCGCGGACGCGAGCCCGGCCAGTCCGCCCCCGATGACCACGTACCGCCGCGGATCGTTCACGATGCACTCCCTATATTAACTTACATTTCGCAAGTTAACTGTGAGTGCTTGGGGTGTCAAGGGTTTGGGTTAAACGCCGACCTGCTCCATGGCATGGAATTCGATCGAGCTGTGCGCGGAGAACACGGTGACCTCGTCGCCGTGGTCGCGCACCAGCTCGCGCAGCCGTCGCTGATTCTCGATGCGGGCGGCCGGAAATGTCTGCACATTCTTCTCGAATATGGCCGTTCCCAGCGGTTGTCGCGGACGAACCGGGTCGAGGACGCCGGGGTGGAAGTAGGAGTCGCCCGCGGACAGCAGCCAGCCGTTTCCGGTATCGACGGCCACGCCCGCATGACCGCGGGTATGTCCGGCGAGCGGAATGATCAGGATTTCCGGTGGCAGGCCGGTCAATTCGCGCACCGCGTCGAAGCCGAACCAGCTGTCACCGGTATCCGCGTACGACTCCCACTGGGCACCGTGTCGGAACTGGGGGTCCTTGTAGCGCAAGCGCTCTTCACGCGTATGCCCGCCCTGGAGAGCGCGCAGTTCCTCGGCGTACACGTGCACGCGCGCGTGCGGGAAGTCGGCGAGTCCGCCCGCATGGTCGAGATCTAGATGGGTCAGCACGATGTCGCGCACGTCCTCGCGTCGGTAGCCCAGTGCCTCGATCTGGCGGACCGCGGTCTGTGCGAGATCGAGCACCGGATTGGTGAGGCGGAGGAAGCGGCGGCCGAGCCATTCCTCGGGCCGATGCACCGCCTGCTCGCCGACGCCGGTCTCCACCAGGACGAGTCCGGAGTCGAGTTCGAGAAGCAGGCAGTGGCAGACCATTTCGGCGCGGCGGAAGATGCTGCCGGTGCCGTCGATGAGTCGGCCGCCGAATGGGCGCATGGTGCCGCAATTGAGGTGGTGCACGCGCATCAGGAAAGCTCCCGTTCGAAGGTGGTACGCAGATGGGCGGCGACCGCGCGCAGCGGCGCGACATCGCGTGTGGTCTTGGCGAGCATGAGGGCGCCCTCGATCGTGGCGAGGGCGACGGTAGACAGCTCGGTGGCGCGCTCTTGGTCGATTCCCTTGTCTCGCAGGTACGTTTCGATCGACTCGCGCCAGGATTCGAAACCGGTGACGCAGGCCTGCCTGATCGTTTCGCTCTCGCGGCCCGCGTCGAGTGCGATGGTCGCGATCGGACAGCCGCGTTCGAAATCGGACTCGACGAGCAGCGCGGTGAGGACGTCGAAGACGGTGGCGATATCGCCACCATCGGCAAGGATCGCGTCGAGTTGGTCGCGCAGTTGTCTGCTCGATTGGGCAAGAGCTTCGGCGGCGAGTTGTTCCTTGCCGCCTGGGAAGTGGAAGTAGAGCGAGCCCTTGGGTGCGCCGCCCGCGCTGACGAGTTGGTTCAGGCCGGTGGCGTGGTAGCCCTGGGTGTGGAAGAGGTCGGCCGCGGCGTCGATGAAGCGTTGGCGGGAGTCGGTGCGAGGTGCCACGTCTTCACGGTACGCGAACTATGACGACCGGTCTAGTTAGATGACGGATATCGAGATGGCTGGTGGATTCGGTAGTTGCCTTCGGTCTTGATCAGGCGGGTTCGGGTTGGCAGCGCGGGCAGAAGTAGATGCCGCGCTCGCGCTGGGTTATGCGGTCGGACTGCGGGTTTCGGGCCGCTCGGCCGGGTGCGGGTTCGGACTCGCCGAGTAGATGGACGACCATGCGGGTGCCGCAGCGCTGGCAGGGGCGGCGGGCGCGGCCATAGGCCAGTGGCCGCCACGGTGGTTCGGTGGCGGCCTTGGTGAGGACGCGATGGGCCTCGTGCACGAGGGCGAGCAGGTCGGGGACATCGCCGACCGGTGTGGCCGGATGGACGCGGCGCAGAAAGCAGATTTCGCTGCGGAAGATATTGCCGATACCGGCCAGATTGCGCTGGTCGAGTAGGGCGAGTCCGATCGGTTGGGCCGGATGCCGTGCCAGCCGTCGCACCGCCTCGGTCACATCCCAGTTCGCGCCGAGCAGGTCCGGTCCGAGATGGTCGGTGGCGGTGTGCTCGTCCGCACGTCGCAGCACCTCGACGGTGCCGAGCGAAAAGCCCACCGCCTCGGTGTCATCGGTGCCGAGCACCAGCCGGGCGGTCACCGGCGGTCGCGTCCATCGTTCACCGGCGCAGTAGGTCCGCCATTCGCCCTCCATTTTCAAATGCGTGTGGACACTGACCTCGTCGGTGCGGACGAACAGATGCTTGCCATAGCTGGCGACCCCCTCGACCCGCTGCCCGACCAAATCGACCGTCGCATAGCGCGGCACCCGGAAATCGCTGCGGATCAGCGTCTTTCCCTCCAGCGCGAGCCGCAGCCTGGCCGCGGTGAGGAATACGGTGTCGCCTTCAGGCATGGCGCGAGTATGGACCGAGTCGATGGTTCACGGCTTGCTCCGGAGTCGGAGACCGCGTGGAGTCGCGGAGAATCCGGCCTCGGTGAGGAAACCGGCGAAGGTATTGCCGTGCACGGTTTCTCCGTCGACTCGATCGATGACCAGTGAGTCGACGCGGCGGTCGCGCACCACATCGGCCAGGGCGGTGGCCGCGGCTTGGCGGACGTTCGGATCCTCGGTGAAGGTGAGCAGGGTTTTGCCGCCGCGCTCCAGATAGAGTGCGAGTTCGCCGTCGATGAGCACGACGATCGCACCCGCCTTGCGTCCGGGACGGTGGCCTGCGCCCTCGGACGGTCCTTTCGGCCAAGGCAGTGCCGCGCCATAGGGGTTTGCGGGATCGCTTGCCGCCAAGGCGAATGCGGTGCTCCGGCGTTGTCCGCCGGTGCCGGGGCGGGCGCGTTCGGTGTCGAAGGAGCGCAGTCGGTCCACCACATCGGTGGTGGAGAACTGTGCGCCGCCCAGCGAGTCGATGAAATAGCCGCGGCGGCAACGGCCGCGATCCTCGAATTCGGTGAGCACGCGGTACATGAGTGCGAATCCGCCGGGCACGCCCTCGTTCTGCACTGAGCCGCGGGTCAGCACGCCATACCGCTCCAACAGGGTGTCCGCCGTTGCGTGGGCGCGCAAGGTGTTGTCGGCTACTCGCTCCGGCAGCAGGGACCAGCGGCCCGCGACGGCGGGCGGTCCGGATCTGGTTGGCATACTCGGTCGTGGGAGGTAGGCCCGTCCGCGTGGCGCGCGCCGGGGTGTGCGATGGGCGGTTGTGGTCCGTGCCGTGCCCGAGAGCAGGGCGCGGACCGGGGCGAAGGTGTCACCGGAGACCACGCCTGCCCACACGAGCTCCCACAGGGCGCTCGCGACGCGAGTGTCGTCGAGGAGTCCGGTGGCATCGGAAAGCTGACGGAAGAAGTACGCGCCGCCACCGTGCAAGACCGGGGGGAGTCGCATCGGCGAACCGTCGCGGTGCGCTGAGCGGCTGGCCGAGACACCTCGGGTCGCCGAAGCATCCTGCCCGGCATCATCATCCAGCGAGACGACCTGGTCGGTTCCTGCGGGGGGTTCCTCCGTATCGGCATCGATGGGAGTCCACGGTGCGATCGATGCGCCCAACGCATCGAGTAGGCGCAGATGAACCTCGGATAGCTCGATCTCGTCGGCGGGCGTCAGCGTGAACGGCGCCTGATCGGCCAGGTGCAGCGCTATCCAGCCGTCCTTGGCGGTGATGGCGCCGTGCCCGGACCAGATGACCTCACCGGTGGCCATCAACTCGTCCAACATCGCCGGGGAGTAATCGCGCACCCGCGCGGGCAATACCAGCGATTCCCATGCGGAAGCGGGAATCGGCACTCCAGCAAGCTGTTCCACCACCGCCGCGACACCGTCGACTCCGCGCAGCTCACCGGTGCCGATGTGTTGCCAGGACGGCAGGAATCGGCCGAAGGCGGCGGTCGCGACCGGTTCGACCTCGTGCCGGGCGGCCGCGAGCGATCGGCGGCGCAATCGGCGCAACACCTGGCTGTCACACCATTCCGAGCCGCTGGCCGCCGGCGTGAATTCGCCCTCTACCACACGCTTTTCCGCGACCAGCCGATGCAGTGCCGTCGCGGCGACCGCGGTGCCGAGTCCGAAGCGGGCGGCCACGGCCTCGGTGGTGAACGGTCCGTGCGTGCGGGCATAGCGCCCGACCAGGTCTCCGAGCGGATCGGCGACCGGTTCGATGAATGCGGCCGGGGTGCCGATGGGCAGCGGTACGCCTAGCGCGTCGCGCAGGCGCGCGGCATCCTCCACCGCGACCCACCAGGTCCGTCCGGCAAAGGTGACCTCTAGTGCGCGCTTCGATTTCACCAAGGCGGCGAACCATTCCGCCGGACTGCCGGTTGGCGCTGCATCGTCGAGTTGAACGCCGACGCACCGCTGCTCGGCTTCCTCGGCGGTAAGCGGTCCGAGCAGCCGCAATAGATCGGCCAGCCCCTCCGCATCCCGCGCCAACCGTTCGGGTGTGAGCCGTTGCAATTCCCGCTCGGTCTGCTCGATGACGGTGGCGTCCAACAGCTCCCGCAGTTCCACTCGCCCGAGCAGTTCGGCGAGCAGACCCGAATCGAGCGACAGCGCGGCGGCCCGACGTTCGGCCAGCGGACTGTCCCCGTCGTACATGAACTGCCCGATGTAATCGAACAGCAGCGAATTGGCGAACGGCGACGGCGTCGCGGTCTCCACCTCGACCAACCGCACTTGGCGCCGCGCCACACGTCCTAGTAGATCCCGCAGCGACGGCAGATCGTAAACGTCGCGCAGACATTCGCGCACCGTCTCCAACAGGATCGGAAACTCCGGAAACTTCCGCGCCACATCGAGTAATTGCGCCGACCGCTGCCGCTGCTGCCACAGCGGCGCACGCTTACCCGGATCGCGTCGGGGCAGCAGCAGCGCCCGCGCCGCGCACTCCCGGAATCGCGATGCGAAAAGCGCCGATCCGCCGACCTGCTCGGTGACGATATCGTCGATCTCATCGGGCTCGAATACGAACAGTTCGGCCCCGGGCGGATCGTCGGTGGTATCGGGCAGTCGCACCACAATTCCGTCGTCGGAGGCATTCGGCGCGACGTCCACGCCGAACCGCTCCCGCAGCCGCGCACCAATTGCCAATGCCCACGGCGCATGCACCGGCAGGCCGTACGGCGAATGCAGGACCAGTCGCCAATCGCCGAGTTCGTCGCGGAAGCGTTCGACGATCATGGTCTTGTCGGTGGGCAATTGCCCGGTGGCAGTGCGTTGTTCATCGAGCAGGGTGACCAGATTCGCGGTGGCATTCTCGTCGAGGCCCGCACCATGTAGAAGTGCCGCGACTGCCGGATCCGCCGGTGAGTTCTTCTTGGGGTCGTCCGAATCCTTCGACGAGTGCGCACCGGCCTTGCGAATGAATTCGCCGAGTGCGGCACCGAGTTCGGCCGGCCGGCCGAGTCCGTCACCATGCCAGAACGGCAACCGCCCCGGCTGCCCGAACGCGGGCGTGACCAGCACCCGGTCGAACGTGATCTCCTCGATGCGCCAACTGGTCGCGCCGAGGGCGAATACATCGCCGACCCGCGACTCGTAGACCATTTCCTCATCGAGTTCGCCCACCCGAGAGGCCTTTTCCCCGACCATGTACACCGCGAACAGGCCTCGGTCCGGGATCGCGCCACCCGAGGTTACGGCCAGTCGCTGTGCGCCGGGCCGACCGCTGAGGGTGCCCGCGTCGCGGTCCCATACGAGCCTGGGCCGCAATTCGGCGAACTCGTCCGACGGATATCGACCGGCGAGCAGATCGAGTACCGATTCGTACGCCGACCTGGGCAGCGAGGCGTAATTACCGGTGCCGCGCACGGTTTCGAACCAGGCGTCGACATCGATGGGTTCGAGTGCGCAGGCCGCGACGGTCTGCTGGGCCAGGATGTCCAAGGGGTGCGCGGGAACTTGCAGTGCCTCGATCTGTCCAGCCGTCATCCGTTGTGCGGCGACGGCGCAGTGGATGACATCGGTGCGATGCTTGGGGAAAAGCACTCCGCGGGAAATCTCACCGACCTGGTGCCCGGCCCGCCCGACCCGCTGCAGCCCACTGGCCACCGAAGGTGGTGCCTCCACCTGCACCACCAAATCGACCGCGCCCATATCGATTCCCAGTTCAAGACTGCTGGTAGCCACCACGCAGCGCAGCCGTCCGCTCTTGAGATCGTCCTCGATCAGCGCCCGCTGTTCTTTACTCACCGACCCGTGGTGCGCCCGGGCCAGCAGCGGATCGGCGCCGTGGCTCACTTGGGTGGGTGCGCCGAGTTGCGCGGGCGGCTTGTGCCCGCCGCGCGCGTCAGGCCCGGAGGAGCCAGCTCGCGTACCCACGGAGCGCCCAGCGTCGGGCATATCAGGCGCGTTCTCGACGGACTCGCC
The DNA here is from genome assembly GCF_044457245.1 of Nocardia sp. NPDC050630. Lineage (NCBI taxonomy): Bacteria > Bacillati > Actinomycetota > Actinomycetes > Mycobacteriales > Nocardiaceae > Nocardia > Nocardia sp. NPDC050630. The sequence goes on from NZ_JBITGN010000003.1 coordinate 428,504, forward strand.
CAGCCGCGCCGCATAGGCCTCATTGAGCCGCGCGGTCAGTCGCTCGGCCAACCTGCGCGAATTCGCGAAGACGATCGAAGACCGGTGGTCCAGTACCAGATCCACGATCGCCTCGTCCACATGCGGCCAGATCGATCCGGGCTGATCGGAATCGCCCGGTTCGGTCATATCCGCGATCGGTACGCGCACGGACAGATCGAAGGTCTTGGGGGCGGGCGGCGAAACGATGGTGATCGCAGCATTGCCAACCAGGAACCGCCCGACCTCCTCGGGCGGCCGTACCGTCGCCGAGAGGCCGATCCGCTGCGCGGGCCGCTCGGTGAGCAGATCCAATCGGGCCAGCGACAGCGCCAGATGCGCACCGCGTTTACCGCCCGCGATGGCGTGCACCTCGTCCACGATCACTGTGCCGACATTGCTCAGCGTCTCCCTGGCCGCCGAGGTAAGCATCAGGAACAGCGATTCGGGCGTGGTGATCAGAATGTCGGGTGGCGTGCGCTGCATCGATCGCCGGTCCGCTGGACTGGTATCGCCGGAACGAACACCGACAGTGATCGTCGGCGGGTCCAGGCCGAGCCGCTTGGCGGTCTGGGTGACTCCGACAAGCGGGGCGCGCAAATTCCGTTCGACGTCCACCGCCAATGCCTTGAGCGGTGACACATACAGCACCGAGGTGCCCGCCTTGCCCGCGGGCTCAGGCCGAGTCGCGAGTTGATCAATGGCCCACAGAAAGGCCGACAGCGTCTTACCCGAACCGGTCGGCGCGACGACCAACGTGTGCTCACCTGCGGCAATGGCCTTCCATGCACCCAGCTGAGCGGATGTCGGCGCGGGAAAAGCGCCGTCGAACCACTCTTGGGTCGCGGTGGAGAACTGGGCCATGGCATCAGTGTGCACCCGGGCACCGACAATCAGCAGCGTCACCCGGATTACCTCGAGTCCGGCAAATGATTCCAGGGCCGAGCGAAGGGGTGGCAATCGAAGTACGGCCGCCAGCGTCGCCCCGTACGCTTCCAACCGTGCAAAAGGTGCTCAGACTCGACCTGGTCAGCCATGGCATGACCGAGGCGATGCGAAAGGCACGTTTTCCAGTAGACGAATCGCTGACGGAGGCGGGGCGCCGAGCAATCGCGGCGTGTGGCCGCCTGACCGCGGCGCGGGTACTCACCGGACCCGAACGCCGGACCGTGGAAACCGCTGCGCTGATGGGGCTTCCAGGTGAGGAAGACACCAGGCTGCGCGATCTCGACGCTGGCGCCTGGCGCGGCGGCGAACTGATGTCGGTGCCGCAGGATGAGCTATATGCCTGGCTGACCGACCCGCAGTTTCGTGGTCACGGTGGCGAATCGGTCACCGATGTGGTCGAGCGGACCAGGTACTGGATGGCCGAAATCGCTTCCGAGGGCAAATCCACCATCGCGGTCACCCATCCGGCCGTGATCCGCGCGGCGCTGCTGGTGACCCTGGACGCGCCGCCGAAATCGTTCTGGCGGATCGACATTCCGCCGGGCAGCGTCACCCGGCTGCACTACCGCGGCGAATGGACATTGCACTTCATGGCGTGAGATCCGGGCTCATCGCGCGCAGCGGCCCCTCGCCCATAGTCACGAGCAGCCGCACCGCATCGGTGATCAGCCGGACCGGAATCGACGGATCGACGGCTCGCTGCATGCCGAGCCCGATACCCATGCTCAGGATCGCGGTCGCGGCATCCTCCGCGGGCATCGGCAGTGGGATTCCGATGGTGTCCGAAAGCGTCTGCACCTGCGCCGCGACGGCGCCGCGCATCATGGCGAGGCTCGAGACCAGCGCCGCCTGCAGTTCCGGATCGTCGCGGGCGACCGTGGCGAATTCGAATTCGAGCATGGTCCAGCCGACATCGCCGATGGTGTGTTCGGCCCATTCGTGGAATCGCGCCAGCTGATCGTCGAGCGTCTCGCCCGCCGCGATCAGATCGGCGACCTCGCCGAACTTCGTCGAGTGGATCAGGCCGAGCACCTCGAGACACAGCTCCTTCTTGGTCCGGAAGTTCGAGTAGACCGCGCCCTTCGAGTAGCCCGCCTCCTCGGCCACCCGTTCCAGGCTGGTTTTCGCATAGCCCTCGGCCAGGAAGAGATCGCGGGCGGTCGCGATCAGATCGGCCCTGGTGCGGGCCTGGCTTTCGGACCGGGTCAGACGTGCCATGCCGCCGATTCTACGTACCGATGGATTTCAGATACCGTAGGTATTTGAATCCTGCTAGTGTTTGAAACCATGGGTAACAAAAAACGGCGCGCCCTGGCCGTGGGCTGCGGCGGCACGCTCGGGTTCGCCTGGATCGTCGCCGCGCTGGCCGCCATCCGCGAGGTGCTGGATTGGGATCCGCGCGAGGCCGATGTGCTGCTCGGTACGTCGGCGGGTGCCGAGACGGTAACCCTGCTCGGCAGCGGTATCGGCGTGGACGAACTCGTCGCGATGCAGCGCGGTACCTCGACGAATCCGATTCTGTCTGCGCATATGCGAGCCGAGCCCGGACGGTTCCCGCCGCTGCCCCGGCCGCGGCTGGGTGAGTTGGCATTGAGCCTGCGTGCGCCCGCGACCGGACAGCGGTTGCTCACCGCGGGCAGCGGTCTGCTGCCGATCGGCGGTGGGGATGCGAGTTGGCTGCAGCATCTGGCCGATCGCCTGAATCCCGGCAGATCCTGGGTACCTCATCCCGCGACCTGGCTGGTCGGCATGGATTACGCGACGGGAGAGCGGGTTCCGTTCGGCTCGCCCGATGCGCCAGCGGCGCACCTGGGTGCGGCGCTGCGCGCGTCGTGGGCAGTCCCGGGCTGGTTCCCGCCCGTTTCTATTGCCGGACGCCGCTTCATCGATGGTGGTGCCGGATCGACCGCATCGGTGGATCTCCTTGCCGCACAACAACTCGACGAGGTACTGGTGCTCGCGCCCATGGCCTCCGTCGAAGACGTCCCGGCGTCCGGTCCCGGTCATTTTCTGGAGCGGCAGCTGCGCAATCGCATGAGTACTCAGCTAGCGGCCGAGGTCGCCGTGTTGCGTTCGGCAGGTACGCGCGTCCTCGTGATCGGCGCCACCGCGGCCGATCTCGCGGTAATGGGCCCGAATTTCATGGACGGCCGTCGCCGGCTCGACACCTTCGAACACAGTCTGCGCAGCACTCGGCGAGCGCTGGAACAAGGAGCTTTCGCATGAATATTCTCGGTCACGGTTATCCGGGTATCGACCTGAAGGGCGCGCGGGTACTGATCACCGGTGCGGGCCGTGGCATCGGACGGTCGACCGCGCAACTGTTCGCGGCGAAGGGCGCTGAAATCGCCATCGCCGATGTCGACACTGTCGCAGCCGAATTCGCCGCTGCCGCGATCGGCGCGCGCGCCTATCAGCTCGACGTTCGTATCCGCGACCAGTGGGACACGCTCGTCGCGGACTTCGGTGCGGTGGATGTACTGGTCAACAATGCGGGTGTCATGCCAGCGGGGGCGTTCCTCGACGAGCCCGACGCGGTCGGTCGCACCACCATCGATATCAACCTCTGGGGTCTTATCCACGGCATGCGCGCCGTGGTGCCCGGCATGATCGAGCGCCGCCGCGGCCACGTCGTCAATGTCGCCTCGCTCGCGGGCAAGATACCGGTCGCGGGTCTGGCCGTCTACAACGCCAGCAAATTCGCCGCCGTAGGGCTGTCCGCCGCAACGCGTTTGGAGTTCGCACCGCACGGCGTCAGCGTCAGCTGCGTGCTGCCGTCGGCGGTTCGCACCCGTCTCTCCTCCGGCCTCGCCCTCGGCAAGGGCATGCCCACCGTGGACCCCGAAGACGTGGCCGCCGCCATCCTGCAAACCTGCGAAACCCGTAAGGCCGAAGTAGCCGTCCCGAACTACCTGGGCCCTGTCGACATAGCCCTTGCCGCCGCTCCCGAACGCGCGGTCCGCCTTGTTCGCCGACTACTCGACGGCAACCGCGCCCTCCACCCCGCCGACACCGCAACCCGCGCGAAGTACGAACAACAGGTCCGTTCGATCACCGGATAGCCGAAGTTATCCACAGCCTGGCAGTTATCCCCAATTCGGTAATCGGGGATGGTCGAACTCCGGATCAGTGGCGAGTATCGAGGGTGTGGGGATTCCTGAACCGATTTCTCGTCGCGCAGCGCTGGCTGCTGAGTACACCGACTACGAGCTCAGCGGGCGTGCATGGTGCCGCGTGCGTCGGGGCCACTACCTGGACGTCGCGAGTGCCTTCGATTCGAACCGGGCACCCCGTCTCGCGACCAGGCACCCCGTCTGCGGGGCGCCGGGCGCGGAGACGGGGCGTCCCGATCCGCGGCTGCTAGAGGTGCGGGGGCTCGATGCCGAGGTCGTGCAGGCTGTTTCGGTAGAGCTCGACGTTGGCGAGTTTGACGTCCTCGTATCCGCGGACCATGTCTGGAAGTGCTGCGGCTCGGGCTGCGCGGTCATAGTCTGCTGGGTCGAGGTCAGCGGCCAGGGTGGTCACCATTTCGGTGTAGTGGGCGAGCAGGGTGCGTTCGACGCGGCGGACATGGGCGTAGCCGAAGGGGTCGAATTTGGTGCCGCGCAGCCGCTTTCCCTTGGCGAGGACACGCAGGGCGAAGTGACTGCTGGGGCCGAGGCCGATCTTCTTCTTGCGTCCCATGGCGCGCAGGATCGGCGGGTGCAGGCGATAGGTCAGGTTGGCGCCGTCGGGGAGTTGCTCGCTGACCTGGTCGAGGAAGGCCGGGTCGGTCAGGCGGCGGGCGACCTCGTATTCGTCCTTGTACGCGGTGAACTTGTAGAGGCCACGGGCCACCTGCTCGCTGAACTCGGTGCGGTCGGTGACGTTTCGCTCGGCATCCCAAATGCGTTGCACGGTATGGACATAGTCGCGGGCCGCCCGCACGCCCTGGAAGCCGATCAGCTCGACGGCACGCAGTTCGAGCAGTCGCCTCGTCTCACCCGTCGCGGTCACACCGTCGAAAAGATCTGCCGGAATGGCGATCTCGGCGCGCTTGTGCGTCTTGCGTGTGGTGACGGCGGCGAATTCATCCGGCCGCGCTATCGCCACCCGACCCCAACGGAAGGCAGCGATATTGGCCTGCACCGCGACACCGTTGATCTCGATCGCCTCTTCGATCGCCGACGCTGGTATGCGCAGTCCACCGATCTGGTAGGCGGCGCCGACCAGCAGGAAGTTGGCGGCCGCGGTATTGCCGAACAGCACCTCGGCCGCGGCCAGTGCGTCGAACGATCGCACCGATCGCGACACCTGCTCGAGCCGGGAAAGCAGTTCGCGCTCTGCGGGATACGCGACGGACTTGTCGTAGACCATTTCGCCGGTCGGGGTCTTGCTGGTCGAGGCGACGGACAAGGTGGACTGCTTCGACCCGTAGACCAGATTCTTGTTATCGGTAGCGGCGAGCAGGTCGAACGCGACGATGCAGTCGGCCGAACACGGGGTCAGGCGGTTCGCCGGTTCCAATTCGCCACTCACGAAGCGCAGGTGCGATACGACCGGTCCGGCCTTCTGACTCAGGCCGATCTGGTCCAGACTCGCCACCTCGTACCCGGCGCGCAACGCCGCGGTCGCAAGCACCTGGTTGACCGTCACGATTCCCGTCCCGCCGATACCGGCGAGGAACACATTCTGGGTCGTCGCCGGTGCGTCGTTCGGCAGATCGGCCAATACCGGTGGCTCGGGGCGTCGAGTTGCCTTGCGCTTCTCGGCTTTCGCGGGAAGCTCGACCGTTACGAACGAGGGGCAATCGCCGTCCATGCAGCTGTAGTCGGTATTGCAGGAGGTCTGATCGATACGGGTCTTGCGGCCGAATTCGGTATCGACCGGCTGCACCGAAAGACAGTTGCTCTTGACGCCGCAGTCGCCGCACCCCTCGCAGACCGCCTCGTTGATGACTACCCGGGTCTGCCGAACCGCCAGCGTGCCGCGCTTGCGCTGGCGGCGTGCGTCGGCGGCGCAGTGCTGGTCGTAGATGAGCACGGTCACGCCGGGAATTTCGCGCAGAGTGCGCTGGGCTTCGTCGAGCCGATCCCGGTGCCAGAGCAGGGTTCCGGCGGCGAGGTCGCGCTTGCGGTACTTCTTGGGTTCATCTGCGCAGATGATGATCTGGCGCACGCCCTCGGTGGTGAGTTTGTGGGTCAGCATGGGCACCGCGAGTGCGCCCTCGGCGTCCTGCGCGCCGGTCATCGCCACGACGTCGTTGTAGAGCAGCTTGTAGGTGATGTTCACGCCCGCGGCGATACATGCCTGCACCGCGAGTTGTCCGGAGTGGAAATACGTTCCATCACCGATGTTCTGGAACAGATGCGGCACCGAGGTGAACGGGGCCTGTCCGATCCACTGCGCTCCCTCACCGCCCATCTGGGTCAGCCCGGTCACCTTGCTGTCGTCGCGACCGGACATTGTCACCATGGTGTGGCAGCCGATGCCGCCACCGGCGATCGACCCTTCCGGCACGGCGGTGGACCGGTTGTGCGGGCAGCCGCTGCAGAAGTACGCGGCCCGCTTCGCAGGCAGAACCGAGAGCGACAGTGGTTGCGGCAAGGGACGTTTCATCTCCAGCCGTCCCTGCAGCGCACGACGCAGTGGTGCCACGATCCGACCCGAGGTGAGTTCGCCGTCCTGAGCGAACAGCGGCCGGTTCCCGGTATCGCGCTTGCCGATGATCTCCGGCGCATCGGCGGTGCCGTAGAGGATTTCGCGGATCTGCGTTTCGATGAACGCGGTCTTGTCCTCGACGACCACAATCCGCTGCAACCCGTCGGCGAACTGCCGGACCCGCTCGGGTGCAATGGGATACGGCATGCCGATGCGCAGCAGTCGGACTCCGGCGCGATGCAGTGTGTCATCGTCGACGCCGAGATCGATCAGTGCCTGGCGCACCGCGTCGAATGTGGTTCCGGTGGCGGCGATTCCGACGCTGGCGCGCGCCGGATTCACCTCGATGACATCGAGTTCATTGAGTGTGCTGTAGGCCTGCACCATCTTCCAGCGCGGCCCGTACAGGTCGGCCTCGGCGAGCACACTGTCCGTCGGCGCGGCCATGGGTCGTTGCAGATAGGTGAAGGGCGTTCCCTCCCAGTGGATCTCGGGGATCGTGATATCGATATCGCCGACCGTGCCGTCGACTGTCCATGCGCCATCAGCCACATCGGCGACGATTTTCAGAGCGACCAGACATCCCGATGCGCGCGAGAGTGCGACACCATGCAGACCCATGGTGATGATCTCGCGGGAGTTGCGCGGAAACAGCACCGGAATACCCATCGCGGCCAACGACCGCTCGCTCACCGCTGGCACGGTCGAAGACTTGGCGGCCGGATCGTCGCCGACCAGCAACAGCACGCCGCCACGGGCATTCGCGCCGTACATATTGGCGTGCCGCAGTGCATCAGTCGCGCGGTCGAGACCTGGGCCCTTGCCGTACCAGACTCCGACAACGCCGTCATGGGTCGCGGCGCCGGCGGGCAGATCCGTCTGGCTGCCCCATACCGAAGTCGCCGCAAGTTCTTCGTTCAAACCGGGGACAAACGAAATATCGTGCTCGGCCAGAACATTCGGCATCCCGCTGAGCATCTTGTCGACGCCGCCGAGTGGGCTGCCCTGATACCCGGAGACGAAGGTGCCGACCCGGCGTCCGGCGCGCAGATCACGAACATGCTGCTCGACCAACTGTCGAGCGATCGCCTGGACGCCGGTGAGAACAACGGTGCCGGCGCCGACGCGGTAGCGGTCGGCGAGGTCATAGGGGGCTGGGATCAGTTCGCGGTCCGCGAGCTCGGTCATGTAGTCCACCCGTCCGCGACGCGCCGATCGGGCGCTTCGCTTCGTTGAGCATTTCTTGTCGCCATCCTCTACTTGAAGGGCTGAACGCACAACCGATGCGCGATACGTTGAGCAGACTGCTCAATGTGCGCCTCTCTCGCTGGGCATGAACTATGCAGTGTGCGAGGCGAACTGTGACCCCGCCCACGCTCGCCGAAGGAGCGGTGGCGCGTCATCGGCGGGTTACCGACTGCTGGCACGCCTTGTATGGCAGACGAAGGAGTCGTGGCGCGTCATCGGCGGGTTACCGACTGCTGGCACGCCTTGTATGGCAGACGAAGGAGTCGTGGCGCGTCATCGGCGGGTTACCGACTGCTGGCA
>NZ_JBITGN010000003.1:436756-556873 GCF_044457245.1 Nocardia sp. NPDC050630
ACGCCTTGTGCGGCAGACGAAGGAGTCGTGGCGCGTCATCGGCGGGTTACCGACTGCTGGCACGCCTTGTGCGGCAGACGAAGGAGCTGTGGCGCGTCACCGGCGGGTTACCGACTGCTGGCACGCCTTGTGCGGCAGACGAAGGAGTCGTGGCGCGCCACCAGCGGGCTACCGACTGCCGACACCCTTGTATGGCAGACGAAGGAGCCGTGGCGTGCCACCAGCGGGCTACCGACTGCCGGGATCCCTTGTACGGCTGAAAGCTCGGGTGCGGTACTTACTCCGAAAGCCCGGGTGCGGTACTTACAGAGTCGGCGCCGCGGTGGCAGGAGGTCGGATAGTCACGCTCCATCTGTCCGGCAGACCACCCCTACTGAATTCGGATTGCGCCCCTTCAGCGTTGGCGGGTGCTAGCGAGGGGCTGTCCCAGGTATTTCAGTGGGGCGGTGGGTGGGAAGATGACCGGCAATTCGGTCAGTGCTCGATGGAAGGGCCCCGGTCGCCAGTTGGGTGTCTGATTCGGCAGGTCGAGTTCGATCTCCGGCAGTGCGTCGAGAAGTTGGTCGATGGCCTCCTGCGCGATCAGGTAGGCCAGCGGACGTGCCGGGCAGGCGTGTGGACCAAGGCCCCAGGCAAGGTGGGAGCGGTTGCCGGTCAGGTCACCGGTGCGGATCGCGGGGTCGTTGTTGCAGGCGGCCATGCTGATGACGACGGGCTGGTGTGCGGGCAGCCACACGTCGTCGATGAGGATCGGGTGGCGGGGGTAGGTGATCAGCAGGTTCGCCAGTGGCGGGTCGTTGAACAAGACCTCGTCGAGGGCATCGCGGGAGGACAGGTTGCCGCCGAGGAAGCTTTCGCCGAAGCGCTCGTCGGTGAGGATCAGCAGCAAGGTGTTCGCGATCAGGTTCAGCTCGAATTCGATCCCGGTGCCGTAGACCTGTGATACGTGGTGCGAGGCCTCGACGTCGTCCAGCTGGGCGGGGTGCTGGAGCAGCACCGAGGTGATGTCGCGTTGGGGCTCGGCGCGTTTGAGTGCCACGAGGCTCATCAGCGCCTCCCCGAGCATTTGATTGCCCTTCTCGGCGTCGACACCTTCGAGCAGTGCGGCCGTACCGGCGGCGACCTGTCCACCGATCTCGGACGGGCAGCCCAGCAGGTAGTTCACCACTTCGAACACCAGCGGGAACACGTACTGGCGGATCAGGTCGGCGGACCCGTCCTCGCAGAAGGAGTTGATCAGCGGGATTGCGAGCCGCTCCACGACAGCGTGCAGGGCGTACAGGTCGATCTCGTCGATGCTGGCGGTGATCGCCCCTCGGTAGCGGGTGAAGTCGGCCCCGGTGCTGCGACTGGCCATGGGTCGCCACTCCAGGAGCGGAAGAATCGGGCAGTCCGCGGGAATGTTCTGCTGCCAGGCCCGTGGGTCGGCAGGGAAGTGTTCGGGATCATTGAGGATCCGCACCGCGGTGCCGTAGCCGATCACCAAGGTGGCCGGTACGCCGGGTGCCAGCTCGACCGGCACCAAAGATCCGTAACGCCTGCGCATTTCGTGATAGGCGCGATGTGGATCCGCCGCGAACTCGGGGGAGTACATGGGCACCCCCGAGCCGTCGGAATCGGTCGGCGAGCCATGGACGACTGGGCACGACTGTGCCGGAGCCTGGGATTGCGGCGAACTCAAGGGCAAACTCCAAACGGATTCGTATGCACTACTTGACTACTGAACTACTGCTCCCGCGCCCAGACGCCGCACTGCGGCGAGTTACCGGGTCTGCGCTGGAGCCGGTCGATGGTATAGCGCCAGTGGACGGCAATCATCAACGCGCACGAAAATGGCCTCCGCAGCGAGCGTTTCGGTACGGTACGCGGCCGGTCCTGCGCCCGGCCGCGACGCCACGTGATCGGGTAGAGGCAACTCGGTGTCAGACGCCGAGAACGTGCAGCGAATCGTGATCGTCGATCGCGGTGGTGATGCGCTTCAAAAGCGTCGAACAGGTCTCCACAGGCTGCATCTGGGGTTGATAGGCCGCCCTGCCGATGGTGAATGCCCAGGCCGCGTAAGCGAACATGGACTGCTGCCGGTAGGCCAGCCATGCGTCATCGAAGGATGGTGCCTGGCCGCCGAGGGTTCCGAGTTCGTCCAGGTAGGCTGCCAACAGTTCCCGGTCCCAGGCACGCCGGTCCTCGGGCTCGCATCCCGAGTTGACGGTATAGGCGAAGTCGTGCGCCCAGCCTCCCCGCATCACGACCTGCCAGTCGACGAATCCCATTCGCCCGGTGTCGGTTCGGTATGTCTGTCCGATGTGCGGGTCGCCGTGCAACAGGGTCTGGGGCAGCTCGTTCGTCGCCTTGTCGATCGCCCGCTCGACACCGGCCCACAGTCGTTCGCTCTGGCCGTGCAGAACCTCGGGTACCGCCTCCGCGGCCCGGCGCAGACCGACCTCGCAACGCTTTTTCATGTCGATGGCGGCAAGGTATGCCCGGAGTGCCTCGGTAGTGGTCTTGAGGTCCGTGATCGACGGGTGGTTCCAGAAGGTGCGGTGGAGCCTGGCGAGATTGCGCACCAGGTCTTCGATCTGGTCACGGGCGATCGGGGTGGTCGGCTCGATGAACTGCGCACCACGGGTGGAGACGATGTCTTCCATCAGGGCGATCGATCGCCAGGACGCCGAATCGGCTGCGCCCCAGTAGCCGAACGGAGCCTCGATGTCGGCCCGGGGGCGAAAATCCCTGAAGAACCGGGTTTCGCCGTCGATCATCTGCCCGCCACCGAGCAGGATGCGTTGCGAGAAGGCCGTCGTGGTCTTCGCGAAGAGATCTGTCGGCAAGCTCGCCTGCTTGCCCGCCTCGTTGTACTCGATGCGAATCGCGACACGAGTGGATGTTCCGCGGCTGCCGTTCAAGGTTTCGAACGACAGCACCTCGGCATCGGGGACATCGCGGCACAGGACGGCGGTCAGCCACTGCGGGGTCAGCGTCTCACCGGACACCGGGACGTCCTCGAGGTCACGGGCTTTCGGCCGAAATAGCTTCTCACCGAGAATGTGAGCGCCGACCGTGACAGACCGTCCGAGCAACCAGAGCTTGTGGTTCATTCGCTTGCCTCGATTCCGGAGTACGACATGACCGCCCGAGCAGCTGGATCGCCAGCGCACGGGTCCGCAGGACAGTAACCCACATCCTCGAAATGGCTGTAGTGCAATGTTATTGCCGCATGGCGCTGAAGCCGGTACGAGCTGACAAGGGGGCGAACCGATGTCCCAGGTGTTCGGGCCGCACTCCCCGAAACCCGCTACCCGAACGGGCTCAACCGAATTGGATTCCCTGGGCCAGTGGCAGCTGATCGGAGTAGTTGACGGTGTTGGTCGCCCGCCGCATGTATGCCTTCCACGAGTCCGACCCGGATTCCCGTCCGCCGCCGGTGTGCTTCTCGCCGCCGAACGCGCCGCCGATTTCCGCACCGGAGGTGCCGATATTGACATTGGCGATACCGCAGTCGGAGCCGTCGGCGGCGAGGAAGCGTTCGGCTTCGCGCTGGTCAGCGGTGAAGACGGCAGAGGAAAGGCCTTGCGGCACACCGTTGTGCAGTTCGATGGCGGTGTCGAAGTTATGGTAGGTCAGCACGTAGAGAATCGGTGCGAAGGTTTCCTCGCGAACCACGGCGGTCTGGGCGGGCATGCGCACGATCGCCGGACGAACATAGAAGGCGTTGTCGCCGAACCCGTCGACTCGCTCACCGCCGCAGACCAATTCGCCGCCATCGCCGAGCGCGCGATCGATCGCCGCACGCATTCCTTCGTAGGCGCTGGCGTTGATCAGCGGGCCGACGAGCACACCCTCGTCGAGTGGATTACCGACGCGCAGTTGGCGATAGGCGCTGGCAACGCGATCCAGCAGCGGCCCGACGACGTCGGCGTGCACAATCAACCGACGCAAGGTGGTACAGCGCTGTCCGGCCGTACCCGCCGCCGCGAAGACGATTCCGCGCGCCGCCAGCTCCAAATCCGCTGTTGGCGTGACGATGGCGCCGTTATTTCCACCCAACTCCAGCAAGCAACGCCCGAACCGGGCGGCCACCCGCGGCGCCACCATCCTGCCCATCCGCACCGACCCGGTCGCGCTCACCAGCGCCACGCGCTCGTCGTCGACCAGCCGGGACCCGACCTCCGCACCACCTTGAATCAACTGGTGCACTTCGGGATCCGCGCCGACATCGGCCGCCGCGCGGCGCAGCAGCGTATGGCAAGCCAGCGCCGTCAGGGGTGTCGTCTCCGACGGCTTCCACACCACTGTGTCACCGCAGACCAGCGCGACCGCGGTATTCCACGCCCACACCGCGACCGGGAAGTTGAACGCCGAGATCACCCCGATCACGCCGAGCGGATGCCAGGTCTCCATCAGCCGATGTCCTGGCCGCTCCGAGGGCATGGTCTTGCCGTAGAGCTGGCGCGACAGCCCGATCGCGAACTCGCAGATATCGATCATTTCCTGTACCTCGCCGAGGGCCTCGGCGCCGATCTTTCCTGCCTCGAGGGTGACCAGTTCGCCGAGTTCGACCTTGTGCACGGTGAGCAGTTCGGCCAGTCGCCGCACCACCCCGGCCCGCACCGGCGCGGGAACGGTGCGCCAGCCGCGGAAGGCCGCCGCCGCCCTCCCGATTGCCGCATCCGCGTCGTCGAGGGAATCGGCGGGCAGCGTCATCAGCATGCCACCGGTGATCGGCGTCCGCGCCGACAGTTCGCCAGCGACCGGTGTCTGCGCACCGAGTGTGTGGAGTAGTCCCGCCGCCCGGGCAGCCAGGTCCTTGGTCAGATGATCTTCGAGCATGTCTGTCATCGGTTGCTCCGCTTTAGCTTTGGGTCGGGGAACAATATCGGATGGGTACGGTGAGTTAACGAGCAAAAGTTTTCGCCACGAGTCGCGTCCGCTGGGTTAGCCTTCGCTGATGGCGGATACACCGGCAAGACCCGTACTCGATGACATCGATCGCCTGCTGATTCGTGAACTGATGGCCGATGGTCGCGCCACCTTGTCGAATCTGGCCGAAAAGGCGAGCTTATCGGTCTCGGCTGTGCAATCGCGGGTCCGCAGACTAGAGGCGCGCGGGGTGATCCGTGGCTACACCGCACATGTCGATCCCGAGGCGCTCGGGCAACTGTTGTCGGCATTCGTCGCCATCACTCCTCTCGACCCTTCGCAACCCGATGACGCGCCTGCCGTGCTGCAACATATCCCGGGTATCGAGGCATGCCACTCGGTGGCCGGTGACGAGAGTTACGTGTTGCTGGTGCGGGTGGCCTCTCCTCGGCACCTCGAGCAGTTGCTGCAGGAGATCAGGGCGACCGCCAACGTGCGAACCCGAAGCACCATCATCTTGCAGACATTCTACGACAGGTAGCCTACGGCCGTAATTCGTCCGTTATTTCGTAGAATTTTCGTAAAGATTTTCGTACCCTACTGATGTGACCATCGAACTGGAGCGCACCCGCGCGGGGAGTGGCACTGCACCGGTCACCCCCGCCTCCCGGGTACACGAGATCCTGTCGGCGCACATCCTCGCCGACGGATTCGACCTGGTGCTGGATCTACGGAAATCCCGTGGCTGCCTGATCGTCGATGAACGCGACGGCAGCACCTACCTCGATATGTTCGGCTTCTTCGCCTCCAATGCCCTCGGCATGAACCATCCCGCCCTGGCCGAGGACGAGGAATTCCGGGCGGAACTGAGCGTCGCGGCGCTCAACAAGCCGAGCAACTCCGATATCTACACCGTCGAAATGGCCCGCTTCGTCGACACTTTCGTGCGGGTGCTGGGCGATCCCCGCCTGCCGCACCTGTTTTTCATCGACGGCGGCGGACTAGCGGTGGAGAACGCACTCAAGGTCGCGTTCGACTGGAAGAGCAGACATAACGAATCCCACGGGCGCGCAGCCGAACTCGGTACCAAGGTGCTACACCTGACCGGAGCCTTCCACGGCCGCACCGGCTATACCATGTCGCTGACCAACACCGATCCGGTGAAGACGGCACGCTTCCCCAAATTCGATTGGCCGCGCATCGACGCGCCGTTCCTGGCCAACGGCGTCGACATCGCCGCCGCCGAGGCACGCGCACTCGACCAGGCCCAGCGCGCCTTCGCCGAAAATCCGCACGACATAGCATGTTTCATTGCCGAACCGATCCAGGGCGAGGGCGGCGACCGGCATATGCGCCCGGAATTCCTGCAGGCCGTGCGGCGGCTCTGTCACGACAACGATGCACTGTTCATCCTCGACGAGGTACAGACCGGCGTCGGCATGACCGGAACCACTTGGGCCTACCAACAACTCGGGCTCGAACCCGATATCGTCGTGTTCGGCAAGAAGACCCAGGTCTGCGGCATCATGGCGGGCGGGCGCGTGGACGAGGTGCCCGATAACGTTTTCGTGGTCAGCTCTCGGCTCAATTCCACCTGGGGCGGCAATCTCACCGATATGGTGCGGACCCGGCGCATCCTCGAGGTGTTCGAGCGCGATGACCTGATCGAGCGGTCACGGCCGCTCGGCGCGCATCTGCTGCGGCGTCTCGAGCAGCTCGCGGCAGACCATCCGCGGGTCACCGAACCCCGCGGCCGCGGGCTGATGTGCGCCATCACGCTGGCCTCGGCCGAACTGCGGGACGAGGTGCTGACCGCGCTGCGCGAACGCGAGCATGTGCTGATCCTCGGCACCGGTGAGCGCGGCATTCGGTTCCGGCCGCCGCTCACCGTTACCGAGGCGGAACTCGATGCCGCGGTCGACGCACTCGAACGGGTACTCAGCGACGCCGGATAGTTATCCGCCCGCAATCGGAAATTCGGCTGTCCGAGTAGGTATCTCCGGATGGTTCGGGCAATCGGTGACGTCCGGGCGGGGATTGCGGTGGAATCTCGGCGCCAGCGCCTAGGCTTCGCATACATGTCATCTCGTCTTCACCACCTCCTGGCACGGTGCAGCGCGTGAACCGACAGCGCAATCGACGAAGCTGCGCACCCTTGCTCGCCTCCTTGACCGTTCTCGTAACGGTCGCGGGGTGCGCCCCGAGCGAGGCCGGATCGGTGGGGGTGACGACGGCGCCACCCACCACCGTCGCCGCCCCGACCAGCGCGGCACCGCCGCATCCGGAGAATCTGCTACCCGGTATGCCGCCGCCGTTGTCGCCGACCGACGTCTACGCCGCGAACCGGGAGTTGAGTCCGGCGGTGTCCGATCAGCGGCCCCTGGTCTACGTGCCGAACAGCGAATCGCATTCGGTTTCGGTGATAGACCCGGCAACCTTTCGGGTGATCGACAGTTTCCCGGCGGGTGGTCGGGAACCCCAGCATGTGGTCCCGTCCTATGACATGCAGACGCTCTATGTCACCAATGATCTGCCGATCGGTGGGGGCACATTGCTGCCGATCGATCCGCGCACCGGCAAACCCGGCGAGCCCTTCCCGGTGCGCGACCCCTACAACATGTACTTCACACCGGATGGTCGATACGCGCTCGTCGTCGCCGAGGCGGATAAGTCGCTGGACTTCTACGATCCGCGCACCTGGCAGAAGGTGCACGCGCTCCCGGTGCCCGATTGCGCGGGCGTCGACCATATGGACTTCACCGCCGACGGTCGCTTTGCCCTGGCCAGCTGCGAATTCATCGGCCGCATGCTGGTTTTCGATGTGGCCGAGCGCAAGGTGGTCAAGATGATCGACCTGCCGGGTGGGCGTGCCGGCAAGCCGCAGGACGTCAAACTCTCCCCGGACGGGCATACGTTCTTCATCGCCGATATGGTCGCCGACGGTATCTACTCTATCGACGCATCGACGTGGGAGAACACGGGTTTCGTGCCGACTGGTAAAGGTGCGCATGGTCTGTACGTCACCCGCGACTCCAAACAGATGCTCATCACCAACCGGCACGAGGGCAGCATCTCCGTCTGGGATTTCGCCGCGAACAAGTTGGTGCACAAGTGGTTCATCCCGGGCGGCGGCAGTCCGGACATGGGCAATCTGTCCGCGGACGGGCGGGTGTTCTGGGTATCGGGGCGACACCACGGTGAGGTGTACGCGATCGATATCGAGAACTGGAACCTGTTGGCGCGGATACCGGTTGGGCGTGGGGCGCACGGACTCACCATCTGGCCGCAGCCGGGCCGTTACTCCACGGGACACACGGGTGTGATGCGCTGAGTTGGCTTCCGGCTCAGGGGAGTCGGAGGCCGAGACCGCCTTCTACGAAGCGACGGACCGCGGTGGTGCCGGTTTCGAGGGCGGGCTCGTAACCGGGGCGAGCCCAGCCGGTGAGTTCGGCGGTGTTGTCAGGGCCGGGCGTCACGACGATCTCGGCGACCAGTTCAGCGGTGGTGGGTTCGCAGACGGCCCAGGAGAAGTGGGATTCGTCATCCCACTGCTCGGTGCGGCGGGTGATGTAGTTCGGATCCGTGATACCGCCGGCGGCGAGGGCGGGGCGGTCATCGATGCGGTCGTCGGCGCGCAGCGCGCGCAGATACCAGGTGCCCGCATTGATTTCGACGGGTTCCATCAGTCCTCGAGCTCCCTGCGGCGGCGACGACGGTCGCGTGGATGCCGACGTTGGTGCTCGTGCCGACCGCCGAACAGCAGTGCACCCGAGAGCGGAATGGCCAGGAACCAGAGCCAGCTGCCGGTGACGAAGAAGAGGATGACGGCAAGGATCGGGATCACCGCCATCACCCGCTCCGGCCATTCGTCGAGAAACCCGGAGTCGCGCTTGGCGGGCGCCGCGACGACGGGAGCGGATTCGGGCAGGTCGACGAAGACTTTGTCCAGGTCGGCGCGGGTCAGCGCCGCCGCGACCACGGCACTGCGCTCATCGAACTCCGCCACACTGAGCCGCCCGGCGGCGAAATGATCGGACAGGCGCTGCATCGCTTGCTCACGCTCCGCGGTGCCGATGCGAATCTCGGGCAGGTCACTCATAACAGCAAGGCTAGCGGCTTTCCCCGAATGTTCTCGTGCTGCCGCATCGACCCCGAGCTGATCGAATTCCGCGACGCTGAGCGGCCTGGTTGCGTCATGATCGCCCTGCCGCCGGATCTGATTCACGGATTCTGTGATGGCGGTGTGGATTTGGGGTAGCTAAAAGACGAACGGAAGGTAGTAGGAGGTTCGACATGGGTAAAACGTGGTTCGGCCACTACCGCCTCGATCGGTTGCTCGGCAGTGGTGGGACCGGGCAGGTCTGGCTGGCGCGGGACACCGTCGCCGACCGTACCGTCGCCCTGAAGGTGCTGGCCTGCTCGCACGCCGCCGATCCGACCTGCCGACTGCGGTTCACCAGGGAGGCCCGCCTGGCGGCCCAGGCCCCCGGACCGCACCGCGTTCCGATCCACGACTTCGGCGAACTCGACGGCCGCCTCTATATCGATATGGAGTTCATCGAAGGCACCGATGTCAGCGCTTTGCTGCGGGAATCCGGGCCGCTGGATCCAGCACGTGCCGTGGCGATCATCGCGCAGACCGCGATGGCGCTCGATGCCATGCACCGGGTCGGCCTGGTGCACCGTGACGTCAAACCGTCCAACATCATGGTGGGCCCGACCGGGTTCGTCCATCTGATCGACTTCGGCATCGCACATCGCATCGACCAACCCGCGATCACGGCCCACGGCAATGTGGTCGGCACCCTTGCGTATATGGCGCCGGAACGCTTCGACGGCATCGCCGACGCGCGCGCGGACCAATACTCGCTGGGCTGCGTCCTGTACGAATGCCTCACCGGCCAAAGACCTTTCGGCAATGTCGACTCCCCGCAGCAACTGCGCGCCCACCTACTGACCGCCCCACCGAGCGCCGCCACCCTGAACCCCGCCGTCCCCGCATCCCTCGACACCGTCATCACCCGCGCCATGGCCAAGGACCCCAACCAACGCTATTCCAGCGCAGGCGAATTCGCCGCCACCGCCTATACCGCAGTCACCGGCCGCGAGGCTTCGACCGTCGAGATCGCCGCGGCAACCGAGCCGACGAACTATGGCGCACTCGAGCCATCGCGCCCGGCAGAGTCGCTCGGTGTAGGTGCCGCGGGATTCGCCACCGAGTCTGCGGGCGGGCCGATGCGACCCAGCCCAGCGGAGCCGATGCAGGTGTCGGCGCGGGTCGGTGGGGCACTGGGTGCAGGGAAACAAGGCGCTGGGTTCGTGCCCGAGGTGACGTGGGTCGCCGGGGGTGTGGGCGGGGCGATGCAGGGCGGGGAGGCTGCTGGTGGGGGAATGCGTGACGGCGGTGCTGTGCGTGATTCGATGTGGGGCGGCGGGAACGGGGGCCGGTCGATGCAGGGTGATGCGGCTGAGCGGACGCGGGATGTCGGGACTTCGGGTGCGGCGACCTGGGTTGGCGGGGATCTGGGGGAGCCGGGGCGAGATGATGAGTTGTGGGGGGAGCGCGGAGTGGGGGCGGGGTATGCGGCTGTTGCTATTGCGGCGTTGGTGGGTGTGATCGGCTTGGGGTTGTGGTTGGGGCGGCCGGGGGGTGAAACGAGTTCTGCGGCACCGTCATCGGCCCGGAGTACGCCGACTCTTCCTGGATCGCTTGCGCCGACCGAATCGGCGCAGCAGGCGTCGCCGAATGTGGTGATTCCGAGGGTTGGGCAGCTGTGCAATCCGAATGTCGACGGTATTGCCACTGCTGTGGACGGCACACCGCTCGCATGTCGAACGGTGGATGCCGGTATCGCGAATTGGGTTCCCACAGAGCGCTTCGGCGGGATACCCGACGGGCAGCAGTCGGAACCTACGGTCGTCGGCAATGGAAACCCGCATGTGAACAACTCCGCCAACGGCGACTCGGGCAACGATAAGCCGAACAAGGACAAGCCCGGACATGGTGGCGGTCGCGCCAAGCCCGGCAAGTAAGCGTCGCCTCAGCATATGGGGCAGTCGGATGTCACTGGTTGAGTAGGAATACGTAGGGGAGCTCACACTGTTCGAGAGCGGGTGGCCGGGCTAGGGTCGGGATAGGTTCGGGCGATGCGGTTTCGATCGGGTTGCCGCCCCACACCGCAATGGCGCGGCCACCTGCCTCGTCCCAGCGATGGAGGTCAGTCATGGGGGAACAGTTCGGCAAGTACCGGCTCGACCGTTTGCTCGGGCGGGGCGGTATGGGGGCGGTATGGCTGGCGCATGACAGTGAAACCGCGCGCACGGTCGCGCTCAAGGTGTTGGCGGAGCATGTGGCCGCCGACGCGGATTATCGAAAGCGGTTCCAGCGGGAGGCTCGGCTCGGCTCGGCTCTGCGCCATCCGCACATCGTGCCGATTCACGGGTTCGGGGAGCTCGACGGCCGGCTGTACATCGATATGGACTACATCGATGGCATCGACCTGGCCGAAATGCTGACCAGGGTCGGTACTTTGACCCCCACCGCGGCCGTCGACTTCGTGACGCAGGCAGCATCGGGTCTGGACGCGGCGCATCGAGCCGGGCTGATCCACCGTGACGTCAAACCGTCGAACATCCTGGTCGGCACCGGTGGGCACGCGTATCTCATCGATTTCGGTATCGCACAGAGCCTGGGCCAGACGGCCGTCACCGCCACCGGCATGGCCATCGGCAGCTGGGCCTATATGGCGCCGGAACGCTTCAACGGCACCGTCGACGCCCGCTCCGACGTCTACTCCCTGGCCTGCGTCCTCTACGAATGCCTCACCGGTCGCCGCCCCTACGGCGACACCGACCCGGCCCGCCAGATGCACGGCCACCTGATGACCGACCCGCCACGCGTATCAACCATGAACCCCGCGGTCCCACAGGAACTGGACGCAGTAATCGCACGCGGCATGGCCAAAGACCAGACCCAGCGCTACCCCACCGCCCGCGAATTCGCCGCCGCCGCATACGCGGCCACCGCATTCGCGCGCCTCCCACACGCCGCACCGCAATCATCGCCGCCCTCGCCCACACCCTCTACCCCGAAGTCGCCCACTTCATCGGCTCAGCCGCCGCTCCAGGATGTATCGCACTCCCACACGTCGCAGTCGGCTTCGTCGAGGCCGCTGCTCCCGGATGCGCGGGAGCCGCACGCGCCGTTACCCCCGCCGCGACGGCCGGTAGCGGATGTGCCGCCGAAACCGACGCGAGTGGAGACGCTCCCGCCGCTGGCGCGGACGACTCCACCGCAGTCTTCGGTCTCGGACGTGCGGCAGTCGCACGCGGCTGCATCGCAGCCTTCGCTTCAGGATGCGCCGCAGTCGCACGCGCCGTTACCCCCGCCGCGACGGCCGGTAGCGGATGTGCCGCCGACACGAGTGGAACCACGCACCCCGATGCAGTCAGAGCCCCCCTCGGGAGAATCGCCAGCGCCACTGGTCAAGTCGTCGAAGCCGCTCGATCCCACCAAGGTTCTACCCGAGCCCGGCCCCACACCCACACTCGTGGCAACGCGATTAGCGCCTCCACCAGCGGGATATGCCGCACCGCAACAGCATTCACCCTGGTCGCCGAATCGACCTGCGGTCCAGCAGGCATCGCTCGTCCGCCCCGTGAAACGAGTTGCGCCACAACGCAAGCGGGCACCATGGCGCGCTCCGGTCGCCCCCCGCTGGACGGTCTCACAACGCCGCCCATGGATCGCATCGCCCCCGCGCGGAGTCCGACGTCGGCACCGTAAGTCCTTCCTGTCCAGGCTTATCGGCGCACTCGTCGTCATATTCCTGACCCCGTTCATGCTGGCGGCGGGCTGTGCAGCGCTGATCGCATTCGGCAATACCGGCAGTGGCGGCGGCACGCGCACGGCCGATCCGTCGGTCGCGGTGCGCGATGGCGATACCGCGCAATCGGCCGAGCCGCCGGCGCCGGTATCCGCTGGGCTGAACAGCCCGGTGCGCGATGGCAAATTCGAATTCGTGGTCACCTCGGTGGATTCCGGTGTCCCGCGGATCGGCTTGCAGAATGCGAGCGGTTCCTATTCCGTGGTCACAGTCGAGGTCCGCAATATTTCCGACGAGGCGAAGTGGTTCCTGCCCGTCGGCCAACGTCTTGTGGACACCCAGGGCCGCCAAGTCGACCACAATGCGATCGCGACCATGTGGCAGACCACCCAGCGACGCTACGGCTATTCGTTCGAACTCCAGCCCGGCCAATCGGCCACCACCCAACTGGTCTTCGATGTCGCGCGGGAGGCCAGCCCGAGTCGACTCGAACTACACGACTTCATGCTCTCCAACGGCGCCACCGTCGAGCTGAACTGAAGCCGCCAAGGACGCGTGCACGGCTTGCCGCCCGATCGTCAATGCCTCGGCGAGTAGGGCGGTATCGCGCGCGGCGCTGTCCACATCCGGCGCGCCGATGGGCGGGTGGATCTGTAGAGCCGCGTCTGCGAGGCCCGCGAGGAAGCGGTCCTCGATGGTCTGCTGATGCGGCCGCTGCAGCCAGGCGCGGTACGCCCCTGGTGCCCGGACGCGCAGATAGCTGCCCCCGACGAACTGGTGCAATCGTGGCGCGGGCGGGCGTTTTTCATCGGTGCGTCGTGTTCGCAGCACCAAGGCGTGGGTCGCACCGTCGCGCACCGCGGTGCGGATCGGCACCGTTTCGGACAACCCGCCGTCGAGATATTCGGCACCGCCCAGCGGCACCGGCGGACCCGCGAGAATAGGCAGCCCCGCTGAGGCCCGCAGCGCGGTCATCAGTGTGGGTTTGTCGACGATGTGGCGGCGCAGATCGACCGCGCGCCCGGTTCGGGTATCGGTACCGATCGGATGAAAGGTGGTGGTATTGGCCAGAATCGCCGGAAAATCCATCGGCTCGATGCCGTCGTACACCTGGTTCACCAGGTAGTCCAGATCGAAGGCTGGCCGTCCTCGCAGCAGCCGGGCCGGATCGACCGCGCGTCGCATGATCACCGGATCGGTCCAGGACCGCATGCCCGACAGCGCCCGCCCGCACAGGAACCACGCACCGTTGATCGCGCCTGCCGACGTGCCATACACGGCATCGAAGATCGAGGCGAGCCCGAGTTCCTCCAGCGCCTGCACCATCCCGCTGGAGTAGACACCGCGACTGCCGCCACCCTCGATGACCAGGGCGAGGCGATATCCGTCGGCGCGGCTGGCTGATTCACGGCGGCCGCGGATGACCTCCGCGACGGTGGGCACGACGGCAGAGCTGGTCATCGGACCACGATACGACAGAGCGGGCGCGGACGTCGGTGTCCAGCGCCCGCTCCGAAATGGTCTTCGCCAGCTGTTTACTTACTTGATTTCTGCCAGCACGGTGCCCTGGGTGATGGCCGCGCCCGCCTCCACGGACAGTCCGGTGACCACACCGGCCTTGTGCGCGTTGACCGGGTTCTCCATCTTCATGGCCTCGAGCACCACGATCAGATCGCCCGCCTCGACCGACTGGCCCTCTTCGACCGCGACCTTGACGACGGTGCCCTGCATCGGTGCGGTGACCGCGTCACCGGAGGCCGCACCGCCACCGGCGCCGCCACGCGTGCGCGGCTTGGGCTTCTTGCGGATCACCCCGGCGCCATTGCTGCCAGCACCGGCGGCACCGGCGCCGACGGTGAAGTTGCCCGGCAGCGACACCTCGACCCGACGCCCCCCGACCTCGACGACGACCTTCTGCCGTGGCTGATCCTCGTCCTCGTCAGCGGCGGCACCGGCCGGGTTGTACGGCTCGATGTTGTTGACCCAATCGGTCTCGATCCACTTTGTGTAGACGTCGAACTTCTCGCCGTCGCCGATGAACGCCGGATCCTCGACGATCGCGCGGTGGAACGGAATGACGGTCGCCAGCCCCTCGACATGGAATTCGGCCAGCGCGCGTCGGGCCCGCTCCAGGGCCTGGGTCCGGTTCTCGCCGGTGACGATCAGTTTGGCCAGCATCGAATCGAACTGACCGCCGATCACGCTGCCCTGCACCACACCGGAATCGACGCGCACACCGGGGCCGCTCGGCTCCTCGTACACCGAAACCGGACCCGGCGCTGGCAGGAAGCCGCGGCCGGCGTCCTCACCGTTGATCCGGAACTCGAAGGCGTGTCCGCGCGGCGTCGGATCCTCTTTGATCGCCAGCTCGTGGCCCTCGGCGATGCGGAACTGCTGGCGTACCAGGTCGATTCCGGCGGTCTCCTCGGTGACCGGGTGCTCAACCTGCAGGCGGGTGTTCACCTCGAGGAAGGACACGGTGTCGCCCTGCACCAGGTACTCCACGGTGCCCGCACCGTAGTAACCGGCCTCCTTGCAGATGGCCTTGGCCGAAGCGTGGATACGCGCGCGCTGATCATCGGTCAGGAACGGCGCGGGCGCCTCCTCGACCAGCTTCTGGAAGCGGCGCTGCAGCGAGCAGTCGCGGGTGCCCGCGACCACGACATTGCCGTGCTTGTCGGCGATGACCTGCGCCTCGACGTGGCGGGCCTTGTCCAGGTACTGCTCGACGAAGCATTCCCCGCGACCGAATGCGGCGGTGGCCTCGCGCACGGCGGAGTCGAACAGCTCCGGGATCTCCTCGATGGAGTGCGCGACCTTCATACCGCGACCGCCACCACCGAAGGCGGCCTTGATCGCGACGGGCACGCCGTACTCCTTGGCGAACTCGACCACCTCAGCCGCGTTCTTGACCGGATCCTTGGTGCCCGCCGCCATCGGCGCCTTCGCGCGCTCGGCGATGTGGCGCGCGGTGACCTTGTCACCGAGGTCTCGGATGGATTGCGGGGAGGGGCCGATCCAGATCAGCCCGGCGTCGATGACAGCCTGGGCGAAATCGGCATTCTCGGAGAGGAATCCGTAGCCGGGGTGGATGGCGTCGGCGCCGGACTTGGCCGCAGCGTCGAGGATCTTGTCGAAGACGAGGTACGACTCGGCCGAGGTCTGCCCGCCGAGGGCGAACGCCTCGTCGGCGAGTTTCACGAAGGGGGCGTCGGCATCCGGCTCCGCGTACACCGCGACACTGCCGATACCGGCATCCTTGGCCGCCCGGATCACGCGAACGGCGATCTCGCCTCGGTTAGCTACGAGTACCTTCGATATCCGCGCGCTGGCATGGCTGGGCACTGAGCCTCCTGTTAGCAATCTTCTTGGTCGCCCCGTGGTCGACATACTTCCGTCTCGGGGGAGTGTAGGCAGTCTGCCAACAACCGCCGCACTCGGATAGCCCTACTCCGCAGTAGGTCGCACATCACAATGGGTGTCGGCTGTGATGCGCCCCAGATCACGGCTATCGTGTCCGCGCCTTGCGGGTACCGGCCATCGGTGCGTCACCCGGTTCATACCCCTTGGCAATCGGCATGCGAACCGAATTGCCCCATTCGGTCCAGGACCCGTCGTAATTGCGCACGCTTTCGAAGCCGAGCAGATAGGTCAGCACGAACCAGGTGTGGCTGGACCGCTCGCCGACGCGGCTGTAGACGACCAGATCGTCCGCGACCGACAGCCCACCATAGATATCGTCCAATTCGGCGCGGGAACGGAAGCGGCCGTCGCTGTGGAAGGCGGCGGTCCACGGAATGTTCACCGCGGTCGGGATATGTCCGCCGCGCAACGCCGCATCCTCGCGATTGCCCGGCGATCCGATCAGCTCACCCGAGTACTCCTCGGGCGAGCGCACATCGATCAGCGGTTTGCCGAGATGGGCGAGCACATCCTCGCGGAAGGCCCGCACCGAACCGTCGTCGCGCCGGACCGTCGGATATTCGCTGCGCACCAGGTAGGGCAGGTCGAAGGTGGTGTCGCGCACCTCGGAGATCCACGCATCCCGTCCGCCGTCGAGTAGTCGCACATCCGGATGTCCGAACAGTGTGAAGACCCAGAATGTGTGCGCGGCCTGCGCGTTGCCGCGATCCCCGTAGATCACCACGGTATCGTCGCGCTCGATTCCCTTGGCCCGCATCAACTCCGTGAATCGGTCACCGCCGATATAGTCACGCGTAACCGGATCATCGAGGTCGCCCCGCCAATCGACCTTGGTGGCGCCGGGAACGTGACCGATGTCATAGAGCAGGATGTCCTCGTTGGACTCGATGATCTTCAGCCCGGGCGTGCCGATGTTTGCCGATAGCCACTCTGTGGTTACTAGTCGGTGAGGATGTGCGTACGAGCCGAAAGCAGGATGAGGATCCGGGGCAACGGGCACGGTTTGGGTCCTTCATGCGAGGTAGACGGGTGGTTATAGCGGTTCGGGTCTCACCCCGATGTCAGGTGTGAGGCGTTAGTGAAACTCGTTTCAGATCACAAATCGGCTGAATGGGCGAATAAATCGCACCCTCATCCGATAAAGTCTCCCGGGAGGAGGGGTGAGCTATGTCCGATTCTTGGCCGAGGCGTCGACTGCTCGCGATCCTACGTGGCGCCAGCGAACCTCTCGACGCCCAAGAACTTGCCAGAATCACCGGACAGCACGTCACCACTGTTCGGTTCCATCTGGATGTGCTTACCAGGGAATCGCTGGTGCGCCAGTTCCAACAACCGCCGCGCGGCCGTGGGCGCCCGCGCATCGGTTACAGCGCGGTTCAGCGATCGGTTGGCTATCAGGAACTGGCCCAGGTCCTAGCCGACCAACTCGGCCCCGATCCGCGTCGTCGCTCCGAGGCGGCCATCGCCGCCGGACGCGCCTGGGGTGCGAAACTCGACGCGGGCGACCATGCCGTCGAATCGCTGGAGGACGCCAAGGACGTCACGATGACGCTGATGTCCGAACTCGGTTTCGCACCCGAGCGCGATGCGGCCGCGGAAACCGATGAGCAGGTCCTGATCCGGCTCACCGCCTGCCCACTGCGCGAACTCGCGCGCACTCACTCCGAGGTGGTGTGCGGCGTGCACCTGGGCCTGATCAAAGAGGTGCTCGATCGCAACGGCGTGCGCGGTGAGGTGAATGTCCGGCTGCAACCGTTCGTCGAGCCGGAACTCTGCGTGGTCCGGTTGGAGATGATGGCGGCCCGGCGGGAGCCGGAGCGTGCGGCGACACCGGTGCCGATCGGCGCGGAGGCCGGGGTGGAGCCGCGGATCGCGCCGCCCTCAGCTGGGCGAGTGGCGCCACAGCTGCGCAATGCCGATCCCAACGTCGCCAAGCAGTCGGCGCAGCAGTGGTAGACCGATCCCGATAACGCTGGACGGATCGCCATCGATGCGATCGACGAACCAACCGCCCATGCCATCGAGGGTGAACGCGCCCGCGACCTGCAACGGCTCGCCGGTCGCGATATAGGCGTCCAGTTCCTCGCGCTCGGGCTTGGCGAAATGCACCGTGGTGCGACTGCAGTCGACGGCTTCGGCGACGATTTCGCCGTCTCGCATGCGCAAGACGCAATGGCCGGTAATGAGATCCGCACTGCGCCCAGCCATTTCGGCCCAGCGGGCGCGCGCCACCTCGGGCGTATGTGGCTTGCCCTGTAGTTCGCCGTCCACGAGCAGCATCGAATCGCAGCCGACCACAACGCAATCCGCGCCGAGATCCGGAATCGTGGCGGCCACCGACCGTGCCTTGGCCCGCGCGAGCTCGACCACGACAACCTCGGGCGCCGTGCCGGGCGGCAGTGCCGCGGCGACGGCGTCCTCGTCGACATCGGAGATCTGGACGACGGGTTCGATGCCCGCCGAGCGCAATACCGCGCGGCGGGCGGGCGAGGCGGAGGCGAGAACCAGTCTCGTCATCCGATCAGTCGCGCAGGTGTGACAGGTGCGGGAAAGCGTATGGAGAGAACGGCGAGGCGCCGCGGTGCATCAGGGTCGGGCGACCCCACGCGTCGGCCGGACCGACCGGTCCGCTACTCGGGGCGCTGTTCGCGGCCGCCGACAGCACGCATACCAGCGCCGCCAGTTCCTCGTCGGACGGCGAACCCTTGATGACTCGGATGAACGGCTGTTCGGCCGACGCGGGCGCCGGGGCTGCCGTCGGTGCGTCCGCCTCGACCGCATCCGCGATCGGGTCGACTGTGAGATCCAGTTCGACGGCGGTCAACACATCATCATCTGCCACGGTCGTCACAGTGCCAGATCCTCTCTCTTTTGCGATCGAGCCTATGCCCGACTCGAAGACATATGGACCAAGCGACCCTCATCCTCGAATCGACTCATTGCGTCTCTGCAACCAGTGTGCGCGGCCCATGGAGGTTATCGCTTGATCACAGCGGAATGTTGCCGTGTTTCTTGGGCGGCAGGGAGACCATCTTGCGCTCGAGCAGCCGCAGCGCCGACACGATCTGACCGCGGGTGTGCGAGGGCGGAATGACCGCGTCGACGTACCCGCGCTCGGCGGCCACGTAGGGGTTCACGAGGGTGTCCTCGTACTCGTTCTGCAGCTCCAAGCGCAGCGCGTCGACATCATTTCCGCTCTTCGCGGCCTCTTGCAGCTGTTTGCGGTAGACGAAGCCGACGGCGCCGGAAGCGCCCATCACCGCGATCTGGGCACTCGGCCACGCGAGGTTCACATCGGCGCCCATGTGCTTGGAACCCATGACGTCGTAGGCGCCGCCGTAGGCCTTGCGGGTGATGATCGTGATTTTGCCCACAGTGGCCTCACCGTAGGCGTAGAGCAGCTTCGCGCCGCGCCGGATGATGCCGTTGTATTCCTGGCCGGTGCCGGGCAGGAAGCCGGGAACATCGACCAAGGTGATGATCGGGATATTGAAGGCGTCGCAGGTGCGCACGAAGCGCGCGGCCTTCTCCGAGGCGTCGATATCCAGGCAGCCCGCGAACTGGGTCGGCTGGTTGGCGACGATGCCGACGCTGCGGCCGTCGATTCGACCGAAGCCGACGATGATGTTCATCGCGCGCTCGGCCTGCACCTCGAGGAATTCGTCGTCATCGAGCAGCCGACGGATGACCTCGTGCATGTCATAGGGCTGATTCGGCGAATCCGGGATGATCGTGTCCAGTTCGAGGTCCTCGTCGGTGAGTGAATCCTCGATGGCGCCGTTGATCGGGTCGGTGGCCGGGAAGCGCGGGGCCTCGGCGCGGTTGTTGCTCGGCAGGTAACTCAGCAGATCCTTGACGTAGTCCAGCGCGTCCTGCTCGCCGGAGGCGACGTAGTGCGCGACACCTGATTTCGTCATGTGGGTGTGCGCGCCGCCGAGGTCCTCCATGGTGACGTCCTCACCGGTGACCGTCTTGATGACATCCGGTCCGGTGACGAACATCTGGCTGCTGCCGTCGACCATGACGACGAAGTCGGTCAGCGCGGGCGAGTAGACGTGCCCACCGGCGGCCGGACCCATGATCAGCGAGATCTGCGGGATCACACCGGAGGCCTGGATATTGCGGTGGAAGATCTCGCCGTAGAGGCCGAGCGAGACGACGCCCTCCTGGATGCGCGCGCCCGCGCCCTCGTTGATGCCGATCAGTGGCCGACCGGTCTTGAGCGCCAGATCCATCACCTTGACGATCTTCTCGCCGTAGACCTCGCCGAGGCTGCCGCCGAAGACGGTGACGTCCTGGCTGAAGATGCAGACGTCGCGGCCGTCGATGGTGCCGTAGCCGGTCACCACGCCGTCGCCGAGCGGCCGATTGTTCTCCAGGCCGAAGTTCACGCTGCGGTGGCGGGCCAGCGCGTCGAGTTCCACGAAGGAGCCCTCGTCGAGCAGTGCGAGGATGCGCTCGCGGGCGGTCATCTTGCCCTTGGCGTGCACCTTGTCGACCGCGGCCTCACCCATCGGATGCTTGGCCTCTTCCAGCCGATTCCGCAGATCAGCCAGCTTCCCAGCGGTGGTGTGGATATCGGGGGTGCCCGCCGATTCCGATGCGGGCTGGTGCTGGACACTCGTCATGGCTTCGGAGTGTAACCAGTGCCAGTACCTCTCGGTAACCGAGTGTCGCTTACCGGTCAGTAGAAAACCCCAGCTAGATCATGTTCCAACATGCGAATGGCGACAAACTTCCTGGTTGATTGCCGAACCGAATGCGGTGCTTGGGACCGGAAAATCGGTGGAGTGGCGCGGCGGTGCCCAGATACCCTGAGGACGTTCGCATTTCAGCTCGAGATAAGGGGGCAGTGAGGTGCATGGGAGGACAACGCACACCTAGTTGAGGAGCAAATCATGTGGGAATGGAGCAGCAGAGTCGCCGAGCACGCCACGGCGACCTCGTGGACCAGTTGGCAGACGGTGGAAACCGAGCCGACCGTGCTGGACCCGCAGGAGTGGGGCGAGGTCGAAGCGGCATCCGATGACGGCATGTCCGTCGCGGTACCGATTCGCGAGTACGACCTCGTCGGATAGCCTGCCGGTGTGCACAGGCCACCGTTGGATGCAGAGCAGTTGCGGCGCAGTCTCACCGAGTCGCCCGAACTGTCGTTCTTCTCCCACATCGCTGTGGTGGAGTCGACCGGGTCCACCAATGCGGACCTGATCGCTCGAGCCGGGGAGCCCGATGCCGATCGCGCGGTACTGCTCGCCGAAACCCAAGAGCAGGGCCGCGGTCGGCACGCTCGGAGCTGGGTCAGCCAGCCGCGCGCACAGATAGCGATGTCGGTATTGGTGCGGCTGCCCGGCATCGAGCCTGCCGCCATGGGTTGGCTGCCGCTGCTCACCGGTGTCGCCGTGGTGGACGCACTGCGGGGGACCGCCGGTGTGGACGCGAATCTGAAGTGGCCCAACGATGTGCTGATCGATGGCCGCAAAGTGGCGGGCATCCTGGCCGAAGTCGCCTCCGGTGGTGGGGCGCCCGCCGTCGTCGTCGGGGTCGGCCTGAACGTCGGTCTCACCGATGCGGAATTACCGGTGCCGCATGCCACTTCGCTCGCGCTGGCGGGTGCGAAGGTCACCGACCGCACCGAGCTCGTGCGGTCGCTGCTGACCGAATTCGCGCGCCGCTTCACCGCGTGGCGCGACGCCGGTTGGGACACTGCCGACCTGATCGACGTCTACCGCGACCGCTGCGCCACCCTGGGCGCGCCTGTGCGCGCCGAGCTACCCGGCGGACAGACCCTCGAGGGCATCGCCACCGATGTCGATACCGCGGGCCGGCTGCGCATCGGTGGACATGTCGTGTCCGCCGCTGATGTAACCCACCTGCGCGCCGACTACTGAGGACTCAGCGCAACCTTTTGTGCGGCATCGACATTCGGATCCTCAGACCGGTTGCATGATGCCGCGCGCCGCCTCGCGGGCGAGCAGGCGGTCGCGCTGTTCCTCGAATTTGAGCACGTCCTTCTCCAGCTTCTCCAGGTATTCGCCGAGTTGCTGGCGCGCCTGTTCGCCGCGTGGTCCGAAGTCGTTGCGGTCGAAGATATTCCACTGCTTCAGTACGGGCTGCACCACCTCTTCGAAATGCTGGCGCAGATCGTAGATGCCGTGCTTGGCCATCAGTGCGCCGTTGCGTCGAAAATTGGGCATGCCGTAGCCGGGCATGACGAAGTTGGTGAGGATCTTGGTGATCGCCGCTATGGCCTGGTCGGGTACCAGATCCAGGCCCGCGCCGCAGAGGTTGCGGTAGAAAATCATGTGCAGGTTCTCGTCGGCGGCGACGCGCTGCAGCATGCGATCGGCGATGGGGTCGTTGCAGACCTTGCCGGTATTGCGGTGGCTGACCCGGGTGGCCAGCTCCTGGAAGGTCACATACGCGACATTCGGTAGGAACCCGCCCCAGTCCTCGGGCGAGGGCACGCCGCGGGTCATATGGATCATCCGGTCCTGTTCGAGCGCGACCGGATCGACGCCACGGGTCACCACGAGATAGTCACGCAGGACGATGCCGTGTCGGTTCTCCTCGGCCGTCCAACGCCCGACCCAGGTACCCCACGCGCCGTCCTGGGAGAAGTTCTCGGAGATCAGTCGATGGTAGGAGGGCAGATTGTCCTCGGTGAGCAGGTTGGTGATCATCGCCGCCTTGGCGACCTCGTTCAGCTTGGACTGTTCCGGCTCCCAGTCCTGACCACCCAGCGCGGCGAAGTTGCGACCCTCATCCCACGGGACGTAGTCGTGCGGGTGCCAGTCCTTGGTCATCGATAGGTGGCGCTCGAGATTCTGTTCGGCCACCGGTTCGAGTTCGGTCAGGATTTGCAGCTGGGTCAGATACTTGGTCATACACGCCTCCACAATTCGTTTTGGACGTCTTGTCAAGTCGGACTTGTCTTTTCACAGGCAGAGCGTTGAGCAGAACAAAACGAGAGCTGGTCGAACGAGAGCCGGGTCGTGCGGCTGTCGTCGGATCGAGGCTATGCAGCGATGCTGTGCGGAATCTCGAGGGTGCTCGAGAGGATCTCGAGGTCACGACGGTGCAAGGTGCCGATTGTGCAGCACGGCACGCGTCGCTGTCCACGCTTTCCGGCGTGTTCTCGCGGTAGGGTTCCGGCATGGGTTATCCGGAGGAGGTGCTCGCCCCGGACGAGCAGTTGATACTCCATCGTCATCCGCATTGGAAAATGCTGTTCTGGCCGATCGTGACGCTGATCATCGCGACCGCGCTGGCCGGATTCGCCGGGGGGCTGATCTGGCGCAGGACCGAGGGCACGACCCGTTCGGTATTGCTGATCGTGGTGCTGGCCGTCTGGCTCGGCATTATCGGATGGCGTTGTGTCGCACGGATTATCAGCTGGAAGTCGACGCATTTCATCGTGACCGACCGCAGGGTGCTCATCCGGCAGGGCGTGATCACCCACACCGGCATCGATATCCCGATGAGCCGGATTTCCAGTGTGCAGTTCCGGCACGGCCTGTTCGATCGGTTGCTCGGTACCGGCACCCTGATCATCGGATCCTCCTCGGAGGAACCGCTCGAATACGACGACATCCCGCAGGTACAGCAGGTGCACGCCCTGCTGTACCGGCAGGTGTTCGAGGAATCCAGAGCCGACGATCCGCGCTGGGACCACCGCATATGACCGCCGTACTGCTTGCCGAAGATGATGAGGCCATCGCCGCACCGCTCTCGCGCGCGCTCGGGCGGGAGGGCTATTCGGTCACCGTGGAACGCTTCGGGCCCGCGGTGCTCCAACGCGCTCTGGAGGGTGATCACGATCTGCTCATCCTCGATCTCGGCCTGCCCGGTATGGACGGGCTAGAGGTGTGCCGCCAGGTGCGCGCCCGCGGCGCCGATCTGGCCGTGCTGATGCTCACCGCGCGCACCGATGAGGTGGATTTCGTCGTCGGGTTGGACGCGGGCGCGGATGACTATGTCGGCAAACCGTTCCGGTTGGCCGAGTTGCTCGCCCGGGTGCGAGCGTTGTTGCGGCGCAGCGGAATCGGGGACGAGGCGGTCGAGGTCGGCGGCATCCGGCTGGAGCCCGCGGCGCGGCGGGTGCTGGTCAACGGCGTCGAAGTGGGTTTGGCCAATAAGGAATACGAGCTGCTCAAGGTGCTGATCGATCGCGCGGGCCAAGTGGTGCCGCGCGAGACGATCCTGCGCGAGGTGTGGGGCGATGCCGAGCTGCGCGGTTCGAAGACCCTGGATATGCACATGTCCTGGCTGCGCCGCAAGATCGGGGACGAAGGCCCGATGGCCGAGCGCCGCATTGTCACCGTGCGCGGTGTCGGCTTCCGGCTGAACACCGATTGACGGTGCGGCACAACTGATATGAGACGCAGAATCCTGCGATCGATCCTCACCGTGCTGACCATCACCACGGTGGTACTCGGCGTCCCGCTGATCTACACCGCATGGCTGTGGGTCGAGGACATCACCCGCAACGATCTGGGGAATCGGCTCGAGCACATCGCCACGGAGATCATCGCCCAGGAACACGGCGACGGGATGGTGCTCGGCGAACTCGACACCCGTCCGGTGCGGCCGCTGATCCCCAAGGACGGCAAGCTGACCATCATCTATCCGGCCCCGCAGGACAATGCGTCCCGGCTCGATATCGGCGCGGATCGGGTGCACGACCCGGTGGTGCAATCGCTGGCGATGGGCACTGAGGGGTCCTTGCGCCTGGAGGTGCCGTCGCGGCCGATGCATACT
Source organism: Nocardia sp. NPDC050630 (assembly GCF_044457245.1). Lineage (NCBI taxonomy): Bacteria > Bacillati > Actinomycetota > Actinomycetes > Mycobacteriales > Nocardiaceae > Nocardia > Nocardia sp. NPDC050630. Next base: position 461,620 of record NZ_JBITGN010000003.1, read on the forward strand.
CGCCAGATCCAGGCCGTCGCGGTGGTGGCCTTCGCGGTGCTCGCCTCACTGGGCGCGGCGGTGTCGGTGGCGATGATCACCGCACGCCGGGTCGCCGATCCGCTGCGTGATGTGGCGGCCCGCGCCGCCCGACTGGCCATGGGCGATTTTCGCCCGGACCCGCGGCGGCATGGAATTTCCGAATTGGACCGGGTTTCCGATGTGCTCGATTCGGCGACCGTCGAGATCGCCGGGCGGCTGCAGCGCGAACACGCGCTGGTCGCGGACGTTTCCCATCAACTGCGCAGTCGCCTGACCGCGGTGCGATTGCGGTTGGACGAGTTGTCGGCGCACTCCGATCCGGCCGTGGTGCACGAGGCCGAGGAGGCGATGGCGCAGGTCGACCGACTCACCGACGCGATCGATGATCTGGTCCGGGCCTCCCGCGACGAGGATGCCGCCGATCGCGATCCGGTGCCGGTAATGGATGAGCTGCGCGGGGTCGTCGAGGAATGGTCGCATCCGTTCACCGAGGCAGGTCGGATCCTGCGGCTGATCGGCGACGAATCGCTGCGCGCCCCGATCACCGGTTCCCGGCTGCGCGAAGCCCTCGCGGTGCTGGTCGACAATGCGCTGATGCACGGCGGCGGCACCTGCACGGTATCGGTGCGCACGGTGCGCACCGTCAGCGATCGCGAACCCCTGGTGGTGGTCGAGGTCGCCGACGAGGGCGACGGCGTCCGTGACGAACTCGCACCGCACATCTTCGACCGCGGCTTTTCCGCCGGTGGTTCCACCGGCGTCGGACTCGCCTTGGCCCGTGCGCTCATCGAGGCCGACGGTGGACGGCTGGAATTGCAGCGCCGCCGTCCCGCGCTGTTCGCGATGTTCCTCGGATCGAGTGCGTCGCAACGCACGCCCAACGGCGCGCAGGTGCCCGAACCGCGCTAACTGTGGCCGAGCTGCTCTTCCTCGAGCATCTCCTCGATTTCCTCGACGAGCTCGCTGATTTCGTCCGGGAAAACCCAGCGGCGCATCGACCAGAAGCGGAACGCCATCTGCAGCAGGTTGCCGATGATGAAGGCGCTGATGAAGTCCGCGATGTTCTCGACGGTGAAGCTCACGTTGGGCTGGCGTAGGTCGAAGACGTAGCTGGAGATCCACAGCGGGATGAAGCTCAGCACGACGCCGACGCCGCTGACGCCGAAGAACAGCAGCGCCTCGTGGTGCCTCTCGCGCCCGCCGCGGTTCTTGAACGACCACTCACGGTTGAGGATGTAGGAGCAGATGACCGCGATCACGCCGGAAATGATCTTCGCGGTGACCGGTTTGGTCTCCAGCACGGTCCACTTGAGCACATAGAAGATGCCCGAGTCGATGATGAAGGTGGTCGCGCCGACGATGGCGAATTTGATCAGTTCGTGGTGGCGGTAGGCGATCTCCCGCAGGGGCTTGGGGAGGACGTTGACCACGTCGTCGACGAAAGGCACAAGGCCCGAGTGTACCGGTAGGGATCATGGCGCCCGGACATGACAAGATTGCACGACGTGAGCACCCGCCGTTCATTCGATCCTGCCGCCATGCCCACCGTCACCATGATCGGTGGTGGCCAGCTCGCACGCATGACGCACCAAGCCGCGATCGCGCTCGGCCAGCGGCTGCGGGTGTTGGCCGAGAATCCGGATGACCCCGCCGCACAGGTGAGTCCCGAGGTCGTACTCGGCAGCCACACCGATCTGACCGCACTGCGCAAGGCCGCCGTCGGCTCGCACGCGCTCACCTTCGACCATGAGCATGTGCCGACCGAACATCTGGAGGCGCTGGTCGCCGAGGGCGTGAATGTACAGCCGCCGCCGCACGCGCTGGTCTTCGCACAGGACAAGTTGGCCATGCGGACCAAGCTGTCCGAACTCGGGTTGCCGGTGCCCGCCTTCGTGCCCGTCGCCTCGGTGGCCGATGCGGTGCGATTCGGTGACGAACACGACTGGCGGATCGTGCTGAAGGCGGTGCGCGGCGGTTATGACGGGCGCGGTGTCTGGATGCCGGGGTCGGCGGCCGAGGCCGAGGTCATCGTGGCCGACCAACTCGCGCACGGTGTGCAGTTGCTCGCCGAGGCCAAGGTGGATCTGAAGCGTGAACTGTCGGCGATGGTGGCGCGTTCGCCGTTCGGCCAGGCCGCGACCTGGCCGGTGGTGGAGACGGTGCAGCGCAACGGCCAGTGCGCCGTGGTGATCGCGCCCGCACCTGACCTGAGCGACGAATTGGGCGCCCAGGCCGAGACGCTGGCGCTGAACCTCGCCAAGGAACTCGGTGTGGTCGGTGCGATGGCCGTCGAACTCTTCGAGACCAACGACGGCGCCATCCTGATCAACGAACTGGCCATGCGCCCGCACAACTCCGGTCACTGGGGCATGGACGGCGCGCGCACCGGTCAGTTCGAACAGCATCTGCGCGCGGTGCTCGACTATCCGCTCGGCGACACCAGTCCGCTGGCGCCGGTCACGGTGATGGCGAATATTCTCGGCGCGGCCGAGGCGCCGACCATGTCGATGGACGAGCGGCTGCACCATCTTTTCGCCAGATTGCCGCAGGCGAAGGTGCACCTGTACGGCAAGGGCGAACGCCCCGATCGCAAGATCGGGCATGTCAACGTGCTCGGCGACGATGTCGCCGTGGTGCGCGAGCAGGCCGAGCGCGCGGCGTACTGGATGTCGCACGCGATTTGGACCGACGGATGGGATCCCCACGGTGAGTAATGCGCAAGTTGGCCTGATCATGGGCAGTGACTCCGACTGGCCGACCATGGAGGCCGCCGCGATCGCCTTGGCGGAGTTCGATATCCGCTTCGAGGTCGGCGTGGTTTCGGCGCATCGCACGCCCCAGCGCATGCTCGACTACGCCCGCGAGGCGGCGGATCGCGGTCTGAAGGTCATCATCGCGGGCGCGGGCGGTGCCGCCCACCTGCCCGGCATGGTCGCCTCCGCCACGCCGCTCCCGGTCATCGGCGTTCCCGTCCCGCTCAAATATCTCGACGGCATGGACTCCCTGCTGTCCATCGTCCAGATGCCCGCTGGCGTCCCGGTGGCCACCGTCTCCATCGGCGGGGCCCGCAATGCCGGCCTGCTCGCGGCACGCATTCTCGGCACCGCCGACCCTGACCTGCGCGCCAGGATGGAGCGGTTCCAGGCCAGCCTGGAAGCCATGGTCTTGGAAAAAGACGACGCGCTCCGCAGCAAACTCCTCGGCTGATCAGCGCACCTCGGCCACGGCCGTTCCTTTGGTCGACCGATCTGCCTGTCTCGGAGCAAATGCCATGGTCGGATGCCGAGTTCAGGTCGTCGAACCCCAGCCATGCGGATCCCGTATCGGCCGGGCTCAGTACGGTGATGCGGTGGCGATTGAGGAAACCGTTCGGGGGCGTAGTGGAGATGATGCGGCGAGGTTTCGGCTGACCGTTGTGGATCAGGCGCTGCGATTGTTCGCCGAGCAGGGGTATGAGGCGACGACCGTGGATGAGATCGCGGAGGCGGCGGGGATTTCGCGGCGGACGTTCTTTCGGCAGTTCCGGTCGAAGGAGGATGTGATCTTCGCCGATCACGAGTCGCAGTTGGCGCAAGCCGCGCAGTTCTTGGCGGCGTCGCAGGCGGATCCGTGGGAGGCGGTATGTGCCGCGGTGGTGCAGGTATTCGAGCGGTTCACCCAGTGGCGCGAGATCGCCGAGCGGCGGTATCGGGTGGTTCGGAAGGTGCCCGCACTGCGCGAGCGCGAGATCGTGACCGTTTTCCGGTACGAGCGGTTGTTCACCGACTATCTGCGTGAGCGGCTGCCGGAGGAGCCGGATCTGGCGCGGGTGCAGTTCACGGCCGCGGTGACGGCCACCCACAACTACCTGCTGCGCCGCATGGTGCGCGGTGAATCGGACGCGGGCGCGGCGGATCTGCGCGAGGAGTTGGCGGCGATTCCGCGCGGGCGCGGTCCGGGTTCGGCGGAGATGGTGGTCGCGGTATTCCCGAGGGATATGCCGCCACGGCAGGTTGCGGATCTGGTGACCAGGCAGCTCGGTAGCCTGTGACGGGAGTCATAGTATGCAGTATCTGACACTCAGTGCCATGATGTAACCGCACTTAATCCGCATTCTTGGGCGTATACTCGATCGTAGTGTGGCACTGAGTGCCGACCGTTGGACCTCGATCCAGCATAATCACGACCGACGAACCCAGGAGTGTGTCCCATGGCGGGGAACCCGGACTTCAATCTGTTCCAGCTCGAGGACTTCCACGACGAACTGCGTGCGGCCATCCGCGGGCTGGCGGAGAAGGAAATCGCTCCGTTCGCCAAGGACGTCGACGGCAACTCTCGCTTCCCGGAGGAGGCGCTCACCGCGCTGAACGCCGCGGGCTTCAACGCGGTGCACGTGCCAGAGGCCTACGGCGGCCAGGGCGCGGATTCGGTCGCCACCTGCATCGTGATCGAAGAGGTCGCTCGCGTCTGCGGTTCGTCCTCGCTGATTCCGGCGGTCAACAAGCTCGGCACCATGGGCCTGATCCTCAATGGTTCCGAGGAGCTCAAGCAGAAGGTGCTGCCGGATATCGTCAATGGCGAGATGGCCTCCTACGCGCTGTCCGAGCGTGAGGCGGGCTCCGATGCCGCCAGCATGCGCACCCGCGCCAAGCGGGACGGCGACGACTGGGTCATCAACGGCTCCAAGTGCTGGATCACCAACGGCGGCAAGTCTTCCTGGTACACCGTCATGGCGGTAACCGATGCCGAGAAGGGCGCCAACGGCATCTCCGCCTTCCTGGTGCACAAGGATGACGAGGGCTTCGTGGTCGGCCCGCTCGAGCACAAGCTCGGCATCAAGGGATCGCCCACCGCCGAACTGTATTTCGAGAACTGCCGGGTGCCGGGTGATCGCATCGTCGGCGAGCCGGGCACCGGTTTCAAGACCGCGCTGCAGACCCTCGACCACACCCGCCCGACCATCGGCGCCCAGGCCGTCGGCATCGCGCAGGGTGCGCTGGACGCCGCGATCGCCTACACGAAGGACCGCAAGCAGTTCCGCACCGCGATCGCCGACTTCCAGAACACCCAGTTCATGCTCGCCGATATGGCGATGAAGATCGAGGCCGCCCGCCTCATGGTCTATACCTCCGCGGCCCGTGCCGAGCGCGGCGAGAAGAACCTCGGCTTCATTTCCGCCGCCGCCAAGTGCTTCGCCTCCGATGTGGCCATGGAGGTCACCACCAACGCCGTGCAGCTCTTCGGCGGCGCGGGCTACACCACCGACTTCCCGGTGGAGCGAATGATGCGTGATGCCAAGATCACCCAGATCTACGAGGGCACCAACCAGATCCAGCGCGTCGTCATGTCGCGCGCCCTGCTGCGGGGCTGATAACCCGTACCGGCCGGGGGTTTATGCCGCTGCGCCGAGCGGTGTGAACGCCCGGTCTTTTTTGTGCCCCGGATACCCCCATTATTTTGTGGCACTAATATCCGTCGAAATAACTTCGAGCCCGATCAGTTGTGGGTTCGTGTCCTCGATCGGAGCAATTCGAGACTGTGCTCAGCAAATTAATTACTCTGCAAAAAATTCGCTACTGATACGTCTGTTGGATGGCGCGAGCGTGCAGTGCGGCCAACCGTGGGACGAGCCATGCGTCGTCAGCATGTCGAAGTCGGAGGGCCGCGCGTGGCATGTTTCTACACCTAATTTTGCGCAGAAGTTGAACTAATGAATTAGGCGGCTCGTTACCTATTAATGACACCCGCAACGGGTGGATACTCGACTTCGTAGCGTGACGAGGTGGGGATATGAGCAAGATCGTAATTGGACCGCGGTCGGGGATGAATGGGGTCCCGCTGTCCATGACCGAGACGCCGTGTTCATTCACGAGATCGGTGATGGGCGTGGTCCGAACGTGGGCCGAGGAGCATTTGTCGGCGCAGGATCCTGACATGAGCCGCGACGGTCCCGTCTGTCCGTACGTCGCACCGTCGATGAGCCGCGATCTGATGTGGGTCGCGCGGACCAACGGTAAACCGGTGTCCGTTGGGCGGCATCGAGGTAACTGATTCGGGTGGTTGTTCATGTCGCACGGCCTGTCATCGGTACGGCCATCGGCTACCGCTGACACTCAGGTTTTCCCGCTCTCACCCGCGCAGCTGGGCATGTGGTACGCCCAGCAGCTGGATCCCGATGTGCCGCTCTACGAGGCGCAGTACATCGAGATGTCCGGACCGCTCGATATCGAGCTGCTGATCCGGGTGGGTCGCCAGGCCGCGCACGAATTCGAGTCGGGCGTACTGCGGCTGATCGTTAAGGAGGGTCTGCCATATCAAGTGGTCGACCATCGGATCGACACGGCAGCGCCGTATCTGGACTTCCGTGCCGCCGCGGATCCGGATGCCGCTGCGCTGGCTTGGATGCGCGCCGATCTGGCGGCGCCGATTGATCTGCTTCGGGATCGGCTCGCGATTTCGGCGCTGCTGCGGGTCGGCGCCGACCGGGTGCTGTTGTACTCGCGGGCGCATCACATCGTGCTCGACGGCTTCGGGTCGGTGAATCTGCTGTATCGGGTCGCCGAGCTGTACAACGCGGCACTGGCGGGTGACGAACCACCGCCCGCGACGGCGGCGAGCCTGCGGGATGTGCACGAATCCGAGATGAACTATCGCGCGTCGACGCGATTCGAGGCCGATGCGACGTATTGGTCCGAGCGGATGGCGGACATGCCGCAGCGGTGCAGTCTGGTGGATGCGGTGGCACCCGCACACGCGCTGGGACGTCAGCATCGGATCGAGCTCTCCGAGCAGACGATCGCGTGCATCGATACCGCGACCGAACGCTACGGGGTCGGTTCGGCCGCATTGGCGATGGCCGCGCTCGCGCTGTACTACGCACGGATGACCGGTGAGCGGGAGGTAGTGCTGAGCCTGCCCGTCTCCGGGCGGACCAATGCGATGCTGCGGCGTTCGGGCGGCATGCTGGCCAATGTGGTGCCGTTGCGGATCGCGGTCACCGATGACAGCACGGTCGCCGATATCGTCGGGGCGGTGCGGCTCGAGGTGTCGGGTGCGCTGCGGCATCAGCGGTACCGGCACGAGGAAATCCGGCACAGTACCGACGATTCCGATGATGTAGCGCCGGGACGAGGGTTTGTCGGGCCGGTATTCAACATCATGTTGTTCCCGACGGAAGTTGTCTTCAGTGGTGTCCGAACCGCATTGCACGTATTGACATCGGGGCCGATCGAGGACCTGTTCGTCAACCTGTATCAGCACGGTGCGAATAGTCCGATCCACCTCGACTTCACCGCCAACCCCGAGTTGTACGACGCGGATTCCCTTGCCCGGCACCATTATCGGTTCATCGGATTGTTCGAGTCGATGCTCGCCGCAGCGCCGGATACACCGGTGCGGGAGCTCGAGTACTTTCTCGGCGATGAGCGGCATCTGCTTCGTGGGGTGCATGGGCCGCGGGTTTCCGGGCTGCGGTTATTGCCCGAGGTGCTGGAGGCGGGGTTGCGCGCTGCGGAGGCAGACGCACCCGCCGTCGTATGTGGCGACCGGACGTTGTCCTATGCGGAACTGGATCGTTTATCGAATTTGCTGGCGCGCAAGCTGGTCGGGCTGGGGGCAGGACCGGATATTCCGGTGTTGAGCGCGCTGCCCAGATCGATCGAATCGGTGCTGGCGTTCTGGGGTGTGGCTCGATCCGGTGCGGCATTCGTGCCGATCGGGGCCGGGAATCCGAGCGAGCGGGTGGCGCGGATGGCTGCGGAATGTGATGCGCGGCTGGGGATGACCATGTCTGCTCTGGTCTCGGGTCTGCCCAGCGATGTGACCTGGATTGTGCTCGATGCCGATGCCGATGCCGATGCCGATGCCGATGCCGATGCCGATGCCGATGCCGATGCCGATGCCGATGCCGATGGGGCGGCGGTCTCGGCTCTGCGCGGGGGCGTGCGGGCGGAGCATGCGGCCTATGTCGTATTCACTTCTGGGTCGACCGGTGTGCCGAAAGGGGTTGTGGTTTCGCATGTCGGATTGGCTGGACTGGTCGCGGCGGCGCGTTATTCGTTCTATTCGGGCCCGTGGGCGCGGGTATTGCACTGTTTGAATCCGAGTTTCGATGCCTCGCTGCTGGAGTTGCTGCTGGCCTTTTCGGCGGGTGCGACCTTGGTGGTCGCGGACGGGGACCAGGCGGCCGGGACCGAGTTGGCGCGGGTGATCCAGGACTTCGGGGTGACGCAGTTGTTTTCGACGCCCGCGGTGTTGGCGACACTGCCCAGCGATGCGTTGGACGGGGTGCATACGGTGTCCACCGGTGGCGAGAGTTGTCCGCCGGAGTTGATCGCGCGGTTCGGGTTCGGGCGGACATTGCTGAATTCCTATGGGCCGACCGAGACTACGGTCGCGGCGACCTTCACTGACCAGTTGACGCCTGGTCGGCCAGCGGGGCTGGGGCGTCCGGTGCCAGGGTGCGGGATGCTGGTGCTCGACCGCTGGTTGCGGCCGGTGCCGATCGGGGTAGCCGGGGAGCTGTACATCGTCGGGTCCGGATTGGCCAGGGGCTATGCCGGGCGGATGGGCACAACCGCCGAACGTTTCGTGGCGAATCCATTCGGGCCGAGCGGAACTCGGATGTACCGCACCGGTGATCTGGTTCGCTGGGAGATGGCGCATCCGATCGATGCGCCCCATGATGGGGCATCGGACCCGGTGCTGGAATATCTGGGCCGTACGGACTTTCAGGTCAAGTTGCGTGGCATCCGGGTCGAGCCAGGTGAAGTCGACGCCGTGCTGGATATGCATCCCGATGTCGAGATCGCCGTAACGGTAGTGCAGCGCACTGTTGCGGGCGGATCGATGTTGGCGTCGTACGTAGTTCCGATAGGGCACCGGGAACCCTCTGCGCGCCTGGATGTTTCGGACATCCGCGATTTCTGTGCGCAGCGGCTGCCCGCACATCTGGTACCTGGATCGATCACCGTCCTCGAAGCGCTGCCGTTGACCGGTAACGGCAAGATCGATCGCCGCGCCCTGCCGGAACCCGAGCCCACGGCAACCGAACCGGTGCATGCGGTCGGTACCGAAACCGAACGTGCGCTGTGTGCGATTTTCGCCGACATCCTCGGCACGCGGACCGTCGACGCGGAGTCGTCCTTCTTCGCACTCGGCGGCGATTCGATCATGGCCATCCAGCTGGTATCGCGCGCGCGTGCCGAAGGGCTGATCTTCGCAGCCCGCGATGTATTCGAACATCCGACCCCCGCCGACCTGGCCCGATTCGTCGCTGCCCCCACCGCAGGCCCGATATTGCAGGAACTGCCGGGTGCGGGGATCGGCCGGATACCTCGCACTCCCATCGTTTCCTGGCTGCTCGAACAGCCGACCGATACGCGCCGCTTCGCGCAGTCGATGGTGCTCACGCTGCCCGTCGGTATCGAGCGAATCCCCTTGGTGCGCACCGTACAAGCCGTTCTCGATCGGCACGATATCTTGCGCGCGATCCTGGTGGATGGGGAACTCGAGGCGCGCCCGGTCGGGGCGGTCGAGGCGGACACACTGCTGGTCGTCGATTCACCTACTTCGGCGTCCGTGCGGGCGATCGCAGACGCTACGGACCGTCTCGATCCCGAACGGGGCCGAATGCTGGCCATGGTGTGGCTGGATGCCGGGCCGACGCGGCCCGGACGTCTCGTCATCGTGGCGCATCACCTGGTCATCGACGCGGTGTCCTGGCGGATCCTGCTCGGCGACCTGATCACCGCATGGACCCGGATCACGGCTGGTGATGAGCCGCTACTGCCGCCGGTCGGCACCTCAATGCGAACCTGGGCGCACGCCGTGGCCGTGGCCGCTGCCGATGAATCCGTGCTCGACGAGCTGGACTACTGGTCCGCGGTCCTCGCCACGCCGGATCCGCCATTGCGAGACCGGCGCGTGTCTGCCCTCTCGCCCGGGGATGGTGCCGGTCATCCTGATCGCAGCGCTCCGGGCGATGAGATCGAAGCGCCGACTGGGCGCGGTGATTCGGACCTTGCCATTGATGTGGCGCGGGCATGCGATGTCCTCCAGCAGCCGGAGACCCCGACGGATCGAACGCGGCGGACCCGTGAGCGGATCGAGGTGCGGTTGCCGGTCGAGGTGACGAAGACGCTGCTCGAGCGGTTGCCTGGGACATTGCGGTGTGGGGTCGAGGACGCGCTGTTGAGCGCCCTGGCGTGTGCGGTGCGGGGGCGTGGAGACCGAACGCCGGTGCTAGTGTGTGTCGAGCGGCATGGGCGGGACGAGGCCTCGGTGCCGGGGGCGGATCTTTCGCGGACAGTGGGGTGGTTCACCAGTCAGTTCCCGGTTCGGTTGGACGTCGGCGCGGCTGACCCGGTGACGGCGTTGAAGGCCGTGAAGGAGCAAATGCGCGCGGTGCCCAGGGGCGGCTTCGGGTTCGGGCTGTTGCGGTATCTGAATCCGGTTGGGCGTGAGCGGTTAGCGGCGGTCCGGCCACGGATCGGGTTCAACTACCTCGGCCAGGTTCCTGCCGTTGATGAGGGTGCGCCGTGGCTGCCGGATTCGATTGTGACGTCGTTGGGAGGCGGTCCGGACCTGCCTGCGGCCGGGGAGATCACGATCGACGCCATGACACTGGAAACCGCTGAAGGTCCCGCCCTGCAGGCGGTCTGGCAGTTCAAGCCCTCGGCGGCGGATCTGGAAGATATCGCACAGCAATGGATATCGGAACTCACCTCGCTGGCCGAACTGCTGCGTGCGCCGGGTGCGGGTGGGTTCACTCCGTCGGATCTGCCGCTGGTATCCGCCACGCAACAGCAGATCGACGAATGGGAGTCGCGGTACCCGGCATTCGAGGATGTCTGGCCACTCGCCCCGCTGCAGCAAGGACTGTTGTTCCACACCCAGTTGGCCGCCGGACGCACCGACGGCTACTCGGTGCAGGCGGTGATCCAATTCGACGGCCGAATGGACGTCGCGCGGCTGGAGCGGGCCGCTGGCGCGCTCGTCGAACGACACCAGGCGCTGCGCACGGCCTTCCTCGATGCGACCGTACAGCTGGTACTGGAGCACGTAACCCTTCCGTGGTCCTACGTCGAATCGGATGCGACGGAATGCGACCGCCTCGCCGACGCGGAACTCCTAACCCCCTTTGTCCCGGATCGACCGCCGCTGCTGCGTTTCCTCTGCGTGCGCTGCGGCGAGGACGATATCCGGTTGGTGATCACGAACCACCACCTGATTCTCGACGGCTGGTCCATGCCACTGCTCTTCGGTGAACTCCTCGCTTTGTACGAAACACGCGGTGACAGTGCTGGATTCGATCCGCCCATCTCGTATCGTCGCTACTTGGAGTGGCTGGCCGACCGCGACCACACTGCCGCGCGAGCCGCATGGGCGTCTGCATTGGCTGATCTATCGGGCCCGACGTTGGTGACCGCTGGACGGCCTCCGGTTATGCCCGACGGCGTGAGTCGGTCGGAGGACTCGGGGGCGAAACTACTCCGGACCATCGACATTGCTTTGGCGCGTTCGAATATCTCCGCGCTCCAGCGGATTTCCGCCGAACGAGGTACCACCCTCAATACAGCTGTGCAGGTCGGATGGGCAGTGCTGCTGGCGGAGCTGACCGGTGAGCACGACATCGTATTCGGCTCTACCGTGTCCGGACGTCCGCCCGAATTACCCGGAGCCGAGCGCATTGTCGGCATGATGGTCAACACCATTCCGGTGCGGATCACGCTCGAACCGACCGAGTCCGTGGCGGATCTGCTCGGGCGCGTACAACGTGCGCAGGCGGTCTTGCTCGAGCATCACACTCTGGGGCTCAACGATATTCAAGGCGTGACCGGTATGGGTCCGCTGTTCGACACCACGCTCGTATTCGAGTCGTACCCGGTGGATGCCGTGGCGCTCATGGCGGCGGCCGAACGGGCCGCACTGCGGGTCAACGGCTTCCGTGCCTACGATGGCACGCACTATCCACTCGCACTGGCCGCATACAGCCGCGGCGGTTTACGTCTGGTCATGAGCTACTCGGCCGAGTACTTCGATGAAACCGAGGCGTATGCGCTAGCGGATCGGCTCGCCCGCATTCTCACGCGGCTTGGCGCGGATCCGAACCAACTAGTCATGGCAGTTACCGGAGCCGACCCTGGCGAGGTACTGCGCGCGCGTCCGCAGCCATTGCGGTTGCTCCCCGAGATCCTCGCGGGCGGCATCCGACCCGACCGGATCGCGATCCGCTACGGCTCAACGGAATTGACTTATCGCCAACTCGACGAGCAGTCGAATCGACTGGCCAGGGTGTGGATCGAGGCCGGTGCGGAACCGGAAACGGCTGTGCTGATCGCAGTGCCGCGATCGCCGGAGTGGATGGTCGCGGTGTGGGCGATCGCGAAGACCGGGGCCGCATTCGTGCCGGTCGATCCGTCCCAGCCCGCGCAGCGGATCGTGGATATCGCCACGGATTGCGGTGCGGTATTCGGGGTGACCATCGCGACGGTGCGGGATCGACTGCCCGACGAGGTGCGGTGGCAGATGCTGGGCGATCCGAAGGCGAGCGCGGCACCGCTGACGCCCGCGGATCGACGCAGGCCATTGCGTGCCGCACACCCGGCCTACATCGTCTACACCTCCGGCTCGACCGGAACACCGAAGGGCGTAGTCGTCACTCATACCGGGCTGAGTGGGCTCGTCGGCGGTACCGCCGCGGCCATCGGAGCCGGAGCCGGCGATCGCGTATTGCACTGTCTGAATCCGAGTTTCGATGGCGCCATCCTGGTGTGGTTGTCCACCTTCGAAACCGGTGCGACCCTGGTGATCGCGCCGCCGGAGGCGAATGCCGGTGCCGAGCTGTGCGCGGTCATCGCCGAATCCCGTTCGACCCACGTAATCTCGACGCCCGCCGTATTGGCCATGGTGCCCGCGACCACACTTGCGGGCGTGCGAGTGTTGGTCTCCGGCGGCGAGGCGTGCCCGCCGGTGCTGATCGCGCGTTTCGCTGACGGCCGGACCGTGCTGAATTCATACGGCCCCGCCGAAGCCACCGTGGCGGCGACCTTCAGCGCCCCACTGCGTCCGGGAGAACCCGCGGATCTCGGCGCACCACTACCGGGAACAGGTCTGGTCGTGCTGGATTCGTGGTTGCGATCGGTGCCGCTCGGCGCGACCGGTGAGTTGTATGTCATGGGGACAGGACTTGCCCGCGGCTATGTCGGGCAGCCGGGACTGTCTGCGGCACGCTTCGTGGCGAACCCGTTCGGGGCGCCGGGCGAGCGGATGTATCGCACCGGCGATTTGGTCCGCCGTATGTCGCGGCGTCGACTGGAGTTCGTGGGGCGCAATGACTGCCAGGTGAAGTTACACGGCATCCGAGTCGAACCGGGTGAGGTCGATGCGGTGCTGCGCGAATGCGACGGTGTCGAGACGGCGATCACCGTGCCGCGCGAGGGTTCGGCCGGAACTCATGTACTGGCCAGCTACGTGGTGCCGAGCGAGGATGCGGTCCTGACAGCGAACGAGTTGCGGGACTATCTTTCCCAGCGCTTGCCGAGGCATCTTGTACCCGCGACGATCACCGTCTTGACCGAGTTGCCGCTGACCGGTAACGGCAAGGTCGATCCGCGCGCGCTGCCCGAACCCGAACTGGCGGTGGCCGAATACGTCGAACCGGTCGGGCGGGAGCGCCTGGTCGCCGATGTCTTCGGCACCGTGCTCGACCGTGAAAAGGTAGGTGCCGCCGACGACTTCTTCGCACTCGGCGGTGATTCACTCTCGGCGATCCGGGTCGCCGCTCGGCTCGGTTCAGTCCTCGCGATATCGGTGCCCGTTCGCCTCATCTTCGAAGCGCCGACCGTGCGCGCGCTCGCGGCGCGACTGAGCACCTCGGCCACTTCGGATATGACCGGTCCCGTGCAAGGTCCACGACCGGAACGGATTCCACTTTCGCCCGCGCAGCAGCGGATGTGGTTCGTCAACCAATACGATCCCGATTCCGGCGCTTACAACGTGCCGATCGTGCTGCGGCTCATCGGAAGGCTGGATCCAGCGGCACTCGAATCGGCCGTTCGCGACGTGCTCGAGCGGCACGAATCGCTGCGCACGGTATACCCCGCCCGCGATGGTGTCGGATATCAAGTCATTCTGCCAACGGATTCCGTTGTGCCGGAACTGGATCCGATCGCTATCGCGGATGCTGACCTGCCCGGCGCGATCATGGACTGTGTCGGTGCGGGCTTCGACGTGACCTCTGCGGTGCCGATGCGGCTACGCCTGTTCCGGCTCGCCGCGAACACTCACGTACTCGTGCTGGTAATCCACCACATCAGCGCCGATGGCTTCTCGATGGGTCCACTCGCGCGCGACGTGATGACGGCCTACGCGGCCCGGCTGGACGGCGCGGCACCTACCTGGACCCCGCTTCCGGTTCAGTACGCCGACTACACCGTGTGGCAGTACCAGCGCTCAGGGTCCGAACACGACCCGGAATCACCATTGGCACAGCAGATCCGGTACTGGACCGAAACACTCGCCGGACTTCCCGACCAACTTCCATTGCCCGCCGACCGGCCCCGCCCGCCGACGGCATCGCTGCGAGCGGGCACGGTCTACCGAGAATTCGATGCCGCGCTCACCGCCCGTCTCGACGCACTCGCAACCGCGAACCAATGCACACGATTCCAGGTGCTGCACAGCGCGCTCGCGGTGCTGTTCGCCCGACTGAGCGGCACCAGTGATATCGCCATCGGCACCCCCGTGGCGGGCCGTGGCGTCGCCGAACTCGACGACGTGGTCGGCATGTTCGTCAACACCCTGGTGCTGCGCACCGAAATTCGTGCCGGGGAACCATTCACCGAGCTGCTCGGCCGCGTTCGGCGCACCGACCTCGACGCACTCGCTCACGCCGATGTGCCTTTCGAGCGGCTCGTCGATCTGCTCGAACCCACCCGGTCAGGCTCTCGGCACCCCCTGATTCAGACAATGTTGGTGATGCAGAACCTGGCCCCGGTCGAACTCGCGCTGCCGGATCTGCGCGCCGAAGCGCTGGAACTCGACCAGCAGAGCATTCGGTTCGATCTGAGCGTCACGGTGGCAGAGACCGACTCCTGCGGCCTATCGGTCCGAATCGCATACGCCACCGACCTATTCGATCGCGCAACTGTCGCACACATGGCCGAACGGTGGCTGCGGGTGCTGCGCGCGGTAGCGGCAGAACCCGAGATATCCGTTGGTGATATCGAGTTGCTCGCGTCCGCCGATCGCCGAGATCTGCTGTCGCGGCGGGCACGGACCGAGCGGTCACCGCGCGTGCTGGCGGACCTGCTCGCCGACGCGGTCAGCGCGAACCCGGAGGGCATAGCCGTGGTCGACGGCACGGCGATGCTGACCTATGCCGAACTCGACGAGCGCGCGAATCGCCTGGCTCGCAGACTCATTGGCGCGGGCGCGCGCCCTGAAGCGCTGGTGGCGGTGGCCCTGCCCCGCTCGCTGGAGTCGGTGCTCGCGGTTTGGTCGGTGGCCAAGACCGGCGCGGCCTTCGTACCCGTCGATCCCGGCTACCCCGCCGAGCGGATCGAACAGATCATTGCGGACTCGGGGGCCGAGCTCGGCATCACGCGGAGTTCGGTCGAGGCGAGTATGCCGGATTCGGTGCGATGGTTCGCACTCGATGACCCGGACTTCATCGAAACACTTGATGCCACATCTGGTTCGCCGCTCGAGCCGCCGAACGTACGCCCTGAAAACCCGGCCTATGTCCTGTTCACCTCGGGATCGACCGGAAGACCCAAGGGCGTCGTCGTCACCCACACCGGACTCGCCAACCTCGCCGCGGTACAACAGAAACGCGACGGGACCACCGGCACCTCTCGCGTCCTGCACGTCGCCTCGCCGAGTTTCGATGCCGCGGTACTCGAACTCCTGCTAGCAGTCGGTCCAGCAGCGACTCTGGTCATCGCGGGTCCGACCGCATTCGGTGGCCCGGAGCTTGCGGAACTGTTGATACGCGAACAGGTTTCGCACATCGCCATGACGCCATCGGCTCTCGCTTCGGTCGACCCGACCGGATGCGATGCGGTGCGGGTAATCATCACCGGCGGCGAACCCTGCCCGGCCGAACTGGTCGCCCGCTGGGCCGCACCGGATCGCGTGCACTTCAACGATTACGGCCCCACCGAAACCACGATCTGGGCAACGGGCAGCAGCCCGCTGCGGGCGGGTGACGAGGTGACCATCGGCGGTCCCATCGCGGGTATGACCGCACTGGTGCTCGACGACCGCCTGCATCCGGTGCCCGAAGGCGTCGCCGGTGAGCTGTATCTGGCGGGCCTAGCCCTGGCCCGCGGCTATCACGGCCGCGGCGGCCGGACCGCATCCCGGTTCATCGCCGACCCGTACGGCCGACCGGGCGAACGTATGTACCGCACCGGCGACCTGGTGCGCTGGCGCGGCCGCGACCTCGAATACCTGGGTCGCTCGGACCTGCAGATCAAGCTGCGCGGCCTGCGCATCGAACTTGGGGAAATCGAATCGGCGCTGCTCGCAGATCCGGCGGTGGACCAGGCGGCGGTGAGCGTGCACACCGATGCCGCCGTCGGGGAAGTCCTCGTCGCTTATGTGGTACCCGGCGCCGATTTCGGGCACGATCTGGTCAAAGCTGCGGTGGCACAGCGACTTCCGTCCTACATGGTCCCGTCGGTCATTATCGCGCTGACCGAACTGCCGCGAACCGCGAGCGGAAAGTTGGACCGCAAGGCGCTGCCCGCGCCCGATCTGCGTGGCGGCCGGTATCGGGCCCCCGAGACGCCGACCGAACGAGTAATCGCCGAAACCTTCAGCGAACTGCTCGGTGTCGCGCGCGTCGGACTCGACGACAACTTCTTCGCCCTCGGTGGCAATTCGCTGATCGCCACCCGCATCGTCGCCCGGCTCGGCGCCGCACTCAACACCCGAATCCCGGTGCGCACCGTCTTCGATGCACCCACCGTTGCCGACCTCGCCGAAGTGATCCGGACCGCGGCCGCCCCACCGGGACCCAGACCAGGACCGCGCGAGCGACCGCGTTACATCCCGCTCTCCGCGGCCCAGCGGCGCATGTGGTTCCTCAACCGCTACGACCCGAGCTCGCCTGCGCACAATGTGCCCATTGCCGTCGAGGTCCGCGGCGAGCTCGATCCGGAGCTGCTGCGCACCGCCGTCCCCGACCTGGTCGCTCGGCACGAATCACTGCGCACCGTGTATCCGGTGGATGCCGCGGGCGACCCGTACCAGAAAATCCTTCCCGCTACGGAAGCTGTTGTGCCGGTGGTGGTCTCCGATATCGGCGAGGAATCCGCGGCCGAGTTCACCATGCGCGCCAGTGGGCATGGCTTCGATCTGACCCGAGAACTTCCGCTGCGCGTATGGCTGCTGCGCCTCGAACCCCAGCGCTGGGTGCTCATCGTCGTCATGCACCACATCGCCTCGGACGGTTGGTCATTGGCGCCGCTCACCCGTGACGTGCTGCTGGCCTACGCCGCGCGCCGGGCGGGTAGCGCACCCCAGTTCGCGCCGCTGCCGTTGCAGTACGCCGATTACGCACTGTGGCAGCACGAACTGCTCGGCGCTGACGACGATCCGGACAGCGCGGCGCACAGTCAACTGGAGTACTGGCGCGGCGCACTGGACGGACTGCCGGAGGTATCGGCGCTGCCCACCGACCACCCGCGGCCTACCGTGGCCACGCACCGCGCGGGCATGGTCGAGTTCGATATCGGTATCGCGGTGCAGCGACGGATGCGGGAGATCGCGCGCTGGCACGGCGTGAGTGTCTTCATGGTGGCGCATGCCGCTCTCGCGGTGCTGCTCGCCAGGCTCTCCGGTGCGACGGATGTGGCGATCGGTTCGGTCACCGCTGGCCGCGGCGACGGCGAACTCGACGACCTGGTCGGGATGTTCGTCAATACCTTGGTCCTGCGCACCCGGATCGAGCCCGACGCGACCTTCGAAAAGATCCTCGCCACCACCAAAGACGCCGATCTGGATGCCTTCGGCAATGCCGATCTGCCGTTCGA
The DNA here is from genome assembly GCF_044457245.1 of Nocardia sp. NPDC050630. NCBI lineage: Bacteria > Bacillati > Actinomycetota > Actinomycetes > Mycobacteriales > Nocardiaceae > Nocardia > Nocardia sp. NPDC050630. The sequence continues at coordinate 479,661 of NZ_JBITGN010000003.1, forward strand.
ACGGCTGGTCGAGGTGCTCGCACCGGCCAGGTCGACCGCGCATTCACCGCTATTCCAAGTGATTCTGGTGTTCCAGAACTTCGATCGAGAACCGGTCAGGTTGCCCGGTCTCGAGATCACGCCGGTATCGCTCGCGGCGGTCGGGGCCAAATACGATCTGGAATGGATGCTGGCCGAGGAATTCGATGCCGACGGCGCACCGGCTGGCATCACCGCAACCCTGACCTTCGCCCGCGATCTCTTCGAACAGACGACCGCGGAAACCTTGACGCGCAGGTTCGTTCAGGTGCTCGATGAGGTCACCGCGGATCCGGCCGTCGTCATCGGCGAACTCGACGTCACCGCTCCGGCGGGCACAGTCGTGCATCAGCCTTCACCGATGACCATGCGGCGCAAGGATTTACCGTACCGCCCACCGGTCACCAGCACTGAACGCCTAGTGGCGGAAGCCTTCGAAGCTGTGCTCGGCGCGGACCGCATCGGTGTGGACGATAACTTCTTCGAACTCGGCGGCACCTCCATGGTCGCCATTCGACTCGTCACCGAAATCCGCGAGCGCAGCGGCTTCAATATGCCGGTCCAGTGGATGTTCGGTGAACCGACGCCCGCCGTCCTGGCGCAACGTATCGTCGAGGGCGACCAGCCAGGCGTCGATCCGGCCTTGCGTACTGTCCTGCCTCTTCGTCCGACTGGCACCGGCCCTGGACTGTTCTGCATCCACCCCGCGATCGGATTGGCCTGGTGCTACGCCGGTTTGGTGCAATACCTCGACGGCGATCATCCGGTCTACGGCCTGCAGTCACCAGCCGTGGCCGATGGCATCCAACCGGAGGGCACCCTCACCGAACGCGCCGCCCGCTACGTCGACCACATCCTGCTGACCCAGCCCGCGGGCCCCTATCGCCTGCTCGGCTACTCCGCGGGCGGCCCGCTCGCCCATGCCGTCGCCGTTGAGCTCCAGCGCCGCGGCGCCCAGGTTTCGGCCCTGGTCCTCATGGACGGCCGCGCCGATGTCGAACCGGAAAGCGCCGTCGAGATGCCTCCCCCGCAGGCTCTGCTCGCCGAATTCGGCGGCATCGATCCGGCCCTGCTCGGCGACCTCGACGGGGATGCCGCCCTCGCCGACCGCGCCGCCGAACTCCTGCGCGCGGCGGGCGGCACCTTCGCGGCCCTCACCCCCGCCGACCTCGAACACCTCTACCTCGACTACCAGCAGCTGATCCGCGAAAGCGCCGACTACCAACCGGCCGTCTTCGACGGCGACGTGCTCTTCTTCAGCAGCACCAACGGCCGACCCGGGTACGTTCCCAACGCCGAAACCTGGCGACCGTATGTCACCGGAACCATTGCCGACCACCAGGTCGGCCATGAACACAACAAACTCACCGGCCCGGACGCCTTGGCGGTGATCGGTCCGGTCCTGGCGGACTACCTGCGTTGAGCGACCAGATCCGCGTATTCGCGGTGCTCCGCGATGTACTGCTCGACGTACCAGCAGGTCGGGATGATGGCGAAGCCATGGGCGCGGGAATCCTGCAGCGCGTATTCGACCACCTGGGCGGCCACCCCGCGGCCGCGGAACTCCGGGAAGGTCATGGTGTGGTGGAAGTCGCGAACTTTCGGATCGTCTTGTTCGGCGTAGTCGGCGTATCCGGCGAGGGTGTCATCGAGATAGATCTCGAATCGAGTATCGGCGCTATTGTGTTCGAGCCTGGTGGTCATGATCGGGTGAAACTCCTCAGCGGCTGGGAATGTTCCGTTTACAGAATCGCGCCTGGGTTGAGAATGCCATGTGGGTCGAGCGCATCCTTGATCCGGCGAGTGAGTGCCATCACATCGGGACCGAGTTGATCGGGTAGCCACGCCTTCTTCAACCGGCCCACTCCGTGTTCCCCGGTAATGGTTCCGCCGAGCTGGATGGCCAGGTCCATGATCTCGCCGAAGGCGCGGTGCGCGCGTTCGGTCATCGCCGCATCGGTGGGATCGTGCACGATGAGCGGATGGGTATTGCCGTCTCCGGCGTGCGCGATCACCGAAACCAGCACCTCGTTGCGCGCCCCGATGGCGGCGATACCGTTGACCAGATCGGCCAGGCGGGGCAGCGGAACTCCGACATCCTCGAGCAGCAGCGGTCCGATCTTCTCCACCGCCGGAATGGCGAAACGCCGTGCGGCGGTGAACGCTTCGCCTTCCTCCGGATCCTCGGTATGGAAAACCTCGGTGGCACCGGCCTTTTCGCAGAGGCCGACCATGACTTCGGCTTCATGCCTGGCGAATTCGCCCGGAGCGTCCGAGCGAGCGACCAGCAGTGCGGCGGCCTCGCGATCCAGACCCATCCGCATCTCGTCCTCGACCGCATTGATCGCGACGGCATCCATGAACTCGAGCATGGCGGGCCGAAGAGTGCCGGTGATACCGAGGATGGCCTCGGTCGCGGCGGTCAGCGTCGGGAAGGTCGCGACCACGGTGGATTGCGGCGGTTGGGCGGGCAGCAGCCGCAGGGTGAGTTCGGTGATCACCCCGAGCGTGCCCTCGCTGCCGACGAACATCTTGGTCAGCGACAGGCCCGCCGAATCCTTCAACCGTGGGCCGCCGAGCCGCACCACCGTGCCGTCGGCGAGCACCACTTCCATGCCGAGCACGTAATCGGTGGTCACGCCGTATTTCACACAGCACAGGCCGCCCGCATTGGTGGCCGCATTGCCGCCGATCGAGCATATTTCGAAGGAGGACGGGTCCGGCGGGTACCACAGGCCGTGCTCGGCGACCGCGCGTTTGACCTCCGCATTGAGCAGGCCGGGCTGGACAACCGCGGTGCGGGTGACCGGGTCGACGGTGATCGTGCGCATGCGTTCGGTGCTGAGCACGATGCCGCCGTCGACGGCCGTCGACCCGCCGGACAGTCCGGATCCGGCCCCACGCGGCACCACCGCGACCCGGTGTTCGTGCGCCCACCGCAACGTCGCCGCGACATCATCGGTACCGGTGGCGCGGACCACGGCCAGCGGTGTGCCGGCGTTCGGATCGCGCGCCCAGTCCTGCCGATAGCCCGCCAAAAGGTCGGGATCGGTGAGTACCGCGCCGTCGGGCAGGCGGGAGATCAGGTCATGCAGGTCCACACAGCTCACGCTATACGGCGGGTGCGGGCCAGGGTGAGTGCCCGACTGTAACAGCCGCGCGCCCGGTTATCCCTGGGGGTTTGCTACAACACCGAGCCCGGCGGGATGTGGGTCGGTCCAGTGGTGCCGGGCCCGTCGGCCGATAAGAATTCCGGACAAGGCGCCCATTCGGGGCGCCGTCCGATTCCAAGAGGCGCGCAGGCGCGCCGAGGAGGTCTCATGCAGGTCGAGTCGTCGGATTACCGTGATTTGGTCGCTGCCGTGTTCTCCTACGAATTCGTCGACGGGGGTATCGATCCGGATTCCTTGCGCCGTATCCACGCAGGTGAAATCGCCGAATGGGTGACGGCACTGGATCGCTCCGGCATGTTCGGCAAGACCGCCATCGCCACCCTGTCCGACAAGTGGCAGCGTGATCCCCGACTCCTACTCGAAGCCCTCCTCGACGACGTCGACGACGTCACCCGCCGTCGCTGCCTCGTCGCCTGGTCGGTCCTGGACAGCCGTTCAGAGTTCACCCGGATCGGCTGATCGGGATCGGTTTCCATCCGATCGTGTTTCCTGGACGATCACCTGGTGGACACCTGCTGCTGGCATGCTGGTGACGTGACGAGCACCGAGGCCATGGTGGCGGGCTTCTCCCGCTGGTGCGAGGCCGTCGTCGCGCGGTTGCCCCTCGGGCTGAATCGCCTTGTCGCCCCGACGTTTCTCGGCTTCGCGCTGATCAACGGTTTCACCTTCGGCGTCGATCTGGGGCTGCTCACGGTGCTGCACGGCTGGCTGCGAGTGCCGGTATGGCTGTCGGTGACGGTGGCCTATATCTGCGCGTTCGGGCTCAGTTTCGTGCTCAATCGCACCTTCAACTTCCACTCGCACGCGCCGGTCGGCAGGCAGGCGGTGGTGTATGTGGTGGTTGTCGTGATCAACTACCTCGGCTTCATACTCGGCGTCGGCAGCGGACTGACCGCACTGGGTTTGGAATACCATCTGTCGCGACTGCTGGCGGGGGCGTGCGAGGCGGTCTACATGTACAGCGCGATGCGCTGGGTGGTGTTCCGCGGCCTATCGCAGGATCTCGATATCATCGCCGTCGACCACGACGACATCATCGTCGGTGAGCGCCCAGTGCGCGACGCCCTCGGACCTGTAGCGAGCGGCGAGTAGCGCGGATTCACCATCCGGATCTGTCGCGGAATCCAGATGCGGCACGATGCGATGGTCCACCAAACGCAGTCCGTCCCACCGTGGTTCGATACCGCACGCGGGTCCGACCTCGGCAGGGTCATCCATGGATTCCAGGCCGTGCAGATCCGGGGTCAGCAGACATGCTCCCGCGCTGTACCCGGCGTACACGAGTGCGTCGGCGGCAAGCAGCTTCGGCAGTACGAAATCGGCTCCGCTGCGAGCGAATTGGGCGCGCAGGACAAAGGTATTGCCGCCGCGCACCCACACAAGCGGGTATTCGGTCAGTGCGGCTTCCAATTCGGCTGCGCGACCGACGAATTCGCGTAGATCGAGCACCTCGGGGGAGTAGCCGAGCTTGCGCAGCGGCGTCACGTCGCTGGTGACCGCGCCCGCCCATGCCGCGGGCCAGGCATCACATGCGTTGGGAATCACCGCGACTCGGCCCGGCTCGCCGACGAGCGCGGCGAGCCGGTCGTAGTGTGCGCCGAATCGGTAGCTGGACAGGAAAAGTCGCATCGCGGCTCAGATGGTGAAGGCCAGGCTGCGCACCAGTCGGTTGCCGAGTTCGGCATCGCCGGAGATGCTGTATTCGCCTTCGTGCGCATCCGCGCTTGTGCGTCCGCCGCGCAGCCGGGCGAACAGGCCGGACCCCATTCGAACGACCACGGTGGCGGGTGCGTCCAATTCCTCGACGATATTGGCGCGACCGTCCACCGCGACGTGCAGTGTCTTCAGCAACGGACCGGTCAGCTCGAAGGTGATGCGCGATCCGTCCGGTGCCTGCGCCCCCTTCGCCACCGCCCGCCCGATGGTGGCGGTGAGTTCGCCGAAGGCTCGCTCGGCGCGCGGTCCGCCCTCGTCGACGGAAATGCCGAGCCCATCGGCGATATCGAGTTCGTGCATCCAGCAGTCGAACAGCCGCACTCGCATGAACCGGCCGTAGCTGACCTTGCCGATCGGTGAAACGGTCTCGGCCTGCCATTCCGTATCACCGAAAGACGCGAGCGCCTCGCGCCTGCGGTCGGTGACGTCGCGGTACAGCTCGAGCAGTCGCTTACCCGACAGCGGCCGCAGCCGGTCGACCCAGATCTCGTTGAGCACACCGGATTCATTGCGCACATGCGGCAGCGTGGTCACATCGGTTTTGGGCCGGATCGGATCGTGCGCGGGCGGGCGTTCGCCGAGCAGCCAGGATTCGGTGCCGACGATGTGTGCGACCACATCGAACAGCGACCAGCCCGGCAGTGGAGACGGTGTGCGCCAACGCTCTTCATCGAGATCGGCGACCAGGGTCGCGATCGTCTCCCATTGCTCGGACAGCAGGCCGGTCAGCTCCGTCCGGTCCTGGGTCGAGTCGGTCATTCCTGCTCCTCGGCGCTGGTCTTGTCGTCGTTGGCCAATGCCGATATTCCGGCGCGGATGGCGGCCGCGGTCGATTCGGGATCGTGCGGGCGCCGCAGCAACAGTCCGGCGGCGAAACTCAGTTTGTCGCCGTGCCGACGCGGCACCACGTGCAGGTGGACGTGCGGGACGGTCTGGAAGGCCGCGGTGCCGTCATTGAGGACGAGATTCGCACCGTCCGCGGCCAGTTCGCTGCGCCTGATCGCCAGCGCCAGCCGGTGTCCGGCGCGGAAGAGGTGCGCGCCCAAGTCGGCGTCTAGATCCGTCAACTCGGATGCGTGTCGCTTCGGGATGACCAAGGTGTGGCCGCGCGCGATCGGGCGAATGTCCAGGAACGCGCACAGCGTGTCGTCCTCGTAGACCTTGGTCGCCGGGGCCTGTCCCGCCGCGATGCGGCAGAAGACACAGTCGTTCACACCGCCGACCCTACGGCTTACCACTCACCGGGAACATAGTCGGCATGACGCACGTCACTATGGGAAGGTATTGCGCCGCACCGACCAGGATTCGAACCTTGGTGGTGGTCGCGAATCCGACATAACGGCGGAATCCGGCCGCAACTTGTGACTGCCATCTCAGCTACGCTCGCCGCTAGCGATTGCGTGCCGGGTCGCTCGAAAAGATCAGCGAGCCGGGTACAGTTGCGAGGATTTGGACGAACTTACTCCCAAGTAACATCGTCCGGCCGTGACCGGTTGCTTGAAGCTGAGCCAGAGAAGGAAGTCTGACAAGTGGAGACAACGCAGAGCGTAGGCGACCAGTCGCCGCGCGGAGCGCGTGTCGGAGTCGTTCGCGAATCGAACGCGGGCGAGCGACGCGTCGCACTCGTGCCCAAGATCATCCCGAGCCTGCTGAAGCAGGGCGTCGAGGTGGTGGTCGAAGCGGGCGCCGGGCTCGGCGCGCTCATTCCGGACGCGGCATACGTGGACGCGGGCGCGACCATCGGTGATCCGTGGTCGGCCGATGTGGTCGTGAAGGTCGCGCCGCCCAGTGACGCCGAGGTGGCCAAGCTGACCAGCGGGCAGACCCTGATCGGCTTTCTCGCCCCGCGCAATGCCGAGAACCAGATTCCGGCGCTGAAGGCGGCCGGGGTACAGGCCTTCGCCGTGGAGGCGATTCCGCGTATTTCGCGAGCTCAGGTGATGGACGCCTTGTCGTCGCAGGCCAATGTTTCCGGGTACAAGGCCGTACTGCTGGCCGCGTCGGAGTCGACGCGGTTCTTCCCGATGCTGACCACCGCCGCGGGCACAGTGAAGCCCGCGACCGTGCTGGTGCTCGGTGTGGGTGTCGCGGGTCTGCAGGCTTTGGCGACGGCGAAGCGTCTGGGTGGACGGACCACCGGCTACGACGTGCGTCCCGAAGTCGCCGATCAGGTGCGTTCGGTGGGTGCGCAGTGGCTCGATCTCGGTATCGATGCCGCTGGTGAGGGTGGTTACGCCCGCGAACTCACCGACGAGGAGAAAGCCAAGCAGCAGCAGGCGTTGGAGGATGCGATCAAGGGCTTCGACGTGGTGATCACCACCGCGTTGGTGCCGGGTCGTCCCGCGCCGCGCCTGGTGACCGCCGCGGCGGTCGAGGGTATGAAGCCCGGCAGTGTGATCGTGGATCTGGCCGGTGAGACCGGCGGCAACTGCGAGCTGACCGAACCGGGGCAGACTGTGGTCAAGCATCAGGTGACGATCGCCTCGCCGTTGAACCTGCCCGCGACCATGCCCGAGCATGCCTCGGAGCTGTACTCGAAGAATATTGCGGCACTGCTGGAGTTGATGTTGGTCGACGGGAAACTCGCGCCCGACTTCTCCGATCAGGTGCTCGCGGACTCCTGCGTCACTCGTGAGCCGGACGCGCCCGCCGAGGCGACCGAGGCCGAGGCGGCGGAAACGACCGAGGCGAAGGTGGAGAACTGATGTACACCGAACTGCTAGCCAATATCGCGATCCTGGTGTTGTCCGGGTTCGTCGGGTTCGCCGTCATCTCCAAGGTTCCCAATACTCTGCACACGCCGTTGATGTCGGGTACCAACGCGATTCACGGCATCGTCGTGTTGGGTGCGCTGGTCACCCTCGGGAACGTGCAGGATCCCTCGATCCTGACTCAGATCATTCTGTTCGTCGCGGTCGTGTTCGGAACCCTGAACGTCATCGGCGGTTTCGTTGTCACCGACCGGATGCTGGGGATGTTCAAGGGTAAGAAGGCCGCACCGGTGAAGGCTGCCTCCGCGGAGCGGTCAGAGGGAGCTGCGTGATGCATACCTTCGACAATGTGACCTATCTGGTCAACGGGCTCTACATCATCGCCTTCGGCATGTTCATCTACGGTCTGATGGGGTTGACCGGCCCGAAGACCGCGGTGCGCGGCAACCTGATCGCCGCGGCGGGCATGGTGATCGCGGTTGTGGCGACCATGATTTCGATCCGCCACACCTCGAACTGGATCCTGATCGTCGCCGGTTTGGTCGTCGGTGTGGTGTTGGGCGTGCCGCCTGCCAAGTTCACGAAGATGACCGCGATGCCGCAGCTGGTGGCCGCGTTCAATGGTGTCGGTGGTGGCACGGTCGCGTTGATCGCGTGGTCGGAATTCCTCAATTCCCAGGGTTTTTCGCATTTCGATGAAGAACCCACCGTGCACATCGTGATCGGCTCGCTGTTCGCGGCGATCATCGGTTCGGTGTCGTTCTGGGGATCGCTGATCGCCTTCGGCAAGCTGCAGGAAATCCTGCCCGGGCGTCCGATCGGTCTGGGGAAGTTGCAGCAGCCGTTGAATCTGTTGCTGCTGTTGGGTGCGATCGCCGCCGCCGTGGTGATCGGTATCGGCGCCACGAATGATGGTGTGCCGCAGTACTGGATGATCGCGGTACTCGTGCTCGCCGGTGTCCTCGGGCTGGCGGTGGTGCTGCCCATCGGCGGCGCGGATATGCCGGTCGTCATCTCGTTGTTGAACGCGCTTACCGGTCTCTCGGCCGCCGCGGCGGGTTTGGCGCTGAACAACACCGCGATGATCGTGGCGGGCATGATCGTCGGCGCGTCCGGCACCATCCTGACCAACCTGATGGCCAAGGCCATGAACCGCTCCATCCCCGCCATCGTCGCCGGTGGCTTCGGTGGTGGCGGGACCGCTCCCGGCGCCTCGGGTGGTGAGCAGAAGCAGGCGAAGGCTACCTCGGCCGCGGATGCCGCGATCCAGATGGCGTACGCCAATCAGGTGATCGTGGTCCCCGGCTACGGTATGGCCGTGGCCCAGGCTCAGCACGCGGTCAAGGAAATGGCGTCGTTGTTGGAGGCCAAGGGTGTCGAGGTCAAATACGCCATCCACCCCGTCGCCGGTCGTATGCCCGGTCACATGAACGTGCTGCTCGCCGAGGCGGAAGTGTCCTATGACGCGCTCAAGGAAATGGACGACATCAACGGCGAATTCTCCCGCACCGATGTGGCTCTGGTGATCGGCGCCAACGACGTCACCAACCCCGCCGCCCGCGAGGACTCCTCGTCCCCGATCTACGGCATGCCCGTCTTGAACGTCGACCAGGCCAAGAGCGTGATCGTGCTCAAGCGTTCCATGAACAGTGGTTTCGCCGGAATCGATAACCCGCTGTTCTACGCCGACCACACCAGCATGCTCTTCGGCGACGCCAAGAAGTCGGTCGGTGCGGTCACCGAAGAACTCAAGGCACTGTAAGTACGTAAGCACGAAAGCCCTCGGCACCTGCCGAGGGCTTTTGTGTTTCCTGGCGCGAGTGTCGGCCTTGTAGTTCGCATTCTGAGCGTTCGTGCTCGCGCCCTTGGTGTTTCGACGGTTCCCGTTCCGGGTGAGTTCTTGCGTGGGCAGCTATCGGCAATCACGGGCCAAGGTACAGGCGCTCGCATGGTAGGCGAGGGTGTGCTCGAGTTGCTACGCCCCACCAGAAAGCCCATCTAGCTGCGAAGCGTAGGCGGGCTTCCGTGTTCAAACTGATTTGCAGTGGAAACACTTGTCCCACAACATCTTCTGTGTTGAGAACATCCGCCACGTTCAGTCAGTGACCAAAGCACTGGCAGCGGTGCGGATTACTTCCGGGATCTCTACTGGTTTGCGGGTTTCGTTGTCCACGTAGACGTGGACGAAGGTGCCGGTGGCGGCCAGTTCAAGGGCGTCGCCGGATTCGCGGAAGATGGCCAGGTCGTAGGTGATGCTGGAGCGGCCGAGGCGGGAGATGCGCAGGCCTACCTGGAGTTGGTCGGGGAAGCTCAGGGAGCCGTGGTACTGGCAGGAGGTTTGGGCGACCACGCCGAGGGCGGGCAGGTCGCGGATATCCGTACCGGTGGCGTGCATGAGCCAGGCATTGACCGCGGTGTCGAAGTACGAGTAGTACGTCACGTTGTTCACGTGACCGTAGTGGTCGTTATCGGCCCAGCGGGTCGGCATCGGCCAGAGGACCGGATACTGCTGCGTCACCCGGCCGACGATAGCTCAGTCGGGACGCTGCCCTGCCGGTGGTCGCGCGGACTCACGCCGAAGTGGCGTTTGAATGCCGCGCTCAGTGCGAACGCGCTGCCGTAGCCGACTTGGCGGGCAATGGATTCGATGGTGGCATCGGATTCCTGCAGCAGATCGGCGGCCAGGGCCAGGCGCCATTCGGTGAGGAACGCCATCGGCGGCTCACCGACCAGATCGGTGAACCGGCGGGCCAGCGCGGCCCGCGAAACTCCGACCGCCTCCGCCAGGCTGGCGACCGTCCAGCCGTGCGCCGGATTGTGCTGCAGCAGCCGCAGCGCCTTGCCGACCAGCGGATCGCTGTAGGCGTGGTACCAGGCGGGCGCATCATTGCGGGCGAACCAGGCACGCAGGGCCGCGATCAGCACCATATCGAGCAGCCGGTCCAGGACCACGCCCTGGGCGGGCTCGTCCTTGGTGGCCTCGTCGACCAGGATGTCGAGCAGTCGGGTGTCGAAATCGCCACGCCGCAAGATGATCACGGGCGGCAGGGCCCGCAACAACCGCTGACTCGCCGCACCCGCGGACTCATAGGTTCCGGTCACCATCAGGGTGGCGCCGTTCGCATCGGTGCCCCATTGGCGCACACCGAGACTCAATGTCTCACAGAGGATTTCACCATCAGCGGTCTTGGTGACATTGCCCGGATCGATGAAGATCTGCGGTGCGGTGGCCGGATCGTCGGCGACCGTATAGGGGTCGGGTCCGCGGAAGATCGCGACATCGCCCGCGTCCACTTGCCGCGGCTTGCTGCCCGCCGCATCGGTCATGATCCAGGCCGTGCCGCGGATCATCGATACCACCGTCAGCGGCGCCCGGTCCTGAATGCGCAGCGACCACGGCGGATCGAGCAGGGAACACATGACGAACGCACCTCGGGCGCGTGGACCTTCGAGCAGGCTGGCGAGCGCATCCACCCCTCCAACAGTAGACGCTGACGCATGATCACGAGTCGCTGAACTATGTTTCGTCGCAGGCCGCGCCGATGTACTGGAAACATGACAAACAGCACTTCCCACCAGCGCCTTATCCTCGTCACCGGCGGTATGGGCAAGACCGGCAGCCGCGTTGCGACCCGGCTCCGACAGGCCGGTCATCCGGTTCGAATCGGTTCCCGCGCGGCCGAGCTCCCCTTCGACTGGGCCGACCGCAGCACCTGGACACCGGCGCTGTTCGGCGTGGACGCGGTGTACATCGCCTTCCAGCCGGATCTGGCGGCGCCGGGTGCGCCCGAGATCATCCGGGCGTTCACCAATGCGGCCAAGGTCAACGGTGTGCGCAAACTCGTGCTGCTGTCCGGTCGCGGTGAACCGGAGGCCGTGGCGTGTGAGCAACTCGTGCAGGGCTCGGGCCTGGATTGGACCATCGTGCGCTGCAGCTTCTTTGCGCAGAACTTCAGTGAAGGCGCATTCCTGGAGTATGTGCTCGCCGGGCAGGTGGCGCTGCCCAATGGCGATGTGCCGGAACCGTTCGTGCACGCCGACGATATCGCCGATGTCGCGGTGGCCGCGTTGACCGAGGACGGGCACAGCGGCGAGCTCTACGAACTGACCGGGCCGAGGTCGTTGACCTTCGCCGAGGCCGTCGCGGAGATCGCCTCGGCGACCGGACGCGACGTCGCCTTCATTCCGATCTCCCGCACGGATTTCGTTGCGACACTGACCGAGTACCAGCTTCCCGCCGATGTGGTCAGCCTGCTCGACTACCTGTTCGGCACGGTACTGGACGGCAGGAACTCCAAGACCGCGGACGGCGTGCGGCGGGCTCTGGGCCGAGACCCCAAAGACTTCCGGGATTACGCCGACGAGACGGCGACCACCGGGATTTGGAACATCCCGAGCGAATAGGTGGTTGTAAGAGTTAGGACCACCGCGCGGAAGCCGATCTCAATGGCGAGATCCGCGGAGCCGGACCCTCGGCCGACGATGTCCCGGACCGGCTCCCCGTGCGGCCACGCGATCGCCCTGGACGCGGTACCGTCGAATTGGTGGCGACCACGACGATCGATCCGCAGACCCGGGTAGCACGCGCCGCGGTATTCGTGGTGTTCGCGTTGAACGGTTTCCTACTGGCCATGTGGGTGGTGCACATCCCGGCCATTACCGACCGCACCGGTATCGCGCATTCCACGCTCGGCATGTTCATCCTCATGCTGGCCGGTGCGGGCATTGTCGGCATGCGCATCGCGGGCCCGCTCGCCGACCGATTCGGCAGCCGGGCCGTGGTTGCGGCAGCAGCCGCGATCACCTCGATATCCGTGCTCGGTCCCGGACTCGCGACCGGCCCGGTCAGCCTGGCGATCGCCTTGGCCTGCTTCGGTTTCGGCAATGGCGCGCTGGACGTTTCGATGAATACCCAAGCGGTGCATGTCGAGCGGGCTTATCAGCGACCGATCATGTCGGCGTTCCACGCATTGTTCTCCGGTGGTGGATTCCTCGGCTCGTTACTGGGTGCGGTGGCTCAGGGCGCTGGATGGGATGTGCGTCTCAGCTTGTCGCTTGCCGCTGTGGCGGGTTTGGCGATTACCGCCGTGCTGGTGCCTCGTCTGCTGCGGGACACCGGAGTTTCGGCGCGAGAAGCGAATTCGGACGCACTCCGCGAGAATGGCCCGCACGACCACATTCCGGAAAGCGCGGACAACGTTTCACAGAACCCGCGCGTTGACGCCACGTACGATGCCGCGACAGCGCGGTCGGCGACCACACCGAATCGCTCCCGAAAGGTCTTGGCGCTGGCCGCAATCGCGTTCGCCCTACTGCTTACCGAGGGTGTCGCCGCCGATTGGAGCGCGCTGCAGGTCCGCGACCACCTCGATGTCGACGATGCCACCGCCGCACTGGCATTCGGCGCATTCTCCTGCACCATGACCGTGGGGCGATTCGCCGCCGACCGTGTTGCGGGCGCCTTCGGCCGCGTCGCCGTCGTCCGCTACGGCACATTGATCGCCGCATTCGGATTGGTCCTGATCATGGCTTCGGGTTGGGTGCCACTGACGTTGCTCGGCTGGGCGATGTGCGGCCTCGGCCTCTCCGGCGGCATACCGCAAATCTTCACCGCCGCAGGCAATCTCGGATCGACCACCGCGGCTACCGATATGTCGCGGGTATTCAGCCTCGGTTACCTCGGGCTGCTCGCCGGACCCTCCATCATCGGCTGGCTGACCGCGCTGGTCCCACTGACCGCCGCACTGTTCGTCCCCCTCATCGCCGTCCTGATCTGTTGTCGATACGCGGGTGCGGTTGCCCCACAGCAAGTCACCGGATAGCGGTTGGCGCGAAGGACGAATCCTGGGCAAGCGCGGCAAGCTCACGCCATTGTGGCAGCGGCAGCGCAGTCGGATCAGCGGTGAGTACCTGTAGACACACATGATCGGCCCCGGCATCCATGTGCTGCCGAACGCGCTCGCCGATCATCTCGATATCCCCGTATGCCACAACCGAATCCACCAGCCGCGAACTCGGGCCGCCCGCGATATCTTCGTCACCGAATCCGAAGCGACGCATATTGGCCACCTGATGTGGTGCGGAATCGAGATAGCCCCCGATATGCGCCGTGGCCACCTCGCGGGCGCGGGCCCGATCGGCATCGAGGACGACGACCTGCTCGACACCGAGAAATGCTTCCGGCCCCATAATCCGCCGCGCCTCGGCGGTGTGCTCGACCGGCGCGTGATAGGGATGCGCACCCCAGGTCCGCTCGGCGGCCAATGCCAACATCTTGGGTCCGAGTGCGGCGAGTACCCGACGTGGCGCCGGGTCCGGCCGCGGGCCGTACAGCGGAACAGCATCCATCGCATCGAGATAGCCGCGCATCAGCGCCAGCGGCTTGCCGCCGGAAGGAATCGTGTAGCCCCCGGCTTCGACGGATCGACCACCGACCCGCTGACCGCCGAGTCCGAGCAGATAGCGACCCGGGAACGCCTCGCCGAGCGCGCGCTCGGCGGTGGCCATGGCCATCGGATCACGCAGTGCCGCATTGGCAATGCCCGCGGCGACCACCAGCCGCTCGGTCGCCCCGAGCAATAGCCACGCCTGCCCGACCGTATCGCGTCCGAACGCTTCGCCGAACCATAGTGCCCGGTAACCCAATTCCTCGATCTCGGCGGCCGCCTCGCGCACCCGATCGACCGGTTGTCCGTCGAATGCGAAGGTCCAGATGCCGACGCCGCCGAGTTCGTGTTCCACCATCATCGCGCTCCTAACGCTAAACCGGAGAGGTTCTCCGATTACCTGGCGGTACGATAGCGGAGAACTTCTCCGGTTAACAAGGGATGTATATGCGGGTCGATGCTCAACGGAACTATGAACGTGTACTCGAGGCGGCGACAGCGGCATTCGCCGAAGAGGGTCCGGAGGCCTCACTCAATGAGATCGCCCGCCGCGCGGGCGTCGGCGCGGGCACCCTCTACCGGCACTTCCCCAACCGGCAAGCACTGCAAGCCGCCGTACTGAGCGAGCGGATCGAAACGCTCTGCGCCCGAGCCGAAGAGCTGCGGGCGGGGGAGCCGAGCACGGCACTCATCGAGTGGCTGCACGCCCTACTCGTGCATGCCCGTACCGACCATGGCTTGGGCGGCGCCGTCCTGGCTGGACCGATCGACCTGGGCTTCGATTGTCAGCTGGCCATTCGCCGGGCGGGTGCCACTCTGCTCACCAGGGCGCAACAGGATGGCGGCATCCGCGCGGAGGTAGGCATCGACGATGTGATCCAACTGGTCGCCGGCATAGCCCTTGCGGCGCGGCACGGCACCGATCCGGAGCAACCGGACCGCCTGCTGCGGCTTGTCACGGATGCCCTGCGCAGTCCAACCGGACGATGTCGGTAAGTTCGAAAGATGTTCGACAACAACAGGCTCGAGCGCCGGATCGATCAGCTCGAACGAAAGCTCGACATGATCATCAAGCACCTCGGTCTCCCCAGCCAGGACCCTGCGATGCCCTATGACGAAATCGACGAACTCATTCGGCAGGGCAAGAAAATCCACGCCATCAAGCTCTATCGCACGCTCACGGGCCGCGGCCTGCGGGAGGCCAAAGACGCGATCGAGGAACGCGAGCGACACTTGCGCTGACGAAAGCATATTTACGATGTGGTCGGGGAATTCGCCGACCACTCCGCCGGTTCACGGCCGTAACGTGCGGTCGACGGATCCGGCCAGTCGATTCAGCAGCGGTGCCGTGCGCGGCCCGACGAATTGCTGCATCACCAATGCCATATTGGTGCGTTCGACGCCGGGAATCTTCAATATCTGTCCGGCGATCCGGTACAGATCGTCCGCATCTTTCGCCACCACCCGTACGGTGAGATCGGTCAGTCCGGTCATGCCGCACACTTCGGTCACCTCCGGTACCCGGGCGAGTTCGGCGACCACCGAATCCAATCGATGTTGATCGACGACGACGGCGACGAAAGCCGCCAGCGGGTAGCCCAGTGCCTGCGGTTGCACTCGCCGTTCGAAGCTGGCGAGCACACCGTTCGCCTCCCAGCGCGCCAAACGCGCCTGGACGGTATTGCGGGACAACCCGAGCCGGGTCGCCAGCTCGACACCGGTCGCGCGTGGGTTGGCGACCAGCTCGAGCAATAGCCGCGCGTCGGTGGCGTCCAAGGTCACGTCGGCGGGTTCTCTACTGGTCATACAACGCAGTATGACATCGCCTCTCGGGTCATATTTGGGCATTCTGCTTACCCGTGCGTCGGTCACTTGCGCACTTCGCCTAGTCGTGGATGCTATGTGATATGGGGCACACCCGCCCTGTGCTCGTGGTCAGGAGGCGATCCCGAATGACGAACAAAACCGACTATCCGGTTCAATTGGTGCAACCCGACGGCCGCCGCGTATTCGACCGGGAACACGCCGCCCTGGTCGCCGACATCGGAGCTGCGCAGCTGCGGGCGATGTACACGGACCTGGTCGTGACCCGCCGGATCGACACCGAGGCAACCGCCCTGCAACGGCAGGGCCAGCTCGGGCTGTGGGCGCCGATGATCGGGCAAGAGGCCGCGCAAGTCGGCTCGGCCTACGCACTGCGCCCCGACGACTACGTCTTCTGCAGCTATCGCGAGCACGCCGTCGCCTACTGTCGCGGCGTCCATCCCACCGAACTCACCCGGATGTGGCGCGGTGTGGCGCACTCCTGCTGGGATCCCGACGCAGTCAATATGACCAACCCGAATATCATCGTCGGCTCGCAAGGCCTGCACGCGACCGGTTACGCCTACGCCGCCCACCTCGACGGTGCGGAGATCGCGACCATCGCCTACTTCGGTGACGGCGCCTCGAGTCAGGGCGATCTCGCCGAGGCATTGGGCTTCGCCGCGACCTGGGGTGCACCGGTCGTATTCTTCTGCCAGAACAACCACTGGGCGATCAGTTCCCCCGTCCGGATCCAGAGTGCGACCCCGATCGCGCGGCGCGCCTACGGATACGGAATTCCCGGACTTCAGGTCGACGGCAATGATGTGCTCGCCGTCCTCGCGGTCACCAGGCAGGCCGCCACGCGCGCCCGCACCGGCGGCGGGCCGTCGTTCATCGAGGCGCTCACCTATCGGATGGGTCCGCACACCACCGCCGACGATCCGACGCGCTACCGCTCCGCAGCCGAAACCGAGGAGTGGGCGCGCCGCGATCCGATCGCCAGGCTGCGCAAGCTGCTGGAACGAGAGTCGTTGTGGGACACGGCATTCGAACGTCATGTCGATGCACGCGCCGATGAAGTCGCGCAACAGATCCGTAGCGCGACCATCGATATGCCGGATCCGGCGCCGACACAGCTGTTCGATCACGTCTATGCCACCCCGCATCCACTGATCACCCAGGAGCGGAGCGAATACGCGGAGTATCTGGCCGGTGATCCCGGCGAGACCACCGCGCGACCGGAAGGAGTCCCCAGATGATCACGACCTTCGCCGCAGCGCTCAATGCCGGGCTGCGGCGGGCCATGGACGACGATCCGAAAGTCGTACTGATGGGCGAGGATATCGGTCGCCTTGGCGGCGTATTCCGGGTAACCGATACCCTGCAAAAGGATTTCGGGAACAACCGCGTCATCGATACTCCGCTGGCCGAATCCGGCATTGTCGGAACGGCATTCGGCATGGCGCTGCGCGGCTACCGGCCGGTCTGCGAAATTCAATTCGACGGCTTCGTCTATCCGGCCTTCGATCAGATCGTCTCGCACGTCGCCAAGATCCACTATCGGACGCAGGGAAAGGTGGTCGCGCCCATCACGATTCGCATTCCGTTCGGCGGCGGAATCGGTTCGGTGGAACACCACTCGGAATCGCCGGAAGCGTATTTCGCCCATACCGCGGGACTGCGCGTCGTGACGCCGAGCAACCCCGTTGACGGATATTTCATGATCCGTCAGGCCATCGCGCTCGATGATCCGGTGATCTTCTTCGAACCCAAGCGACGCTACTGGGATAAGGCCGAGGTGGATTTCGACGCCGAGGCCATGCCGCTGGATCAGGCCCGCATCTGCGTCAGCGGTACCGATGCCACCGTCGTCGCCTACGGCGGCACCGTGGCCTCCGCCATGACCGCCGCGAAAATCGCTGCCGAGGAAGGACATTCGCTCGAGGTGGTCGATCTGCGCAGTTTGTCGCCGATCGATTTCGACACCATCGAGGCCTCGGTGTCCAAGACCGGCAGGCTGATCGTGGCGCACGAAGCGCCGGTTTTCGGCGGCCTCGGCGCCGAGATCGCCGCGCGGATCACCGAACGCTGTTTCTACTACCTGGAGGCGCCGGTGCTGCGCGTCGGTGGCTTCGACATCCCCTACCCTCCGGCTAAGCTCGAAAAGCACCACCTGCCCGATCCGGACCGCATTCTCGCGGCGGTCGATCGCTCACTCGCCGCCTGACTCATGAGAGGTGCCCAAGTGGTAGATCGTGCCCCCGAGGAAGATCAGGGCAATATCCTGGAATTCCGGCTACCCGATCTCGGCGAGGGACTGGCCGATGCGGAATTGGTGTCGTGGTCGGTGAGCGTCGGCGACACCGTGCAGCTGAATCAGACGATCGCCGATGTGGAGACGGCCAAGGCGGTGGTATCGCTGCCGTCGCCGTTCTCGGGCACGGTGATCGAATTGCTCGCTCAGCCCGGCGAAACGGTCGCAGTGGGGACGCCGCTGATCCGGGTGCGCAATGATCTGGCGGTCGCACCGGAGGGGGCGAACGGGCGGACCGCGGTGCTGGTCGGCTACGGGCCCGAAGGTGAGACGGTGTCCCGGCGGCGCAGAAACGCTGCCGAATCCAGTGCGCCGAGTTCGACAGCCGCTCCGGTCGAGTCGGGAATGAGTCGGGCCGCGGCGACACCTGGGGCGCGCAAACTGGCCAAGGAACTCGGCATCGACCTCTGGTACGTCGCGGGTTCGGGCCCCGACGGTGCGGTGACGGTCGACGATGTCCGCAGCGCGGTCCCGGTATCGCAGCCGCGCTCCGTGCCGACCAACACCGATGGCCCGACCACACCGGTGACGCCATCGGTCACCGATCCGAACGCGGGCGTCCCCCGCCCCGTCTCCCGCGAGGAACGCACGCCGATCAGCGGCATCCGTAAACGCACCGCGGCCGCCATGGTCGCGAGCGCGCGCACCATCCCGCAGGCCAGCACCTTCGTCACCATCGACTTCACCGCATCGATGGAACTGCTCGACCACCTGCGCACCACCAAATCCTTCGAGGGGCTGACGCTGACACCCCTGGCCCTGGTCGCCAAATCCGCACTAGCCGCGCTCGCGGAGTATCCCGGCATCAACGCATTCTGGGACGAGGCGAATCAGGAGATCGTCACCAGGCACTATGTGAATCTCGGCATCGCGGTCGCCACCGAACGCGGCCTGCTCGTACCCAATCTCAAGGAAGCTCAGGCCTCGAGCCTGCGCGAGCTGTGCCGGGAGATCAGCTGGCTCGCCGAAACGGCGCGTTCGGGCCGCGCCACCCCGACCGACCTGCGCGGCGGCACCCTCACCATCACCAATGTCGGTGTCTTCGGTGTCGATGCCGGTGTTCCGCTGGTCAATCCAGGTGAGGCGGCGATCCTGTGTCTCGGCTCGATTCGCAAGCGTCCGTGGGTATTTCGGGACGAACTGGCCATCCGCTGGGTCACCACCATCGGCATCAGCTTCGACCATCGGATGATCGACGGTGAATTGGCATCGCGCTTCCTCGCGACCGTCGCGGGATTGCTCGAGGACCCGCTCACCCTATTGAGCCGGATGTAATCACGCTCCCGGGTCGCCGTAGTGGGCCGCGATGTCTTCGGAACCGCTCCATCGGCTGTAGGTCGGCGACTGCGGCCAACCCTCGGGCGAGTCCTGCCACTGCTCCTGCCGACCGTAGGGCAACACGTCGATCAGCGCGAAAGTGTGACTGAGCTGCTCGGTGCCACGGCCGTTGGTGTGCCAGGTGCGATAGACCTTGTCGGCGTCGCGCAGGAAGACATTCACCGCGAATCCGCCGCCGGGCGGCGCGCCGACATCGCTGCCGAACGAACTATTCGCCGTGGAATACCAGGCCATTTTGTTCCCGACTCGGCGCTTGTATTCGAGGGCCTCGTCGATGGGCCCCTGGGTGACGATGACGAACCGGGCATCGTAATTGTCCAGGAACTCCAACCGGGTGAACTGCGAGGTGAACCCGGTGCAACCACCGCACTGCCACTTCTCACCGGGGAACCACATGTGGTTGTAAACGATCAGCTGTGGCTTACCGTCGAAGACATCGGCCAGCCGGACCGGCCCCTGCTCGCCCTCCAGGGTGTATTCGGGCATTTCGACCATCGGCAGGCGGCGGCGCTGCGCGGCGATGGCATCGAGTTCTCGGGTCGCTGCCTTCTCCCGGACGCGCAGCTCATCGAGTTGGCGCTGCCAGGTGTCGGCATCGACGACGGGCGGCAGAGCATTCATGAGGTTCCTCCCTGATCGGGTTGCGTGTGCAGATATAGACGCGACGCGGTCACCGAAATCATCGCCGCGCGGGAAAGTCCCTGAACTCGCCGAGATGGAGCCGTTACTACCCCTTGGCACCACTTTCGGAACATACTGGTATATCCGCTGGTCATCGCATGAGAACCGCAGTTGGGCGTCAACGGAAAGCGGAGGGCAAAGCATGACGATTCTGCTCCAAGTGCTAGAGCAGAGCTTCACGCCGACTACGCCGTGGGAACGGCGCAAATTCACCTTTGTCAATGCCGACAAGATCGTCGGCATGCGGCTGGACGGACAGTCCGGCGTCTGGCTGGACCTGTCGCGCCCCGGTGAATCACAGCGCCTGGCCCGAACCCTGGACCCGCGTGACGCCGTCACGTTCCTGCTCACCACCTTCGCGAAAATCGCGGAATGTGAGGAGCGCGGTGGTTCGTGGCTGATCGGACACGACGGCGCGCACACCGAGTCCATCGTGGCCACCAGATTCCCACCCCGGGCCAGTGAAGTCGCCAATGATGATCTGCTGGCTCGCGCTTGGCTTTGAGCCCGGACCGGCTCCGAGGCGCTCCGGCTGAGTTCTACGAATGTCGGTGCATACGGGTACATCTGGTTCCGTGCGTGCCGACATACGACGATGGCTGCCTGCTCTGATCGCGGCGGCCCTGATCGCGCTGCCCGGGTGCGCCGAGGTGGGTAGTGGACAGGCCGCACCCCGCAGGGCGGGTGCACTCAGTCCTACCCGGGTCCAGCTCGAACAGTTGCTCGCCGCCGTGCGGGTCGTTGCGGCGCGGGGACATCCCGGCGGTTACGAGCGCGGATGTAAGGAAGGGCAGCGGTGCGTATTCGGACAGTCGTGGACCGATGACCACGACGGTCCCGGTGGGCACGACGGCTGCGATACCCGCAACAACGTGCTGAGCGCGCAGCTGACCGCAGTGAGCTTCCGGCCGGGCACCTACGATTGCGTGGTTACCGCGGGCACACTCGACGATCCGTACACCGGCAAGCGGATTACATTCAGCAAGGCCGATGCGGGCGATATCCAGATCGACCACGTCTATCCGCTGGCCGCGGCCTGGGATATGGGTGCGGCGTCTTGGCCGCTCGAGCGGCGGATGCGTTTCGCCAACGATATCGATCTGAATCTGCTGGCCACCGAAGCAAGCGCTAACCAGGCAAAGCGGGACGGCACACCATCGGAATGGTTGCCGCCCGCTCGCGCGAACCATTGCTTCTATGCGGGCAAATACCTCACGGTCGCGGTCCAGTACGACTTACCGGTCACCGCCGCGGACAAGGCCGTGCTCAACGACATCGCCCATTCCTGCCCGTAACGTCTACGCCCCGGTGGCGACCGGACGTTTCGGATCGTTGGACCATTGCGACCACGAGCCCGGGTACAGGGCCGCTTCGATGCCCGCGGCGGCGAGTGCGGCGACCTGGTGGGCTGCGGTCACACCGGATCCGCAATAGACCGCCACCGGCCCGGACCCGAATGCGGCGAAGCGGTCTCGCAGGGTGTCCACGCTGTGGAAACGTCCGTCCGCGTCGAGGTTCTCCGCGGTGGGTGCGCTGATCGCGCCCGGAATGTGGCCCGCCTGCGGATCGACGGGCTCCACCTCGCCGCGGTAGCGGTCGCCAGCGCGTGCGTCGAGCAGGACGCCGGTCCATTTGGCGACCGCGTCCGCATCGACGACGGGCAGCTGCCCCGGATTCACCTCGACGTCGCCGAGTTCGGGATCGGCCTCCGCCCCGGAGGCGATCGCACCACCCGAACTCGTCCACGCGGGCAGGCCGCCGTCGAGAATCCGCACGTCAGCGATCCCGGCCCAGCGCAGCAGCCACCAGGCCCTCGCCGCCGCCATGCCGCCCGTCGCGTCATAGACGACCACCGGATCGCCGGTCCGCAGACCCCAGCTGCGCGCGCACTTCTCGAGCTGCGCGGGATCGGGCAGCGGGTGCCGCCCGCGCTCGGGGGACGGTGGTGCGGCCAGTTCGGTCTCCAGATCGACGAAGACCGCGCCCGGAATATGTCCGTCCAGATAGTGCTGCGGGCCCTCCGGATCACCGAGCGCCCACCGCACATCGAGTAGATGAACCCGCTTGTCCGCCAATACTTCCCGAAGTTCGTCCGCCGAGATCAGTACCGCGCTCAACAAAGCTCTGTTCCGCCTCTCCGAATATTCAGGCCATACTGGTAAGAGCCACTATGCCTGGGTGCGGGTGCTACGTCATGTGCCGCACCAGTATTGGGCGTACCCGGTGCGGTAGCCATGTACTCATGGCACCTCCGCGTTCGAATTCGGACGCGGGTTCAGCGCCTCACCCTAGCCGGATGCCGCGCAATTCAGTCCAGTTTCCAGCGACTGGCTGTGACAACTGGACTGCTGACCGGGGAGGATTCCAGAAATGTCCAGGCTTTCCCTGTCGCTCGCCGATACCCCGACATCGGTCCACCCCGAGGCGCGGCTCGCGCAGCCGGTCGGGGCGGGGGTAGTCACCGCGCTGGTCGGCTTCACCAGCTCATTCGCGGTGGTGCTGAGCGGTCTGACGGCGGTCGGGGCCACCTCGGCACAGGCGGCGTCGGGGCTGCTCGCGCTCTGCCTCACCCAGTCCGTCGGGATGATGCTGCTCAGCTATCGGTACCGATTGCCGATCACACTGGCCTGGTCGACGCCGGGTGCGGCATTACTCGCCAGCACCGGCGCGGTCGCCGGTGGCTGGGCCGCGGCTGTCGGGGCGTTCGCGATCACCGGTGTGCTGATCGTGATCACCGGACTGTGGCAGCGGCTCGGCAATCTCGTTGCCGCGATCCCGGTGGAGATCGCACAGGCCATGCTCGCCGGTGTGCTGCTGCCGTTGTGTCTCGCGCCGGTGAAGGCCGTGCAGGCCAGTCCGGCGGTGGTGGTGCCGGTGATCGTGGTCTGGCTGGTGCTGCAGCGATTCGCCAAGCGCTGGGCGGTGATCGCGTCCTTCGTGACCGCGGCGATCGGGGCGGGGATCAGTATCGCGCTACAGCACAAGCATCTCGACTTCGCGGCGATGCGACCATCGCTCGAACTGACTGTGCCGCAGTGGACTTGGCAGGCAATGATCGGTATCGCCGTTCCGCTCTATATCGTCACCATGGCATCCCAGAACATTCCGGGCACCGCCGTGATGAAGTCCTTTGATTACCAAATCCCTTGGCGCGCCGCGATGTCCGTCACCGGCATCGGCACCGTCCTCGGTGCACCGGCAGGTGGGCACGCCATCAATCTGGCCGCGATCAGTGCCGCGCTCTCGGCCGCGCCCGCCGCGCACCCGGATCCGAAGCGCCGCTGGATGGCGGCCTTCACCACGGGTGTCTGCTATCTGATGCTGGCCCTTGGATCGGCGGCGCTGGTCACGTTGATCGCCACCGCGCCGAAGGGCACGCTGGAAACCGTTGCGGGCCTGGCCCTGCTGGCGACTCTCGCGGCCGCCCTCGCCGGTGCCCTGAAATCCGAACAGCACCGCGAGGCGGGCGTTGTCACCTTCCTGATCGCCGCGTCCGGTGTCGGGTTCCTCGGCATCGGTGCGGCCTTCTGGGCACTGGTCGTCGGTCTTATCGTGCGCAAGGTCCTCGCCTACCGCCAAGACTCATGAGAGGTTGTCGGTACCCGTCATTACGCTGCGCCGCATGAAAGCAATCGGCACGTTCTCCGTCACTTCCTTTACCCCGACCGATGTCGTGCCGGATCCGGCGATCACCACCGCGCTGCCGGTCGGCATCGCGCAGATCGAGAAGGAGTTCGCGGGCGAGATCACCGGACGGTCCGCCACCCTGTTCACCGCCGCGTTCGACCAGGCGACGGGTGCGGGGACGTATGTCGCGATGGAGTCCTTCGAGGGCGCACTGCACGATCGCGCGGGCAGCTTCAACTTCGCGCATTCGGCGACCACACTCGGCACCGACCGCACCGCCGAGTTCTTCACCATCGTGGCGACCAGCGGCACCGGTGCGCTGGCTGGTATCACCGGCACCGGTGGCCTCACCGTTGACACCGACGGTGTGCACCACATCTGGTTCGATTACGAACTCGACTGAGCAGCGGGCGAGGATGGCCGCGGCGTCTGTCGGACCCGCCTGATTGGATGGGGTGATGCTGCACGGTCTGTGGTCGCCGGGATCGGGCTTGCTGCTCTGGCAGGAGGCCCCGGTCGCGCTACCCGAACCGTTGGGTGCGGTGCTGGCGGCGTCGAAGTTCCGGCATCGGGCAGAGGTGCTGGCCAGCGGGGCGCAGGGGGCGACCGAGCAGGTCAGGGCGCATGCCATGGTGCCCGCGGCGGCCGCGGTCGCGCTGCGCCAGCGGCTGCCGGTCGATGCGGTTTCGGGGGATCTGCGGTTTCTCGCGCATGTGGCGCACGGTGTCGAGCGATGGGTGCGGGCTGGGCGGGTGGTGCCCGAACTGCGCCGCGACGACGGGCAGTGGTGGGTGCGCTGGCGATTGGTCGGTGGTGAGCGGCAGCGCGCCTGGCTGGCGGAGTTGGCGGTGGCGATGCCGCCCGCACTGCGCGTCGCGGGGAAGCCGGGGATACTGCTCGAGGATATGGTCGCCGAACTCACCGACCCGATCGTCCGGGAGCTGCTGGATCGGTCGCCTTCGACGCATCCGCTGGTGGCCGCGCTCGTCGATGACGTTGCCTTGGATGGCGGCAGCCATCAGCTGGCGCAGGTGCTGGAACGCTGGCGGGCGAGTCTGACCGGGGACGAGCCCGAGTTGGTACTGCGGCTGCTGGAGCCGGAGGGCGATATCGCGCTCGGTGCGGCCGATGCCGATGCCGATGCCGATGACGCGGTGGCGCTGTGGCGACTGCAGGTCTGTCTGCGCGCCGCTGGTGAAGCGCCGAATCCGGTTCCGCTGCTTGGTGATCCGGTGCTGGTGCGGACCGCGATCGAGAAGCTGGGCGAGGCGGCGCGAGCCTATCCGCGCCTGCGCGATCTGCCGAGCGATCCGCAGTCGATGGACCTACTGTTGCCCACCGAGGTGGTCGCGGATCTGGTCGAACACGGCGCCCATGCGCTCCAGGCGGCAGGTGTGCGGCTGTTGCTGCCGCGGGCGTGGAATATCAGCGCCCCGACCATGCGGCTACGTGTGGAGAGCGCCGTCCCCGCTGCCGAGAGCACCGTCGGTATGCGCGGACTCGTCTCCTACCGATGGGAACTCGCGCTCGGCGATACCGTGCTGACCAAGGCCGAGATGGAACGGCTGGTCCGCTCGAAATCGGATCTGGTACAGCTGCGCGGCGAATGGGTGCAGGCCGATCACAAGATGTTGGCTGCCGCCGCGCGCTATGTCGCCGCCCATCTCGACGACACCGAGATCACCTTCGCCGATCTGGTCGGTGAACTCGTCACCGGCCATGTCGAGAAGGTCCCGATCACCGAGGTCAGCGCAACTGGTTGGGCCGCAGACCTTTTGGACCAGACCCGCGAACCCGTACCGGTGAGTGTGCCGGTCGGCCTGAAGGCGCAGTTGCGGCCGTATCAGGAGCGCGGGTTGGCGTGGCTGGCCACCATGAGCCGCTACGGCATCGGTGGAATCCTGGCCGATGACATGGGTCTGGGAAAGACCGTGCAGGTCTTGGCCCTGCTCGTGCACGAGCGGGAGGGGACCGATGGGACCGCACCGACACTACTTGTGAGCCCGATGTCGGTCGTCGGCAACTGGCAGCGTGAGGCGCAGCGATTCGCCCCTGATCTGCGGGTAATGGTGCATCACGGTGTCGGGCGCAAGTCCGGCGCGCAACTGGACGAAGCCGTCGCGGATGCGGATCTGGTGATCACCACCTATTCGCTCTTGGCCAGGGACGCTGCCGAATTGGCGCGACAGCAGTGGGACCGGGTGGTGCTCGACGAAGCGCAGCACATCAAGAACGCGGGAACCCGACAGGCGAAGGCGGCTCGGGCATTACCTGCCCGACACCGGTTGGCGCTCACTGGAACTCCGGTGGAGAACCGGCTCGAAGAATTGCGCTCGCTTCTGGACTTCACGATGCCGAAGGTGCTCGGTAGCGCGCAGACTTTCCGTGCTCGGTTCGCGGTGCCGATCGAACGCGATCGAGACGAGAACGCCATCAGTCGACTGCGCACCGTCACCCAGCCGTTCGTGCTGCGCCGGGTGAAATCCGATCCCGCCGTCATCAGTGATCTGCCGGAGAAACTGGAGATGACGGTGCGCGCCAACCTGACCGTGGAACAGGCGGCGCTGTACCAGGCGGTCGTCGACGACATGATGGCCAAGCTGAAGGATGCGAAGGGGATGGCGCGCAAGGGCGCGGTACTAGGCGCGCTGACCCGGCTCAAACAGGTCTGCAACCATCCCGCGCATTTTCTCGGTGACGCCTCGGGTGTGCTGCACCGCGGCAGCCACCGCTCCGGCAAGCTCGCCCTGGTGGAGGACGTGCTCGATGCGGTGCTCGCGGATGGGGAGAAGGCTTTGCTGTTCACCCAGTTCCGCGAGTTCGGCGAGCTCATCGCGCCCTATCTGATCGAGCGCTTCGGTACGGCGATCCCGTTCCTGCACGGTGGAGTGCCGAAGAAGCAGCGCGACAGCATGGTCGAGCGATTCCAGGAACCTGCTGGTCCGCCGCTGATGTTGTTATCGCTCAAGGCCGGTGGCACCGGCTTGAACCTCACCGCCGCCAACCATGTTGTGCACCTGGATCGTTGGTGGAATCCGGCCGTCGAGAACCAGGCCACCGACCGCGCCTTCCGGATCGGTCAGCAGCGCAATGTGCAGGTGCGCAAACTGATCTGTGTCGACACCATCGAGGAGAAGATCGACGAAATGATCAGTGGCAAACGCCAACTCGCCGATCTGGCCATCGGTGCGGGGGAGAACTGGATCACCGAATTGAGTACGGACGAACTGCATCGGCTCTTCGCCCTCGGCGCGGAGGCGGTGGGCGATTGAGTCCCTTCGAGGACTACAGCAAGTACGGCAAGCGTCGCCCGGTGCGTGGCGGGGTCGAAGCACGCAGCCGACGCGGCGGATTCGGACGTACCTGGTGGGGCAAGGCCCTGATCGAGGCGGTCGAGCAGATGGCCGAACCCGGTCGACTCGCGCGCGGGCGCACCTATGCCAGGGCCGGACAGGTCGTGAACTATCGGATCGAACCCGGTGCGGTCACCGCGGAAGTGCAAGGGAGTCAGCCGCGCCCGTTCACCTCGGTATTCGCCATCCGACAGCTGCGCGACGAGGAACTGGAACTGCTCATCGAGACCATACGGACAACGCCGGGCGTACTGGCCGAAATCGCCTCCGGCGCCCTGCCGACGAGCCTCGGCGAGCACCTGCTCCCGACAACGGCCGCCGATCTCGACTTCTCCTGCACCTGCCCGGATCCCGGTTGGCCGTGCAAACATGTGGCCGCGGTCTGCTACCTGCTCGCCGAACGTCTGGACGAGCGTCCGCGCGAAATCCTCACCCTGCGCGGCCTCGATCTGGACACCCTCATCGTCGGTATCGAACGGGACACCGCGCCAACGGTTTCCGACGATCCCTATGGCGACCGCACCCAACTGCCGGACCTCCCCAAGCTCGAATTCCGCCCCGCCATCGATGATCTGGATCCGACCCTGCTACGCCGGGCACTGCGCATGATCGCCGAGGACGAACCGACGGCCGCGGCCGGGCTACGCGATCTCCGCGCACTCTACGAAGCCTTGGATCGCTGACATGTCCGGCTACAAATCCGCGTTGCTCGCCTACGTCGAGGAGATGCGTACCACGCGGTACCCGCGCGAGATCGAGGCCGAGCTGGCCGTGCGGGCCTGGGCGCTGGACGATCTGTCATGATCGACGATCTGGGTGCGGTCGTCCGCATTGACCGCCCGGTGCGTCGGGTGGTGTCGCTGGTTCCGTCGCTGACCGAGGCCGTCGCGGTCAGTCGCCCCGAAGTCCTTGTCGCGGCGACGGATTGGTGCACGCATCCCGCTGACCTGGACGTCGAGCGGGTTCGGGGCACCAAGAATCCGAATGTGCGCCGTATCATCGAGCTCGCGCCGGATCTGGTGCTGTGCAATCAGGAAGAGAATCGCCGCATCGATGTGGAGCGCCTGCGGGATGCGGGCATCCCGGTGTGGGTCACCAGAATCGAAACGCTGGACGCGAGTTTCGCCTCGCTGCGCCGACTTTTCACCGAAGCACTGGACGGGTCGGTGCCGGACTGGCTCATCGAGGCCGAAACTTCCTGGGCCACGCCGCCGCCCGGGCCGCCGCGCAATACGGTCATCCCCATCTGGCGCAATCCCTGGATGGTGGTCGGCCACAACACCTTCACCGGCGACCTGGCAGCGCACCTCGGCCTGCGACTCGTGCACGCCGAGCGCGCGGAGCGCTATCCGCGCGTCTCCGCAGACGAGCTGACCCGCGATGTCGAACTGGTCCTGCTTCCCGACGAGCCATACGTATTCACCAGATCCGATGGACCCGAAGCCTTTCCGGGCCTGGCTGTGGCCTTGGTCGAAGGCCGCAGCCTCACCTGGTACGGTCCATCGCTGGCCACCGCCCGCGCTGTCCTGACCCGCCAAATCGCGGATTCATTCGTCGCCTGATCTCGCCATGCAGCGAATCCGGTCGTCGGCGGGGTCGAAATGCCCGGCCTCGACGCCGTCGAGCGCCCCGACGTACTTTGTGATGGCTATCCGATCGTTTGCCGTCCGCTCGAGCCGCATAGCATCAGGATTCGATTCGGTAGGTCCGCTGGGCGTTGGTTCGGAAGATCTTTTCGAGCTCGTCGCGGCCGCCGCCGTGGTCGGTGATCGCGGCGGCGATTACCTCGGCGCTGTCGGCGATAGTCGTAATCGGTTTATCCACTGGGAAATTGGAGCCCCACAGCAGCCGGTCCGCGCCGAAGACATCGTAGGCGTGGGTGATGAGCGGGCTGATCCGGTCCAACAGCACCGGAACCGGTGTCGGCGTGCCACGCGGTGGTACCTGGTGGCCGAGGATCGGCATCATCAAGCCGCTGACCTTCGCAACCACATTGGGCTTTTCGGCGAGGGCGGTGAGATCGTCGCGCCATCGGATGAATAGTTCCCGGCGCAGGCTCGGATTCCTTCCGGTGCGTTTGCCGACCGGACCGAAAATCCCTGCGGGTGTGGCGAGATGGTCGAGCACTATCGGGACTTCGGGATAGCGTTCGGCAAGCGCCGTCACATCGGGTAGCGCGTGTGAATACACCCAGGCCTCGAAAGACAGCCCACGCTCGGCCAGTGCCGCGAAGCCGTCGAGGAATTCTTTGGTGGCGAGCGCGCCCTCATGCGAGGCATAGGGCCGGACATCCGAATCCGGATGGTGTGCCACGTGCGCGCGAATGCCGCGCAGCAATGTCGATGCGGCCCTATGGGCATCGAGCAGCAGCGCGAAATCCGGTGCCGCCGGGTCGGCGCTACCGATGATTGCGCCGAGGGCAGGATTGTCGCCGCCGAATGGCAGCCCGGCTACCCACTTCGTCTCATCAGCCCTGGCCAGCGTCCCTTTTCCGGTCCACCCGACCTCGATATGCACGATCGATTCGACGGGCACGCCGTCGGCATCCGCGCGGTAATTCGCGGGCAGATACGGATTCGCATAGGCGGTCGGATCTCCGACGAACTCCCGATCCCGGCGCGGCGCCACCCGCTTGGCCCAATCGATCGGAATGGGCAGCATCCGGAGCAACTTCGCCGTCCGGCTGAATTCGCGTGGCGTGCGGAATGGGTCCCATTGATGAATATGGCTATCGATAACGCGGATATCCGAGAGATCCATGTCCGCCATCCCAATAAGCTGAAGACCCTGACCTCGCGATTGTCACACGCGCGTAGTCGGGCGCGTTCGGGATCAGCGGGAACCGTAAGCGGACAGGAACGTCCGCACCGCCGCATCGGCGATATCGCGCTGCTCGGCCTCGCTTACCTCGCGGGTGCCGAGCCGGGACCGCGCCTCCAGTGGCGCGGTGAGCAGCGCGAGTAGTTGTTCGGCCGCCTGCGCCGGGTCTTTGGTCTGCAGCCGACCCGAAAGAGCGAGTCGCGCGAGTCGATCGGCCAGCGCCTCGGCGATACGCCGCGAGGTGCGCTCCAGCACGGTGTCGGCCAGGTCCGGAAAGGCGGCGAGCTGCGCATAGGTCAGCGCGCGGAGCGAGCGGGCGCGCTCGCTGGAGCATTCGGCGAGCAATGCGCGTGCCGTCGCGGTGAGGGCGGCCGACAGATCCTCGCCCGGCTCGCGCAGGCTGTCGACGATCGCGAGAGTTTCGGTGGCCACGGCGTCGGCGGCGGCCAGCACGGCGTGTCGGAACAGGCTCTGCTTGTCATTGAGATGGTTGTAGACCGTCGGCTTGGCGACACCCGCCTCATCCGCGATCTCCTGCACGCACGCCTTGTCGTAGCCGCGTCGCGCGAAGACGGTGAATGCGACGTCCAGGATCGCCTGCCGCTTATCGATGCGGCCGCGCGCCGTCGTAGTACCCGTCACCCCTGCATATTAGCGCCAAATGAACTCGAGGGTTCACTCTTGTGCATCTACCAGTCAGTTAGCTAGATTGAACTAGCTGGTTCAAAACGAGGAGGTATCCCATGATCGTTCATATGTTGCGCTTCGGCTTCCGCGAAGAGACCACCGATGCGCAGAAGGCCGAGGTGCTCGCGCTGATGAAGCGCACCGCGTCGGTCGAATCGGTGTCCTTCGCAACCGTCGGCCAGAATCTCGGCGACGTGCGCGACGGGTTCACCCACGCTTATTGCGTCGGCATCGAGGATCTGGACGCGATGGAGCGCTATATGCACGATCCGGTCCACCTGGCCGGTGATCCGCAGATCGTCCCGCACTTCCAGAAAATCGCGATCGGACCGGACGTATCCGACGAACCGGATCCGGAGTTGCGCGACAAAATCATGGCACTGCACAACGCCAAGCTGGCGAAGTACCCGGAGTGGGCACGTCAGATGGAGATGATTCCGGAGGTGCGAATCTTCTGACAGCCCAACCTATTTCACACGTTGCGGCGGTACTGTCCGCCGACCGTGAAGAAGGTGTCGGTGATCTGTTGCAGGGTGCAGACCCGGGCGGCGTCCATCAGGACCTCGAAGATGTTGTCATCGGTGCGGGCAACAGTGTCCAGGCGGGCGAGGGCGGTATGTGCGGCATCGCGATGGTCGTTCTGGAATTGCCGCACGCGCCGCAGCTGTGACTGCTTCTCCGCTTCGGTGCCGCGAGCCAATTCGATGACCCGGTGCGGTTCACCATGTGGATTGCGGAAGGTATTGACACCGATGATCGGCAGCGAACCATCGTGTTTGCGGTGCTCGTACCGCATCGATTCGTCTTGGATCTTTCCCCGCTGGTAGCCGGTCTCCATGGCTCCGAGGACTCCGCCGCGCTCGCTGATGCGATCGAATTCGGCGAGCACGGCCTCCTCGACGAGATCGGTGAGCTCATCGATGAGAAAGCTGCCCTGGAGCGGGTTTTCATTCATCGCGACGCCCCACTCGCGGTTGATGATGAGCTGAATGGCCAGTGCGCGGCGCACCGATTCCTCGGTGGGGGTGGTCACTGCTTCGTCATAGGCATTGGTGTGCAGGCTATTGCAGTTGTCGTAGATGGCGATGAGTGCCTGCAGGGTGGTGCGGATGTCGTTGAAGCTCATCTCCTGTGCGTGCAGTGATCGGCCCGAGGTCTGGACGTGGTACTTCAACTTCTGCGAGCGCTCGTTGGCGCCGTAGCGATCTCGCATGGCAATGGCCCAGATGCGCCGCGCCACCCGGCCGATCACCGAATATTCCGGATCCATTCCATTGGAGAAGAAGAACGACAGATTCGGTGCGAAGTCGTCGATGTGCATGCCGCGCGCGAGATATGCCTCGACATAGGTGAATCCGTTGGCCAGGGTGAAGGCCAGTTGACTGATCGGGTTCGCCCCGGCCTCGGCGATGTGATAGCCGGAGATCGAGACCGAGTAGAAGTTGCGAACACCATTGCGCACGAACCATTCCTGGATATCGGCCATCATGCGCAGACTGAATTCGGTGGAGAAGATGCAGGTGTTCTGGCCCTGGTCCTCCTTGAGGATGTCGGCCTGTACGGTGCCGCGCACCGTCGCCAGGGTGCGCGCCTTGATTTCCGCGGTCTCCTCGGCGGTGGGTTCGCGGCCCTCGGCGGCCGAGAAGCGTTCCAGCGCTTGGTCGATGGCGGTATTCAGGAAGTAGGCCAGGATGGTGGGGGCCGGGCCGTTGATGGTCATCGATACCGAGGTGGTCGGCGCGGTCAGGTCGAAGCCGTCGTAGAGCGCCTTCATATCGTCGAGCGAGGCGATCGAGACGCCGGAGGTGCCGACCTTGCCGTAGATGTCCGGGCGTTCGGCGGGATCGTGTCCATAGAGCGTCACCGAATCGAAGGCCGTGGAAAGCCGTGTCGCCTCGGCATGTTCGCTGAGCACCTTGAAGCGCCGGTTGGTCCGGAACGGATCGCCCTCACCGGCGAACATCCGCGCCGGATCCTCGTTATCGCGCTTGAACGCGAAGACACCCGCGGTGAACGGGAACCGTCCGGGCAGATTCTCCGAACGCAGGAACCGAAGCAGCTCACCGTGATCGGTGAAGCGTGGCAGCGCGACGCGCGGAATGGAGTTGCCGGACAGCGTCTCCCGGCGCAGCGGCGTACGGATCTCGCGATCACGAACCCGAACCACCTGCTCGTCTCCCCGATAGGATTCGGCCAGTTCGGGCCAACCCGCGAGCAGTTCGGCATTGTCGGTATGCAGTGCTTCGCGGGCCTTCTCGGCGAGCTCGGCCACCGCGGTGTCATCGGGCAGCTCGGCCGCCACCTGCTCGAGCCGCTGCACACGTTGCGCGGCAAGGATTTGCGCGGCCGTATCGGCGTGGTAATCACGGACCGTATCGGCGATCTCAGCGAGATAGCGCACCCGGGCGGGCGGGATGATCTGGGCGAACCTGGTGGAGGATCGGGTATCCACCTTCGGAAGTACGCCGGGCTCCAAGTGCAGACCGCGCTCGGCGAGTAGTCCGGTGAGGTGCTGGTAGAGGGCGGTCACCCCATCATCGTTGAAAGTGGCTGCGCTGGTACCGAATACCGGCATGTCCTCGGGCGTCTTGCTGAATTCCTCGCGATTGCGAATCAACTGGCGCGAGACATCACGCAGCGCATCCTCGGCGCCGCGACGCTCGAACTTATTGATTGCCACCACATCCGCGAAATCCAGCATGTCGATCTTCTCCAACTGGGAGGCCGCGCCGAATTCCGGTGTCATCACATACATCGACACGTCGACGTGGTCGGTGATCGCGGCATCGCCCTGGCCGATGCCGGGGGTTTCCAGAATCACCAGGTCGTATCCCGCCGCCTTGCAGGCGGTCACGATGGCGTCGATATTCTGCGGCAGTTCGTGGCCACCGCGGGTGGCAAGGGAGCGGAAGAAGATGTGATCGCCGTCGAGGGCGTTCATCCGGATGCGGTCGCCGAGCAGTGCACCACCGCCGCGTCGCCGGGTCGGATCCACCGCGAGAATCGCCACGCGCAACTTGTCCTGTTGATCGGAGCGCAGCCGCCGCACCAATTCATCGGTGAGCGAGGACTTTCCGGAACCACCGGTGCCGGTGATGCCGAGCACCGGCACCGTGCGCGCGGCAGCGGCCGAAACCAGGGTCTGCCGATCGGACTCCGACAGTGTGTCCTGCTGCAGGCAGGTGATCGCGCGGGCGAGTGCGGCCCGCTCACCGGCCAGTACCGCGTCCAGTAGCGGCGGCTCGGCGGCGAGATCGACATCGCAGGTGCGGATCAGTTGGTTGATCATGCCCGGCAGGCCGAGTCGCTGACCGTCCTCGGGGGAGAAGATGGTCACCCCGGATTCGGCCAGGCGCGCGATCTCCTCGGGAACGATCACCCCGCCGCCACCGCCGAAGATCCGGACATGGTCGGCACCGGCCTTCTTCAGCGCGTCTGCGAGATATTCGAAGTACTCGACATGTCCGCCCTGATACGAACTCACCGCGACGCCCTGGGCGTCCTCGGTGAGCACCGCGTCCACGACCTCGCTGACGGCGCGATTGTGCCCGAGGTGAATGACCTCGGCGCCCTGCGCCTGCAGGATCCGCCGCATGATGTTGATCGCGGCGTCGTGCCCGTCGAATAGCGCGGCCGAGGTCACGAATCGGACGGGATGAATGGGCGTGTGGAGCGCGGTGCTGTCGGCCACGGGGTCCTCCGGGGAGATCCTGTTTGGCGCCCAATACTAGGACGTCAAACTAATCTTACGGTGGCGGCAGTCACAGCGCCAGGTGAAACCGGTTTCGGTGATGGCCAGCTGATTCCACTCACCGTGACCACAACCCGCGACATCCACCCCCGACTCGAGTTCCGATGGAGGCAACTGCCGAGTGGCGAACCTTTCCGCTGGCAGAACCTGATCTTCGCGGGGATCGGCATCCCGCGGCCGGGTAGGGATCCCGCAAACCGCACGAATGCGATGGGTGGTGAGTCGAGATGAACTCGCAGACTGTCCGACAGTGGTGCACCGCAGGTGTCGATCGGATCTCGCGGTGGTGCGAACTCAGTGCCGGGTTCTGGACGGCGGTCGAAGCGCCGACGGTCGCGACCGGGATGCGCGATGCGGTGATGGTCGCGGCTGTCACCGAATTCGGTTCGCCGAGTAGTCCGAATTTGGCAGGCGGTCGCTGGCCGTGAAGGCGCGCGACAATCATCGCGGCCGTATTCGCGATGTTTGACCGTACTATCGGGCTGCTGCGACGGTGATACCGCGAACTCATCCGGACCGGTGCGGCTTTTCGGATTGCTCCGGGTGGTGCGATTCAGGTCGCCTCACTCGCACACCCTGGCTCGGTGGTGGATCTCGGCTCGCAACGCTGAGTCGCCGTGGAGCATGCTCGCGCTCGGCGCGATCTGGTTCGCACTCACCAGGCTGGGCGCGTTCGTCGAGACCTGGGCGGGCTATCTCGTCGCGCTCCTCGTCTCGGCGGCGGGCATAGTGACCGTCGATGTCGACAGGCGAGAAGGCTTCGTACTGGCTGTGGCGGTGGCTCTGGCCTGCTTCGTACTGCACGCCACGCAGCGCTCGGCGGTGCTCATGATCGGCGGTGCCGCGATGATCGCGCTGGCTGTGGGCTTGGCGGTCGCGCATTGGTTCGATGGCGCGGTCGGTGCCATGGTCGCGATCCTGCTCATCGGCACAGTGGTCCTCGCCCTCGGCGCTTGGCTGCTCGCCCGCTCGTCGAAACCCTCCGCCTAACCGACTGATCGAGTCCGCTCGTTCCGGGCGAGGTCCCCGAGGCCTCCGATCGCTCGATAGTTGCCGGTGGGATGAATCACAGTCTGCCCGCGCGTCTGTATTTACTTGGACATCCAACTATAGGATGACCGTAAATCGCGCAGTGCGCGGCGTCCACTACGAGAACAGGACTGGCATGGTTCGCGAACTCACTCATTACATCGGCGGGCAGCGCGTCGCCGGGGCCTCGGGCAACTTCGCCGATGTCTTCGACCCGAATACCGGCCAGGTGCAGGCGCGGGTGCCGCTGGCGAGTAAGGCCGAGGTCGATGCGGTCATCGCGAACGCGGCCGAGGCCCAGCAGGTGTGGGCCGGGTTCAACCCGCAGAAGCGGGCCAGGGTGCTGATGAAGTTCCTGACGCTCGTGCAGGACGAGATGGATTCCCTCGCGGCGCTGCTCTCCGCCGAACACGGCAAGACCATCCCCGACGCCAAGGGGGATATCCAGCGCGGCATCGAGGTCATCGAATTCGCCGCGGGGATTCCGCATCTGCTCAAGGGTGAGTACACCGAGAGTGCGGGCACCGGCATCGACGTCTACTCCATGCGTCAGCCGCTCGGAGTGGTCGCGGGCATTACCCCGTTCAACTTCCCGGCCATGATCCCGCTGTGGAAGGCGGGCCCGGCTTTGGCTTGCGGAAATGCCTTCGTGCTCAAGCCATCCGAGCGCGATCCTTCGGTGCCGCTGCGCCTGGCCGAGTTGTTCCTGGAAGCAGGTCTGCCAGCCGGTGTCTTCAACGTGGTCAACGGCGATAAGGAAGCCGTTGATGCGATCCTGCACTCGCCGACCGTAAAGGCCGTCGGCTTTGTCGGTTCCACTCCGATCGCGCAGTACATCTACGAGACCGCGACCGCGAATGGTAAACGCGCACAGTGCTTCGGCGGCGCCAAGAACCACGCGATCGTCATGCCGGACGCCGACCTCGACGATGTCGCCGACCAGCTCATCGGCGCGGGCTACGGCTCGGCGGGTGAGCGCTGTATGGCCATCTCGGTCGCTGTTCCGGTGGGGCAGGAGACCGCGGATCGCCTGCGCGAGAAGTTGATCGAGCGGATCGCCAAGTTGAATGTCGGACGCTCCGATGATGCCGGTGCCGATTTCGGCCCGCTGGTCACCAAGGATGCCCTCAGCCGGGTCGAGAACTACGTCCAGCTCGGCGTCGATGAGGGGGCCGAGCTGGTGATCGACGGCCGCGGGCTCGCGGTCGACGGCGGTGCAGGCGGGTATTTCACCGGTGCAACGCTTTTCGACCATGTCACGCGGGAAATGCGGATCTACACCGAAGAGATCTTCGGCCCGGTGCTGTCGATCGTGCGGGCCGAGGATTACGACGAAGCGCTCGCGCTGCCCAATGAGCACGAATACGGCAACGGCGTCGCGATCTTCACCCGCGACGGCGATACCGCTCGGGATTTCGCCGCCCGCGTGCAGGTCGGCATGGTCGGCATCAATGTGCCGATTCCGGTGCCGATCGCGTACCACACCTTCGGCGGTTGGAAGCGTTCCGGATTCGGCGACCTGAACCAGCACGGTCCGGATTCCATTCGTTTCTACACCAAGACCAAGACCGTCACCCAGCGCTGGCCTTCCGGGCTCAAGGACAGCAACCACTTCGTCATTCCGACGATGGACTGAACGGCCCACGGACGGAGGTCGACGATCGTGTTCGCACTGAATGACGACGAGCGCGCCATTTCCGAAATGGCGCGTGACTTCGCCGACGAATACCTCGCCCCGAACGCCCTGGAATGGGATGAGCAGAAGCACTTTCCCGTGGATGTCCTGCGCAAGGCGGGTTCGCTCGGCATGGGTGGTATCTACATCGGCGAGGATGTCGGCGGCTCGGGACTGCGCAGGCTCGATGCCGTGCGCATCTTCGAACAACTGGCCACCGGCTGTCCGGCCATCGCGGCGTATATCTCCATCCACAACATGGTTTCGTGGATGATCGACAACTACGGCAATGCCGAGCAGCGCAACCGCTGGCTGCCCCGGCTGACCTCGATGGAATGGCTCGGCAGCTATGCGCTCACCGAGCCCGGCGTCGGATCGGATGCGGCGGCATTGAGCACCAAGGCCGTTCGTGATGGTGACGATTACCTGCTCAGCGGGGTGAAGCAATTCATCTCCGGTGCGGGCAGCACGGATGTGTACGTCATCATGGCGCGCACCGGCGATACGGGCGCGCGCGGCATTTCCGCATTCATCGTTGCGGCCGATACCCCGGGAATTTCCTTCGGCGCCAACGAGAAGAAGATGGGTTGGAATGCCCAGCCCACTCGTCAGGTGATCCTGGACGATGTCCGGGTGCCCGCCGCCGATATGCTCGGCATCGAGGGCAATGGTTTCCGCATCGCCATGAACGGGCTCAATGGCGGTCGACTCAATATCGCGGCCTGCTCACTGGGCGGCGGTCAGGCAGCGCTCGAAAAATCCGTCACGTACCTGGCCCAGCGCAAAGCGTTCAACAGCCGACTGCTGGACAACCCGGCATTGCAATTCCAGCTCGCGGATATGCGCACGTCGCTGGAGGCGGCGCGGACCCTGCTGTGGCGGGCCGCGGCCGCGCTGGATGCGGATGCCGATGACAAGGTCGAATTATGCGCCATGGCAAAACGATTCACGACCGACGCCGGATTCGAAGTCGCGAATAAGGCGCTGCAGATGCACGGCGGTTACGGCTACCTGGCCGAATACGGCGTGGAGAAGATCGTCCGCGATCTGCGGGTGCACCAGATTCTGGAGGGCACCAATGAAATCATGCGGGTGGTCGTCGCCCGCTCGGTGGTAGGAGCAGCATGACCGAATCCGAAGTTCTCATCGATAAGCGCGACGGGCTCGGTCTGATCACGCTTAATCGGCCGAAGGCCATCAATGCGCTGAACCATCCGATGGCTCTGGCCATCTCCGCCGCACTGCAGGTATGGGCGGATGATGACGAGGTGCGCACCGTCGTCGTCACCGGCGCGGGAGAGCGCGGGCTGTGCGCGGGCGGCGATATCGTCGCCATCCACCGCGACGCAGCCGCCTTGAATGATCACCGCGCCGGTGCCGCCAACGCGGATTCGGCCACCGGCCTTTTCTGGCGCGACGAGTACATCCTCAATGCCATGATCGGCCGCTATCCGAAGCCGTATGTGGTGGTTATGGACGGCATCGTGATGGGCGGCGGCGTAGGGCTCTCCGGACACGGCAGCCACCGCATCGCCACCGAGCGCTCCAAGATCGGTATGCCGGAGGTCGGCATCGGCTTCGTTCCGGACGTCGGCGGCACCTATCTGCTCGCCCGCACGCCGGGCGAAATCGGTACGCACGTCGCACTGACCACCGCGCGGATGAGCGCCGGTGACGCCATCGCCGCGGGTTTCGCCGATTACTACGTGCCCTCGGAACATATTCCGGCACTGCTGGAAACGCTGCGGACCGAGACCGTCGATATCGCCATCGCCAAATTCGCGACGGACGCACCGGAATCCGATCTGGTGGCCAAGCAGGACTGGATCGATGCCTGCTACAGCGCCGATACCGTCGAGGAGATCGTCGATCGGCTGCGGACGCACGGTTCGCCGGAGGCCGCCAAGGCCGCGACCGAACTGCTCGCGAAATCACCTGTGGCATTGAAGGTGACGTTGCGTTCGTTGCGTGCCGCCCGTGCCGCGGCGAGTCTCGAGGCGGTGCTGAACGAGGAGTACCGGGTGTCCATCGCCGCGTTGTCCTCGCACGATCTGGTCGAAGGCATCCGCGCGCAGGTAATCGATAAGGACCGCAACCCGCAGTGGTCACCCGCGACGCTCGCCGATGTCACCGCGGAACAGGTCGACGCGTACTTCGCCGGATTGGGCGATAGGGAACTGGGTTTGGAGGCAGGCAAGTGACGAAGAAGATCGGTTTCCTCGGCCTCGGCCATATGGGCGGTCCGATGGCTGCCAACTTGGTCGAGGCCGGATATGACGTGCTCGCCTTCGATCCGGTTCCCGCCGCACAGGAGCAGGCACGCAAAGACGGTGCCACCGTCGCTGATTCGGCCGCCGCGGCCGCCGCGGGCCGCGATGTCGTGATCACCATGCTGCCCAATGGCAAGCTCGTCCTCGACGTCTACGCCGATCTACTCCCCGCCGCGAATCCGGACACGCTGTTCATCGACTGCTCCACCATCGATGTCGCCGACGCCAAGGCGGCAGCCGCCCGCGCGGTCGATGCGGGCCACCGCGCACTGGACGCGCCGGTCTCCGGTGGAGTCGCCGGTGCCGCCGCGGGCACGCTGACCTTCATGGTCGGCGGCACCGCGGCCGACTTCGCCGATGCACTCGACGTGCTCGAGGTAATGGGCGGCAAGGTTGTGCACTGCGGCGGCTCCGGTGTCGGCCAAGCCGCGAAGATCTGCAACAACATGCTGCTCGGCATTTCGATGATCGGCCTGTCCGAGGCCTTGGTGCTCGGCGAGAAGCTGGGCCTGAGCCACCAGTCGTTCTTCGATGTGGTTTCGACCGCATCCGGCCAGAGTTGGGCACTGACCAGCTACTGCCCGGTCCCCGGACCCGTGCCGACCAGCCCGGCCAACAATAACTATCAGCCCGGTTTCGCCACCGCATTGATGACGAAGGATCTGGGTCTGGCCGCGAATGCCCTGCGCGATAACGACGTCGACGGCCGACTCGGCTTGCTCGCCGCCGAGATCTATACCCGGTTCAACCAGTCGCAGGGCAATAAAGACTTCTCGGCTATCGTCACCGATATCCGTGACCGTTCCGATCAAGAGGGTGCCTGAAGATGGATGCATCGCGAAGCGATTCCGTGGGGGATGGTGGTCGGGCGACGGGAGGGCCTGACTTCGAGACGATTCTGCTGGAGCGCAAGGGCCGGGTCGGCTGGATCACGCTGAACCGCCCGAAGGCGCTGAACGCGCTGAACGCGCAGGTTCTCGACGATGTCATTGCCGCGCTCGACGAACTCGAGCACGATGAGGCGATCGGCGCCATTGTCATCACCGGTTCGGAGCGGGCCTTCGCGGCCGGCGCCGATATCAAGGAGATGCAGCCCAAGTCGTACATGGACATGTTCATGAACGATTACTTCGCCCGCTGGGATCGGCTGGCGCAGTTCCGCAAGCCCACCATTGCCGCCGTCGCCGGTTACGCCCTCGGCGGTGGCTGTGAGCTGGCCATGATCTGCGACATCCTGCTCGCCGCCGACAATGCGAAATTCGGTCAGCCCGAGATCAAGCTCGGCGTCATTCCGGGCATCGGCGGTTCGCAGCGCCTGACCCGGGCCATCGGCAAGGCCAAGGCCATGGATCTGGTGCTCACCGGCCGCAATATGGATGCCGAGGAGGCCGAGCGCGCCGGTCTCGTGTCCCGG
This sequence comes from Nocardia sp. NPDC050630, assembly GCF_044457245.1. Classification (NCBI taxonomy): domain Bacteria; kingdom Bacillati; phylum Actinomycetota; class Actinomycetes; order Mycobacteriales; family Nocardiaceae; genus Nocardia; species Nocardia sp. NPDC050630. The sequence continues at coordinate 520,430 of NZ_JBITGN010000003.1, forward strand.
ATCGTGCCCGCCGCCGAACTGCTCGACACCGCACTCGAGGTCGCCGAAACCATCGCCTCGATGTCGCTGCCGGTCACCATGATCGCCAAGGAGGCCGTGGACCGCTCCTTCGAAACCACCCTCGCCGAGGGCCTGCGTTTCGAACGCCGAGTCTTCCACTCGCTCTTCGCGATCGACGATCAGAAGGAAGGTATGAGCGCCTTCGTCGAGAAGCGCCCGGCCAAGTTCACCAACCGCTGAGACGCGAATTACCCACCCGCCGACTCCGTCGGCTGCCGTCCCCTGTGCCCGGCCGATTCGGCCGGGCACAGTCGTTTCGGCTTATATCAACGCCGCCGATGAACCCTTGACCGCCGCAACAACATATGCGTGACTGTCAGCGGCCGTCGAGCAGCGAGCAGGGCGTGGTTGCGGCCGACAGGGCCTGCGCAACCGGGTTCAGTTGAAGGACGTCGCTGGGATACCCGCGATCTCGACGGGAGTCGGAGCGTTGACGCCATCCGGCGGCGCAGCGGCGGTGTGGTCCATGGCGAGCAGTCCGGCGATGGTCGCACCCAATCCGACCGTGACCGCAATGGCGGCAATGAGTTTGCGGCGACCGGGGGTGGTCGGCACCAGTGAACCGGTCAGTGCTCCGCCGCGTAAGCGCGCCATACGCACATCGCCGGTGGGGCGTTCCGCGGCGAGCAATACCGCGCCGCGGGCCGAAACATATTCGGGCTCGGAATCGTAGATGACCGGCAGTTCGATCATTTGGGAAAGCTCTTCGCGGATATCGGGGTTGCGCGTGCAGCCGCCGAGCAGGACCAGTGCCTCCGGTTGGACGCCGGTTTCCACGATGAGTTGCCGGATGAACGAGGCGGAGTGGTGGATGCCCGCCGCGCACAGTTCGGCGAGGTCGCTGCGGGTGACCACGGCGCGCCCGCCGGAGTCGGTGTCCGTCGCGGTGATCACCCGGACGTTGCTGAGTTCTTCGCGGTGCCTACGGCTGGTCTGTTTGTCGGTGAATACGCCGCCGCGGGCCAATTGCCAGCGCAGCAGTGCGTCGTAGCCGTCGCCGCCGAGGACGGTGCTGCGTTTGCTGGACAGGATGGTGTCGGTGCGGCAGTCGGCGTGGGTGATGGTCAGGCCCGAGCTGCCGAGGTCGTAGAGGATGACCGAGCCGGCGGTAGGCAGGCGGCCGGTGAAGCGCAGGTAGCGCAGCTGGGCCAGCGGTTCGTCGACGATGGTTAGCCGGGTGCGGCCAGCGCTGGTGCGGATGGCGTCGGCGTGCAGCGGACAGCGACAGGTCACGGCGGTTCCGGTGATCAGCTCGTCACGCCGGTCGGCGGCGGCGCGCATCTGGCGGATCGCCTCGAAGACCGGTTCCTCGACCCCACCGCCCGCCCGACGCGGCACTTGGCATCGATCGATCGGGGGAAGATGTGGCTGATCGGAATGCGTCAGCATCGCGCGGGCACCGCCAGCGCCCGCCGAAACCCCCAAGACCAGCACCATGGAATCCATGGTGGACCCTTTCGCCTCCGGTGCCAAGACAACGGGGCGGGGAATTCGCTAGTTGGATGCCAGACCGTTACCGCGCGGTGGTCCGGGCGGTGTAAAGACCGACCGGTCTGGGTGTTTGGTCACTGCTCATGTGCCGACCATCGGGCCGGTTCCTCGCCGGTGGCGAAGTCGCCTGCGGCATGGCGAAATTCCGCGAGCAACTGCAAAAGAGTATGCAGCCGGTCCGGCGGAAGACCGGGAATCGCGAAGACTTTCGCGTTGAGTTCCTCGGTCGCCTGAGCAACCAATTCCCTTCCAGCAGAGGTGATTTCGATCAAGGTGGCGCGCCTATCGCTGGGATGGGGCACCCGTTCGACGAGCTTGGCGGCCTCGAGTCGATCGACGGTATTCGTCACGCTGGTCGGGTGCACCTGTAGGCGCGCACTGGCCTTCGCCATGGGCAGCGCACCCGTCTTGCTGAAAGCAAGCAGCATGAGAAGTTCATATCGAGAGAACGTTAGACCGGTCGGTTTCAGAGCCTCGTCCACGCGCGCCATCACGATTTGCTGGGCGCGAACCAGTGAGGTCACCGCCGCCATTCCGTCGGCGAAATCACCCCAGCCGTGGCCGACCCATTGACGATGGGCCTCCTCGATCGGATCAACCGGAAGTGGACGTGGCCGCGACATGGTCTTGATCATTCCACGTTCGGTCGCCGCTCCGGATCTTCTCCCGATCGGTGAGCGCGGCACTAGTCGCATGACGGACCGGTGGCCGAGATCCTGGCGTCCCGGGTTCGGATCACACTGAGTGCAACGGTGGGCATTTCGATGCGGCGACGGCACTATTCATGGCGAGGCGGGCGTGGCTGAGTGGTTGAGGCAACGGTCTGCAAAGCCGTTTACGCGGGTTCAATTCCCGCCGCTCGCTCCAAAAGGAGTGCCCTCGCTGGCGACTGCTTGCGGGTCGCTCGAAATGATCAGCCATGGGTGCCCGGCCCGGTGACACGCCACTGCCGGGCCGGGTGTCCGTGGTTCAGGCCGCTTCGAACGCCACGGCGTTGCCGAGCACCTCGAGACGGACGCGCTCACCCGCGCTCGGCGCCGCAACGCTGGCACGGCGCACCCGCACCGGATCGACATCGCCGTCCAGTGCGATGGTCAGCATCACATCGGCCCCACGGAACTCCACATCGCGTACGGTTCCACTACTCGGTTCACTACCCGAAACCACCTGCGCCACAAGCTGTTCCGGACGAAACATAATGGTCGCCGACCCGGTCGGCGCGGACTTCTGCACAGGTACCCGGCCGAGCGCACATTTGGCCACATCGCCGTCGACCACCGCATCGAGCAGCACACAATCACCGAGGAATTTGGCGGTGAACAGATCGGTGGGCGCGGCGTAGACCTCTTCCGGCGCGCCGACCTGGGTGAATACCCCCTCGCGCATGACCGCGACCTGTTCGGCGAAGCAGAGCGCCTCCTCCTGGTCGTGGGTAACCAAGATGCTTGTCATGCCCGCCGCCCGCAGCGTCTCGGCAACGGCCTGTCTGGTGGTGGCCCGCAACCCGGCATCGAGCGCGCTGAACGGCTCGTCGAGCAGCATCACATCGGGTTTGCGGGCGAGCGCACGTGCGAGCGCGACGCGCTGCTGCTGGCCACCGGAGAGCTGGTGCGGGCGACGGTCGGCATAGGACGGATCGAGTGAGACCATCTCCAGCAGCTCGTTCACCCGATTCCGACCGCGTCGCAGCCGGCAGAATCCGCTGCGCAGGCCGTAGGCGATGTTCTCGCCGACGGTCAGATGCGGGAACAGCGCGCCATCCTGTGCGACGTAACCGACATTGCGTCGCTGGGGTGGCACCGAAAACCGGTCGCGGGTTACGGTTTCGGTGCCGATGGCGACCGAACCCGTGTCCGGAGCCTCGAATCCGGCGATGACCCGCAATAGCGTGGTCTTTCCACATCCGGACGAGCCGACCACCGCGGTCGAACTACCGTTCGGCACTTCGAGATTGATCCCGCCGAGTACCCGGTGGTGGCCGAACGTCTTCGAAACATCCGCCACGACAAGCCGACTCATAACCCGGCCGCCTTCCTGGATTGGGTGAACAGCAGATACGTCACGGGCACCGCCGCGACGATCATGATGAGTGCATAGGGTGCGGCCGCGGCATAGTCCAATTCGCCCGACAACGACCAGAATCGCATTGCCAGTGTGCGGGTTCCGCTGGGCGCCAAGAGCAATGTCGCGGTCAATTCGGTCGCCACCGCGACGAATACCAGCGCACCGGCGGATGCCGCGGCGGGCGCGGTCAACCGCAGCGTGACACGCAGAAAGGTGACCGGCCCCGACTGGCCGAGCGAGCGCGATACTTCCTCCAGCCCGACCGGCACCTGCGCCAATCCGGCCCGCACGCTCACCAGCGCTCGCGGCAGAAACATCAACACATAGGCGACCACGACCATGGTCACCGTCTGATAGAGCGGCGGCGCCCACCGAATCGTGACCGTCACCATGGCCAGCGCGATCACGATGCCGGGCAGCGAACTCGTAATGTAGTTGGCGCCCTCAACCATTCGGGCGAACGCCGAGGTGGAGCGCACCGCGATCCAGGCCACCGGGAACGCGCACAGCGTGGTGAGCAGTGCGGCCATCCCCGCAAGCGCGATGGTCTGCCCGAGCGCCGTACCGATTTCGGAGAGGTCCCAGACCTGGGCACCGCCAATGCGCAGCCAGCGCACGATTGTCCACAGCGGCACGCCGATCGAGCCGACAACTACCGCCGCCAAAGCGAGCAGAACCGGCATCGTGCTGGCCCCCAACCCGACCCGGGCAGCGGCCCGCGGTGCGCCACTGCCGATCCTCGCGTACCGCGCCTTACCGCGTGCCCCCGCCTCGGCCGCGAGCAACACCAGACAGCACAGCACGAGCACACCGGCCAACATGCTGCCCGCCGGACCGGCGAAACTGGATTGGTACTGCTCGAAGATCGCGGTCGTGAACGTATCGAACCGGATCATCACGAACGCGCCGTATTCGGCGAGCAGATGCAGCGAAATGAGCAGTCCACCGCCGAGAATCGCCAATCGCAACTGTGGCAAGACGATTCTAGTGAATACCGCGACCGGACCGGAACCGAGCGCACGCGCCGATTCCTCCACCGCCGGATCCAGCCGACGCAGGGTGGCTGCCGCGGGCAGATACACCAGCGGGAAATACGACATGGTGGAGATCGCCACACCCGCCCACAGCCCGTGCATGGTCGGGAATACGCTGACCCAGCCGTAGCTGTTCACGAACGCTGGCACGGCCAGTGGTGCCGCGAATACCGGCCCCCACCATGTCGCGCCCGGCACATTGGTCCGCTCGACCACCCATGCGAGGCCCACCCCGAGCATCACACAGATCGGGACGGTGACGATCACCAGCCCGACCGTATTGCGCAGGAGGTCACCGACTCTCGGGCGGAACACCAGCTCCGCCGCTTCGGGTAGACCGGTGGAGAAAACCGTGGACACGATGTAGCCGAGCGGCACGAACGTCGCGGCCACCAAGAGCAGCGCGACGGTCGTGACGAGTGGCCCGGGTCTTCCGACCCGGGGCGCGGCGACAGCGGTCCGTACGGCCATGACTAGAGCAGACCCGCCTCGGTCATCAGCGCCGTCACTTTCTTGGCATCGAGCTTGCTCGGGTCGACGGCCGGCGCTTGCAGCGAGGCCAGCGACGGCAGCGCCGGATTGGCCGCGACATCACTGGCGACCGGATACTCCAACGAGGTGCCGTCGCGCAGGATCTCCTGCCCGGCCTTGGAGGTGATGAACGCCAAGAACTTCTGTGCCGACTCCTGCTTCTTGCTCGACCTCAGCACGCCGCCACCGGAAACCGAGACGAACGCTCCCGGATCCTGGTTCTTGAAGTAGTGCAGCCCGGTGTGGCTGCTGCTCTCCCTGGTATTGGCCTGATCGCGGTACCAGTAGTAGTGGTAGATCACGCCGCCGTCGGGCTGGCCGGAGTCGACCGCCTTCATGGTGGCCACATTGTTCGGGAATGCGGTGGCGTTGTCCTTCATGCCCTTCAGCCACGCCTTGGTGGCGTCCTCACCTTTGAGTGCGAGCAGGGCCGCCACGATGGCCTGGAAGTCGGCACCGGAAACGCCCGCGCCCCAGCGGCCCTTCCACTGCGGCTGCGCCAGATCGAGCAGTGAGGCGGGCAGCTGATCTGCCGCGATCTTGTCCTTGTTGTAGACGAAAACGGTTGAGCGAGCGGCGATTCCGGTCCACTTGCCGGTGGACGGACGGAACTGCGCTGGCACCTGGTCCAGTGTCTTCTTATCGACATCGGCGAAGAGTCCGGCGTGCTCCACCAGCGCCATGGCGGGGGAGTTCTCGGTGAGGAAGACATCGGCGGGGGAGGCCGCGCCCTCGGCGACCAGCTGGTTGCCCAGGGCCGTATCACCGCCCTGGCGCAGGGTGACCTTGATGCCGGTCTCCTTGGTGAACGCGTCCACCCATTCCTTGGTCAGCGATTCGTGCTGGGCGTTGTAGACGGTGATCTCGTTCTTGTCGTCCGAGGAATTCGAACAGGCCGTCACGCCGAGCGCCGCGACAGCGACGGCCAGCGCTGCGGAAATCGCTTTCCATCTGATCGACATGTTCGAGTCCTTCCGACCTGCAAGGTTCCACTTCATATGATGAGGCTTACCTAAGCAAGATACCGCGTCCGAACTGCGGCGATGGTATCGGTACGGCGGCGATGGCGGGCCGGTCAGGACAGGCCCGAGAAGTCCCGCAGCACAACATGATTGCGGTCTGCGAAGGTGCCGAGCGTGTAATCCGGCAGCACGCCGAAGTATTCGCCTCGGGTGGTCGCACTCCAGCGGCGCGCGGCCGCGGCGCGGGTCTTGTAGAAGTTGATCATGTACCCGCCCTCGTACAGGCGCAGCAGGCTGTAGCCGCCCGGATACTCCTTGACCGCCGCCACTTCCAGGAATTCCACCGCGGCACCGGTGTCGGGACGGGTGCGGCGGTTGCGGTGGGTATGGCCGCTGTGCTGCAGGAATACCCCGGGTGCGCGTTCGTAGAGTGTCTGGAGTTCGATGCTGTCGGGGCGATTGAGGACGAAACCTGGTCCAGCGGTATTGGTCAGCCCGGATTCGACCGTCACCGGATGATGTCCGAAGACCAGCGTCGGACGATCCGGATCTTCGCGCAGCAGTTCGCCGAGTCGGCCGAACTGCGGGCGTTCGATGCTGCCGCCCGAACCGTCGAGTTCGCTGGTATCCAGGCCGAGCAGCCGCAGGCCACCCGACTCGTGCTCGATCAGCTGCTGGCGCGGATCGAATTCCTCGGCCCAGCAGTCGAAATGGTCCGCGGCTGCCGGAATGCAGCCCTGGTATTCCGGGCCCATATGCGGACGGTCGTGGTTGCCGCGCACAGCGAGGTAGTCGCGGCCCTGTGCGCCCCAGGAGTCCAGGTGTCCGCGCACCGAGCGCGTCTGCTCCGGCTTCGCCTCGGCGGTGAGATCGCCCGCGATGAGAAGGAGGTCGGCGCCGCGATCGGGGCGACTCAGATCATCGAGCAGGGCAGCCAGCATTACCTGGGGATAGGGTGGCAGGCCCGGCTCCTGCCGGAAACCCGGCGGCAGGTTATCGACGACGAGACCGCTGACCTGCTCGCCATAGTGCACGTCATTGGCGAGTGCGAGGGTGCGCAGCGGGCGGCCGGGCGGCGGTGTCAGGGTGGTGAATTCGCCGGTGGATTCCGGACTTCCGGGGGATCGGGTGGTGAGTGAAAGCGCGGGCACGGCTCGGACGCCGTTCGACCACGCCTCGAATCGGTAGGGACGGCCCGGTTCGAGACCGTCGATTTCCGCATAGTGGAACGGGGTGTGCTCGTCATCGGCATAGGCGGTGGCCAGCGCCGCATCTACCGGACCGAGGCGCACTTCGGCATCCGTATCGACCGGCAGCAGTCGACCGCTCGGATCCGGAGTCACCGTCGTCCAGGTCAGAATCACCGATCGATCGGTGACCGTGACGACCTCCAGGTCAGTCGCGAAGAGCGGATACGGTTGGGCGCGAACCGAACCCGGATCCGCGAGACTGGCCAGGGCGGTCATCCCGATGGCGCTGAGGAAGGTCCGACGCGACGGTCCGCAGCAGCTCATCCGACGAGGTTACGTCAGTTCTTACCCGACTCCGCCGAGCAGACCTTCCACTTCCCGTCTTCCTTACGCAGGTGTTCGGTGGTGCCCGTATCGGTATCCGGGGTCTCGCCAGGGACGGTCAGCGTGAGCTTGCCGGTGATCCGGGCGGTCGCGCGGTCACCGGTGACGACGATGTCATCGATCTTGTCGATGCTGACCTCGATCTTGGCGGTATCGAATTCCTTCTTCTGCTCGTCGCTCAGCGTGTCGAACTCGGCACGGTCGGCCGCGCATGCCTTGCCCGCCGCGGCAGCGAAACCGTGCGACTCGAGCGTGTCGTAGAAGTCGTGGATGGCCACCTGGACCTTTTTCTCGTCCGAGGCCAGCGGCGTCTTGCCCTGCACGGTCAGCACCACGCCCGCGGCGACCGCACCCGCGATGACGAGTACCAGCACCAACAGGCCGATGATCAGCCCGGTCCTGCGCTTCTTCGGCGGCGGATACCCCGGCTGTTGATAACCACTAGGCGGCGGATACCCCTGCTGCGGTCCATACCCCTGACCACCCGGCGGCGGATACCCCCCTTGCTGCGGGTACCCCGACCCACCCTGCTGCGGAGAGCCATACGGCTGCTGCGGCTGCCATTGCGGCTCCCCGAACGGCGGTTGCCCACCCGGCGGATATGTCATGTCTCGTCCTCCCGCTCACCCCATCTGTGTGTGAGATTACGGCAACTCGCGCCACCCGACCGGACGCCGATCGCGACACCCCAACACCGAACCCCAACACCGATCGACGGAGGTTGCCGCCGCACCTCGCAGATAATCCTGTTCCAACCCGGCCACAACAGTGGGGGTCTGAGGCTGCGCCGATCGGACGACGGTTGGGGGTCCGGGGGCGAAGCCCGCCGGGCGGGGTCTGGGGGTTGCATGCCCAGAAAACACGACGAAACGAGCAACGGCTCCACGCCCTTCGTGAGTATGAGCCGCTTGTGAATGGATCGCACCCCCGCAGATGAGGTGCCATTCTCACCCAACTCAGCCACGACGGTTGGGGGTCCGGGGGCGAAGCCCGCCGGGCGGGGCCTGGGGGTTGCACCCCCAGAAAACACTACGAAACGAGCAACGGCTCACGCCCTCTGTGAGCATGAGCCGCCTGCGAGTGTAGTGCCCTCGGCAGGATTCGAACCTGCGGCCTTCTGCTCCGGAGGCAGACGCTCTATCCCCTGAGCTACGAGGGCGGGATAGGTTTCGAACGGTGCCGGTGGGCGGCCGTTCGGGCGGGGCCAAGCGTATCGCATTGCGGGGCGTCCGCCAAAAAGTGTGTCGGGCCGGGGAGTTTCGGTTCCCAGGCCCGACAGATGGATCAGTTCTGCGGAAGTGGTGTCGCGTTGCGGGCGCTCAGCATGGTGGTGATGAGTTGTGCTTCGCCCTGCTGGGTGGTCGCCATAGCGGCCGCGAGTGTGCGCACCGCGGTGGTTTCGGCGTGCTGGGCGGCGAATTCGGTCATCGAGAGTCCGCCCTGATGGTGGCGCAGCATCAGCTGCAGGAACATCGTGTCGAGCGTAGGACCGGTGGCCTGGCGCAGCGCGGTTACCTCCGCGGTGGTCGCCATACCCGGCATGGCAGCCGATGGTCCCGACATCGCGTGATCGGTGGTAGCACCGGAATGCGAATGGCCCGGCTGTTCGGCCATCCAGCCCATATAGCCGCCCACATTCTGATTCGGCTTACCCCACATCTGTAGCCAGCCTTGCATCCGGCCAATCTGCCCCTGCTGGGTGGTCAGAATGTCGTAGGCCAGCCTGCGCACATCGTTATCGGTGGAACCGATGAGCGCGATCCCGGCCATTTCGACGGCCTGCGCGTGGTGTGCCGACATGTCCTGGCTGAATCCGATATCGACAGCGCCGGGATCGGGTTCGCTATTGCCGTCCAGCGGCAGTCGGGCCAGCACGCCGACCGCGAACCCGATCAGCAGGATGCCGATCGCACCGAGCACCAGCAGCGGAGTGCGCTGCCGCCGAGCCTGCGCGGCCAAACCCGAATCGCTCGCCACGTCCGGCTCGCTTTCGGTATCCACGGGCATCTACTGACCTTCCGTCGGCTGGGTCGGAATTCCCGTGGGCAAGCCGGGGATATTCGGTACACCCGGGATGCTCGGCATACCGGGCAGACCACCCGCGGCGCCGCCGAGTTCGGTCTGGTCCTGCGACAGGCCCTTGCCGTCCATCGGCACCGCATCGGGTCCGGGTGGTGTCGGGTCGTACGGTGTCGGGTTGTTCGCGTCGAACGCGGGGTTCGAGCAGCTCGCGCCCACCTCGGGGTAGGCGTATTGGTTCTCACGCAGGGCGGTGATGAACTGGTTGACCCGCTTGTCGTCGGCACTGTCCAGCTTCAGCTGATGTCCCCAGGATTGCAGCGATATCGCCGAGGCCAGACCGGGGAACGGCGACATCAACGTGAACGGCTTACCTTCCACCTTCTGCTTCAGCGTGTCGATGCCCGCCGCGTCGACCTTGTCGGGGTTGTAGGCGATCCACACCGCGCCGTGCTCGAGCGAATGCACCGCGTTCTCCACCCGGATCGGCTTGTTGTAGACCACACCCATGCAGTTCGCCCAGACCTGATCGTGCGGACCACCGAATGGTGGGGCCTGGTCGTAGGCGACGCGCTGCGTACCCGAGACGTGCAGTCCCGCCGGATAGTCCTTCTTGGTGACCCCGGCGATCTGATCCGACGGATCCTTCTTCTGCGCGCTCGGTGTGTACTTCTCGAGTTCGGCCTTGTCCCGATACTTCGGCACCAGGCTGAACGCGAGCGCACCGATCAATGCGACGATCGCCAGGGCGGCTCCGATGACCAACCATGGGATCTGGCGCTTCTTCAATGGGCCTTTGCCCATCGGAACCTTGCCGCCGCCCTTTTTCCGCGACGGTGCGACCTTCCCCGCGGCCCGGACGGCCTTGGCCGATTTGGCGCTCGTGCTGCTCGGCATAGCTCGCTGTGCTCTTTCCACGTATTGATCCACGGTGCTGGTTGATTGCGGAGGGCTCCGCCGAGGTGCCCACTCGAGGCGTACACCTGCCAAGACCATAGGATAGAGACTCGTGACTCCAGCTGACCTTGCAGATCTCCTTCGCGCGACCGCGGCGAAGGTGCTTGTCGAACGCGGACTGGACCCGACGGTCCTGCCCGACGAGGTCAACGTGGAGCGCCCCCGTAATCCGGAACATGGCGACTATGCCACGAATGTGGCCATGCAGGTAGGTAAGAAGGCCGGAACGAATCCGCGCGCATTGGCGACCTGGCTGGCCGAGGCGCTGGCCACCGCGGATGCCATCGACACCGCCGAGGTCGCCGGTCCAGGCTTCCTCAATATCCGCCTCGCCGCCTCGGCACAGGGCGCGATCCTGCAACAGGTCTTGACCGCGGGCGCGGCCTACGGCACCTCGGACACCCTGAAGGGCACCCGGATCAATCTGGAATTCGTGTCGGCCAATCCGACCGGTCCGGTACATCTCGGCGGCACCCGCTGGGCCTCCGTCGGTGATGCGCTCGGCCGCATTCTGGCCGCGCAGGGCGCCGACGTGACCCGCGAGTACTACTTCAACGACCACGGCGCGCAGATCGACCGCTTCGCCACATCGTTGGCCGCGGCCGCCAACGGCGCGCCGACCCCGGAGAACGGCTACGCGGGCGAATACATCGGCGAGATCGCGGCCAAGATCGTGGCCGCACACCCCGAGGCGCTGACCATGCCGGAAAGCGAGCAGCTCGAACTGTTCCGTGCCGAGGGCGTCGAGTTGATGTTCGCCCATATCAAGGAATCGCTGCACCAATTCGGCACCGATTTCGACGTGTATTTCAACGAGAGTTCACTCTTCGAATCCGGTGCGGTCGAAGCGGCTGTCACCAAACTCAAGGATTCCGGGGACCTCTACGAAAAGGACGGGGCCTGGTGGATCGCCAGCTCCGAATACGGTGACGATCAGGACCGCGTCGTTCTCAAGAGCGACGGCAATGCCGCCTATATCGCCGGTGATATCGCCTATTTCCAGAACAAGCGCTCGCGTGGCTTCGATCTGTGCATCTACATGCTCGGTGCGGACCATCACGGCTACATCGGCCGGTTGAAGGCCGCCGCGGCCGCCTTCGGCGACGATCCGGCCACCGTCGAGGTGCTCATCGGGCAGATGGTGAATCTCGTCAAAGACGGTGTGGCCGTGCGGATGTCCAAGCGCGCGGGCACCGTGGTGACGCTCGACGACCTGGTCGAGGCGATCGGCGTGGATGCCTCCCGGTACTCGCTGGTGCGCAGTTCGGCGAACTCGAGCATCGATATCGATCTGAACCTGTGGACCAGCCAAAGCAATGAAAACCCGGTCTACTACGTGCAATACGCACACGCCAGGACCGCATCCATCGCGCGCAATGCCGCCGAGTTCGAATATGACACGGTGACACCGGATTTCAGTCTGCTCACCGCCGATGAAGAGGGTGAACTCATCCGCACCATCGGCGAATACCCGCGCGCCGTTGCCAGTGCCGCGAGCCTGCGCGAACCGCACCGCGTCGCACGCTATCTGGAGGAACTGGCCGGTGCCTACCACCGGTTCCAGACCAATAAGAACCTGCGTGTACTGCCCCTCGGCGACGAACCCGTCACGCCGACCAATGCCGCCAGGCTTGCCCTGGCCAATGCCACCCGTCAGGTGCTGAGCAACGGCCTCGAGCTGCTCGGCGTTAGTGCACCGGAGCGAATGTAGTGAGCGAGCGCAGTGAGCGAACCATGGATACAGCGCCTCGAGCGGTCACGGCGGAGTCGAGCGTCAGCGAGGTGGAGTCATGAGTGCTCACCCGGCCGGTCCTCGGCACGCGGAAATTCCGCACGCACCCAGCCTCGCGGAGCGCCCGAGCGACCCCAAACAGATGATCGATCTGCCCGAGAATGTCTGGCCGCGCAACGCATCTCGCGATGCGGCAGGCGTCGTGCACCTCGCCGGTGTGCCGGTGCACGAACTTGCCGAGCAGTTCGGCACCCCGCTGTTCGTGATCGACGAGGACGATTTCCGTTCGCGCTGTCGCGATATGGTCGCCGCCTTCGGCCCGGACGCCCGAGTTCACTACGCCTCCAAAGCATTCCTGTGCGGTGAGATCGCCCGCTGGATCCGCGATGAGGGTCTTTCCCTCGATGTCTGCTCCGGCGGCGAACTCGCCGTCGCACTGCACGCCGGGTTCCCGGCGAATCGAATCGCATTGCACGGCAACAACAAATCCACCGCTGAGCTGGGGGCAGCCGTTGAGGCGGGCGTGGCTCATGTGGTGGTCGATTCGCTGATCGAGATCGAGCGCTTGGAGGCCATCGCGGGCCGCGCCGGAGTCGTTCAGGACGTGCTGGTCCGCGTCACCGTTGGCGTGGAAGCCCATACCCACGAATACATTTCGACCGCACACGAGGATCAGAAGTTCGGCTTCTCGATCGCTGGCGGCGATGCGATGGAGGCGCTGGCTCGGGTCTTCGAGACCGATAACCTCCGCCTCGTCGGTCTGCACAGTCACATCGGCTCGCAGATCTTCGAAATCGATGGCTTCGAGATCGCCGCGCGTCGCATGCTCGGCTTGCTGCGCGAGGCCATCGACAAGTTCGGCATCGAGCGCACCGCGCAGATCGCCACATTGGATCTCGGTGGTGGACTTGGTATTTCGTATCTGCCCAATGACGATCCGCCGCCACTGGACGACTTCGCGGCAAGCCTGCGCAAGCTGGTCGCCACGGAGGCGAGCCGCGCCGGACTGCCTGAGCCGAAGATCGCCGTCGAACCGGGCCGCGCCATCGCGGGACCGGGCACCGTCACCCTCTACGAGGTCGGCACCGTTAAGGACGTATCGCTCGACGGCGGACTGCGCAGGCGCTATGTCAGCGTCGACGGCGGTATGAGCGACAACATCCGTCCCGCGCTGTATCAGGCCGACTACGACTGCCGCTTGGTGTCGCGCTCCTCCGACGCCGCCCCCGTGGTCGCTCGGGTCGTCGGAAAGCATTGCGAGAGTGGGGATATTGTCATCCGCGATACCTGGATGCCCGCCGATGTCGGTCCGGGCGATCTGGTCGCCGTCGCCGCGACCGGCGCCTACTGCTATTCGATGTCCAGCCGGTACAACCAGCTGACTCGTCCGGCGGTCGTCGCGGTGCGCGACGGTGTGCCGCGACTCATTCTGCGCCGGGAAACGGTGGCGGATCTGCTCAGCCTGGAGGTGCAATGAACTCAGTGTCGCGTAGCGATTCCATCGGGGGTGGTGATCAAGTGACGGGTGGGCGCGATGCTGCGAAGCTCGGCGTATGGGGAACCGATCGTCCGATCGGAGTCGCGGTCCTCGGAATGGGCAATGTCGGCACCGAGGTGGTGCGCATTCTGCGTGACCACGCCGATGACCTGCGTGCGCGCGTCGGCGCGCCGTTGCTGCTACGCGGTGTCGCGGTGCGCAACCTGGACACCGACCGCGGTATCCCGGCCGAACTGCTCACCACCGACGCGGATGCGCTGGTCGCTCGCGACGATGTCGATCTGGTGGTCGAGGTCATCGGCGGCATCGATCCGGCTCGCCGCCTCATCCTTGCCGCGCTGAACGCTGGCAAATCCGTGGTGACCGCCAATAAGGCACTGCTGGCCGACTACACCGGCGAGCTCGCCGCCGCCGCCGAGCACCACCGCGCCGACCTGTATTTCGAGGCCGCCGTCGCCGGCGCGATCCCGGTTGTGCGCCCGCTGATCCAGTCGCTCTCGGGTGACCGAGTGAACAAGGTCGTCGGCATCGTCAACGGCACTACCAACTTCATCCTCTCCGCGATGGACGAGACCGGTGCCGACTACGGGATCACCCTCAAAGAAGCCACCCGCCTCGGTTACGCGGAGGCCGATCCGACCGCCGACGTCGAGGGCTACGACGCCGCCGCCAAGGCCGCGATCCTGGCCTCGCTGGCCTTCCACACCCGGGTGACCGCGGCCGATGTGTACCGCGAGGGCATTTCCAAGATCACCGCCGAGGATCTCGAGACCGCATCCGCACTGGACTGCACGGTCAAACTGCTCGCCATCTGCGAGCGGGCCGCCGCCGGTCCGGGCGAACCGGGCCCGGCGGAGGGTGGCAAGGAGCGCGTTTCGGTGCGCGTCTATCCGGCCCTCATTCCACGCAAGCACCCTTTGGCCGCGGTCACCGGCGCGTTCAACGCGGTGGTGGTCGAGGCGGAGAACGCCGGTCGGCTGATGTTCTACGGGCAGGGCGCGGGCGGTGCGCCGACCGCCTCCGCGGTGCTCGGTGATCTGGTCATGGCGGCGCGCAATAAGTTCTTCGGTGGCCGCGCTCCGGGCGAGTCGGTTTATGCTGAGCTACCGATCGCGCCGATCGGTGATACGCCCACGCGCTACCACGTGAACCTGCAGGTCGCCGACCGTCCCGGGGTGCTGGCCAAGGTGGCGGGCGAATTCGCCAACCACGAGGTGAGCATTTCCACGGTCCGGCAGGAAGGGCACGGCGAGGGTGCACGCCTGGTCGTGGTCACCCACCACGCTGCCGAGTCGGCACTCGCGGACACCGTCGCCGCCCTGGCGGAAATGGAATCCGTCACATCCGTGACCAGCGTTCTGAGATTGGAAGGCACCAACGAATGACAACTGCATCGCGTAGCGATTCCATGGGGGGTGGTACAGCCGTCGCGCCGCAGGCGGGAGTGCACTCGCGGTGGCCTGGACTGATCGCCGCATACCGCGATCGCCTCGCGGGCGCCGCGGACTGGGATCCGGTCACCCTGTACGAGGGCGGCACCCCACTGGTGCCCGCACCGCACCTGTCCGAGCTGACCGGATGTGATGTCTATCTCAAGGTCGAGGGCCTGAATCCGACCGGCTCCTTCAAGGACCGCGGTATGACGATGGCTATCACCGACGCGAAGTACCGCGGGCAAAAAGCGGTGCTGTGCGCGTCCACCGGCAACACCTCGGCATCGGCCGCCGCCTACGCCACTCGGGCCGGGATGAGCTGTGCGGTGCTGATTCCGCAGGGCAAGATCGCCATGGGCAAGCTGGCCCAGGCCGTCATGCTCGGTGCGAAGATCATCCAGGTCGACGGCAATTTCGACGACTGTCTCGAGCTGGCGCGCAAGGTCACCGCGGAATTCCCGACCGTCGGTTTGGTGAATTCGGTGAATCCGGCTCGCATCGAGGGCCAGAAGACCGCTTCGTTCGAGATCTGCGACGTGCTCGGCAAGGCACCCGACGTGCACGCTCTTCCGGTGGGCAACGCCGGCAACATCACCGCCTACTGGCGTGGTTATCGCGAGTACTACGCCGACGGCATCACCACCGCCCTCCCACGCATGCTCGGTGTGCAGGCAGCGGGCGCCGCGCCGCTGGTCAACGGCGCCCCGGTCAAGCAACCCGAAACAATTGCCACCGCCATCCGCATCGGCGCGCCCGCGTCCTGGAACGGCGCGGTGGAGGCCAAGGAACAGTCCGGTGGCGCCTTTCGCGCAGCCACCGACGAGGAGATCCTGCAGGCGTACCGGCTGGTCGCCGCGACCGAGGGCGTTTTCGTCGAGCCCGCGTCGGCGGCCAGCATCGCGGGCCTGCTCGCCGCGCGCAAGGAGGGTTGGCTGGATTCGGGGCTCACCGTGGTGTGCACGGTGACCGGCAACGGCCTGAAGGATCCGGATAACGCGCTCGCGGGAATGCCACAGGTACAGGCGATTCCGGTCGACCCGATCGCGGTCGCCCACGAACTAGAACTGGCCTGAGTTGAATTCGCGCGAAAGCCAACTGATGACAAGGACGCTGCCCGCCGGTCTTTCGGTGACCGCGCGGGTGCCCGCGTCCAGTGCCAATCTCGGCCCCGGATTCGATTCGCTCGGTATGGCTTTGGGCATCTACGACGAGATCGAGGTGTGCACTACCGATTCCGGTCTTACCATCCGAGTCGAGGGTGAGGGCGCCGACGATGTGCCATGGGGCCCTTCGCATCTAGTGGTGCGCGCGATCGAGCGCGGCCTGGAGGCGGCGGGGGTGTGGGCCGATGGTCTCGATGTGGTGTGCCGCAACGTGATTCCGCATTCTCGCGGTCTCGGCTCGTCGGCCTCGGCGGTGGTCGGCGGTCTGGCCGCGGGCTGCGGTCTCGCCGCGAAATTGGATCCGGCACTGGCCATCGGCAGTGAGCAATTGGTCCAGCTCGCATCGGAATTCGAAGGTCATCCGGACAATGCCGCGGCCAGTGTGCTCGGTGGAATCGTGGTGTCCTGGACCGAAACGGCCACCGACGGTGCTACGGCACCCGATCACGGCCGCGTCTACCGTGCGGTGCGCCTCGAGCCGCATCCGACGTTGCGCCCGGTGGTGCTGATTCCGGAAGAGCGCTCATCGACCGCGCATACGCGTGGCCTGTTGCCCGAGGTCGTGGCGCATGGCGATGCCGCGTTCAATGTCAGCCGCGCCGCGCTCGCGGTGGTCGCCCTGACGCAACGTACCGACTTACTGCTGCCCGCGACGGCCGATCGTCTGCATCAGACCCAGCGCGCCCCCGCGCTGCCGCTGACCACCGAATGGATCGCCCGGCTGCGCGCGGCCGGGATCGCGGCCACGGTATCCGGTGCGGGACCGACCGTACTGGCCTTGGGTACCAGCGAATTCCCCGCCGAACTCCGTGCGCTCGCGGCCATCGACGGGCTCCGCGTGGTCGAGCCGGGACTCGCGGAAGGCGTCCAGATCGACGGTGTCTGATCGGCGGCGGCCTGCCGCTCGCACCGCGGCGGCGAGTCTGCCTTGCCGATGTTCCAGGTTGCCAGCTATCCTGAGCACGTCCGTACATCGTGCGCATCAGACGCCGGTGCTTCATCAGGGCAATCGCTCCAGCAGGCTCCAGGCTCGAGCCTCCAGGCCATGGGGGTGCTGCGTAGCTGCGCAACTGGAATGATCTCTCCCACCTTTCGGGAACTGGTGGCGAAGCCGCCGGTCCGGCGGGGCAGGTGATACGGCAAAAGCGCCGGTCCGAGCTGTGTGTTCGGCCCTCGCATCCGAGTCCGGCAGAACGCCCGGACTGCGGGACGAAACCCTCGAAACAGCACACGGCAATCGAGGGAAGGAAAGGATTTCCGTGACAGATACGGACCTGCTCGCGACACCCGGGGTGGATTCCAGCCCGGCAGGGGACCGCGAAAGTGACTCCGGACAGATTTCGAAGATGAGCGAACAAACCGACGTCGCACGATCGGGGCTGACTGGAATGCTGTTGCCGCAATTGCGCGCGCTCGCGGGGGAGCTCGGTATCCGAGGCACCTCTGGAATGCGCAAAGGCGATTTGATCGCCGCCATCAAGGAAAATCAGGCCGGAAAGTCGGCGAAGGCGGAAAAGTCCGCGCGTGGCGAGGTGAAGTCCGATGTGGACGCCGCCAAGACAGCACGGGCCAAGGCCGAGCAGGGCACCCTCGACGTGACGCCCGCCACTTCCGCCCCGGCGAAGGAAGCTCAGACCAAGGACGCGCAGACCAAGAACGCGCAGACCAAGGACGCTCCGGCGAAACAGGCTGTCGCGAAGGAGGCCGTCGCCGATTCCGCAGCGCCGAAGGCCGCCGAGAAGTCAGCCGATTCGAAGTCCGATCCGGCGCAGGCCGAGGCTGCCGCGCCGACCGAGAGCACCGAGGATTCCGGTCGCGAGGGTGGTCAGCGCGGTCGCGGCAGGCAGCGTCGCGGTCGCGACCAGGCGCGCGCAGGTGGTGAGACCGGCGGTGGCGAGGCGCGTGGTCGCGGTGGTGAGACTGCCGGTGGCGAGGCGCGTGGTGAGGAGCCCAAGCAGGAGCAGGAGCAGGGCGAACGTCGCCGCGACCGCAACCAGGGTGAGCGCAACGGCAATGCCAACGCTGGCCGCGGTGGCGAGGGCGGCGGCCGTGGTGATGCCAGCCGCGGCGGTGACGAGGACGAGGGCGGTCGCGGACGGCGTGGACGCCGGTTCCGGGAACGTCGTCGTGGTCGCGACCGCGAAGGTAGCGCCGGTGGCGGCGAGGCCCGCGAGCTCGAGATCCGCGAGGACGATGTCCTGCAGCCGGTGGCGGGCATCCTCGATGTGCTGGACAACTACGCCTTCGTGCGCACGTCCGGCTACCTGGCCGGACCGAACGACGTCTACGTCTCGATGAACCTCGTCCGCAAGAACGGCCTGCGCCGCGGTGATGCGATCACCGGTGCGGTGCGCGCCCCGCGCGACGGCGAGCAGAGCAACCAGCGCCAGAAGTTCGATCCGCTGGTGCGCTTGGACACGGTCAACGGCGGTGAGGTCGACGCGGCCAAGCGGCGTCCCGAATTCGCCAAGCTCACTCCGCTGTACCCGAACCAGCGCCTGCGCCTGGAGACCCAGCCGAACAAGCTGACCACCCGCGTCATCGACCTGATCATGCCGATCGGTAAGGGCCAGCGCGCCCTGATCGTTTCTCCGCCCAAGGCCGGTAAGACGACGATCATGCAGGACATCGCGAACGCCATCGCCATCAACAACCCCGAGGTCTACCTCATGGTTGTGCTGGTCGACGAGCGTCCGGAAGAGGTCACCGATATGCAGCGTTCGGTGAAGGGCGAGGTCATCGCCTCGACCTTCGACCGTCCGCCGTCAGATCACACCTCGGTCGCCGAACTCGCCATCGAGCGCGCCAAGCGCCTGGTGGAAATGGGCAAGGACGTTGTGGTGCTGCTCGACTCGATCACCCGATTGGGCCGCGCGTACAACAACTCCTCGCCGGCCTCGGGCCGCATCCTCTCCGGTGGTGTCGACTCGACCGCGCTGTACCCGCCCAAGCGGTTCCTCGGCGCGGCGCGCAATATCGAGAACGGCGGCTCGCTCACCATCATCGCGACCGCCATGGTCGAGACCGGTTCCACCGGTGACACGGTGATCTTCGAGGAGTTCAAGGGCACCGGTAACGCCGAGCTCAAGCTGGACCGCAAGATCGCGGAACGGCGCGTATTCCCGGCCGTCGACGTCAACCCGTCCGGCACTCGTAAGGATGAGCTACTGCTCAGCCCCGACGAGGCGGCCGTGTTGCACAAGCTGCGCCGCGTACTGTCCGGCCTGGACTCGCACCAGGCGATCGACCTGCTGATCGACCGCCTGAAGAAGTCCAAGAACAACCTCGAGTTCCTGATGCAGGTCAGCAAGACCGCGCCGGGTGCGCTCGACGAGTGAGTGAACGGGGGCTCCGCTCAGGCGGAGTCCCCGTACTTTTTGCGCATACGCCACGAATGATTTCGTGCGCACATGGGTAACTCGTCGGGTACGCCCAGAACTGGAGTCCGCTGCCTGCCGCCGGTCCGCAGGGGTGGTCTCCGCGCACCCGACGTCCGGCAAAAGGCGCGGGGAGGCGGGGGAGCGCCCTTTCGGCGTACGTGGGCTGAAGAATGCGAGTCCGATGCCTGCCGCGCCGACGATCATGAACGCAAGAATGGTCGCCGCTGTCGCCGGGGTTGCGGTGCTTATCGCGTTTTTGGCCGAATCGTACTGTGCGGCAGTGGGTTTCGCGTACGCGTAGGTGTCCGGGCGATCCGGAGTGGTTAACCAGCCGACCGCGACAGTGAGAATCAGCGAAACGAAGACCGCCAGTGCAATGCGGCTGTTCACAGTGTTCTCCCTTCTGTCTCGGCACGCCGATGTGCATCAGGCCTAAAACTCTATGAACATTGATGTTCGTATCCACGAGTAGTTGACTACCTGTATTAAGGGTTCCGTAAGAACACGATCAACGCGTGCCAGTAGTTCAATTGGCAACAAAGCCTTGGGTACCTACTTGCGGCGGGAACAAACCGGGGGATCCGGGCCGACTCAGGGCGGGAACAAAGCGGGGATCGGAGGCGTTTTGGGAGGGTAACCACCGTTCTGGCATACTGAGCGGTCGTTGCGTCTGCTCCGCTGAGCAGGCCTCCCGCCTAAAGTCGGCTCCGGTTCACGTCCTCGCGATCTGCGCGGGCGACCCGGCGGCCAATATCGAGAGGACACCCATGAAGGCAGGAATTCACCCGGCGTATGTCGAGACCACGGTCGTCTGTGGTTGCGGCAACACCTTCCAGACTCGCAGCACCAAGGAGTCGGGACACATCACCGTCGAGGTCTGCTCGCAGTGCCACCCCTTCTACACCGGCAAGCAGAAGATCCTCGACACCGGTGGTCGCGTGGCCCGCTTCGAGGCTCGCTACGGCAAGCGTGCCGGCAAGAAGGCCGACGCAAAGTAGCTTCCCCGCCGACGCCCGGTCCTGCACTGCAGGCCGGGCGTCGGCGCTTTTGTGTGGCCAGTACGGAAAAAGAGAGGAAGCACCGTGACGCAACCGTCCGCGATCGATGACATTCTGGCCGAGCACGCGGGCCTGGAGACGCAACTCGCCGATCCGGCGCTGCACAACGATCCGGGTGCCGCCCGCCGAGTCGGCAAGCGGTTCGCCGAGCTGGCCCCGATCATGGCCACCTACAACAAGCTCAAGTCCGCCACCGAGGATCTGGCCGCCGCGCAGGAACTCGCGGCCGATGACGCGTCCTTCGCCGCCGAGGTGCCCGGCCTGGAACAACAGGTCGTCGAGCTGGAGCAGACCCTCGCGGATCTGCTCGCTCCGCGTGACCCGCACGACGGCGACGACGTGGTGCTCGAGGTGAAATCCGGTGAGGGCGGTGAGGAATCGGCGCTGTTCGCCTCGGATCTGGCCCGCATGTACATCCGCTACGCCGAGCGGCACGGCTGGAAGGTCGAGATTCTCGATGTGAACATCTCCGACCTTGGCGGTTATAAGGACGCGACCATCTCCATCAAGAGCCGCGACGCCGCGCGCGACGGTGTCTGGTCCCGTTTCAAATTCGAGGGCGGCGTGCACCGCGTTCAGCGGGTTCCGGTGACCGAATCGCAGGGCCGCATCCACACCTCGGCCGCGGGTGTGCTGATCTACCCGGAGCCGGACGAGGTCGAACAGGTACAGATCGACGAATCGGATCTGCGCATCGATGTCTACCGTTCCTCAGGGAAGGGTGGGCAAGGCGTCAACACCACCGACTCTGCGGTCCGCATCACCCATCTGCCCTCGGGCATCGTGGTGACCTGCCAGAACGAGCGCTCCCAGCTGCAGAACAAGGCCCGCGCCATGCAGGTGCTCGCGGCCCGACTGCAGGCGCTCGCCGAGGAGCAGGCCGATCAGGAAGCAGCTGCGGGCCGCGCCTCCCAGATTCGCACGGTGGACCGCTCCGAGCGCATCCGCACCTACAACTTCCCGGAGAACCGCATCACCGATCACCGTATCGGCTTCAAGGCACACAACCTCGACGCCGTACTCGACGGTGATATGGACGCACTCCTGGATGCTCTGGGCAAGGCGGATCGCGAAGCCCGAATGGCCGCGGAGTAAATCCGGTCCTGACCCCTGGATCCTGCGAATTCGGGTCAAGTGATTTGGTAAGAACATGGCCAGCTCGCCGGGTACGCCCATCCCGGTCATCCGATCTGCGGCCCGCGATGCGAACACTGACGACCGGCAAAGGAAGAGGCGGACGAGCCCATGACGCGTGTGGCGTTGCGCCCGGCAATCAACCAGGCGGTGGAGACCCTGCGGGCGGCGGGTGTGCACAGTCCGCAGTCCGACGCCGAGCAGTTGGCCGCGCATCTGCTCGGTGTCGAGCGGACCAGACTGTCGCTGACCCCGCTAGTCGCGCCGGAGTTGCTCGACGAGTATCGAGCGCTGGTGGCACGGCGTGCGCAGCGAATTCCCCTGCAGCATTTGACCGGTACCGCGGCGATCGGCGAGATCGAACTCGCGGTCGGGCCCGGCGTCTTCGTGCCGCGTCCCGAGACCGAATTGCTGTTCGCCTGGGCATTGGCGCAGCTGGAAGCGCTGCCGCACGATCACACGCCGGTCGTCGTCGATCTGTGTACCGGCTCCGGTGCCTTGGCGCTTGCGATTGCCCGGGCCCGACCGGATGCGGACGTGCACGCGATCGAAATCGATCCCGAGGCCCTGCAATGGGCACGCCGCAATGCTGATCTGCGCATTGCCGAGGGCGACACCCCGATCACCCTCTACGCCGACGATGTCACCGACCCGAATCTGCTCACCGAACTGAACGGCGAGGTCGATCTCGTTGTCGCCAATCCGCCGTACATTCCCGAAGGCGCCGAACTCGATCCCGAGGTCGCCGATCACGATCCGCATCTGGCCCTCTTCGGCGGCCCGGACGGACTCGACGTGATCCGTCGGATGATCCCCACCATCGCCCGCCTGCTGCGTTCGGGTGGCTCCTGCGCCGTCGAGCACGACGACACCAACGGCTCCGATCTCGCCGCTCTGCTGGCCGAACAAGGTGACTTCACCGATATCGTCGAACATCCCGACCTTGCGGGAAAGCCCCGCTTCGTCGCCGCGGCCCGGAGCTGATCCGGCTCGCGTTCCGACGCCAGCCCCGGTGCGCCGACCAACTCGTCGAGGCGGGCCGGAATGGTGGTTCTCGGGTGCTGCCGAGCGTCCATTCGACTCGCCGCAGCGATCACCGGAGGCAACCAACCCCGCCGATGGTGGCATCGAGTGGCACGCGTGACAGGATGGTGGCCGTGAGTACCGTCTACGACTGCGCGGATCCCGACTCGCGCGCCGCCGGACTGACCGCGGCCACCAGTGCCCTGAAATCCGGCCGGCTGGTTGTACTGCCGACCGATACCCTGTACGGCTTGGCCGCCGACGCGTTCGATTCCACCGCGGTGAGCGATCTGCTCGCCGCCAAGCGGCGTGGTCGCGATATGCCGGTACCGGTGCTGGTCGGCTCCTGGCACACCATCGACGGTCTGGTGTTCTCGGTGCGTCCGCAGGCCCGCGAGCTGATTCGGGCCTTCTGGCCCGGTGGGCTGAGTCTTGTTGTGCAGCAGGCACCTTCGCTCGCGTGGGACCTCGGTGACACCCGAGGCACGGTCATGCTGCGGATGCCGCTGCACCCGGTCGCGCTGGAACTTCTGCGCGAGGTGGGCCCACTCGCGGTCTCGAGCGCCAATGTCTCCGGACAGCCGCCCGCCACGACCGCCGCCGAGGCGCGCGATCAGCTCGGCGATCTGGTCGGCGTCTATCTCGACGGCGGCCCGGCCGAACACGCGATCGCGTCTACCATCGTCGACCTCACCGCGGATCAGCCGCGGATCCTGCGCGCCGGCGCGGTACCGGTCGGCGATATCGCCGATGTGCTCGGGATGTCGCCGGAGGCGCTGACCAGCGTCGCGACGCGGTGATCTCGGGACGCAGTGATCGTATGGCGGATCAGATAAACGGATGATCGGTTCGGGTGCGGTAGTTCCTTTGCGCGAGCTGCTGCTCGTGCTTCTCATCTCGGGCACGGTGACCTTCCTGGCCACCGGTGGAATTCGGGTGCTCGCCATTGCCTTCGGCGCGGTGGCAGTGCCGCGCGAGCGCGATGTGCACGTCAAGCCGATTCCGCGGATGGGTGGCGTCGGCATGTATGTCGGAGTGGTGGCGGCCGTGCTGTTCGCGCACCAATTGCCCGCGCTGCGACGGGGTTTCGATTACGCGCCGGATATTCCAGCGGTGCTGGTCGCGGCCACGCTCATCGTGCTCGTCGGCATCGTCGACGATCGCTGGGGCCTGGACGCGTTGACCAAATTCGCGGGTCAGGTCACCGCCGCCGGTGTGATGGCGGTGATGGGCCTGAGTTGGTACGTGATCTACAACCCATTCAACGACACGACGGTGGTGCTGGACGCGCTGCAGGGCGGCCTGGTCACCGTCGGCATCACAGTGACACTCGTCAACGCGATGAATTTCGTCGACGGACTCGATGGTCTCGCGGCCGGATTGGGTCTGATCTGCGCGGGCGCGGTCTTCGTATTCACCGTCGGCCTGCTCTACAGCCAGGGCGGTTCGGTCGACACCTACCCGCCCGCCCTGCTCGCCGCCGCGCTCGCCGGCGCCTGTATGGGATTTCTGCCACACAACTTTTCCCCGGCCCGGATATTCATGGGCGATTCCGGTTCGATGCTGATCGGGCTCATGTTGGCCGCAGTGTCGACGGGTGCCTCGGGCCGCATCAATTTGGCGGGTTACGGACCTCGCGACATCGTCGGTCTGCTTTCGCCGCTACTGCTCGTCGGTGCGGTGATGTTCATTCCGGTGTTGGATCTGCTGTTGGCGATCGTGCGCCGGGTGCGCGCGGGTGTGAGTTTCTCGACGCCGGACAAAATGCACTTGCATCACCGGCTGTTGCAGATCGGACATTCGCACCGGCGCGTTGTGCTGGTGATCTATTTATGGGTCGGCGTGCTCGCCTTCGGTGCTGTCGGCACTTCGCTGATCCATGATCGCCGGATTGTGGTGTTGATGATGGCGGGCGGCCTGGTTTTCGCACTTGTGGTGACCGCCATACCGGGCCTGCGGCGCAAGGAGCCAGCGGATTCGTAAAGCAAGGCCCAGGTAAAGTTTGGATTGTGAGTCTCACTAACCCCGTCCCCGGTCCCGACGCCCCGCTGAAGGCGGCGCTGCGCTACGGCGTGATCGGTTTGGCCGTGTTGGTGGTGGTTTCGGTGGCCATCGCCTCGGCCGTGGCGGGCCTGTCCGGACTCTGGGGCGCGCTGATCGGCGCGGCCATCGGCGGCGGTTTCATTCTCACCACGGCGGCCGTAGTGCTGTTCGGCACGAAGCTGCCGCCGAGTACCGCGGGCCTGGTCATGCTGGTGAGTTGGGTGGGCAAGCTGCTCGTCGCGATGATCGTGATCGCGGTGCTGCAGCGGTTCGACTTCTACGATCGGATGGCACTGTTCCTGACCGTGGTCGGTTCCTTGCTCATCGTGCTCGGCGCGGAGACGTATGGCGTTCTGCGGCAGAAGGTTCCGTATGTAAACGTACCGACCGGTGAGTCCGATTTGCCCTCTGCGCAGCAATAATCGCCCCCACCTACACGCTGTCGTAGATAACTTGGTAAAGTGTTGGTAAGCAAGCGACCAAGCAGTAGGGGGGATCACCGAGATCCTGCCAGCTGCCGCTATGCTAACTGCCGTGCCGGGCTCCGAGGGGTTCCGGTTCTGCATGTCGACGAATGTCGCCGACACTACGTACAGACGCCCATGCGGATTGCCGCACAGCTGCTGACGAATTTTCGAGCCGACCTAGTCGACCCAATTGATCGTCAATGTCCGATCGAACCGCGGGAATGACCGTACCCGCGGCCCGAACACGGGAGAGAACGCTGAGCGTCACCACTTTGGCGGGCGAGTTCCACGCGCCATCGCTGTCCGACTTCTTCCCTCCAGCAGTGCTGTTCGAGGGTACGCCGTTCGAACTCGACCGTTTGATGCTGATCCGGCTGTTGATGACCGCCGTGCTGGTGCTCGTCATGGTGCTGGCATTCCGCAATCCTCGCATCGTCCCGCGCGGTCTGCAGAACATCACCGAAACCGGTTTGGTGTTCGTCAAGGATCAGATCTGTGACGAGGTGCTCGGCAAGGAATCCGGTCGCAAGTACTTCCCATTGATCGCGACGATCTTCTTCGCGGTTCTCTTTCTCAACTTCTCCGGCATCATTCCGGGGCTGAACATCTCGTCGAACGCCCGAATCGGCATGCCGCTGGTGCTGGCCCTCATCGCGTACCTCGCGTTCAACTTCGTGGGTATCAAGAAGTACGGGTTCGTCACCTACATGCGCAGCAGCATCGTCGTTCCGAATGTTCCGCCCGCATTGCACGTGTTGCTGATTCCGATCGAGTTCGTCTCGACATTCATCCTGCGTCCGTTCACGCTGACCGTCCGACTCATGGCGAATATGCTGGCCGGCCACATCATGCTGGTGCTGTTCTTCAGCGCCACCTGGTTCTTCCTCTTCGACGCCGCAGCCTGGATGAAGGTGTTCTCGCCGTTCTCGCTGCTGGCCGGACTCGGGTTCACGCTGTTCGAAATGCTGGTCATCTTCCTGCAGGCCTACGTTTTCGCCCTGTTGACCGCCGTTTACATCGGACTCGCACAGCACGCCGATTCGCACTGACCGAACAAATACCGGATAGCTGCTACACCACGCCGACCGGCGGGTGAGCAAAAGAAAGGGAATGGAAGACTCATGAGCCTCGCGTACCTGGCCCAGGAAGCCGCGACCACGTCGGAGAAGTTCAAGGGCTTCGGCGCCATCGGCTACGGCCTGGCCGCCATCGGCCCGGGCATCGGCGTAGGCATCGTCGTCGGTAAGGCCATCGAGGGTATTGCCCGTCAGCCTGAGCTGCAGGGCACCATCCGCACCAACATGTTCCTCGGTATCGCGTTCACCGAGGCCCTCGCCCTGATCGGCCTTGTGGCCGGCTTCATCTTCTGAGATTGCTATGAGCACGCTTTCTTTGCTTGCGGCGGAGACAGGGGAGGACATCAATCCCCTCATCCCCGAGACCTACGACATCGTCTGGTCGGTGGTCTGCATTGCGATCGTCGGCGTCGTTTTCTACAAGTACGTCATCCCGCGCCTCATAAAGGTGTTGGATGAACGTGCGGACAAGATCGAGGGTGGAATCCAGCGGGCCGAGGCCGCGCAGGAAGAAGCCCAGCTGACGCTGCAGCGGTACCAGCAGCAGTTGGCCGACGCCCGGCTCGAGGCCGCGCGCATCCGTGAGGATGCACGCACCCAGGGCCAGCAGATCCTCGCGCAGATGCGCGCGGAAGCACAGGCCGAAAGCGACCGCATCGTCGCTGCCGGTCACAGCCAGCTGGAAGCTCAGCGCCAGCAGATCCTGACCGAGCTGCGCGCCGAAGTCGGCAAAACTGCCGTCGATTTGGCCGAAAAGATTATCGGGCAGTCGGTTTCGGACGAAGCTAAGCAAGCGGCCTCGATCGACCGGTTCCTGTCCGAACTCGATCAGTCGGAAGCCGGCATCGGGGTCGGAAGGTAGCGACGCGAAAGTGAGAAGCATGTACGCAGCGAGCCGCGAGGCAAGCTCCCGGGCACGGGAGGCACTTCGGGCCGCTCTGACCGGAAGCGACAGTGTTGCGGCCACGACGGGGTCGGAACTGTTCGCCGTTGTCGCCGTGCTGGACGACCAGCGTTCGCTGCGTGTTGCGCTCGCGGACGTGTCGGTGCCCGGCTCGGTGCGCGCCGAACTCAGCGAGCGGGTCTTCAGCGGCAAGGTCAGCCCCGCCACCCTGGCGGTGCTGACCACCGCGGTGGCCCAGAACTGGTCGCGCACCGCGGATTTGGTCGACACCCTGGTGTTGCTCGGCCAGGAGGCGTTGCTGGAGTCCGCCGCCGACAGCGGACGACTCGGGGCGGTCGAGGACGAATTGTTCCGGCTCGGTCGGATCATCGGCGACAATCCCGAGCTGGAGCAGGCACTTTCGGATCGTGCGAAGCCCGCCGCGGCCAAGCGCGAACTGATCGACCGGCTGCTCGCGGGCAAGACCGAGACCATCACCCAGACCCTGGCGGATCAGGTGGTCACCCGGGCGACGAATATCGGCGGCGCGTTCGGCGAGCTGTCCGATCTCGCGGCCGCGCGGCGCGATCAGATCGTCGCGCATGTGCGTGCCGCGGTCGCGTTGACCGACCAGCAACGTGACCATCTCGGGGCGTCGTTGCAGCGCATCTACGGCAAGCCGGTCACGGTGCACGTGCAGGTCGATTCGAGTCTGCTGACCGGCGTCGTGGTGCGGGTCGGCGACGACCTGATCGACGGCAGCGCCACCGGCCGCTTGGAACGGCTGCGTCGGGCTCTGGCCTGACGACCCACCACCCCCCGACATTCAGACCAGACAGCGAGAGCAGGAAGACTATGGCGGAGCTGACGATCTCCACCGATGAGATCCGTAGCGCGATCGAGAGCTACACCCAGAGCTACACCCCGGAAACCTCCATCGAAGAAGTCGGTGTCGTCACCGACACCAGCGACGGCATCGCGCACGTCAGCGGCCTGCCCTCGGCGATGGCCAATGAATTGCTCGAGTTCCCCGGCGGTGTGCTCGGCGTCGCGCTGAACCTCGAGGACCGCGAGATCGGTGCGGTCATCCTCGGCGAGTTCGCGGAAATCGAAGAGGGCCAGCAGGTTCGCCGCACCGGCGACGTGCTCTCGGTCCCCGTCGGTGACAAGTTCCTCGGCCGCGTGGTCAACCCGCTCGGCCAGCCGATCGACGGCCTCGGCGAGATCGAGTCCGAAGAGCAGCGTGTGCTGGAGCTGCAGGCCGCGTCCGTGCTGCAGCGTCAGCCGGTCGAGGAGCCGCTGGCCACCGGTATCACCGCCATCGACGCACTGACCGCCATCGGTCGTGGTCAGCGTCAGCTGATCATCGGCGACCGCAAGACCGGTAAGACCGCGGTCTGCATCGACGCGATCCTGGCGCAGAAGGCGAACTGGGAGACCGGCGACCCGAAGAAGCAGGTTCGCTGCATCTATGTCGCGATCGGCCAGAAGGGTTCCACCATCGCGGGCGTGAAGACCGCGCTGGAATCGCACGGTGCGATGGAGTACACCACCATCGTCGCGGCCCCCGCTTCCGACTCGGCCGGCTTCAAATGGCTTGCGCCCTACACCGGTTCGGCGATCGGGCAGCACTGGATGTACCAGGGCAAGCACGTCCTGATCGTGTTCGACGACCTGACCAAGCAGGCCGAGGCCTACCGCGCCATCTCGCTGCTGCTGCGTCGCCCGCCGGGCCGCGAGGCGTACCCGGGTGACGTCTTCTACCTGCACTCGCGTCTGCTGGAGCGTTGCGCGAAGCTGTCCGACGAGATGGGCGCTGGCTCGATGACGGGTCTGCCGATCATCGAGACCAAGGCCAACGACATCTCGGCGTTCATCCCGACCAATGTCATCTCCATCACCGACGGCCAGGTCTTCCTCGAGTCCGACCTGTTCAACAAGGGTGTCCGTCCGGCGATCAACGTCGGTACCTCGGTCTCCCGTGTCGGTGGTGCCGCCCAGACCAAGGGCATGAAGAAGGTCGCCGGTTCGCTGCGTCTGGAAATGGCGCAGTACCGCGAGCTGGAGGCGTTCTCCGCCTTCGCCTCCGACCTCGACGCCGCCTCGCTGGCACAGCTGGAACGCGGTGCCCGCTGGGTCGAGCTGCTCAAGCAGGACCAGTACTCGCCGGTTCCGGTGGAGGACCAGATCGTCTCCATCTTCCTGGTCGATGCCGGCTACTTCGACTCGGTCCCGGTTGCCGACATCCGTCGCTTCAACGCCGAACTGCTCGAGGATCTGCACCGCAGCGCGGCCGACGCCTTCAAGTCGATCGAGGGCGGCAAGGTCCTCGACAACGAGAACGGCGATGCCATCAAGGCAGCCACCGACAAGTTCAAGCAGGGCTTCCTCGCTTCCGACGGCTCGCGCGTCGTGAACGAGGCCGCCGCTGGTGAGCTCGATCACGAAGAGGTCGAATCGCTGTCGGTGACCCGCAAGCACGTCGAGAAGTAATCGAGCACGCTGATGCGCTATTCGATCCGCAGCATGAGCGACGGGCACGGAGGCGGTAGCTTGCGTGACCGCGCAGTGCCCCGGGAATGCTGCAATCCGGTACAGGCGAATGAAGGGAGTGTGAACCGCTGATGGCAAGTTTGCGTGAATTGCGCTCCCGCATTCGTGGTGTGAGTTCGATCAAGAAGATCACCAAGGCCCAGGAGCTGATCGCGACTTCGCGAATCTCCAAGGCTCAGGCCAGGGTTGCGGCCGCGAAGCCGTTCGCCGAGGAGATCACCAAGGTCCTCGGTGAACTGGCGAGTGCGTCGACGAGTCTGTCGCACCCGCTGCTGACCGAGCGCGCCAATCCGCGCCGGGCCGCCGTCCTGGTGATCACCAGTGACAGCGGCATGTGCGGTGGCTATAACTCCAATGTGCTCAAGCGGGCCGAGGAGCTCATGGTCACCCTGCGTGGCGAGGGCAAGGAGCCGGTGCTGTACGTGATGGGCAATAAAGGCCTTACGTACTACACCTTCCGCAACCGGCCCGTAGTCAGCGCGTGGACCGGATTCTCCCAGCAGCCGAAGTACAGCGATGCCACAGCCGCATGCCACCACCTGGTGGACGCGTTCATGGCAGGCTCCGAGGCTGAGATTCCGGCTCCGAACGGGGTGGGCAATATCGAGGGCGTCGACGAGTTGCACATCGTGTACACCCGTTTCGTCTCGATGCTGACCCAGACCCCCGAGGTTCGTCGCCTGGCGCCGATACAGGTCAGCTATGTCGACGAAGACTACGACATGGGTGAGGACAGCTTCACCGACTCGCCGACCGCGGAACTCACCGCGCAGTACGAGTTCGAGCCCGATGCAGATGTGCTGTTGGCGGCGCTGCTGCCCAAGTACATCAACACCCGCATCTACTCATCGTTGCTCGAGGCAGCGGCATCCGAGTCCGCGGCTCGGCGCACCGCAATGAAGGCAGCCACCGACAACGCCAACGATCTGGCCAATGTGCTCACCCGGCAGGCGAATTCGGTGCGGCAGGCCCAGATCACGCAGGAAATCAGCGAAATCGTCGGCGGCGTGAACGCGCTGGCTTCGAGCTCGGACCGCGACTAAAGGCTGCCCGCGGCCTGAGGTCAGGGCCTGGAGGCGGAAGCGCAGCGTAACCACGGAGGGCCCCCGAAGGCCGCGAATAGGACACGGAAGAGAAAAATGACCGCAGCAGTCACACAAGAGAGCCGGACCGGCGCGAAAACAGGTCGCGTCGTCCGCGTCATCGGCCCCGTCGTGGACGTCGAGTTCCCGCGGGGTTCCATCCCCGAGCTGTTCAATGCTCTGCACGCCGAGATCACTCTGACCTCGGTGGCCAAGACCCTGACCCTCGAGGTCGCCCAGCACCTCGGTGACAACATCGTTCGCACCATCTCGATGCAGCCGACCGACGGTCTGGTCCGTGGCGCAACCGTCACCGACACCGGCAAGCCGATTTCGGTGCCCGTCGGTGACGTCGTCAAGGGCCACGTTTTCAATGCCCTCGGCGACTGCCTCGACGCGCCGGGTACCGGTCGCGACGGCGAGCAGTGGGGCATCCACCGCAAGCCTCCGTCATTCGACCAGCTCGAGGGTAAGACCGAGATCCTGGAAACGGGCATCAAGGTCATCGACCTGCTGACCCCGTACGTGAAGGGCGGCAAGATCGGTCTGTTCGGTGGTGCCGGTGTCGGCAAGACCGTTCTGATCCAGGAAATGATCACGCGTATCGCGCGTGAGTTCTCCGGCACCTCGGTATTCGCCGGCGTCGGTGAGCGCACCCGTGAGGGCACCGACCTGCACCTGGAAATGGAAGAGATGGGCGTCCTCCAGGACACCGCCCTCGTCTTCGGTCAGATGGACGAGCCGCCGGGCACGCGTATGCGCGTCGCCCTCTCGGCCCTGACCATGGCCGAGTACTTCCGCGACGTGCAGCACCAGGACGTGCTGCTGTTCATCGACAACATCTTCCGGTTCACTCAGGCCGGTTCCGAGGTGTCGACCCTGCTCGGCCGCATGCCCTCGGCGGTCGGTTACCAGCCGACGCTGGCCGACGAGATGGGTGAGCTGCAGGAGCGCATCACCTCGACCCGTGGTCGGTCCATTACCTCGCTGCAGGCCATCTACGTGCCCGCCGACGACTACACCGACCCGGCCCCGGCGACCACCTTCGCCCACCTCGATGCGACGACCGAGCTCTCCCGCCCGATCTCGCAGAAGGGCATCTACCCGGCCGTCGACCCGCTGACCTCGACCTCCCGCATCCTGGAGGCCTCGATCGTCGGTGCGGAGCACTTCCGGGTCGCCAACGAGGTCAAGCGGATCCTGCAGAAGTACAAGGAACTGCAGGACATCATCGCCATCCTCGGTATGGACGAGCTCTCCGAAGAGGACAAGGTCCTCGTCGGCCGGGCCCGCCGTCTGGAGAAGTTCCTCGGCCAGAACTTCATCGTGGCCGAGAAGTTCACCGGCCAGCCGGGTTCGGTGGTGCCGCTGACCGACACCATCGAGGCGTTCGACCGCGTCTGCAAGGGCGAGTTCGACCACTTCCCGGAGCAGGCGTTCAATTCCTGCGGTGGTCTCGACGACGTCGAGGCGGCCGCGAAGAAGATCGCCGGAAAGTAGCACCCATGGCGGAGATGTCAGTTGATCTGGTCGCCGTCGAACGTCTGCTCTGGTCCGGCCAGGCGACGTTCGTCAGCGCGCAGACCACCGAAGGTCAGATCGGCATCATGGCGGGTCACGAGCCGCTGCTCGGTCAGCTCGTCGAGGGCGGGATCGTGAGCATCGTGCCCACCGAAGGTGAGCGGATCACCGCTGCGGTGCACGGTGGGTTCTTCTCGGTAACCGCGACCTCGGTCCGGGTGCTGGCCGAATCCGCGGAATTCGCCGATGAGATCGACGTCGAGGCAGCCCGTCGTGTGCTGGCCGACGCCGATGCCTCGGAAGAAGCCAAGATCGCGGCCCAGGGCCAGGTGCGCGCGGTCGAAGAGGCGAAGGCCTAGTACCGCACCAGGATTGGGTACGACCCGATAGCACGGCGCTGTCGGCGGCGAATGTAATCGCCGCCGACAGCGCCGTTTCCGGCTTCGAACGTTCAAAGACAAGGCCCCGCCATTTGTAAACTCGGTGCCGTGGTTGAATGGCCGGACGCGGTGTGAGCATCAGGTCCGGAGGCAGTAGCCTGCGGGGGCCACGAAGGGCCTGCGAACACCGCCGATCGAATGCCGTGTCGTCGACACGGCGGCTGAACGAAGGGACGAACGGCATTGCAGACCGGGATGGTTCTCCTGATCATTCTGGTACTCACGCTCGTTCTCTTGGCGTTGGCCTCCACCTACCGGCTGATCATGTTGCGTCGCGGCGGCACCGCAGCGATTCTCCGGGTGCTGCCCGCACGCGGCGGCCAGGGGTGGCGGCACGGCCTGATTCGATATGACGAGGATCGCCTCGTCTTCTACAAACTATCCAGTCTGAAACTCGGTCCCGATTCCACCATTCGACGCCAGGGCATCGAGATCGGTGATCGGCGCGGCCCGCGTGGCGACGAATACGACATCATGACCGACGAGATCGCGGTAACCGCGGTTTCCGATAACGACGGCAATTACGAATTGGCCCTGGACCGCGGCTCACTGGCAGCCTTCCTCTCCTGGGTCGAATCTCGCCCCTCGGATCGCACCCGTCGGCTGCCCGGACTCTAGGCTCGTCCGCCTCCCCGAACCTTTAGGCGCCAGACTCAGTCGCGGCAACTGTGGCGTTTTGCGGGCGGCGGTAGGGCTGTGGGCAACTCAGCCCGTCCCCGACGAGTTACCCATGTACTTACCAAATCAGTTGTGGCGTGTGTAGCGATAGGGTGGGCGTGTGAGTGTGCATCTGACGCGGATCTATACGCGGACCGGCGACGATGGGACGACTGGTCTCAGCGATTTCTCGCGGGTGGCCAAGACCGATCCGCGGCTGGTCGCTTATGCCGACTGTGACGAAACGAATGCCGCCATCGGTGTGGCCGTCGCGCTCGGTGACCCGGCCCCGGAGTTGCTGAAGGTATTGCGCCAAGTGCAGAACGATCTGTTCGATGCGGGCGCGGATCTCTCCACCCCGGTGGTCCCGGAGCCGAAGTATCCGCCGCTGCGAATCACCCAGCCGTATATCGATCGCCTCGAAGCCTGGTGCGATGAGTTCAATGCCGAACTGCCCGCGCTGAATTCGTTCATTCTGCCCGGTGGCACACCGCTGGCCGCCTTGCTTCACACGGCCCGCACGGTGGCGCGGCGAGCGGAGCGTTCGGCATGGTCGGCGGTGCAGGCGCACCCGGACGATACGAATATCCTTCCGGCGAAATACCTGAACCGCCTCTCCGACCTGCTGTTCATCCTCAGCCGTGTCGCCAACCCGGGCGGTGACGTGTTGTGGAAGCCTGGTGGCGAACAAGGTGGTTCGTGAACCGTCCGATCCGCACCGACACACGCAAAAAGTTGCTGGAGAACCTGAAATGTGTCCCAGCTACCTGGATATAACCCCGGCACTGCTACCACCGGCCCGCAACGCAACTATCCTTTGCACCAACAGTGCGCCGAATACGCGGAGAGGCGGCATGGAACGGTTTTTGGTTACTGGCGGGAATCGACTCGTCGGTGAGGTCGCGGTCGGGGGTGCGAAGAACAGCGTCCTCAAGCTGATGGCGGCTGCATTGCTGGCCGAAGGCACGACCACCATTACGAACTGCCCGGACATCCTCGATGTGCCGTTGATGGGTGATGTGCTGCGCGGCCTCGGCTGCGACGTCGCAATCGACGGGTCGGTCGTCACGATCAATACGCCCGCCGAACCCAAGTACCACGCGGATTTTCCGGCGGTGACACAGTTCCGCGCTTCGGTCTGTGTGCTCGGTCCGCTGATGGCGCGGTGTAAGCGAGCCGTTGTCGCGCTGCCCGGCGGTGACGCGATCGGCTCGCGGCCGTTGGATATGCATCAGGCGGGTCTGCGTCTGCTCGGCGCGACCAGCGAAATCGAGCACGGTTGTGTGGTCGCGCGGGCGGACGAACTGCAGGGCGCGCGGATCCGGCTGGACTTTCCTTCGGTGGGCGCGACCGAGAACATCCTCATGGCGGCCGTGCTGGCCGAGGGGGAGACGGTCATCGATAACGCGGCCCGTGAACCCGACATCGTCGATCTGTGCAACATGCTCGTTCGGATGGGGGCGCGGATCAGTGGTGCGGGCACGTCGGTGCTCACCATTCAGGGGGTCGAGCGCCTCGCACCGACTACGCACCAGGTGATCGGTGACCGGATCGTCGCCGCCACCTGGGGGATCGCTGCGGTGATGACCATGGGAGATGTCCGGGTCACCGGTGTCAACCCCAAGCACCTGTCCCTCGTGCTGGACAAGCTGCGCTCCGCTGGTGCGCGCATTTCGTTCGAACCGGACGGTTTCCGGGTGATCCAGGCCGATCGGCCGCGCGCGGTGAATTTCTCGACTCTGCCTTTCCCCGGATTCCCGACCGATCTGCAGCCGATGGCCATCGGCCTGGCGGCGATTGCGGACGGCACATCGATGATCACCGAGAACATCTTCGAGGCGCGCTTCCGTTTCGTGGAGGAGATGATCCGGCTCGGCGCCGACGCACGGACCGATGGACATCATGCGGTGGTGCGCGGAATTCCGCGCCTGTCCAGCGCGCCGGTGTGGTCGTCGGATATTCGGGCCGGCGCCGGGTTGGTACTTGCCGGTCTGGTTGCCGATGGCACCACTGAGGTGCACGACGTCTTCCATATCGACCGCGGCTATCCGAATTTCGTCGAGCAGCTGCAGGCGTTGGGCGGTCAGGTGGAGCGAGTCGGCGCCGCGGATTGATCATGTGAACGCAAGGCGTCGATGTGCTCGCGCCGAAAAGCGTTCCTGACCAGGCGATTTGACATCGTGCACACCGACACGTAACTTTATTCGAGTCAGAGCGACACGGACACCGACCCGGGGCCCACGCGCTGAGCCGAAAGGCTGAGCGAAGGACCAGGGAAACGAGGTAGGACGTTGAGCGCCTGGCGATCACACTAGCTCGAACGAGACCCCGATTTTGAATCGGGTTCGCAGCTGAGCTAAGCTTGATAAGTTGCCTCACCGATCGACCGGGGTTGAACCCGTTAGATGGTGTGTGCGTGTGTTCTTTGAGAACTCAATAGTGTGTCGATGAATGTCAGTGCCAAATATTTTTTGGTTCCGATTCTATTCATACCCCCGTGTGGGTGGGTCGGATATTTTTGTCAGCAAATACTTTTTGCTGGTGTTTTGTTTTGCCATGGTTTTCGGACTCTGGTTAATTCTTCTGATTGCGCCCTTTTGGGGTGTGGT